>NZ_CP017755.1:1355434-2033151 GCF_001854325.1 Cupriavidus malaysiensis
GCAGACTCCCTGTTCGAGGAAGCCGTCCGCAGACTCGGCCCTGCCGCATGAAGCCGACCGCAGCAGACCTCCAGCCTTGAAACCGTTGATATCGATCATCCCCAAGGAAACAGAGCCCATGGCCCTTCCCTCAATCCTGCAGAATCTGGCGTTGCCCGTGATGGCCTCTCCCATGTTCATCGTCAGCTATCCGGAACTGGTTCTCGCACAATGCAAGGCGGGCATCGTCGGCGCCTTTCCGACGCTCAACGCACGCCACCCGGAGTTGCTCGACGAATGGTTGACCCGCATCGCCGAGGAACTGAGCGCCTTCAGAGCGGCTAACCCTGGCCAGCCCGTCGGGCCGCTCGCGGTCAATCAGATCGTGCACCAGTCGAATACCAGGCTGGAACGTGACGTGCGCGTCTGCATCGATCACAAAGTGCCGATCTTCATCACCAGCTTGCAGGCACCGGTAAAGGAGATCCTCGACGCGGTGCATGGCTACGGGGGCATCGTCCTGCACGATGTCATCAGCGTACGCCATGCGCGGAAGGCGCTGGAAGCCGGAGTGGATGGTCTCATCGTGGTGGCTGCCGGCGCAGGCGGCCACGCGGGGACCCTGTCCCCCTTCGCACTGGTCGGCGAAGTCCGGAAATTCTTCGACGGCCCGCTGGTGCTGTCGGGCGCGATTGCCAACGGTGAAGCCATCCTCGCCGCGCGCGCCATGGGCGCCGATCTCGCGTACATCGGCACGCGTTTCATTGCCTCGCAGGAAAGCAATGCCGCCGAGGGCTACAAGCAGGCCATCGTGGGGGCCAATGCTGCCGATATCGTCTATACCAACCTGTTTTCCGGTGTCCACGGCAACTATATGCGGCAGAGCATTCTGAACGCCGGGCTGGATCCGGACAACCTGCCGCTATCCGACAAGAGCAAGATGGATCTCTCGGGCGGCGCGAGCAAGATCAAGGCGTGGAAGGATATCTGGGGGGCCGGACAGGGCGTCGGGTTGATGGATGAGATTCGGCCGACAGCGCGGATCGTTGCGCAACTGCAGGCCGAGTATCAGGCCGCGCGTCACCGGCTGCTGGCGCAAGACGCTTGACGAACCTTCCGGACTTTAGCGGATCGGCGCCAGTGCGGCCCGCGCATGGACCGCACTGGCGACGCCATATTGCGCTACGCCGCAGGCGCCTTTGCGGCCCGGCGCCGGCCCTGCAAGACCGGCGCCGCGGACGGCGCGCCGCCGAAGCGCCGCAATACCTCGTCCGAGACGGGGGCGAGAACGCCTTCGCTGGTCTGCACCGTCTCGGCGAGAAACACTTCGGAGGGCGGCAGGAGCTGGAAATACAGCGCGCGGCACAGCGCATGGGCTTCGGTGCCGGCCCATGAGGAGGGCAGCAGCTGCAGCGGCAGCTTGGGATCCTGCAAGACGATGCGGCGATAGGCCAGCACCAGCAGGGTGCGCACCTGGAAGGCGGCTGCCGGGGGAATCGCCCCGTCCGACAGCGCCGCCTGCACCGGTCCGAACAGCGCGATGAAGTCCCGGTACCCGGCCTCCACCGCGTCCAGGCGCCAGGCCTTGCGGATGGTGGCCTCCATGGGCGCCGGCGCCATCTGGCTTGCCGGCGTCGCGCTCAGTATCTGCACCTTGCCCTCGATCTTCAGCTCGCGCACCAGGTGCTGGCAGGCGCCGGGGTCGTTACCCGGCGCCGCGTAGAGATTGGGCGCGAACGGCCCGAAGCCGAGCCATTGCAGTCGCAGCTTGAGATCGGCCACGACACGCTTGTCAAGGTTGTCGGGTTCGAACAGCACGATCTGCCAGCTGCCGTCCCAGGCGGACCTGGGCTCACCATAGACGCGTTCGAAGTAGTCCCGGGTGTTCTCGAACGTTTCCTTGCTGAGCGAGTAGTAGCTGTACTTGCCACTGCGTACCGCATCGAGCCAGCCGTCGTACACCAGCCTGAGCGCGGCGGTGCGCACGTGGGACGCTTCCAGTCCGAACGCGCTCACCAGCTGCACGATGCTGCTCAGCCAGACCGACCCGCGCCCGGGCGAGAGCATGTCGCCGAACACCGTGCTGATGATCGCCTTCGGCGAGAAGGGAACCTGCCCGGCCAGCCCTGCGCTCAACTCTTCCCAGCTGACTTGCCGGGCCTTGGTCGTTGCCGCCTTCGCCATCACGAATCCTCCTTGGATGGGCGGATTATATCGGCCGGCGCACCGGCGCCAGGCGCGTCACCGGCGGTGGCTGCGGCGGCCAGAGCCGACTGCAGCCGGCCGCGCAGCACACCGAAGCGCTCGACCGCGTCCTCGAAGGCGTCGCGCGCGCTGGCGTAGCGTTCGACCACCTCCGGGTGCGGCCCCAGGGCAACGATGTCGGCATGGATGGCGTCGCATTGGTTGAGCAGGCTGTCGAGCTGGAAGCGGTCGCGCATGTACTGCCTGGCGAGTTCGGCGGCGGCGGTGTCGAGGGCCGCATAGGTGGGCACGCGCTGCCCGGGGGGGCAAGGGAAGTCCGCCTGCAGGCGACTCCATTCGGCGTCGAAGGCGAGTGGCGCCGGCGCCTGCGCATCGGTGCGGTAGCCGAAGCGCGCCAGTTGCTGCCGACGCCCGTGTTCGTTCCAGTCCGGGTGGTTCATGCCGTCTCCATGCAATACAAATAGATTGTTTTACGAAGTCGAATTCGTATTATACTGGGGACGCGCACTTTGCAGGACAGAGAACTACAGAGAACTACGGAGACGTGTGCGTAGAGGAAGGAGACAACTCATGTCGATCCGGTCCCGGTTCATCTTCGCGGGAAATTCGGTCGGCAGTATCCACGGCCTGATGGGGTTGCCGGGCTTGAGACTGGCCGCCACCTGTCTTGCCGTTACCGCGCTCGCCTTTGCAGGGATTGTCGAGCAGTTGATCAGCAAGATGGAGTCGGTGACGGGCAGATTCAACGGCCTTGTGGTGCTCCGGCGTCTGCATGGTTGTGCTCGCGGCCTTCGCTGGCTGGGTGTGGCCGGGTGTCGGCATCCTGCGCTCACCGCTTGGACGAGCACTACGCGCGAAGCGTGAACATATCGGGGATTTCTATCTGGGAGCGCAGGATGTCATGGCGAGGGAAGGCTGGGGCTGGAAACGCAGGCAGATATGGGGATAGCGAATTGAGCACTCTCACCTTAGTCCCCGGCGAGGGAACGCCGGAGAGACAGCGGCAGGACTACCGCCTCCAGAAGGAGGAGATTCGTCGGGACGCCAGCATCGGTTCGACGGTTGCCACGATGTTCCAGGCTCTGGTTGGCAAGTGGGGCGATCGCGTAGCGTTGCGCCGCAAGCAGGGCGGGACCTGGGAAGACATAAGCTGGCGGCAATTCGGCGACGCCGCACGCCAGGTTGCGGCGTCCCTGGCGGCTAGCGGATTCCGTGGCGGCGAGTCTGCCTGCATTCTCAGCAGCACGCGTCCGGAATGGATGTACTGCGACATGGGACTGCTCGGCATCGGGATGGTGGTCGCGGGCATCTATCCGACTGATTCCAGCAGCCAGGTGGCCTACCTGGCGGGAGACTGCAATGCCTCCATCATCTTTGTCGAGAACGACGCGCAACTCGACAAGGTACTGGCGATCAGGGAGACGTTGCCCGCATTGAGACTCATTGTTGTCTTCGACTTGGCAGGGCTGCGCGACCTTGCCGACGACATGGTCTGCAGCTTTGCCGATTTCCTGCTCCGCGGCGCCGCGTTCTCGCGTGCCCAGCCAGACTGGTTCGCGCGCCAGACAGGGAAGGTCCTTCCGGATTCGCTGGCAATTCTGGTGTACACCTCGGGCACCACAGGTCCGCCGAAAGGGGCAATGGTCAGCCATGCCAACCTGGTGTTCCAGGTGGTCAACAGCGCTCCGCTCTGGGAGATGCATGAGGGCGATGACCGTCTCGCGTTCCTTCCCCTGTGCCATATCGCAGAGCGGTATTTCACCTACTTTTCCATGTACCGCGGTGTTGTCTCCAACTTCGTGGAGAGTCCTGCGACGGTCCTTGATGATGTCCGTGAAGTTCAGCCGGAATTCATGCTGGCGGTTCCGCGCATCTGGGAGAAGCTGTACTCACAGGTAGACATGTGGTTGAAGGAAGGCACGCGCTTGCGGCGTTGGGCTTTTGGTTGTGCGATGGCGCTAGGCATGCGTCGGGAAAGGCTGGCTGCGAAGGGGGTTTCCCCTCCAGCGTGGCTGAAACTTGCGCTCTCCATTGCGGATCCGGTGGTGCTGCGTGGCGTCCGAACCAGCATGGGACTTGAGCGGGCGCGTTCGATTGCAAGCGGCGGCGCGCCCATCTCGCCGGAGCTCGTGCAGTGGTACGGGGCGCTTGGCATTGTCTTGCTCGAGCTTTACGGCATGACCGAATGCGGCACGATTTCGGCGAACCTGCGGCATGCCCGGCGCCTGGGCTCGGTAGGCCGCCCTGCGGGAGGCTGCCGGGTTCGCATTGCTGAGAATGGCGAGATTCTGGTTCGCGGGGCCAATGTCTTCGTGGGCTATCTGAATCAGGAGTCCAAGACAGCCGAGGTACTACGGGATGGCTGGCTCCATACAGGCGATGTGGGCCGCTTCGACGATGATGGCTATCTCTATATCACCGATCGTCTCAAGGACATCCTGATCACATCCGGCGGCAAGAATATTACGCCAAGCGAAATTCAGAACGCCCTCAAGTTCTCGTCGTATATCAGTGATGCGCTGGTCATCGGCGACCGGCGGAAGTACCTGACGGCCATCATCATGATCGACCGGGAGAACGTCGAGAAGTTTGCGCAAGAGGCGCAGCTTGCATATACGGATTTCGCCAGTCTTGTGGCCGTGCCTCAGATCCGCATGCTCATCGGCAAGGTGGTCGAAGCCGTCAATGCAAAGTTTGCCCGCGTCGAGTCGATCAAGGATTTTCGCATCCTGCCGGTCGAACTGACGCCGGCCCATGAGGAGGTCACGCCAACCATGAAGCTCAAGCGGCGCGTGATCGAGCGCAAGTGGGAATCCCTGATCGAGAGCATGTACGAAGGAGCATCATTGTGAGCGAGTTGGAAGTTGTCGAAGTCGGCGGGGTGCTGAGTGTTACCCTGGCCCGCCCTGCCAAGCGCAACGCCTTGACGACGCAGATGGTGCGGGCGCTGCGCACGGTTCTTGATGAAGCCGGCCGGAGCCGCTCCGTGCGAACGGTGCTGCTGCGCGCGCAGGGCGCCGCGTTTTGCGCGGGGCGTGATCTTTCGGACGCCGTGGCGGGCGAGGATGCTGCGGCCATCTTGCACGAAGAGATCAATCCGCTTATCGAATCCTTGAGCAAGGTTCCGCAGCCGACCATCGCTGCAGTGGGCGGCGCGGCGATGGGCGTGGGCCTCGGCCTGGCTCTCGCTTGTGATCTCGTGATGGCCAGTCCGTCTGCAGCCTTCGCTTCGCCATTCGCGCGCCTTGGCGGCATCCTGGATTCCGGTGGGCATTGGCTTCTGGCGCGGCGCATCGGCGGGAGCCGGACGTTTCGCTTGATTGCGACTGCCGAGCAGATCGGCGGGGAGGATGCCTATGACTGGGGGCTGGCCGATCTGCTCGTGCCCGACGAGGAACTCGATACGCGCGCGCGC
Organism: Cupriavidus malaysiensis; assembly: GCF_001854325.1. Taxonomy (NCBI): domain Bacteria; kingdom Pseudomonadati; phylum Pseudomonadota; class Betaproteobacteria; order Burkholderiales; family Burkholderiaceae; genus Cupriavidus; species Cupriavidus malaysiensis. The sequence goes on from NZ_CP017755.1 coordinate 1,361,034, forward strand.
GCGCTGGCGGAAGTGCTCGCCAACGGGCCGCAGGATGCGCTGCGCGAGGAGAAGCGGTTGCTTGCGGCAGCCATGACTTCGACGTTGGCGCAAACGCTGGCACTCGAGGCTACGGCCCAGGGCTGGGCGGCGGGTACTGCCGATTACCGCGAGGGGATCGCAGCGTTCAAGGAGAAGCGCCGACCGGCATTTCGCCTGGAGCGGCCATGAGCTATGCGGTAACGCTGGAGCCGGGCGGCGCTATGTTCTTCGCGGAGGCCGGAGAGATGTTGCTGGATGCCGCCCTGCGGCAGGGTGTAGCACTTGCGCACAGTTGCCGCCAGGGCATATGCGGGGCTTGCCGGGTCCAATTGATTTCCGGGCAGATCGATCGAAGCGCGGAGGAGCCTGTGGCAATGGATGGCGCCGAGTCCGGCGAGGTCCTGTGCTGCAGGGCGAGCGCGCGCAGTGACCTGGTGCTGTCGAGCACATTACCCACGGGCAGGCAACCACTGCCGGTCCGCAAGCTGCTCGGGCGCGTTGCCGGGATTCGGCGGACAGGGGCGGCGGATGTACTGATCCTCAGCATCAAGCTGCCGCGCGAGGCGGAGCTTGATTTCCGCCCGGGGCAGTACGTCGATCTGACGACCAGGGAGGGCGTTCGCCGCAGCTACTCCATCGCGCAGGCTTCAGGCAGGGGAGATTGCCTGGAGTTTCACATCCGGCATTGCCCAGGCGGCCGCTTTACCGATGGCCTGTTCAATGAGCGGGAGTCGCGGCCCGGCACCGGCCACATCGTGCAGGTGGAGGGGCCGTACGGCAGTATGTGGTTGCGGGAGGCGGATGCGCCGGTCATCCTGCTGGCAAGTGGCACTGGATTCGCCCCTATCAAGGCCATGGTCGAGGAGGCCATGCGTCTTGGTATCCACCGGCCGATGCGCCTGTATTGGGGGGGGCGTCGACCCGCTGACCTGTACATGGATGCGCTTTGCCGGCATTGGGCAGCGGCATGGGACGGATTTTCCTATATCCCTGTCGTGTCGGACGCTTGCGATGCGGATGCCTGGCAGGGGCGCACCGGATGGGTCCATCGCGCAGTGATGGAGGACATCGCCGATCTGGCGGCCTACCACGTCTATGCTTGCGGTGCGCCGATCGTGGTGGAGAGCGCCCGACAGGACTTCTCCCGGATCTGCGGCTTGCCGCGCGGCAGCTTCTTTGCCGATGCATTCGTTACGGCGAAGGATCTGTCAAGCGGGGTATGCGCTGCGGCTTGATGGCGCGTGCTTGAAGCGGGTAGCTGGCGGCGGGCCGTCGCGGCGCCGTCGGTACCGCGTTCATCGGGAGTCGCCGCTTGCGTGAACAATCGCGTCGAGCTCATTCGTCAGCCGGCCGCGAACGGGGGCGGCGGCGAAGCAGCAGGAATGCAGCGGGAATCAAGAACAAGGAGAGCAGTGGCGCTGTGACCATGCCGCCGACCATGGGAGCGGCGATCGCCTCCAAGCCGGTGCCGCCTGTCCTCATGATGGGCAGCAGGCCCGCCAGGATGACGGCGTTCGAGTCGAGGCCACCCATCAGGCGTAGGCCGGCGCTGCCCGGCTGGTCGACTGGATGCAGGCATGGTGGACGTTGCTACGGTGGGAAGGTCAAGGGGAAATGTGCGGGGCCGCACTGTCGATCTCCTGGACGCTTGCCTCGCGGTGCGACTCCCTCTTATCGAGAGCCGCACCGGACCTGCCAGCGCCGCCCGCGCGTGCGGGCCGGCATCGCCCGCCTACATGCCGCAGAGGGTCTCGCGCAACGGCGCTGCCTTGCGCGTGAAGTGGCGCAGCGTCGCGGACGGGTTCCAATCGTCGCCGTCGATGCTGTAGCTCTCGTCGAACGGCTTGGCATTATTGGTCTGCGCGTACAGCGGCGTGGTGTACGGCGCCACCACCATCAGGTGCATGGTGCCGTCCGGGCCGAATGCCAGCCCTTCGGCTTCGGTGCGGTTCGGCTCGTCGTAGGTCAGCAGCTCGATCACGCTGCCGCTGACCGTGTCGACCTTGTAGATGCGCTTGCGCTTGAGGCCGTTGACGGTGTCCTTGGTATCGGCGGAGGCGTACAGCATGCCCTGGTAGATCTTCGCCCCTTGCACCCGCTTGCCATTGAACGAGGTCTGCAGCGGCACTGAGCGGATCAGCTTGAAGGTCTCCAGGTCGAAGACATTGAGCTTGTCGGCCGCCGCCGTGCTCCACGTGACGGTATAGAACTGCTTGCGTGGCGCGTCCACCGCCACCCAGGGCACGCCGTCGGCATGCTCGGCGAGCGGCAGCGCGTGCTTGACGCCGGTGTACTGCAGGGTCTTGGCGTCGAACACGGCGATATAGGATTGCTGGGACGAATCGTCTTCGTCTTCGATCGGTGCGTAGAGTTTGCCGTCGGCGATATCGATGTCGCCGATATGGCCCATGTGCGGCCCGCCCGGGGATGCGCCGTAGATGGCCTGGATATCGGCCGGCAGCGCCAGCGGCCGGTTCAGCGCGGGCGCATAGCCGGCGTCGGTGCGCTGCAGGCCGTAGCGCCAGGAGAACACCGGCGTGGCGCCGTCGAAGGCCAGGCCCTGGCTTTTCAGCGTGGCGGGGATGCTGGCCGCCTGCTCGTCGGTGAGGTAGGAGAATCCGGTCAAGGTCTTGGCGTCCAGCGCCAGCTGCGTCAGCACGCGGTCCAGGTATTGCTGCAGCACCGACATGTCGTTGACGAAGGAGGTGCGTTGCGCCGTGGCTTCCGACCAGGTTTCCTGGTCCAGTGCGCTGTTGACGGCGCGCAGGGCCGCCACGACCGGCATGCTGCGGCCGACCAGCCTGGTTTCCAGCGCCAGCAGATCGGCTTCGGACAGCGCGGCGAGCTTGACGCCCGCGGCGGATGCGGTGAGCGGTGGAATGGAAATACCGTTGCCGGGATCCTGGTCGGAGTCGAGGCTGAGCAGCAGGCTGGCCAGCTTGCCCAGAGCCGGCGTGCTCTGGCAGTTGCGCTCGGGCTGCAGGTCGAAGAGGGTGATGACGGGCTTGGGCTTGATCGCCGCCAGTTCGATGCCGGCGACTTCCAGCGTCAGTGTGCTGGCGCTGTTGACGGAGAAAGTGCCGTTGTCGGTCTTGACCGGCAGGCCGTCGGCCTTCACCGTCAGTCCGCTCAGCCCGGGCCAGCCGGCCAGCTTGACCTGCATGATGGTCGCGGCGGGCGACGTGGCCGGAGGCGGCTGCACAGAGCTGCCTGCTGCGGGAGTGGCGGGGCTTTCCGCGCCATCGCCACCGCAAGCGGCAAGGGAGCCGACGACGACGGCAAGCAGCGGGATGGCGTAGCGGTGGGTAACCGGCAGGGCGGGACGGCGAATCTTCATGATTCCGGAGCGGACGTACTGCGGTGGGCAGCCCGAGTGGGAGCACTCAGGGACGGGAGCGGGCGGTGATTGCCGCCCGCCGGAGCCCCGCATTGTTGGCCCGCCGTGTGGCACGCCTGTGACGCAATGTCATGACATCAAGGCATGGCAATGCGCCATCGCCCGCCTCGCACCGGCGAGGCGCTCTTACGTCGACGTCAACGCATTCGCCGGCGGCCTGGCGCGCAACGCCGTCGGTTCGATGCCGAACATGCGCTTGTGTGTCCGGGTCAGGTGCGCGGAATCCGCGAAGCCCGCCAGATGCGCGGCCTCGGTCCAGGTCGCGCCGGACAGCGCGGCTTCGACGGCGAGGTTGATGCGCAGCCAGAGCACGTAGGCGCGGAAGGAACTGCCGGTCTCGGCGACGAACAGGTGCCGGAAGCGGCTTTCCGACAGCGCGACCGCGGCCGCCACGTCACGCAGCTGGACGGTATCGGCGAGATGCGCGCGGATGTAGTCCAGCGCCGGGCCCAGGCGCGGGTCGGGCTGCCGTTCGAGGCCGGGCGTGCTGCCGCTCAGTTCCGCGATGGCGGCCGTGGCGGCACCGGCCAATGCCCTGGCGCCGTGGCCCGCCTGCAGGCCCTGGCGCAGCAGCCGCGCGGCGGCGCGGACAGCATCCGGCGGCAGTTCGGCCACGGCAGGGGTCGGATAGCGTGCCGTCAGCGCACGTCCGGCGCTGCTCTCGGGTTCGACGAAGAGGTGGGCCACGGTGGCGCTGCCGTCGATCTCGAACTGGTGCGTGCATTCGCTGGCGACGAAGGCTCCCGCGTAGCCGCACCAGTCGCCCTCGGGCTCGGTGCGGAAACCGAAGCGGCCCCGCAGGGCGATGGCGATCTGGTGCGCATGGTGGCGGTGCCACTGCGTGCGGCCCCGGCTTTCACCGATCCAGAGGCTGCCGCCATGCCAGAAACAAGGGCGGCCGATGGCCGCGATGGCCGAGAAGCCGGCGCGTGCGGCGGATGCTTGCGCGGATGTGCCCTGCTTCGCAGCCACTGCGTTCTCCTTCAGGTCAGCCGTTTCGTTCAAGTGCCGGATGCCGGCGGCCGGGACAATCGCGCCATCCTAACAGCCTCTTGATTCCGCATGATGTACCGCTCTGCTTTTGCCCGGCACGCCCGTCCCTGCCGCCAGGCGGAACCCGACGCCGCCCGCCACCAGCGCTGGTCCGCTGGATGATTGAAATGGCTGGCGCCGACCGATTTCAGTGATTCAGTGGACTCGCTGTCGCGCGCCGTGCCCTGTCGCAATGCGGTGCTCCCGGCCAGTGCTTCGGCCGGGGGCCCCCCTCCGGGTCCCATCGACGCGGATTCGTTTCTCATCCCTCACCCAGGACACTATCCATGTTCAAGCCATTGGCGCAGACCGTGCTGGTCTCGCTCGCGACCGCTTGTCTCGCTGCCTGCGGGACGCCACCCGCCGATCTCGATCTTTCGCTCCAGCATCCGACTGCCGAGGGCAGGTTCATCGTCAGCATGGTGCCACCCGCCGCGGGCGCGGCCATCCGCCAGATGCATGCCTGGCAGGTGCGCGTGGAAATGCCCGACGGGCGGCCTGTGCAGCATGCCGCCATCGGCTTCGACGGCGGCATGCCGCAGCACGGCCATGGCTTTCCCACCGCGCCCCGCGTCACCGGCGAGCTTGCGCCGGGCGTCTATGCGCTGGAAGGCGTGAAGTTCAGCATGTCCGGCTGGTGGGACATGCGCCTGGCGATTCGCGCCGGTGACCTCAGCGATACCGCGGTGTTCAACGTCATCGTCGGCGATGACGGATTGCGCCGCTGAGCCGCATCGGCCAGGAGACCGTTTGATGGACCCGATTGTTGGAATCAAGGGGCTTGCGCTGCCGCGCGCGGGCCGGCGTGCGCGGCGGCTGCGGGCGCCGGCCGCGGTGCTCATCTGCCTCGCGGCGCTTGTGCGGATCGCGCCCGGCCTTGCCGGCGATGGTGCCGATGCTGGCGATCCCTGGACGAAGGGGGAGCGTGCCGTCCTGTCTACGATGCACCTGAGGCAGCTGCCGTCGCCGTCGCCCGATCCCTCGAATGCGGTGGCCGATGTGCCGGCGGCGGCGGCGCTCGGCAAGCGGCTCTTCTCGGATGCACGCCTGTCGCGCAACGGCGCGGTGTCGTGCGCCACCTGCCATGTGCCTGAGCGGCAGTTCCAGGATGGCCTGGCGGTCGGCAGGGGGATCGGCGACGGCCGCCGCCGCACCATGCCGGTTGCCGCGACGGCGCATAGTCCTTTCCTGTTCTGGGATGGCCGCAAGGACAGCCAGTGGTCCCAGGCCCTGGGCCCGCTGGAAGATGGCGTCGAGCATGGCGGCAACCGGCTGCAGCTGGCCCGGGTCGCGCTGGCCCACTACCGGCGTGAATACGAGTCCTTGTTCGGGCGCCCGCCGGAGCTGCCGTCATGGCCGGCCGATGCCTCGCCGCTGGGCAGCGAGCGCGAGAAGCAGGCGTGGTCGTCGCTCGCGCCCGCGCAACGGGATGCCATCAACCGCGTATTTGCCAATCTCGGCAAGGCCATCGCAGCCTACGAGCGGACCGTGGCCTACGGCGAATCGCGCTTCGACCGCTACGTCGAAGCCGTGCTCGCCGGAGACCGCGAGGGCAGGCGCATGCTTTCGGCGCAGGAGATCAAGGGCCTGCGCTTGTTCCTCGGCAAGGCGCAATGCGCGACATGCCACAACGGTCCGCTGCTGACCGACCAGGCTTTTCACAATACCGGTGTGCCGCCGGGAGCGCGGCGGCTTCCCGACCCCGGGCGCGCGGCGGCCACGGCAGGCGTGCTGGCCGACGAGTTCAATTGCCTGGGGCGCTATAGCGATGCGCCGCCGGAGCACTGCCGCGAACTGCGCTTCATGGCCGCAGGCGGGCCGGACCTGGCGGGCGCCTTCAAGACGTCGGGCCTGCGCAACGTGGCCTTGCGGGCCCCTTATATGCATGGCGGGCAGCTCGCCACCCTGGATGCCGTGATGGCGCACTACATGCGATCGCCGGCCGCGGCGGTGGGACATTCCGAGTTGTCGGCGGAGGAGGGGGGCCACGCCGGGCACCTGCGTATCCGCTTGACGGAGACCGAGGCAGGCGACGTGGTGGCGTTCCTGGGCAGCCTGTCGGGGCCCATCGTGGAGCGTCCCGTCGGCGCGAGGCCGGCGGAGCCGGTGCGCTGAGCGGGCCGGGCACAGGCCGGGTTCCATGGCTGCGCGAGGCAGTGGACTAGCCTTCGACCTCGATCCGCCGGTAGACCCGGTAGCCCTGTCCGCGCACCGTGGCGATCGGCAGCCGCTGGCCGCTGGCCTGTTCGATCTTGCGGCGCAGCCGGTGCATCTGCGTATCCAGGCGGCGCTGGTCGTAGTGCAGGTAGTCCTCGCCGAGCGCCTTGACGATGCTCCTGCGGGTCACGTACTGCGCGCCGTGGGCGCCGTCGGCGAGCGCGCGCAGCACCGTGTAGTCCTGCGCCGACAGCGGCACGGGCGCGCAACCCGGCGGCATCAGCGCAGGCGGCGCGGCGGACAGGCGCCATGCCGCGGGCGCATCGGCCGGCGCGGCCTGCAGTGCTTCGTCGGGCAGCGCCTGCTGGCGCGCGGAGATGTCGCGCGCCACTGCCACGCGGTGTGTCTTGCACTCGGACAGGCGCGCCGACCACTCGATGGTGGCGAGGCTGCCGTCCTTGCGGACGTAGCGGTTCTCGAAGTGCCGCTGCTGGTAGCCGGCCTCGATGCGCGCGACCGCCTGCAGCGTTCGGTCGAGGTCCTCGGCGTAGAGGAAGTCGAGCATCGATCTGCCGACCATCTCCTCCGGCCGGTAGCCGAAGATGGCTTCGCAGGCGCCGCTGATGGACAGGAAGCGGCCTTGCCGGTCGACCACGCAGATTGCGTCGAGCAGCAGGTCCATGACGTGCTTGGGTGGCTGGATCGCCATCTTCGTTCTTGCAGGCATCTTGCAGACATCGGGTGCCACCACCGCCGGCGGCCCCGTTCCAGGCGCCGATTTTAACCGGCGGCGCGCAACCCCGCTGCCGGGTGGGGCGCCGCGGGCGCGGTTGTCTCGCTTGCTAGGCGCCGTCCCCGCCGCCCCCGCCGCCCCCGTTGTCCCCGTCATCGTCGTCGCGCGCTCTGCGCCCGCCCGGCCTGGACGTGGGGCGCCCCTGGCGACCGAGCGGCAGTTGCGGGTATTGCATGGCGGCGTATTGCAGTGCGGCGTCCTCGGAGGCGAACGGCAGCGGGCTGTCGGTGGAGTCGTCCTCGTAGACCGGAGTCAGGTAGACCTTGCCGCGGATCACCTTGCTGAGATTGAGTCGCTTGAGCGCTTTCATGCCGGACGGAATGGATTGGCCTGCCGCGCCGCAGGCAGCCCGCAGGAGGCGCCGGGATGGCGTCATGCGGGTGAGGTGCCGGCGTTGGCGTGCACGTGGGCGTCGCAGCTTGAGCCTACGACGCAGTAGCGTGCGTCGCATGCCCCTTTCGGGGGGCGCGGGTGCGCTGGCGCACGCAGGTGGGCGGGCCGGCGGCGCCGGGTTCAGTCGGGCCGCGGCAGGTCGCCCGGGGCGGCGTGGCCGATGGCCGGAGACTTGATGTGGCGCAGGGCGTCGCGGAAATGCTCGTGCCGGGCGCTGCGCAGCCATTCGAAGGCCACCATCTCGACCGTGGCCGGCAGCGCGCCGGCGGCGGCCAGGCGTGCCACCGCGGTGTCGTGGTCGATGGCCTTGCGCGAGCCGGTGGCATCGACCAGCAGGGTGACCTCGCGCCCGTGCCCGAGCAGGCCGAGCGCGGTCTGCAGCACGCAGACGTGGGCTTCGCAGCCGGCCACGATGACGCGGCGGCGTGTCGCCGGCAGGATCTCGCACAGGCCGTCGGCGCAGGCATCGAAGCTGTCCTTGGCGAAGGTGCGGTCGCACAGCGCCGTGACTTCGGCGAGGTTGGCGCCCAGGCTGCCGGGGCTCTGTTCCGTGCCGATCACCGGCACGCCGAGGCGGCGCGCGATGGTGGCCAGGCGCACGCATTCCCTGACCACCTGCTCGCCATGGCGGATGGCCGGCATCAGGCGGGCCTGCAGGTCGACCAGGACCAGTATGGAATCGGCGGCATCGTGCAGCATCGTCATTCTCCTGTGGGGCCGGCATGGGGCCGGCATGGGGCCGGCATGGGCGCGAGGGCACAGCGCCAAGGCTGCCAGTGCCGCGCCGGGATGGCAAGCGCGCCGCCGCTCGTGCCGGCCGGGCGCCAGGCCCCTGGAAGGCGGATGCCGGACGTTGGGCGTTAGACATTCGGCGTTAGACGTTAGACTTGAGCCCTTCGAAGCCAAGCCAGACAGCGTTGTTCACCATGAGCCTGCAATCCGTCAGCGATTTCCTTGCCCGCCACGCCCCCGACATCCGCATCGTCGAGAAGGACACCAGTACCGCCACCGTGGCCGAGGCGGCGACGGCCCACGGGGTGGAGCCGGCTCAGATCGCCAAGACCCTGTCGTTATGGCTGAAGGACGAGGTGGTGCTGCTGGTGATGGGCGGCGATACCCGCATTGACAACCGCAAGTACAAGGATCGTTTCGGCGCCAAGGCCAAGATGCTGAACGCGGACGAGGTGCAGCAGTGGACCGGCCACCCGGTCGGCGGGGTCTGCCCTTTCGGCCTGCCGCGCGATCTCCGCATCTTTGCCGACGTGTCGCTGCAGAAGTTCGAGGAAGTGCTGCCAGCCGCGGGTGCCACCCATGCCGCGGTGCGGATCGCGCCGGCGCACCTGGCGCAGTTGGTCAAGGCCGAGTGGGTGGACGTGGCACAGGAGCAAGCGCAGGCGCCTGTGCCGGCCTGAAGCGCGGCCGAGGCCGCGCGCCCGCAGCGCGCCGGCCTAGCCGCGAGGCGTCGTGCGGGAGCTTCCGTCGTCCGCTCGCTTGCGCCCGTGGATCATTGCCGCCACGAGGTTCTCACCGTGCATCCGCCCCATGACGATGGCCGCCACGACGTGCACGCCCACCAGCACCATCAGGCAATCGGCCAGCGCGGCATGCAGGTCTACCGGCCAGTCTTCGCCCCAGAAGGCGTCGAGCCGGGACAGCCATCCGGTCGCGGCAAGAGCGAGGATCAGTGTCCACATCGTCACCATCATCAGGGCGCCCAGCGGCGTGTGGCTGAGATAGCGCGGCGCGCGCCCGGCGAGCAGGGCGCGGCTGTAGGCAAGCGCGCCCGATGGCGACGGCAGCCACGCCGAGAAGCGCGCCGGCGGGCTGCCGACAAAGCCCCACAACAGGCGCAGCAGCACCAGGCCAGCGGTGGCATAGCCGAGTGTGCGATGCAGCGGGCCGCCGGAGTTTTCCACCAGTTCCCACAGCACCAGTGCTGCTACGCTCCAGTGAGTGAAGCGGACCACGGCATCCCAGACGCGCACCGTGGCCTGCGTGCCTGCCGGCATGCTCGGCTTCTTCATCGCTGCTTCATGTGAGGCTTCTTACTTGCCGATCTCCGACTTCACCACCTCCAGGGTCTTGGTGTCGTAGTAGATCTCGGCCTTCTTGCCGTCCTGGGTCGTGCCGTAGATCTCGTAGCAGTTGCCGTCGACCTTGAATTTCTTGATCTTGTAGCCTTCGGCTTCGATCTTCGCCCTGGCATCCGCTTCCTTCATCCACTCGGCTTTCGGGTGGGCGGTGCATTTGGCACTGGCGAAGGCGCCAGTGGAAAACAGGCCGGCCAGGACAAACAGGGTAATACGCTGCATGGGTTGTCTCCCTATCGGATAGATCAGTGGCGGAGAGGCTAATGCAAGCGAGAACGATTTGCAATTCTGGAATGTTCCTGCGCGGCCTCAGCCGGGAGCTCGCAGGGCCGCGTCGAGTCGATCCACTACCTCGGCCCAGTCCGCGTCTTCGAGAATCTCGTCGCGCAGCAGGGCGGCCTGCGCCGGGGTCCAGAAGGGCGCGTCGGCGAGGGCGATGCCAGCCGCCAGCGGTGCATGGGTAGCCAGGAAGGCACGGATGCCAGCGTCGTCGGCGGGCAGTCCCAGTTGGGCGAACAGTTCGGAAAAGCGGTGGAACGAGGCGTCCATGATCGGCTTGGCTTGGCCGCCCGGCGGGCGGCGGGTGGAAAGGAAGGGCCGTCTGCCGCAGGCGCGGCCCATGCCCTCGGAACTATAGCCTACCGAGATGGCCGCAGGCCCGGCGACGGGTCGACAGGCGTTCAGTCCTGGCCGCTGCGGTACTGCTGGTAGACCGCCTGCGCCAGCGCCAGCAGGCGCGCGCGTTCGAGCGTGCCGGCCAGCGCGAAGCCGAGATCGCGGTCGACCCAGTAGAAGGCCATCGGACGGGCCGCCGCCGCGGGCCGGCCGAGAGGGGCGTTGCCAGCCTGTTCCAGGCGGAAACCGGTTTCCGGCGTGCCGGCGGCCATGCGGCGCAACTGCAGCGAGACACGCGCGCCGTCCTCGGATTCGTACATCAGGATGGCCGAGGGGCCGCCCACGGCAACGCCCAGCCGTCCGCCGATCAGCCGGAAGCCCTCGGCGCGCAGGTCCGGCACGCGCAGCGGCGCGCCCAGGCGCTTGGACAGCCAGGCCACGAGATGGGCCTCGTCGGCGGCGTCCACCTCGACCACGTGGCGGACTTCGGGGGCATAGACCGCATGGCTGAGCAAGGCATCGCGCGCGAAGCGCTCCGCCGCCGCTTCACGCGGCGGGGGGCCGGCGTCGCCGCGGGCCAGCCAGCCGAGCGAGGCGCCGACCGCCAGGCAGCACAGGCCCACCGGCAGGGCCAGCCGCCAGGCGGGCGTGCCCGGCCCACGCCGTCCCGCCGGCCGGCCATGCAGCGCGGCGGGCAGCGCCGCCAGCGGCACGGCGTCGTTGAGCACCGGGTCGAAGGCATGGTGCAGCGCGCGCGCCTGGGTGCGCCAGGCGGCCACGCGCGCGGCATCGTCCGGGTGCGAGGCCAGCCAGGCCTCGATCTCGGCGCGCCGATCGTGGGGCAGTTCGCCGTCGGCGTAGGCGTGCAGGTCGGTTTCTTGGACGGAGGCCATCATTTCACTCGCTGCAGGCTGGTGTCGGAGGCCGCGCCCGTGCCGGGCGCCGTGCCGAGCAGCGCGCGCATGCGCTCGCGCGCGCGCGACAGGCGCGACATCACGGTACCCGGCGGGATGCCCAGCACGCGGGCCGTTTCCGCATAGGACAGTTGTTCCAGGCTGACCATCAGCAGGACCGCCCGCTGCGCCTCGGGCAACTGCGCCAGGGCCTGTTCCAGGTCGAGGCGCAGTCCGGGTTCGGTCTCGGGCGCGGCTACCTCGGGCGGGGTGTCCGTGTAGGCGACCAGATCCTTGCGGCGCAGGGTGTTCAGGCGCAGGCGATGCATGATGGTCAGCAGCCAGGGGAACAGGCCGTCGGCGCCGTCTCCCCACCACGTGCCGGGACGCAGGTGGAAACGCCAGCGGAAGCGCAGGGCCCGCTCCAGCGTGTCCTGCACCAGGTCGTCGGCCAGCGCGCCGTCGCCGGTCAGGCCGCGCGCATGGCGGCGCAGGCGCGGCGCCAGCCGGATCAATTGCTGCTCGAATGCGTCCACGGACGGGCGGCTCCGGTATGGGGAGGGCGGATGCGGGCGGCACGCAGGTGGCGTGCCGCCCGCGCGGCGGACTCGGGCATGGATTCGGTCTCTTTCGGTGCGGGATGCCGGGGGGCGGGATGCCGGCGGCGTCCTTCCACACGTCTAACACGCCACTGCCGCCGATTATTCCAGTCCATTCCCGTGCCCGGGCGGCACCCTGGGCGACCAGGGGCGGGGGACTAGGGCCCCTCGCAGACGATGGCGGTCATGAAGGGCGCGGCATGTTCGACGCCGGCCTTGCTGCCGGCCGCCTGCAGGGCCTTGCGGACCGTCTCCATGCGGGCCACCACGACGGCGCCGTAGACCGGCTTGCCGTGGGGCGTGCCCTTGCCGGCGCGGAAGGCGGGATTGCCGGCTTCGTAGGCGAAGATGGCGAAGACATTGAGGTCGAAGGCGCTCAGGGTGGCGTCGCGGGCCGGCCAGAATGCATTGACCGAATCGGGTTCCACATGCATCGGCTCCGGGTCGATCAGGTGCTGGTTGCGCAGCATGGCGAAGAACTGGCCCGGGGTCTGGCCGCACGCCAGCGCGGTATCGAGGGGCGCGGCGTGGACCAGGGCGGGGGCCGCCGCCAGCAGCAGGCCGAGGATGGGGTATTTCATGGGGCGTTACTCTACCCGACGCCGTGCGCCGCCGGCCGGCGGCGCCGCCGGTCAGGGCAGCACCAGTCCGTCGCCCGCTTCGGCGGCCAGGTCCCGCGCGACCGCCGCGAGCCGCTCGGGCGCCAGCACCAGTGCCTGGTCGACGGCTTCGGCAAGCTGCGCGGCCGTGACTGCGCCGGGGGCGCCGGCGCTCTCCCAGCATTCGGCGAAGGCGGCCGCCTTGCTGGCGGCGGGTGCCTGTCCCGGAAAGGCCAGGTTCAGGCGCGGCAGGCCGAATGCCATGGCCACGATGCGTCCGTGCAGGCTGCTGCCGGCATAGGCGCGGGCGTGGGCGATCACGGCGCAGATGTCCCAGATGTCGAGCGAGCGCAGCAGCAGTGGTGGCGCGGACAAGCGCTGGGCCAGGCGCGCGTAGACGCGCGGGTCGTCGTGCCAGGGTGCCGCGCCGGCACGGAACAGCACGATGCCGCAGCCGCTCGCGCGCGCGGCGCGGTCGAGGCCGGCGGCGAGGGTGTCGAGAGTGGTGTCGTCGCCGAAGTCGGCGCTGAACTGCACCGCGAGATAGCCGTGCGCGAACGCCGCCAGCGCACGCGCCGGTTCGCCCCGGCGCGCGCGCTGGCGGATGGCGTCGCCGAACAGCGCTGCCACCAGCGCGGCCGCGTCCGGCACCAGCCGTGCGGCGATGCCGTTGGCGGCGAGGATGGCGCGGGTGCGCGCATCGCGTACGCTGACGCCGGCCGCGGCGCGCAACTTGTCCAGCACCTCGGCGCGCAGGCCGGCCTCGCGCCGGTCCAGGTCGATGCCGCCGATCGCGTGGTAGAGGATGGCAGTCGATGCGGGGAACAGCGCGGGCGGGGCGGTGTAGGGCGCCAGCGCATCGGTGCCGAGCTGCGCACGCGCCCAGGCGCGGCGCGCCTCCGCATGCACGCCGAGCTTGGTGGCGGCCTGGGCGGCCGGCACCGGCGGCAACAGCATCACCGCCGCTTCCCAGCCCTCGCAGCAGAGGATCTCGCCGCCGACGTGGATCAGGTGCGCTGGTGGCGGCCCGGGCTGCGCGGCGATACGGGCGAGGGTGTCCACGCGGTGACCGCCGAACGGCGTCAGGTCCCGCTCGGCCAGGCCGGCGTGGCGCAACGGCCGGCCTGCCAGCAGGCGGTCCAGCACGTGGGGCAGCAGCATGTCGCCGAAGTTGTGGCGGTCGAAGGCGCCGAACAGGACGTCGGGCGGCCCGGCGGGAAGGAGGTCGGACACAAGGTCGGACACGGGGTCGGACAAGGGATGGGAGCACCGTGGAACTGCCTACAGCATACCCGCGCCGCGGCCGCGGCGCTGGCTCTCGTCCCTCCGCGCCTGCGCCGCCGCGGGCACTTCGGCGCGGCGGCTGCCGCGGGCCTACAATGATCCGCTTTCCGCCCGCGCCTTCGGTCTTCCGCTTTCCGCCCGATGAACCCGCACGATGTGACCCCGCCTCCCAGCGACGATGTCGTCGCCGACCCGGCCGCACGGACCACGCGCCCTTCGCCGGTGCAGCGCGCCCTGTCCATCCTGCGCGCGCTGTCCGACCCGCAGGTGCGCCGCCTGTCCGACGTGGCGCGCACCACGGGGCTGGATCCGGCCACCGCCTCGCGCCTGCTCGACATGCTGGTGCAGGAGGGCTTCGCCACCCGCGACGACAAGCGCCGCTACGGCATCGGACCCGAGGTGTTCCAGCTCGCCGACGTGGCGCAGCGCCGCGTCGACCTGCGCACGCTGGCGCGGCCGAGCCTGGAGCGGCTGGCGGACGAGTTCGAGGACACCGCCATCCTGACCGAAGCCAGCCGCGGCGAGGCGGTGTGCTCCGACATCGAGCTGGGTACCTATCCGATCCGCGCCAATTATGTCGAGATCGGCACGCGGCGCCCGCTCGGCGTGGGGGCGGGCAGCCTCGCGGTGCTGGCCTGGTTGCCGGCACTGGAGCGGGCGCGGCGCCTGCAGCAGGGGGCGCGCAAGCTGGCCGCCTTTCCGCGCCTGACGCCGCAGGGCCTCGCCGCCGAGATCGAGGCCGCGCGGGCGCGCGGCCATGTGCTGTTCCTCGACTGGGTGGTGGAGCAGATGGGGGGCATCGCAGTGCCGCTGCTGGACTATGAAGGCCGCCCGTTGGGCGCGCTCAGCATCGCCGCCCTCAGCGAGCGCATCCGCGCACGCGAGGCGCGCCTGGCCCGGCGCCTGAAGGAGGAAGCGCGGCGCGTCACCAGTGCCTGGACGCGGCGGGCGGGGCCGCGCTAGCGTCCACGCAGCAGCGGGGCCAGCGCATCCGGGATTTCCACTTCGAAGCGCAGCACGGCGCTGGCGAGCGCCTTGCCGTAGTTGTCGAGCGCGAGGCTGCGCGACACGCCGCCGCCCAGCGCGCCCTCGGCGACGAAATTGAGCACCTGCAGCCCGTCGACCGCGTAGCGCGTCACCGCGCCGGTGATCACGCCGCCGTAGAGCGCGCGGAAGGCATCCGCGCTGAGCTGCGCCTTCAGGTGGGGATAGAAGGCCGGGTCGTAGGCGATCACGGCCGTGTTGGAGGTATTGCCTTTGTCGCCGGAGCGGGTGTGCGCCAGGCGCCGGAGCGGGACACGCATGGGGGACCTCGGGGTTCGGAGGGTCAGAGGAAATGGATGCGGGACGTCACCAGGCCGCGCGGCACCAGCGCGGACCACACGCCGATGATCTCGCGCGTGCGGTCCTGGTGCGGCACGCGCTTGCCGGTCGAGGCGAGGCCGCACACCGCCATGCTGTCGATTTCGCGGCCGACCTTGGCGGCCTCCTCGCGGGTGCGGGTGCGCGCGGCCACGCGCACCGCGATCTCGTTGGGCTCGCAGGCGGGCGCGGGCGAGGCGGCGCCATGGATGGCGTTGACGCCGAGGAAGTCGATGCGCAGTTCGTCGGCCTGCAGGCCGGCCATGGCGAAGCGGTGCTCGAGGATGGTCTTGGCCAGGCGCGCCTTGTCGAGGCAGCCGGGCCCGGCGTAGAAGAACATGTCCTCGCCGATGAAGCCCTCGGTGCAGCCCAGCGAGACCTTGAGCGTATCGGTGCACGGGCTGCCGGAGACGCTGTGGATGCGGACCCGGTCGGGCCCGGCCTGCTCCAGCACGGCGGTGGAGAAGTCGACCACCACGTCGGGTGTGATGTAGCGGCCGGGATCGTGGACCTCGTAGAACATCTGCTCCTTGACCGTCTGCAGGTCGATGCGCCCGCCGGTGCCGTCGACCTTGCCGATCACGGCGCTGCCGTCGGCATCGACCTCGGCGATGGGGAAGGCCAGGTTCCAGGGCTCCGGCACATCCTTGTAGCCGGGATCGCCGAAATAGCCGCCGGTGACCTGGGCGCCGCACTCCAGCAGGTGGCCGATGGCGCTGCCGCGGGCCAGCCGTGCGGTGTCGGCGGGATCCCAGCCGAAATGGTGGATCATCGGCGCCAGGAACAGCGAAGGGTCGGCGACACGGCCGGTGACCACGATCTGCGCGCCGGCGCGCAGCGCCGCCACGATCGGCGCGGCGCCCTCGTAAGGCTCGGCGCTGATCAGCGTGCCGCGCAGGCTCGCTACCGGTGCGCCGCTTTCCAGCAGCGTCAGCGGCAGGTCGCAGATGGTGCCGGTCAGGTCGGTGGTGGTGATGGCGGCGATCTTCACGCCGCGCAGCCCGAGTTCCTCGCACAGCTCGGCGATGCGCCGCGCCGCGCCGAGCGGGTTGATCCAGCCCTGGTTGGAGATGATGCGCGTGCCGCGGGCGATGCAGTCCGGCAGCACCGCGCGCATGCGCTCGTCCAGGTAGCTGTCGTAGCCGGCGAAGGCGGGGTCGCGCCGCTTGCGCACCTGTGCCGCGGAGACCGTGGCCTCGGCCATGGTCTCGAAGCACAGGTAGTCGAGCCGGCCGTGGCGCGCGCTGAGCGCGGCGGGTTCGACGCGGTCGCCCCACCAGCCCGAGCCCGAGCCGATGCGCAATGGTTGGGTGGAGGTCATGGTCTGGTACGGAATCCGAGGGTTGCAGGGAAGATGGCGCGCGCTGGCGCGGCGGAGCCGGCCGGCCTCACTGCACCGTGATACCGGCCTGGCGGATCACGGCCGACCACTTGGCGGTATCGGCCCGCAGGATGGCGGCGAAGGCCGCCGGACTATCGCCGCCCGGCTCGGCGCCGAGCTGCTGGATACGCTGGCGCACCTCGGGCAGCGCCAGCACCTTGGCCACGGCCTGCTGCAGCTTGCCGACGCGCTCGGCGGGCGTGCCGGCCGGCGCCAGCAGGCCGAACCAGGAATTGACTTCGTAGCCTGGCAGGCCCGACTCGGCGAAGGTCGGCACCTTGGGCAGCACGGCCGAGCGCTGCTTGCCGGTCACGGCCAGCGCGCGCACCTTGCCGGCCTGGATCTGCGCCAGCGCCGACGGCAGGTTGTCGAACATCAGGTTGACCTGGCCGGCGAGCAGGTCCGTCATGGCCGGGGCCGCGCCCTTGTAGGGGACGTGCTGCATGGTGATGCCGGCCATGCGGTCGAGCAGTTCACCGGACAGGTGGGGCGAGCCGCCGGTGCTGGTGGATGCGTAGTTGATCTTGCCCGGCTCGCGGCGGGCCAGCGCGATCACATCGGCGACCGAGCCCACCGGCAGGGTCGCGTTGGTCATCAGCACATTGGGGGAGTTGGCCACCAGCGTGACCGGGGCGAAATCGCGCGCGCTGTCGTAGGGCATGCGCGCGTACAGGAACTGGTTGGTGACCTGGGTGCCGAGCGTGCCCATCAGCAGCGTATAGCCGTCGGGCGCGGCCTTGGCCACCACCTCGGCGCCGATGTTGCCGCCCGCGCCGGGGCGGTTGTCGATCACCACCGGCTGGCCCAGCGCATCGCCCAGTTTCTGCCCGACCACGCGCGCCAGGATGTCGGTGGTGCCGCCGGGCGTGAACGGCACCACCAGCCGCAGCGGCTTGTCGGGGAAGGTTTCGGCACGGGCGCCGGTGCCGGCCAGCGTGGCGAGGACGAGCGCTGCCAGCAGCGCTGGCGCGCGGCGCGGGAGGTTCTGCATGGTTGTCTCCTTGCCGGAGTGTCCGCGGCGCCTGGGCCGGGTCTCCGGTCTGTTTCGATCAATGAAATCGTTGCCGGAGATGGTAGGCAGAGTCCTGCCGCCAGGTCAAAAAAGGCGCGGCTTTTTTCACTGAACGAAAAAAAGCCGCGCCGATCGGGGAGCGGATCGGCGCGGCGGGGGATCGAAGCGGGAAGGTTGCCTGCCGCAGGTGGCGGCAGGGACGGAGCAGGCCGGGTCGGCAGAGCCCTGGCTGCCGCCGGCGCCATGCCGGCGGGGCAAGGCGTTCAGTAGCCGTAGGAGACGGGGGCCGGATAGTAGCCCTGCGCTTGCGGCGCGCAGGGGACGTAGGCGCCCTGGTAGCCGTTGTAGCAATAGCCCGGGGGCACCTGTGGCGCGGCGTAGGCGACCGGCGCCGGCGGCGGGGCGTAGGCCGGCGCGTAGGCGACAGGAGCGGGCGCGATCACGGCCGGCGCGGCGACGGCCGCGCCGACTGCCAGGCCGACCAGGGCACCCACGGCCAGCGCGATGCCGGCGCCGCCGCCACCACCACGATAGCGCTCGTGGGCCGACGCCGGACCGGCGGCGAGCAGGGAGGTGCAGACCAGGGCGGCGGCGGTGATACGGATCAGGTTGCGCATGGCAGGCTCCTTCAAGAGCGGTGGGGCGATGATTGAATGATGGCCCAGGAACCGGCCGCGAGGTGTTTCCGCCGCGTGAGCAGGTGTAAGGCTTGTAACGGCAGCCTGCAAGACGGCGGGAGCGGGCCGGGCCGCCGCGCGCGCTCGCCGTCACCGGCCATCGTCAGTTCTCAGTTGCCATTGACGTACGGCGACGGCGCGCCGTAGTACGTCGCCGGCTGGGCCGGGCAGGGCACGTAGTCGGACATCGCATTGCTGTAGCAGTAGCCGTAGGGCGCTTGCGGCCCGGCGTAGTTGGCCGAGGCCGGGGCGGGCTCCGGCTTCGACGGCCCGGTCACCGCGGACAGCACTGCCGCGCCGACCAGCAGGCCCAGGCCGATGCCCAGCACGGCACCGAGGCTGGGACCGTCGCCACGGCGGTGCTGGCCGTGGCGATCACGGTCACGATTACGATCACGATCACGGTCGCGGTCGCGGTCGCGGTCGCGGCTCCAGTCACGGCCACGGTCGCGGTTCCAGTCGCGGTCGCGGTCGTAGGCCGAGGCCGATCCCGCGGCCATCATCGCCGCGCAGGCCAGGACAGTGGCAGTGATGCGGAACGGGTGCGGCATGGCGGTCTCCTCGGGGTCGGCCAGGCTTTGTCTTGTTCAAGTGCTGGATGGATCATGGGCCACGCTTCGGGTGTCAGGTGTTACCGACATGCGAATAGATGTAAGCAGGGCGGCCATGTCTGTAACAGATTGCTAGTACCTCACCCGGACGAGGGGAATGAAGCAGGGGAAAAGCGCCGGAGAGTGGCTGCAGAGGGGGGGCGATGCGGAGCGCAAGCGGCAGCGGAAGCGGGTCGACGGGGCGCGACGCAGCCAGGATTCAGCGCAGCGGGCCGCGCGCCTGCCGCCAGTCGCCCGCGGGTGCGGCGCCCGCCTGCCGTCCGCCGCCGTGCCGTTCGTGCCAGCGGCCCAGCCACCAGCCCAGTGCGGCCCAGGCGAGGGCCAGGCCGGCACCGGTCAGCGCCACCACGGCGGGGTGGCCGGAGATGGCGTCGATGGCGGTCTTGGCCCAGGCGCTGACCGCATCGCCGGCACGGTAGATGGTGGTGTCGATGACGTTCTTGGCCTTGTACTTGGTCTCGGCATCGACCACCGTGAACAGCATTTCGCGGCCGGGCCGCAGCAAGGCGTACTCGCCGACGCGGCGCAGCACCATGGCCCCGGCCAGCACGCCGAAGGTGGGCCACCAGGCCAGCACCAGGAAGCCGGCGGCGACGGCCAGCGGCACCGCTGTCAGCAGCACGCCCACGCCGTAGCGGCGGGCGATGCGGCCGGAGAGGAAGAGCTGCACGGCGATGGTCAGCGCCTGCACGGTGGCGTCGATGGCACTGAATACCTGGGTCTGCCGCACGCGGCTGGGGAAGGCCTGCGCCACCAGCCGGGCCTGCTCGAAGTAGAGGAAGGTGCTGGCGGTGGCCAGCAGGATCACGAACAGGCTGATGCCCAGCAGATAGGGCGAGCGCGCGACCAGCGTCAGGCCGCCCCACAGGCCGCCGCCGATCGGCCGGCCCGGATCCTGGGGCGCGGCACCGGCATCGCCCGCCACGGCACCGGCACCGGCACCGGCACCGGCGCGCCCGCGCCAGCGGAACAGCCAGCCGGTCGCCGGCACGGTGGCGGCCAGCAGGGCCGCGCAGCACAGCATCAGTCCGGTCAGGCCGATGCGCGGCACCAGCCAGGCGCCGGCCAGCGGGCCGGCCAGCCCGCCGGCGCTGGCGCCGGCCGCGAGCAGGCCGAACAGGCGCCTGGCCTGTTGCGGGCGGAACACGTCGGCCATCAGGCTCCAGCCGACCGAGACTACGAACAGGTTGAAGACCGACAGCCAGACGTAGAAGGCGCGCGCCAGCCGGACATCGTCCGGCGCCAGCCGCGTGGCCAGGGCGAAACCCAGCAGGTTGGCGACGAAGAAGGCATTGACCCAGGGCACGAAGCGCTGCCGCGGCAAGTGCGCGCTGCAGGCGCCATAGAGCGGGATGGCCGCCAGCATCACCGCGAAGGTGGCGGTGAACAGCCACTGCAGGTTCTGCACGCCGCCGGCGATACCCATGGTCTCGCGCACCGGCCGCAGCATGAAGTAGCCGGCGAACAGGCAGAAGAAGAACAGGAATCCGGCTGCCACCGCCGCGCCTTCGCCCGGCGCGATGCCGAGGCCGCGCCCGCGGCGCGGCGGTGGCGCGGGAGCCGGCGGGCCCTCGGGTGCGCCGGCGCCGGCAGGAGAAGCGGGGTCGCGCATGGCGGGGGCGGGGAGCCGGCGCTTCAGCCCAGCAGGGCCGCGATGCGCGCGCGCTCGCGCGCGTCCGGCATGCGGCCGCTGCCGGCGCCCAGGTTGTCCGCCATATTGCGCGCCTTGCCGGTGGCGGGCACGGCCGCCGTGACCGCCGGATGGCCGACCACGAGCTTGAGGAAAAGCTGGGCCCAGGAGGCGCAGTCGATCTCGGCCGCCCACGGCGGCAGCGGCCTGTCCTTGACCGCGGCGAACAGGCGGCCGTCCTGGAAGGGGCGGTTGACCAGTACCGCCACGCCGCGCTCCTGGCACAGGGGCAGCAGGGTCCTCTCCGCGCCGCGCTCGCCCAGCGAATAATTGCATTGGACGAAGTCGACGGGCTCGCTGCGCACGATGTCGGCGAGCGCATCCTGCGCGTCGTCCCGGTAGTGGGTGACGCCGGTGTAGCGGATGCTGCCCTGCTCCTTGAGCTGGCGCAGCCAGCGCAGGTTGTTGCGCCAGTCGATCAGGTTGTGCACCTGCAGCAGGTCGATCTTGTCGGTGCGCAGGTCGCGGCGCGACTGCGCCCACTGCGCTTGCGCGGGCTCGCCGGCCGGCGCCGAGATCTTGGTGGCCAGGAAGACCTTGCCGCGGCCGTGGGCGGCCTGCAGCAGGTCCCCGATGACCGCTTCGGCGTTGCCGTAGCTGGGCGCCGTGTCGAGCACGGAGCCGGCCTGTGCCAGCAGCAGCGCCATGACCTCGGCCAGCGGTGCGCGCTCGGCGGCGCTGCCGCCGACATCGAAGGTGCGTGCGCTGCCCATGCCGATCACCGGCAGCCGTTCGCCGCTGGCCGGGATGGCGCGCCGCAGGGGCCCGGCCGCTGCCGCGCGGCGCGGCAGGGCCGCGCCCAGGCCGCCGCCCAGGGCGGTGGCGAGGCCGGTGCAGAGGCCGAGGAAGCGGCGGCGGTCGACGGGCATGGTCTCCCTTGGCGCGGCGGCGATGCTCTGACCATAGCGGCTGCCGGCAGGCAAGTAAACCTGGGCGGGCGGGTGGCTCCGGGTCAACTCTCGATTGCCAAACCGGTTATCCAGTAGAACAATCGCGATCCAGAACGAGGCGAGGCCGGCACCACCCGGCGGGCCGGACGGAACGGGAGAGATGGATGGAATATTGCCAGCGGTCAGGAGCCCTGCCGCCCCGGCTTGACAACGGCCGTCGGCGCGCCGGGCCAGCGACCCGGTCCGCGCGGAGGGCCGGGCCGTGATACTGACCCGCATGCTCGGCGTGCTGTTCGACGGGATCGCCTACGGCAGCCTGCTGTTCCTCGTCAGCGTGGGACTGTCGGTCACCATGGGCCTGATGAACGTCGTCAACCTCGCCCACGGTGCTTTCGCCATGGCCGGCGGCTACCTGGCGGTGGTGCTGATGAGCCGGGCCGGGGTGCCGTTCCTGGCGGCGCTGCCGCTGGCCTTCGCCGGCGCCGCCGTGCTGGGCTGGGTGCTGGAGCGCACCCTCTACCGCCGCCTCTACCAGGCCAGCCACCTCGACCAGGTGCTGTTCTCGATCGGCCTGACCTTCGTCGCCATGGCCGGCGCCACCTACCTGTTCGGGCCGGGCCAGCAGCCGGTCGAGTTGCCTGCCATGCTGCGCGGGCAGGTGCGGCTGGGCGCGCTCGAGCTGGGTGTGTACCGGCTGTTCCTGATCGCACTGGTGGTGGTCATCACGGTGCTGCTCGGCTGGCTGGTGGCGCGCACGCGCTTCGGCGCCCAGGTGCGCGCCGCGGTCGACAACCAGCAGGCCGCGCGCGGGCTGGGCATCGACGTGGGCCGGGTGTTCAGCCTGACCTTCGCGCTGGGCTCGGGGCTGGCCGGGCTGGGCGGCGCGCTCGGCATCGACGTGCTGGGGCTCGATCCGGCCTTCCCGCTCAAGTACATGGTGTATTTCCTGCTGGTGGTGGCGGTCGGCGGCGCGGGCACGATCCGCGGGCCGCTGCTGGCCGCGCTGGTGCTGGGTGTGGCCGACGTGGCCGGCAAGTACTACGTGCCGGAGATCGGCGCCTTCGTGATCTACGCCATGATGGTGCTGCTGCTGGTGCTGTTCCCGGCCGGCCTGTATGGGAGGCGGGCATGAGTCCTATCGATGGAGGGCAGGAAACCGCCGCCTCCGTGGGCGGGCGCCGTGGCGCCGGCGCGGCGCCGGAGCTGCCGGATGGCCGCTGGCATCCCGCGGAAGCCGTGTTCTGGCTGCTGCCGGTGGCGGCCTTCTTCCTGCTGCCCGACTACCTGATGCTGGGCAGCCAGGTCCTGATCACCGGCCTGTTCGCGCTGTCGCTCGACCTGATCCTCGGTTATGCGGGCATCGTCTCGCTCGGCCATGCGGCCTTCTTCGGCCTGGGCGCCTATACCGCCGGCCTGCTGGCGGCGCATGGCTGGGGCGAGCCCTTGAGCGGCCTGCTGGCGGCGGCGCTGGCGGGCGCCGCGGCGGGTTGGGGCAGCAGCTTCCTGGTGGTGCGCGGCGGCGACCTGACGCGGCTGATGGTGACGCTGGGCATCGGCCTGATGCTGTTCGAGGCGGCCAACAAGGCGGCTTTCCTCACCGGCGGCGTCGACGGCCTGTCCGGTGTCAGCATGGGCAAGCTGTTCGGCCTGTTCGAGTTCGACCTGTTCGGCAAGACCGCCTACCTGTACAGCCTGGCAGTCACCTTCGGCTTGTTCCTGCTGCTGCGCCGGCTGACCCGGTCTCCCTTCGGGCTGTCGCTGCGCGGGCTGCGCGAAGGCGCGCGGCGCATGCCGGCGCTGGGCGTGGACGTGCCGGCGCGGCTGCGCGCCGTCTATACGCTGGCGGCGGCCATCGCAGCGGTGGCCGGCGGACTGCTGGCGCAGACCACGCAATTCGTCGGCATGGATGCGCTGGGCTTTCCGCGTTCGGCCGAATTGCTGGTGATGCTGGTGCTGGGCGGCACCGGCCGCCTCTACGGTGCCCTCGCCGGGGCGGCGCTGTTCATGATCGCGCAGGACCTGCTGGCCGGCATCAACCCGGTCTACTGGCAGTTCTGGATCGGCCTGCTGCTGATGGCGATGGTGCTGTTCGCGCGCGGCGGCCTGATGGGCGCGCTGGACGCCTGGCGCGCGCGTGCACGGGCCGGCAAGGAGCAGGCATGACGCGCGAACTGCGGACCGAAGGCCTGTCGAAGTCCTGGGGCGGCTTCCTCGCCAACAGCGAGGTCACGCTGCGCTTTCCGCCCGGCGCGCGCCATGCCCTGATCGGACCCAACGGTGCCGGCAAGACCACCTTCATCAACCTGCTGACCGGGGTGCTGGCGCCCAGTGCCGGCCGCATCTGGCTCGGCGACGAAGAGATCACGCGCCTGCCCCAGCACGCGCGCGTGCGGCGCGGCATGACGCGCACCTTCCAGATCAATACGCTGTTTCCTGGGCTGACCGTGCTCGAATCGGTGGTGCTGGCGGTCGCCGAGCGCACCGGTGCCTCGCGCATCTGGTCGCGCACGGTGGCCTCGCAGCGCGCGCTGGCGGACGAGGCGATGGCGGTGCTGGCGGCGCTGGGCCTGGAGCGCGAGGCGGACACTGTGACCCGCGCCTTGCCCTATGGCAAGCAGCGGCTGGTGGAGATCGCACTGGCGCTGGCCACGCGGCCGTCCATCCTGCTGCTGGACGAGCCGGCCGCGGGCATCCCGGCGGGAGAGAGCGCCGAGCTGTTCGCCGTCATCGACGCGCTGCCGGCCGATATCACGGTGCTGTTCATCGAGCACGACATGAACCTGGTATTCCGTTTCGCGCGCCGCATCACGGTGCTGGTCGGCGGGCGCGTGCTGACCGAGGGCACGCCGGCCGAGATCGCCGCCGATCCGCGCGTGCGCGAGGTCTACCTGGGGGAGGCGGCCCATGGCTGAACTGCTGCGCGTCGAAGGGCTGGCTGCCGGCTACGGCGAGGCCACCGTGCTGGAAGGAATCGACCTGGCATTGCAGGCCGGCGACAGCCTGGCGCTGCTGGGCCGCAATGGCGTCGGCAAGAGCACGCTGCTGGCCACGCTGATGGGCTTCACGCACCAGCGCGCGGGCACGCTGCGCTGGCGCGGCGCCGACCTGGCGCGGCTGGCCCCGCACCAGCGTGCCCGCGCCGGCCTGGGCTGGGTGCCGCAGGAACGCTGGATGTTCCCCTCGCTGAGCGTCGAGGAGCACCTGAGCGCGGTGGCGCGCCCCGGCTACTGGAGCGTGGCGCGCGTGTACGAGTTGTTCCCACGCCTGCAGGAGCGCCGCGCCAACCTGGGCCACCAGCTGTCCGGCGGCGAACAGCAGATGGTGGCGATCGCGCGCGCGCTGATGACCAACCCGGCGCTGCTGCTGCTCGACGAACCGATGGAAGGGCTGGCGCCGATCATCGTGCAGGAACTGCAGCGCGTGATCGGCCGGCTGATCGCCGGCCAGCGCGCCGGCGAGGCCGGCATGGCCGTGATCCTGGTGGAGCAGCATGCGCGCCTGGCGCTGTCGATGACGGCCCGCGGCATGGTGCTGGAGCGCGGGCGCGTGGTGCATGCCGGGACCAGCACGGAACTGCTGGCGGATGCCGGGCGGCTGGATCGCTTGCTGGGGGTGGGGTAGGGAGCAGGGCCGGCGTTGGCTGCCGTCCCTGCTGCCGTCCCGCTACTTGCCGGAGTCCTTGACTTCCGGGAACTTGTCGAACTCGACGTTCTGCAGTTCGCCGCCGACCTTTTCCACGCGGCGGATGTACACCGTCTGCACCACGTCGCGCGTGGCCGGGTCGATGTAGATCGGGCCGCGCGGGCTGGCCAGCTTCATGCCCTTGAAGGCCGCCATCATCTTGTCTGCATCGGTGCTGCCGCCGTTCCTGCGGATCGCTTCGTAGATCGCGGCCATGCCGTCATAGGCGGCGACCGCCATGAAGTTGGGGCGCCCGGCGCCGGGGTTGGTTTCGGCGAAAGCCTTCAGGAAGGCCTTGTTCTCGGGCGAGTCGTGCGCCATCGAGTAGTGGAAGGAGGTGATCACGCCCAGGGTGGCGTCGCCCATCGCCGGCAGCACGTGGTCGTCGGTCAGGTCGCCGGTGGCGATCACGCGGATGCCCGCATCGGCCAGGCCGCGCTCGCGGAAGCCCTTCATGAAGGCGACGCCCTGCTCGCCGGCCGGCAGGAACAGGAATACGGCCTCGGGGCGCGCGTCCTTGATGCGCTGGATGAAGGGGGCGAACTCGGGGTTGCGCAGCGGCACCCGGATCGATTCCACCACCTGGCCGCCGCCGCCGATGAAGTTGGTCTTGAACGCGGTCTCGGCATCGATGCCGGGCGCGTAGTCGGCCACCAGGGTGACCACCTTGCGCAGTTTGTTCTTGACCGCCCAGGCGGCCATCGGCGCCGACACCTGGGGCAGGGTCATCGAGACGCGCGTGATGTAGCTGGATTTGGTGGTGATCACCGACGATGCCGCGTTCATGATGACCATCGGCTTCCTGGCCTGGTCCGCCACCGGGGCCACCGCCAGCGCTTCGGGCGTGAGCCCGAAG
Source organism: Cupriavidus malaysiensis (assembly GCF_001854325.1). Lineage (NCBI taxonomy): Bacteria > Pseudomonadati > Pseudomonadota > Betaproteobacteria > Burkholderiales > Burkholderiaceae > Cupriavidus > Cupriavidus malaysiensis. Next base: position 1,387,067 of record NZ_CP017755.1, read on the forward strand.
CCGGCCAGGATGTCGACCTTGTCGCGCACCACCAGCTCCTGCGCCAGCCGCTTGGCCACCTCGGGCACGGGCCCGGTGGTGTCTTTCAGGATCACCGTCACCTTGCGGCCCGCCACGCTGTCGCCATGCACCTTCTGGTAGGCCTTGATGCCGCCCTCCATCTGCTTGCCGTAGTCGGCGAAGCTGCCGGAGAAGGGCGCGATCAGGCCGATCTTGACCGGTTCGGCCGCGCCGGCGGCGGCTGGCAGCAGGGCGACGGTGCTGAGCGTGGCGGCGGCCAGGACGGCGGCCGCGCGCAGCAAGGGTGCAGGCTTCATGGAATGGTCTCCTGGTGGCGCGGCTCGCATGGCCGCATCGACCTCGCAGTGTAGGGGCGGGCGCGCCACATGACAATGCCGGCCTTGCCGGGGGGACGGGCCGTGCCAGTGCGCCATGCGAAAGCCCCCGGATCGAAAGACACCCCCGATCGGCCGCGCCTCCAGGCCGTATGCTCGGCTGTGCTTTCTCTGGCGCAATGGACTAACATGCCCGGCGGGACCATCATCTGCCACGCAGCGGGAGTCAGCCATGGCCAAGCGGGAACGCAGCGCGCGCGTGCTGCAGGAAGAAGCGAGCCGGCGCATCCAGAAGGTCGACGAGATCGCCGACGAGGGCGCCAGGATCCGGGTGCCGCTGCCCCAGGCGCATCCGCGCGACGCGCGCGGGCGCAACTGGGACATCAAGGGGATCGGCAAGGGGTCGGGCCACGAGCGTGCCGTGCGCGAGGTGGTCGACCGCCTGCGCGACGAGTTCGACCTGGGCGAGGCGCCCGCCGGCTCGGCGCCGAATCCCTTCGGCGACTGAGGCGGCCGCGGGGCGCGCCGGCGCGGGGCCTCAGCCCAGCAGCGTGGCCAGGCCCAGCGTCAGCAGCAGGGCCACCACCGAGATCACGGTTTCGCAGACCGTCCAGGTCTTCAGGGTCTGCGGCACCGTCATGTTGAAGTACTCCTTGACCAGCCAGAAGCCGCCGTCGTTGACGTGCGACAGGATCAGCGAGCCGGCGCCGGTGCTCAGCACCAGCAGTTCCGGGTGGGTGCCCGGCACGCTGGCGGCGATCGGCGCGACGATGCCGGCGGCGGTGGTCATGGCGACCGTGGCCGAGCCGGTGGCGATGCGGATCAGCACCGCGACCAGCCAGCCCAGCACCAGCACCGAGACGTTGGCGCCGGTGGCCACGTCGACGATGGCGTTGGAGATGCCCGAGTCGCGCAGGATGCGGCCGAAGCCGCCGCCGGCGCCGACCACCAGCGTGATGATGGCGACCGGCGCCACGCATTCGTTGGTGAACTTGAGGATGGTATCGCGGTTGAAGCCGCGCGCGCGGCCGAAGGTGTACAGGCTGACCAGCACGGCAATCAGCAGGGCCATCACCGAATTGCCGATCAGCTTGACGAAGTCGTTGGCGAAGGTCTTGGGCGTGGTGAACAGGTCGGCCCAGCTGCCCAGCAGCATCAGGAACACCGGCAGCAGGATGGTGAAGACGGTGATGCCGAAGCCCGGCAGCTCGTGCGAGGCCTTGACGCCTTCGTCCTCTTCGGTGAACTGCGCGGCGAGCGGGTTGACCTCCGGCAGCTTGACGTAGCGGTCCATCAGCTTGGCGAACAGCGGGCCGGCGATGGCCGCGGTCGGGATGCCGACGATCAGCGCGTACAGGATGGTCCGGCCGATGTCCGCGCCGTAGGCGGTCACGGCCAGCAGCGCGGCCGGGTGCGGCGGAATCAGGCCGTGCACCACCGACAGGCCGGCCACCATCGGCAGGCCGACCAGCACCATCGAGGTGCCGGTGCGCTTGGCGACGTTGAAGGCGATCGGGATCAGCAGCACGAAGCCGACCTCGAAGAACACCGGCAGGCCGACGATGAAGGCGATGGTGACCATTGCCCAGTGCACGTTCTTTTCGCCGAAGAAATCGATCAGCGTGCGCGCGATGCGCTCGGCGCCGCCGGACTCGGCCATCATCTTGCCGAGCATGGTGCCCAGGCCCACCACCAGCGCGATGTGGCCGAGGGTGCCGCCGACGCCGGCCTCGAAGGACTTGATGATGTCGCCCATCGGCATGCCGACGGCAAAGCCGAGCAGCACCGAGACCGTCACCAGCGTGATGAAGGGATTCAGTTTGTAGCGTGCGATCAGCACGACGAGCGCGATCACGGCGATCAGCGCATAGACCAAGAGCGTGGTTCCGGTGACGGCACCCATATTGTCTCCTTGTATGGCACGGCTCCCGGCCGTGCACTTCCGCTGCGGATGCGGCCGCGCCCTGCGCGGCGCCGCGCGCCGGCATGGGCGCCGTGCGCAGGGCGCCGCCCGGCGGGGCGGCTGCGATGGAAAGCTGAAAAAAAGAAAAAGAAAAGGCTCGAATCAGGCCGTGCCGGCGCCTGCTGCAAGGCTCCCGGGCCATCCGGGGCGCCCGGCACGGCTACGCCGCTTCAGGCTGCCGGCTTCTTGTAGGCGATGCAATCGACCTCGACCTTGCAGTCCACCACCATGCTGGACTGCACGCAGGCGCGCGCCGGCGGATTGGCGCCGAAGTATTCCTTGAAGACCTTGTTGAACGAGGCGAAGTCGCGCGCGTCGTCCAGCCATACGCCGCAGCGCACCACGTGCTCCGGCCCGTAGCCGGCCTCGGCCAGGATGGCGAGCACGTTGCGGATGGCCTGGTGGGTCTGGGCCACGATGCCGCCGTCGATGACTTCGCCGTCGACCATGGGCACCTGGCCCGAGACGTAGAGCCAGCCGTCGGCCTGCGTGGCGCGCGCGAAGGGCATGTGCTGGCCGCCGGTACCGGTGCCGCCTTCGACGCCGTATCGTTTGATTTCCATGAGGACTCCTGTGAGGCTGTGTCTGAATCCGAAACTGTGTCGGGATGGAGGGTGAAAGCGGGCAGGGCGCGCGTCAGCCGCGTCAGCCGCGGGGGGCGCCGATGCTGGCGCCGCCCTCGCTGCCACGCGCGAGGAAGCGGCCGGCCCGCGTGCCGGTGGGCTGGCGCTCGTGCCAGGACAACTCGCCGTTGACCCAGACCGCGGCAATGCCTTCGGCGGGCTGCATGGGGTCGGCGAAGGTGGCCGCGTCGCGGATGGTGTCGGCGTCGAACAGCACCAGGTCGGCCCAGCAGCCTTCGCGCACCAGGCCGCGCTCGCGCAGGCCGAAGCGCTCGGCCGGCAGGCCGGTCATCTTGTTGACGGCCACTGCCAGCGGGAACAGTTCGCGGTCGCGCGCATAGTGGCCGAGCACACGCGGGAAGGCGCCCCACAGCCGGGGGTGGGGCAGCGGATCGTTGGGCAGGCCGTCGGAGCCGATCACCGTGGCGGGGTGGCTGAGGATGCGGTCGACGTCGGCGTCCTCCATGCAGTGGTAGACCGCGCCGGCCGGCCGCAGCCGGCGCGCGGTCTCGTGCAGGTCCAGTTCCCACCCGGCCGCGATCTCGGCCAGCGACTTGCCGCCCATCTCGGGGTGCGGCTCGGACCAGGTCACGGTGATGTCGAAATCGCTGGTGACCTGCTTCAGGTCGAGCGTGGAGGAACTGGCGGTGTAGGGATAGCAGTCGCACCCGACCGGCTGCCAGCGGCGTGCGGCGTCGAGCGCGTCGAGCACTTCGCCGCTGCGGCCCCAGTTGGGCACGCCGGCGCATTTCAGGTGCGAGATCACCACCGGCACGCGCGCGTGGCGGCCGATGCGGAAGGCCTCGTCCATGGCGTCGAGGATCTCGGCGAACTCGCTGCGCAGGTGGGTGGCGTAGAGCGCGCCGGCCTGCGCCAGCGGTTCGGCCAGGGCCAGCACCTCTTCGGTCGGCGCGCAGAAGGCATTGGCATAGGCCAGACCGGTGGACAGGCCCAGCGCGCCATGCTGCAGGGCGTCTTCGAGCTGGGCGCGCATGGCGGCGATCTCGGCGGCGCTGGCGGCGCGGTCGAGGCGGTCCATCTGGTTGCTGCGCAGCGCGGTGTGGCCGACCAGGGCCGCCACGTTGACGGCCGGGCGGGCGCTGGCGATGGCTCGCACGTAGCTGGCGAAATCCGGGTAGCGGAAGGCATCGGCCTCGCCGAGCAGGTTCATCGGGTCGGGCGGGTCGCCGCGCAGCGCGACCGGTGCCGCGCTGATGCCGCAGTTGCCGACGATGACCGTGGTCACGCCCTGCGACAGCTTGGGCGTCATGTCCGGCTGGCGTACCACATTGGTGTCATCGTGCGTGTGCACGTCGATGAAGCCGGGGGCGAGCACGAGGCCGTGGCCTTCCACCACGTGCGCCGCGGCATCGGGGTCGATGGCGCCGGCGGCATCGATGCGGGCGATGCGGCCGTCGCGCACGGCCACGTCGGCCAGGCGCGCCGGCGCGCCGGACCCGTCGACCAGGGTCACGTTGCGGATCAGGGTGTCGAAGGCATGCGGCATCTCAGTCTCCCAGCGGTTGCCTGCCGTCGCCGCGGGGGCCGCGGTGCGCGTCCAGCACGTACTTCAGGCGGCGCAGCCGCTCTTTGTTCGGTTCCTGCTGCAACAGCGCCAACTGGGTGGCGAGCACGTCCATCACCAGCATCATGGCGTAGCGCGAGGCGGACGGCTTGAAGATGAAGTCCGTCTCCAGCGTGCGCAGCGGCAGCAGCACGTGCGCCCGCCCCGCCAGCGGCGAGCCGAGCGCGGTCACGGCAACCAGGCGCGCGCCATACTCCAGCGCGACATCGCAGCTCGCCAGCATTTCCGGCACCTCGCCGGTGGCCGAGAAGGCCAGCACCACGTCGTCGCGGTCCAGCGTGGCCGCCACCATCTTCTGCAGCAGCGCGTCCTGGTAGCTGGCCACCGGCCGGCCCAGCCGCGCCAGGCGGTAACGCGCCTCGTCCGCCATGAAGGTGGAGCCGCCGCCCATGCCGAAAGCGTAGATCATGCGCGCCCCGAGCAACAGGCGCGCCGCCTGCTCGATGCGTTCGGCGTCCAGCAGTTTCAGGCTGGCGTCGAGCGAGGCGACCGCGTCGGCGTGGATGCGGCCCGCCAGCGTGTCCTGGGCGTCATCGGACGCCGGCGCCTGCAGGAAGCGCTGGCCCACGGCGGTGGCCTGGGCCAGGCGCAGCTTCAGGTCGCGCACGTCGCGGCAACCGATGGCCTTGGCGAAGCGGGTCACGCTGGCCTCGCTGACGCCGGCCTGGCGGGCCAGTTCGTTGATGCTGGCGGCAGCGGCGCCGCCAAGGTCGGCGAGGATGACCTGCGCCACCTTCTGCTCGGCCAGGCGCAGCGCGGGGCCGCGCTCGGCGATGCGGGTGAGGATGTCGAAGGGGGCGGTCATGGCGGGGAGGGCGGCGCTTGCCGGGCGAGGCTGGCGCCGCTTGCGTGTTACTTTATAACAAGGATGAAATATCGTAATTTCAAGGCTATGATTACGTCAATCGGAAAATTGACGGACCCGCCTGGGGCCGTGCAGAGGTGACAGTCAGCATGCGTGAAATAAAGTACCAGACGGGCATGATCGACCCGCTCAACAAGGCGCTGGGCAAGCTCGAGGCGCCGCTGGCGCCGGCCGAGGCGGCCGCGGGCCAGGACTGGAGCCTGCTCGACGAATCATTGAGCCTGCCGGCGGCGGTGCTCTACGAGTCACGGCTGGCGCACAACCTGGCCTGGATGCGCGGCTTCGTCGAAAGCTACGGCATGCAGCTTGCGCCGCACGGCAAGACCACCATGGCACCGAAGCTGTTCGCGCGCCAGCTGGCGGCCGGTGCCTGGGGCATCACGCTCGCCACCGCCCACCAGACCGCCGCGGCCCACGCCCATGGCGTGCGCCGCGTGCTCATGGCCAACCAGCTGGTGGGACGCCGCAATATGGAGATCGTGGCCGACCTGCTGCGCGATCCCGGCTTCGAATTCTTCTGCCTGGTCGATTCGCCGGCGCTGGTCGACCAGCTCGGTGCCTTCTTCCAGGCGCGCGGCCAGACCCTGCAGGTGCTGCTGGAACTGGGCGTGGCGGGCGGGCGCACCGGCGTGCGCGACGCGGCCCAGCAGGAAGCCGTGCTGGCCGCGCTGGCGCGCTGGCCGCAGGCGCTGTCGCTGGCGGGCGTGGAACTGTACGAGGGCGTGCTCAAGGAGGAGGCCGATATCCGCGCCTTCCTGCAGCGCGCGGTGGCGGTCACGCGTGAACTGCTGGCGGCGGGACGCTTCGGCCGCAGCCCGGCGGTGCTGTCGGGCGCCGGCTCGGCCTGGTATGACGTGGTGGCCGAGGAATTCGCTGCCGCCGGCACCGGCAACGCGGTGGACCTCGTGCTGCGCCCGGGCTGCTACCTGACCCACGACGTGGGCGTCTACCGGGCCGCGCAGGAGCGTATCCTGGCGGCCAACCCGGTGGCCCGCCGCATGCAGGAAGGGCTGCTCCCGGCACTGCAGGTCTGGGCCTACGTGCAGTCGATGCCCGAGCCGGATCTCGCCATCATCGGCATGGGCAAGCGCGATGCCGCCTTCGACGCCGGCATGCCGATCCCCGCACAGCGCTATCGTCCGGGCACCGCCGCGCCGGTCGAGGCGCCGTCGCATTGGGCGGTCACCGGCATGATGGACCAGCATGCCTACCTGCGCCTGCAACCGGGCGATGACCTGCGCGTGGGCGACATGATCGCCTTCGACATCTCGCACCCTTGCCTGACCTTCGACAAGTGGCGGCATATCCCGGTACTGGACGACCGCTTGCGTGTGGTCGACGTCGTGCAGACCTTCTTCTGAACGGGACTGGCCGCGGGGAGCCCCGAGGAGTCCCTGTAGTCCCTGTGCAGGCCCCTTCGGGACCGACGCTCCGGCAGACCCCTGCGGAAGAACATCAAGGATGAGCGCATCATGAGCATCGACATACTCGCCTACGGCGAGCCGCTGGTCGAATTCAACCAGCAGCCCGACCGGCCCGGCCACTACCTGCAGGGCTTCGGCGGCGACACTTCGAATTTCTGCATCGCCGCGGCGCGCCAGGGCGCCAGCACCGGCTACCTGAGCGCGGTCGGCGAGGACGGTTTCGGCGAGCGCCTGCTGGCGCTGTGGACCCACGAGCGCGTCGACACGCGGCACGTGCGGGTCGACCCCGCGGCGCCGACCGGCGTCTATTTCGTCAGCCACGACCACCGCGGCCACCGCTTCGACTACCTGCGCGCCGGCTCGGCGGCGAGCCGCTACAGTCACGAGCACCTGCCGCTGGCAGCCATCGCCGAGGCGCGCTACCTGCACCTGTCGGGCATCAGCCTGGCGATCAGCACCAGCGCCTGCGACGCCGGCCTGGCTGCCATGGCACACGCGCGCAAGGCCGGCACCCGGGTCTCGCTCGACACCAACCTGCGCTTGCGGCTGTGGCCGCTGGCGCGGGCCCGCGCCATCATGCGCGAGGCTTTCGCGCTGACCGATGTCTGCCTGCCGAGCTGGGACGATATCAGTGTGCTGACCGGCCTCGACGACCGCGACGCCATCGTCGACTACCTGCTCGGCTGCGGCATCGGGCTGGTGGCGCTCAAGCTGGGCGAGGAGGGCTCCTATGTGGCGACGCCCGACGCGCGCACGCTGGTGGCGCCCCATCCCGTGCATCCGGTCGATGCCACCGGCGCCGGCGACTGCTTCGGCGGCTGCTTCATCGCGCGCCTGGCCGCCGGCGACGATCCTTTCGCGGCGGCGCGCTATGCCAACGTGGCCGCGGCCTTGTCGACCACCGGCTACGGCGCCGTCGCACCCATCCCCGCGGCGGAAGCCGTGCTGGGACGGCTGGGCAGCCCGGTGGCGCTGCCCGCCCAGCCCTTCGCCTGAGCCCGTCCGAGCGGACTTTCCCGCCCCCTAGACCGTAGACAGTAGACCGACCCAACCGACCGCCATGCAAGCCAATTCCTCCCCTCTGCTCACCCGCCTCGATGGCGTGCCCGTCATCCCCGTGCTCGAATTCGCCTCGGTTGACGAGGCGCTGCACGTCAGCGAGGCCTTGATCGCCGGCGGCCTGCCGGTACTGGAAATCACCCTGCGCACGCCGGTGGCGCTGGACGCCATGCGGGCCGTGGCCGCGGCCTTTCCGCAGGCTTGCGTCGGCGCCGGCACGGTGCTCAACGCCGCCCAGCTCAAGGCCGTGCGCGAGGCTGGCGCCCAGTTCGCGGTGTCGCCGGGTCTGACGCCGGCGCTGGCCGTCGCCGCGCAGGGCGAGGGCATCGCGCTGCTGCCTGGCGTGGCGACCGCCAGCGAGGCCATGGCGGCGCTCGAGGCCGGCTTCTCCTTCCTGAAGTTCTTCCCGGCCGAAGCGGCCGGCGGCGTGCCGATGCTGAAATCGCTGTACGGCCCCTTCGCGCAACTGCGCTTCTGCCCGACCGGCGGCATCAACGCGGCCAAGGCGGTGGAATACCTGGCGCTGCCCAATGTGGTCTGCGTGGGCGGTTCCTGGATCGTGCCCAAGGACGCGGTCGCCGCCGGCGACTGGGGCCGCATCCGCACGCTGGCGCAGCAGGCGTCGGCGCTGCGTTGAGCCGCGGGCAAGGGAAAAGAGAAAAAAGAGAAAAGAAAAGCCGGGCAGGAGCCCGGCTTGGCGACGCGTGCGCGGCCGATGCCGCTGCGCCTACTTGGAGCGGTCCGCCGCGCTTTCCAGCTTCTGGCCACCCTTCTGGATATCCTGACCCAGCCCGGCCATCGTATTGCAGCCGGCCAGCAGGGTTGCAAGCAGTACAAAGCCAATCCATCCTTTTTTCACGCCAGGCTCCTTCCTTTCGATGCGAACAGTGATTGGGCGCCGATTTTACCGTCGGCGCGCGGTCTCATTGACGCACGAATGTGCCAATTTGTAACTTGGCGGAAGACCGGCTGGACAATGGCGGCCGGACTGTGCGAGAAGGCGTTCCTTTCCGCTCAGCCGCCGCGGGCCGAGGCCAGCAGGTCGCGGGCACGCTGGTCGAGGGTGGCGTGGATCTGCGGCAGCCAGCGCGCGGGGAAGGGCTGGGCCAGCAGGTAGCCCTGCATGCTGGTGCAGCCCCAGCGGCGCACTTCGTCGAGCTGCGGGCGCGTCTCGATGCCTTTCGCGCAGGCGCCGTAGCCGGCGTCGCGCGCCAGGGCGCAGGCCGCCCGCAGGCCAGCCGCGACCTCCGGACCCTGGGCCGGGCTGCCGAGCTGGCGCGCGTCGAGCGTGACCAGGTCGGGACGCAGCAGGCCGAGCGCATCGCGGCAGATTTCCGTATCGGTGAAGTCGCCCAGGGCAAGCTGAACACCCGCGCGGCGCAGAACCTCGAAGCGGGCGCCGAGCAGGTCGCTGGCGCGTACCGCGTCCGGGCAAGGCACCTCGATGCAGACGCGCGCGCCCTGCACGCCCAGCCTGCCGATGGCGGCGCCGAGTTCCTCGATCAGGTGTTCCCGGTGGAGCTGGGCGCCCGGCGCCGGAAAGTGGAATTGCACCGGAACCGGAAAGGAAGCGGCCGCCAGCAGCGGCAGGGCATCGTTGAGAATCCAGCGCGCGACGTCGCCCATCAGGCCGAGCGCCTCCAGCGCCGGCAGGAAATCCTGCGGCGCGACCCGGCCGAATGCGGCGCTCTGCCAGCGCAGGCGCACCGTGTAGCTGTCGACGCTGGCCGCATCCGCATCCAGGCGCGCGCGCGGCTGCAGGTTGATGGCGAACTCACCGCGTTCCAGCGCCTGTGGCAGGGCGGCGAGCATGGCCGCCGGCAGCGGCGGCGCGGCCACCGAGCCGGCGCTGGCGATGGCGTCGCCCCCGCGCCTGGCCACGCCGAGCATGGTGTCGACTGCCCGCTGCAGGCAGCGTTCGGCGGGGCAGCCCGGCTCGCCCAGCGCCACGCCGATGCTGCAGGAAAGGAACAGCTCGAAGCCGCCGACGGCCACTGGCCGCGCCAGTGTGTCCGCCACGGCGCGGGCCAGGCGCAGCGCTTCCGGCTCGCCGCCATGCAGCGGGGTGGCGATGGCGAGGTCGGCTTCGCCCAGCCATTGCAGCAGCGCGTCGGCCGGGAGCACCGCGCGGGCCCGCTCCAGGATGCGCGCGCGCAGCTTGTCGCTTATGGCGGGTCCGAGTGGCAGGCGGGCATGGGCGAAGCGGTCGAGGCGGACGGCCAGCATGGCGAGCCGCGCCTCGGGGCCGGGCGAGCCCGTGCCGGGGCCGGCGGCAGGTGTCGGGCCCAGCCGGCATGCCGCCGCGAGAAAGGCGGCGTGCCCGCGGGCCTCGGCAAGGCCGGGCGCCATCCCGGAGGGGGACGGCGGGCAAAGCGATGGCGGATAAGGTGGTCGAGCGGCCTCGTCTTGAGACATGGCGGAATCCTGACGGCGGTGGCGACACCTGGCTGCGCGGGCTCGTGCACTGCAGGTTCCCGCCATGCCGCGCTGCCGCCGGGAGCCGCGGGCGCGCGTGGCGCGCCCGCTCTCCGATCATACGGCACCGGCGCTATTTCACCACGAGGGCTGGCCCGGATGGCGGAGGCGGAATGACGGGTTCCTGACCGTGGTCAATTCCTCCGGGCGGGGCCGCAGGGCGGGATCCTGGGGGCCGAAGCGCGGGGGCGAAGCGCAGGGCCGAACTCAGGCCGTGGTGTCGGACTCTTGCTCGGGCGGTACGGGGGTGGCCAGCACCTTGTCGATGCGCTTGCCGTCCATGTCGACGATCTCGAAGCGCCAACCGCCCCATTCCACGCTGTCCGTGGTCTGCGGCAGGCGGCCGAGCAGGAGCAGCAGCATGCCGGACAGCGTGTGGTAGCGCTCCTTGGCCTCCTCGGGGACATAGCGCAGGGCCAGGCGGTCCTTCATTTCCGGGATCGGGATCAGGCCGTCCAGCAGCCAGGAGCCGTCCGCGCGCTGCACGGCCCACTCCTCGTCGGCGCTGGTGGGCTTGAATTCGCCGGTGATGGCCTCGATCAGGTCCTGCAGCGTGACCAGGCCGAGCACCTCGCCGTACTCGTCGATGACGAAGGCGATCTGCCCGCCCGACGAACGGAAATTCTCCAGCAGTTCCATGCCGGTGACGCTTTCCGGGACGAACACCGCCGGTTGCAGCACCGCGGTCAGGTCGGTCTGCTCGCCGCGCAGGCGGCGCGCGAGCAGTTGGCGGGCGCTGACCACGCCCAGCAGGTCGTGCATGCCGCCGCGCACCACCGGGAAGCGCGAATGATCGGAGGTCTCGATGCGGCGCAGGTTTTCCTCCAGCGTCGCCTCGACGTCCAGGCAGACCACTTCGCCGCGCGGCACCATCAGCGAGGTCAGCTGGCGGTCGTCGAGGCGGAACACGTTGCGCACCATGGTGTGCTCCTGCTGTTCGATGACGCCGGCCTCGGAGCCTTCGATCAGCAGGGCGTGGATTTCTTCTTCGGTCACGGCGGGGCCGCGCGCGCCTTCGACGCCCAGCACGCGCAGCATCAGCCGGGTCGAACCCGACAGCAGGCGCACCAGCGGTGTCGAGGCCGTGGCCAGCCAGGAGATCGGGCGCGCGGCGATGCGCGCGATCGACTCGGGCGCCAATTGGCCGAGCCGCTTGGGTACCAGTTCACCCAGCACGATGGAAAAATACGTCAGGCCCGCGACCACGATGGCCGTGGCCACATAGCCCGCGGTGGTGGCGGGCAGCCCGAATCCCTGCAGCCAGACGCCGAACGGCTGGGCCAGCGTCGACTCGCCGACCACACCGTTGAGCACGCCGATCGACGTGATGCCGATCTGCACGGTGGAGAGAAAACGGGTCGGGTCTTCGCCCAGCTTGACCGCGGCGATCGCACCGCGATCGCCTTCCTCGATGCGGCGCTGCAGGCGCGCCTTGCGCGCTGTCACCAGCGCGATCTCGGACATGGCGAACAGGCCGTTGAGCAGAATCAGCGCCAGTAATATGGCAATTTCCATCAGGGTGCGCGCCCTTTGCGCGCGGGGGTGAAAAACGTCAAGGATACCATCCGCGCATGTCAGGCCGGAGTCATCTGCGGGCATGTCCTATGATGGCCGAGAGCGGACCCCTGGAGGAAACAGCCATGGAACGGCGTTTCGAGTATGGCGGCTATGCGGTGCTGGCAAGGGCGGTGCCGGCCGGGCAGGGCTATCTGGGCCTGGCGGTGATCGCAGATGCCTTCGGCGAAGAGGCTTCGGTGCCGACCCACAGCCAGGAGGTGGGGGTGGCGCCCACGGCCGAAGCGGCGCTGGCCCTGGCCGAGGCGGCGGCGATGCGCGCCATCGACGCGGGCGAGGTGGAGTGATGATGCCGGCATTGTGGCGGGCGGATGGCAGAAGAAGCGCCCCGGTTCCGGATGTGCACTGGCGGGGCGCTGAATCGCGGTGATTACCTGTCAGGTATTCGCCCAGCCTCACCCGGCGTGCTGTAATACCGCCATGGACACCCTGACACCCGCTTCCGAAGCGGCGCTCGACTTTCCCGCGCTGCTGCGCTACTGGCGCAACCGCCGCGGCTACAGCCAGCAGGCCCTGTCGCAGGTCGCTGGCGTGTCGCAGCGCCATATCAGTTTCCTCGAGTCCGGCCGCGCCAGGCCGAGCCGGGAGATGGTGCTGGCGCTGGCCGAGCGCCTGGGCGTGCCGTTGCGCCAGCGCAACCGCCTGCTGCTGGCCGGTGGCTATGCGCCCGCCTACAGCGAACAGGGCCTGGCGGCGCCGCCGGCCTCCATGGTGCAGCAGGCCATCGCCCTGATCCTGGCCAAGCAGGAACCCTATCCGGCCGTGGTGCTCGACCGCTTCTGGAACCTGGTGGATGCCAACCAGGCCTATCGCCGCATGCTGGGTCTGCTGCTGCGCGGGCGCGCGCCGGCGGCGCTGGAGCAGGGCAGCGGCCGCGTCAACCTGATGCTGACGGTGTTCGACCCGGCCGGGTTGTGGCCGTCGATCGAGAATGCGCGCCAGGTCGGGCGCTACCTGCTGCGCCGCGTCTGGCAGGAACTGCAGGTACAGGCGCACGACCGCACCGCGCGCGAGATATTCCAGCGCATCGCCGTCTGGCATCCTGACATGGTCGGGCCGGGCGGCGTGCCGCTGTTCGACGATGAGGCTGGCGAAGGCGTGCCGCCGCCGGTGCTGCCGGTGGTGGTGGCGGGGCCGGGCATCCATGCGTCCCTGTTTTCCACGCTGACCACGCTGGGGATTCCGCAGGACGTCAGCCTGCAGGAACTGCGCATCGAGTGCTTCTTTCCCGCGGACCGCGCCTCCGCCGCCGCCTTCGAGGCGCTGGCGCAGTCCGCGCCGGCGTAAGGTTCAGACCGAACGCACGTGTTTGCGGCGGCCGCCAGGGTTGCCGGCGTCGAGGCCTGTGCGACAATGCCGGCTGTTTTTCCCGTCTTTACGAGGGCCCGCCCATGCTGTTTCCACGATGTCTCCGTGCCGCCGCGTTGATCGCCGGCGGCGTCCTGTGCTCTGCCGCGCATGCGCAGACGATGAACAACGCGACGGCCACGCGACCGGTCGCCACCGGCCTGTACCAGTGCGAGAGCGCCAGCGGCGATACCGTGTTCCGCTCCACGCCGCGCGATGGCTGCACCCTGTTGTCCGCCCCGGATCCCTCGGCTCCCGATCCGCAACGCTGGCTGCCCATGATGGGTGCCAACGGCGTGGTGAGTTACTTCGACACCGCATCGGTGCGCCGCCGCGGCAGCGAAGTCGGCGTGGTGCTGATGCGCAATGCCCCGTCGGGGGGCGTGATCCGCACCACCGCCGGCGAGCCGATCGCCTCCTCCCTCAAGCGCATGGTGCTCGATTGCGCCAGCTCGACCTACCTCGTCGTCGAGCAGACGCTGTACGGCAAGCGCTATGCCCGCGGCGAACCCCTCTATACCATCCGCGCTCCCGAGTCGCGTGCGCCGCAGTCCGCATCCAGCGGCACCATCGCCGGCGACCTGATGAACCGCCTCTGCCATTGAGCGTGCCACGCGCCGCGCCGTCCTTGCGGCGGCGCGCGTTGCTTGCTGCACCCGTCTCCAGGCGCTAGTCTGCGGCCGTCGCCGCCGTGGCTGGCGCTTGTCTCCCCAGGTTGCTGCCAAGTGCCCCCGGCGAGGTGATGCGTCGCCCGCAAAGCCTTGTGGCAAGCGGCGTTCGGGCAACCCTGTAGGAAAATGTTGCAAACGTTTCCGGGGTGAAACGTGACTTTTAAGGCTCCGCTTGCTAAGGTAATTCTTGCGCAATGCAGCAAGACTAAGCTGAGAGCGTCTCACTTGTTGCTGGCACCGAGCGGCAGAATTTTCGTCTGCTGGCCTGCCTCTTGCAACGGCTTCCGTCATCCTTTCCGTTTCAGGACTCTTCCTCCGGTTTTCATGTCCGAACCCACAGTGCTGTCCGGCAGCCTGGCAGCGAACTTCCGTCCCGCGATGCCGCGCCGTGCCGGCGCGCGGCGTTGTCTCCAGGCCCTGGCCGCATTGGTGCTGGGGTGGGCTGCGGCCGCGCATGCCTTCGACTTCAACATGGTGGCGGCGCGCGCGCGCCAGCTGGCCAGCACGCCTTACAAGGCCCCGGGCTCGACCAATGTGCCGCGCGAGTTGCGCGAGCTGCCCTACGAGCGCTATCACGAGATCCAGTTCAAGCCGGAGCACTTCCCCTGGCGCAACAACCGGCTGCCGTTCGACTTGTCCTTCTTCCACGAAGGGATGGTGTTCGATCAACCGGTGCGTATCAACGAGGTCGTCAGCGGCAATGCGCGCGAGATCCGCTTCGATCCCTCTGCGTTCCAGTACGGCCCGGTCAAGGTGGACCCGGCCCAGTTGAAAAAGCTGGGCTTCGCCGGCTTCCGCGTGCTGTATCCGCTCAACCAGGGCAAGCGCAAGGACGAGGTGGTGTCCTTCCTTGGCGCCAGCTATTTCCGCGCGCTCGGCAAGGACCAGTGGTACGGCCTGTCCGCGCGCGGGCTGGCGGTGGACACCGCGCTGAATTCGGGCGAGGAGTTTCCCCGCTTCGTCGAGTACTGGATCGAGCGCCCGGCAGCGGGCGACAAGCAGCTGACCATCTACGCCTTGATGGACTCGCGGCGCGTCGCCGGCGCCTATCGCTTCGTCATCAAGCCGGGCGACGAGACCGCGATGGAGGTCAAGGCACGCCTGTTCCTGCGCGAGAACGTCACCAAGCTCGGGCTGGCGCCGCTGACCAGCATGTACCTGTTCGGCGAGAACCAGCCGTCGGCCCAGCCCGACTTCCGCCCCGAGGTGCACGACTCGGACGGGCTGTCGGTGCAGCTTGGCACCGGCGAGTGGATCTGGCGCCCGCTGGTCAATCCGAAGCGCCTGCTGGTCACCTCCTTCGCGGCGACCAACCCGCAGGGTTTCGGCCTGATGCAGCGCGACCGCAGCTTCGCCAGCTACCAGGAAATCGGTGCGAACTACGAGCACCGGCCGAGTGCCTGGGTGGAACCCAAGGGCAATTGGGGTTCCGGCCGCGTGGAACTGGTGCAGATCCCGACGCCCGATGAGACCAACGACAATGTCGTGGCCTTCTGGGTGCCCGACAATCCGCCCAAGCCCAGGCAGCCCTTCGACTTCGAGTACCGCCTGCTGTGGCAGAAGGATGGCGAGCGCACGCCGCCGCTGTCCTGGGTCACGCAGACCCGGCGTGGCCAGGGCCTCACGCGCAAGGATGATGACACCAGTTTTTCCTTGCAGGTCGATTTCGAAGGCCCCATCTTCAAGAGATTGCAGGCCGACGCGCGTGTCGACGCGATGATTTCGGCCGACAGCAATGGCGAGGTGCTCAAGAGCACCGCACAGCGCAACCCGGCGACCGGCGGCTACCGCCTGACGCTGGTGGTGCGCCGTAAGGATGAAGGCAAGCCGGTGGAACTGCGCGGCTACCTTCGCAATGGCAATACAACCCTGTCCGAGACATGGAGCTACATCTTACCCCCAGGCTGAAGCGAGGCCAGGCGGCATGTGAACGCTATGTCGAATGCCTGCCTGCCTCGCCCGAACAGCGCCGGGCGCTGCTCGACGATGCTACGCGCGCCGGCGGCGGCGACGCGCAGGCCACCATGCATGCCCTGCAGGCCCGCTTGGCGCGGGCCGATGCCGGCACGGCCGCGGCAGCCCCGGCCGGCGCATCCGCGCCGGACGAGGCTGAGCACGACGACGGCTATGGCTCGGTCGGGCAGCGCTTTACCATGGCGTACGGCGAGGCCGGCGACGCTGCCGGCACGGCGGCAGGTCCCGTGCTGCAGCGGCGCGCCGACGGTACCGTGCGCGTCGATACCGGGCCGCGTCCGCAGCGCGGCGCCATGGTGCCCAAGCCTTGGCCGCCGCACGTGCTGGGCCACTGGCTGCGCAACCTGGCGCGCCGCCTGAGCGGCCGCCCGCCGGTGCCGGCGGTATGGGATACGCTGCACGACGGCCCGGATGCCCTGGGCACCTGGCACCCGGCCGGCTCCCACCGGCGCTGGGTGCTGCTGGCGCTGGTGCTGGCGCAGACCGGGCTCGCCACCTATTTCATGGCGCATGTGCTGCCCTATCAGGGGCGGGACCTGCTCGAGGTCGCCATCCTGACATTGTTCACGGTGCTGTTCGCCTGGGTGTCCGCCGGCTTCTGGACGGCGATGATGGGCTTCCTGGTGCTGGCCAAGGGCGGCGACCGCCACCTGATCTCGCGCAGCGCCGCCGCCGACGGCCCGATTCCGGCGCAGGCGCGCACGGCCGTCATCATGCCGATCTGCAATGAAGACGTGACGCGCGTGTTCGCCGGCTTGCGCGCGACCTACGAGTCCGTGCTGCGCAGCGGGCAGATCGACGCCTTCGATTTCTTTGTGCTGTCCGACAGCGGCAATCCGGACCTGCGCGTGGCCGAGACCGATGCCTGGATGGAGATCTGCCGCGCGGTCGGCGGCTTCGGGCGCATCTTCTACCGCTGGCGCCGCCACCGCGTCAAGCGCAAGACCGGCAACGTGGCCGACTTCTGCCGCCGCTGGGGCAGCCAGTACCGCTACATGATCGTGCTCGACGCCGACAGCGTGATGAGCGGCGACTGCCTGGCCACGCTGGTGCGGCTGATGGAAGCCAATCCCGGCGCCGGCATCATCCAGACCGCGCCGCAGGCGGTGGGCCGCGAGACCATGTACGCGCGCGTGCAGCAGTTCGCCACGCGTGTCTACGGCCCGCTGTTCACGGCGGGCCTGCACTACTGGCAGCTCGGCGAATCGCACTACTGGGGCCACAACGCCATCATCCGTGTGAAGCCCTTCATGGAGCACTGCGCACTGGCGCCGCTGCCCGGCAAAGGGCCGCTGGCGGGCGAGATCCTGTCGCATGACTTCGTCGAGGCCGCGCTGATGCGCCGCGCCGGATGGGGGGTTTGGATCGCCTACGACCTTGCGGGTTCCTACGAGGAACTGCCGCCCAACCTGCTCGACGAACTCAAGCGCGACCGCCGCTGGTGCCAGGGCAACCTGATGAATTTCCGCCTGTGGCTGAAGCAGGGTTTCCACATGGTCCACCGCGCGGTGTTCCTGACCGGAACCCTGGCCTATGCGTCGGCGCCGCTGTGGCTGCTGTTCCTGCTGCTGTCGACCGCGCTGCTGGCCAAGCACGAACTGGTGCCGCCCGAGTATTTCACGCAGCCTTACCAGTTGTTCCCGACCTGGCCCGAGTGGCATCCCGAGAAGGCGCTGGCGCTGTTCTCGGCCACGGCGACGCTGCTGTTCCTGCCCAAGCTGGCGAGCGTGCTGCTGCTGATGCGGCAGGCGCGCCAGTACGGCGGCCGGCTGGCGCTGCTGGGCAGCGCCCTGGTGGAAATGGTGCTGTCAGCCTTGCTGGCGCCGGTGCGCATGCTGTTCCATGCCAAGTTCGTGCTGGCAGCCTATGTCGGCTGGGGCATCAGCTGGAAGTCGCCTCCGCGCGAGGATGCGCAGACCGGCTGGGGCGAGGCGCTGCGCCGCCACGGCGGGCATACGCTGGTGGGGCTGGCCTGGGGAGCGCTGGTGTACTGGCTCAATCCGTCCTTCATCTGGTGGCTGCTGCCCATCGTCGGCTCGCTGGCCTTGTCGGTGCCGCTCTCGGTGTTCCTGTCGCGTGTCTCGCTCGGGCGCGCGCTGCGCCGCGCCAACCTGTTCGTGATCCCGGAGGAGGTGAGCGTGCCGCGCGAGATGCAGGACACGCAGCGTTTCGTCGAATCCGCGCACGCCAGCCCGGACTTCATCGATGCGGTGGTCGATCCCGTGACCAACGCGTTGCTCTGCGCGACGGGCAGCGCGCGGCGCGTGCAACCCGAAGCCGCGCGCCTGCGCAATGAAGCCCTGCTGCAGCACGCGCTGACCTCGGGCCCGGCTGCGCTGACCCCGGCCCAGAAGCTGCAGTTGCTGGGCAATCCGCTGGCGCTGGCGCGCCTGCATGCGCTGGTGTGGGGCTCGTCGCTGGCGCACGAAGACTGGAAGCGCACGCGCGCGGTGCTGCGTCGTGTGGCCGATAACGTGGTGCCGTTGCGCCAGCGTGCCGCGGCCTGAGGGTCCGCAGGTCCGCAGACCTGTTTGCGCGCCGCGGGTGCAAGGCCCGCGCGCCGCGCTGGCCGGCACCGCCTCCAGCGCCCCGGCGTTCCAGTGGTCGAGCAGCCTCAGCGCTGCGCCGTCGCGCAGATCGGTGCGCTGATGTAGACGTCGCCGACGCGGCGCTCGCCGCGCTCGTTGCGCGTCATGTAGCGGAACATCATGCTGATCCCGAGCTTGGTCAGGATCTCGACGTCACGGTTGGCGCAGATATTGCGCTGCAGGGGCGCGGCGTAGTTCACCTCGAAGCTGGCAAGGTCGAGCATCGGGCCGCGGTAGTTGGTCAGTTCGAGCTGGAACAGCACATGCTTGCCCGGCACCGTCTGGCAGCGCCGCAAGCGGGTCTCGGCATCGATGTCGATCGGCAGCGCATCGTTGAGCTGGCGGCAGGCACGCGCCAGCACGCTGTCGGGCCGGTTGGTATTGCGCAGCAGTTCGGGCACGCCCGCCGCGCCGGTGTTCTGGCCCGTGGCGGCACCCTTGAGCATGCGCGCCAGCGGTTCGGCTTCGTCCGCCGGCGGCTGCGAGGCGGCCTGCGGCCGGGCTGCGGCGGGGGCCGCCGCAGCGGGCGGCATCCAGGGCCCCGGTGCCAGCGAAGCGGCCAGGCCGAGCACAGCGAGGAGCGGCGTTTGTCTTGTTCTCATGCAGAAAAACGTTGCCCGGACCAGGGCCGTCAACCGCCGGCCAAGCTCATATGGCAGTGCGGTCGTCGGCCACAGCGTCGTCGACAGGCCGCATTGTACCCTTCCGCCCGCCTGCCGTGAAAGCCGCGCCACACATGGGATCGGCGGCGACGGGGCGGCATCGCGTGGACAGCTCTTCTCCTGCCGGTTTCGTTATGCTGTGCAACAATTGCGGCTTCGCACCATGCGTGCGGGCGTGCCTGCCCGCCGCGGCCAACCGATTGCAGGGTTCCCGCTATGACGTCTTCCGCCAGCGCGCAGCAGGCCGCGCGCTTCCCCCTCTGGCTGCTGGTCTGCGCCTCGCTGACGGCGCTCGCTCCGCTGTCCATCGACATGTATCTGCCGAGCTTCCCGACGCTGTCGGCCGATCTCGGCGTCGACATCGGCCGCATCCAGTTGACCCTGGGCACCTTCCTGGTCGGCCTGGCGCTCGGCCAGGCCTTCTACGGCCCCTTGAGCGACCGCTACGGACGCAAGCCGCCGCTGTATGTCGGGCTCGGCCTGTACGCGGCCGCGGCAGCCGGTTGCGCGCTGGCGCGCGATGTCGAGGCGCTGATGCTGTTCCGCTTCCTGCAGGCGCTCGGCGGCTGTGCCGGCATGGTGGTAGCGCGCGCGGTGATCCGCGACCGGCTGGCGGCGCACGAGTCGGCGCGCGCCTTTTCCTCGCTGATGCTGGTGATGGGGCTGGCGCCGATCCTGGCGCCCATCCTCGGCGGCTTCATCCTGCAGACGCTGGGCTGGCGTGCGATCTTCTGGGTGCTGGTGGCGGCGAGCCTGTCCATCCTGTGGCTGGTGCACCTGCGCATGGAGGAGTCGCTGGATCCGGCGCGTGCAGCGCCGCTGCGGCTCGGCCATGTGCTCGCCGGCTATGGCGAACTGCTGCGCGACCGCGAGTTCCTCGGCTACTCCTTGTCCGCCGGTTTTGCCCAGGCCGGGATGTTCGCCTATATCGCCGGATCCCCCTTCGTGCTGATCGAGCTGCACGGCATCGCGCCCTCGCACTACGGTTTCGTCTTCGGCGCCAACGCCTTCGGCCTGATCGCCATGTCCCAGTGCAATGCGCGGCTGGTGCGCGGCAGGCCGCTGGACCGCGTCCTGCGCGGCGCCTTGCTGGTGCCCTGCGCGGCGGGCCTGGGACTGGCCGGCGCCAGCCTCGCGGGCTGGGCCACGCTGCCGGTGCTGCTGGCGGGCTTCTTCCTCTTCATCGCCGCGCTGGGCTGCATCCTGCCCAATGCCTCGGCCATGTCGCTGGCCCACCAGGGCCATCGCGCCGGCACGGCCTCGGCACTGATGGGTACGCTGCAGTTCTCGCTGGGAACGCTGGCGGGCGCCGCGGTCAGCCTGTGGCATGACGGCACGGCACTGCCGCTGGCGGTGGTGATGGGCGTGTGTGGCGTGGGTGCCGTGCTGATGCGCGCCTACGGATGCCGCGGGGCAGGGCACCCCTGACGGGGGCGCGCCGGGTAAGTCGAACGCGCGTTTGGCGCGGGCCCGCAGGCTCAGGCCGCGGCCTGTACCGGTACCGCGGCGGCGCCGTTCTGGACCACCACCATCTGCGCCGGCATCGGTGCCGCGAAGCCGGCCTGGCCGAAGGTGTCGCGGATCACGCGGTTGGTGTCGAAATAGACCTGCCAGTAGTGGTCGTTGTTGCAGTAGGGCCGTACCGCCAGCACCGGTCCCACCAGCGTGAACTCCAGGATTTCCACGTCGACCGGCGGCTCCGCCAGCACGTTGGGGATGGCGGCGAGGCGTGCCTTGAGCAGCGCGGCCGCTGCGGCCGGGTCGGTGCTGCCGGCGAGCTGGGCCTTGAGTTCGACGCGGCGGTAGGGGTTGGCGCTGAAGTTCTGGATGGTGTCGGCGAAGATCTTGTTGTTGCCGACTACCGTCAGCACGTTGTCGGGCGTATCGAGCGTGGTGGAGAACAGGCCGATCTCCTTGACCGTGCCGGTGATGCCGCCGACGGTGACGAAGTCGCCGACCTTGAAGGGGCGCAGCACGATCAGGAAGGCGCCGGCGGCGAAGTTGGCCATCAGGCCGGACCAGGCCATGCCGATGGCGACGCCGGCGGCGGCGATCAGCGCGGCGAAGGTGGTGGTCTGGATGCCGAAGTAGCCGAGGATGCCGATCACCAGCACGACGTTGAGCGTGACGGTGACGATGGAGCCGACGTAGCGCAGCAGGGTGGAATCGACCTTCTGGCGCGACAGGGATTTCTGCACCAGGCCGACGACGAAGTGGATCAGCCAGCGGCCGACGATCCAGAAGGCGAGGGCGGAGAGTATCTTGACGCCGAACTCGGTGGCGTAGGCGGTAACCGTTTCCTGAAATTTCTGCAGCGTTGCGGCATCCATTGGCGTGTTCTCCCGGCTGGCTGGACAGAGATCGATCCCGGATCGGCGGATCGATGCGGATTCCTGCCTGCCGCGGCGGTGCCGGGCAGGCAAAAATCATTATTGCGCTGCCAAAATCGGAAGTTCAAGCAAACAATGGTAAGGCGCCGGGCGGCCTGCCGCCGCCCGGCGCCTGCCTGCCTTTGTCTGCCGGTTCTCGTTTACCAGTTGGTCTCACGCTCCGCGGTGGCGGAGATGCGGTGCAGCGACAGATCGGCGCCGTTGTATTCGGCCTCGGGATCGAGCCGGATGCCGACGAACTTCTTCAGCGTGCCATAGACCACCGTGCCGCCGACCAGGGCGATGACGATGCCCAGTACCGTGCCGATCAGTTGGGCCAGCAGCGATACGCCGCCGATGCCGCCCAGCGCGCGGGCACCGAAGATGCCGGCGGCGATGCCGCCCCAGGCCCCGCACAGACCGTGCAGGGGCCATACGCCGAGCACATCGTCGATATGCCATTTGTTCTGCGCCAGCGTGAACAGGTAGACGAACAGCACACCGGCAACCGCGCCGGTGGCCAGCGCGCCCAGCGGGTGCATCAGGTCCGAGCCGGCGCAGACCGCCACCAGGCCGGCCAGCGGGCCGTTGTAGGCGAAGCCCGGATCGTTGCGCCCGGCCCACCAGGCAGCCAGGGTGCCGCCCACCATGGCCATCAGCGAATTGATGGCGACCAGCCCGCTGATCTTGTCGATGCTCTGCGCGCTCATCACGTTGAAGCCGAACCAGCCCACCGCCAGCACCCAGGCGCCCAGCGCGAGAAACGGGATGTTCGACGGCGGATGCGCGCTGATGCGCCCATCTTTCTGGTAGCGGCCGCGCCGCGCGCCCAGCAGCAGCACGGCGGGCAGCGCGATCCAGCCGCCCACGGCGTGCACCACGACCGAGCCGGCGAAGTCATGGAAGGGCACGCCGGTCAGCGTGGTGATCCATTGCTGGACGCCCAGGCGCTGGTTCCAGGCGATGCCTTCGAAGAAGGGGTAGACGAATCCGACCAGTACGAAGGTGGCCATCAACTGGGGCGTGAAACGGGAGCGCTCGGCAATGCCGCCCGAGATAATCGCCGGGATGGCCGCGGCAAAGGTGGCCAGGAAGAAGAATTTCACCAGTTCATAGCCGCTTTTCTGTGCCAGCACGTCGGCGCCGACCATGAAATTCACGCCATAGGCCACCGTATAGCCGATGAAAAAATACGCAATAGTGGAAACCGCGAAATCCACCAGGATTTTGACCAGGGCGTTGACCTGGTTTTTCTTCCGTACCGTGCCCAGTTCGAGAAAGGCGAAGCCGGCGTGCATGGCCAGCACCATGATCGCGCCTAGCAGGATGAACAGGGCGTCGGTGCCGCTCTTCCAGTTGTCCATGAGTCCCTCATGCTCAAAATAGGCGCATGGGTATGCAAAAAGCGTTCCAAGTTGGGGCCGGTCGCACCATGGCATGGTGCGGACGCACCGTAGTGGGGGGTGTGGCGGAAGTCCCGGGACAAGCCGCCGCATCGAGGCGGGTCCGTGCGCACCGATTCGGAGCGGCCTGCTTTGGCTTTGTGCACCTAATCGGGGCGCGGCGCCAGAATGGGGCGTGCGCCGGGCGCGCCGGAGCCGGTCCGGTGCATGGCCGCCGACGGGGAGACCAGACCAGGCGGGGAGACGCATGGCCTGCGTTCATCGGCGGACGCATCGGCGGCATCGGTCGCACCGGAGGCGCCGATCATGCCGGCGTCATTGCCATTGTTTGCATTCCGGGACGCGTGCGAATAGCCCTGCCAGCTGCCTAAATCCGCTACAAAGGCGCGCCGGCGAAGGATTTGCGGGTTTTTTTCGTTGCGTCGGTGCCACTGGGGATTGCTCTCGGCGCAAAGGGCAGATTAGACTGCGCCGATCGGTGAACTGCCGCCTGGAGGCGGGGCCGGTGAAGACGACCAACAAGGGAAATCAGCCATGAATAAAGGTGAACTGGTATCTGCCATCGCCGCGGACGCGGAACTGAGCAATGCTGCAGCAGAGCGCGCGCTGAATGCCGCGCTGGACAATATCAAGAAGGCAGTCTCCAAGGGTGACTCAGTGACGCTGGTGGGCTTCGGCAGCTTCAGCTCGGGCAAGCGCGCAGCGCGCACCGGCCGTAACCCGCGCACCGGCGAGACGATCAAGATTCCGGCTGCGAAGACGGTCAAGTTCGCGGCTGGTCAAGGCTTCAAGGACGCTGTGAACAAGAAGAAGTAAGCCGTCCGCGGTTCATGCTTCGCGATAGAGCGGCCTTTGCGGCCGCTTTTCATTTTGCGGCGCGATGACGCCGCGCCGTGTCACGGCCGGCAGCCTGTTCCGGCGGTACACTGGCCGGGCCGCGCCCTGCGGGCGCCGACCTTTCCTTGGCACCAGGTAGCATCATGAACGAATTGCCCCACCAGCTTTCCATGACCGTGCTGATGACGCCGGACATGGCCAATTTCTCCGGCAATGTGCACGGAGGCACGATCCTGAAGTATCTCGACATGGTGGCCTATGCCTGTGCCAGCCGCTATGCCGGCAGCTACGTGGTCACCCTCTCGGTGGACCAGGTGACCTTCCGCCAGCCCATCCACGTAGGCGAACTGGTGACCTTCCTGGCGGCGGTCAACTTCACCGGGCGCAGCTCGATGGAGATCGGCATCAAGGTGGTGACCGAGAACATCCGCAGCAAGCTGGTGCGCCACACCAACAGCTGCTATTTCACCATGGTGGCGGTCGACGACGACGGCAAGCCGACCGAGGTGCCGCCGCTGCAGCCCCGCGACAAGGTCGAGCGCGAGCGCTTCGCCGCCGCTCAGCAGCGGCGCGCGCTGCGCCAGGAAATGGAGGCGCGCCAGCACCAGATCAAGGCCGCCCCGGCGGCCTGAGGGAGACGCGATGCGCACCATTGCCAGCGTGCTGGCCGCCGGCTTCCTGCTGGCGGCCGCGGCGGCGCAGGCCGAGGAGATCGGCAGCGTCAGCACCAATTTCCGCGTGACCGGTTCCGACAAGGTCGTCATCGAGGCTTATGACGATCCGCAGGTGGCCGGCGTCACCTGCTATGTCTCGCGTGCGCGCACCGGCGGCATCAAGGGCACGCTGGGCATGGCCGAGGATCCGCCGGAGGCCTCGATCGCCTGCCGCCAGGTCGGGCCGATCGCCTTCAAGGCACCGCTGCGCCAGCAGGACAATGTGTTCTCGGAGCGGATGTCCATCCTGTTCAAGACCTTGCACGTGGTGCGCGCGGTCGACCGCAAGCGCAACACCCTGGTCTACCTGACCTATTCCGACCGCATCGTCAGTGGCAGCCCGCAGAACAGCGTCACCGCGGTGCCGGTCGAAGCGGCCACGCCGATCCCGGTCAAATAGCCGGTCGGCAGGGCCATCGCGCGCCGGCGCTTCCTGCCATTGGGGGGGGGGGCGCGCCGGCGGGTGCCGCCGTCCGTCCCATCCCGTCGCCCTTTATTGGCCTGCCGGCGCCGCAGCGGGCCACTGTGCCATGGCGGCAGCTTCCACGGCGCAGTCGCGCTCCGGCGCCAGGCCGCGCGTGCGCGCGGCGGCCAGTTCCTGCCGCGCCAGCGCCAGGTCGGCGCGGAACACCGGGTCGGCATGCAGGCGCGCGACCGCAGCGGCACCCATCACGCGGCCGGCATTGGCGTCGCTCTGCCAGTGGACATTGCAGACCAGGCGGCTGTCGCCGAAGGCGCGCCCGCGCGCGAGGATGGCGGTGGCGCGTTCCGGCGCCACTTCGGCTAGCACCAGCGCCCAGGCCCAGCCGACCGCATTGTGGCCGGAGGGATAGGAGCCGTCCTTGACGAGCTTGGCCTCTTCCTGCGGCGTGCAGGTCGGCTGCCCGTTGACCATGAACGGCCGCTTGCGCTGGTATTGGTCCTTGGCGCGGTAGGTTGCCAGTCCGGCATCGGCCAGCGTGCGGCGCAGCAGCAGGTAGAGGTGCGGCGTGTCCTGGGCGTTGACCGGGGCCCCCAGCACGCAGCTGAAGGCGCCGGCCGCCTTCGGGAAGCCGAGCTCGGCGTCCTCGCTCGCAAGTTGCCAGCGCGCGCTGCCGCGCAGCGCGGTGGCGCGGCGCGCGATGTCGTCGTCGAGCGCCTGGGCGGCGGAGCCCGGCGCGGGCGGCGGGGGCACCAGCACCAGGCTGTCGGGCAGGTCCTGGCGCGGCAGGTAGCCGGCCAGGATGCCCGGGCGGATTTCGGGAACCTGTCCGATCGGGCTGCCAGCGGCACCGGGGCCGGCGGCACAGCCGCCCAGGGCCAGCAGGGCGGCGGCGCCGAGCAGCGCCAGCGCCGCGCCGGCAGGGCGGGGGCGGACCGGCTGCGGCGGCGTTATCGTCGCGGGGAGTGATGGCATCGGGGTGGTCTCCTTTCTACTTCCTGTTTTTGTTCTTGTTCCCGGCCTGCCGCCGGGCCCGTCGCGAGCCGGGCGGCAGGAGGGCGGGGCGGTCTCAGGCTGCCGGCCCGAACATGGCCCGCAGCGTGGACTTCAGGATCTTGCCATTGGCATTGCGCGGCAGCATATCGGGACAGAACAGGATACGCACCGGCACCTTGAAGGCCGCCAGCCGCTCGCGCAGGTAGTCCTGCAGTTCGGCCTCGCTGACGCCGGCATCCGGCTTGAGGCTGACCACCGCGCCGGGCTCCTCGCCGAGCGTCTTGTGCGGGATGCCGACCACGGCAGCGTCCATCACCGCCGGATGGGAGTACAGGGCGCTTTCCACCTCGATGCAGTAGATGTTCTCGCCGCCACGGATCAGCATGTCCTTCATGCGATCGATGATGTAGAGATAGCCCTCCTCGTCCAGGCGCGCGATATCGCCGGTCTTGAGCCAGCCGTCGACGAAGGTCTGGGCCGTGGCTTCCGGCTTGTTCCAGTAACCGCGCACGACGTTGGCGCCGCGTACCCACAGTTCGCCGGCCTGCCCGGGCGGCAAGGCCTTGCCCATCTCGTCGACGATCTTCATCTCGCCGATGGGCAGCGCCGGACCGGCGCTTTCCGGCCGGTGCACGTACTCTTCCGCGCTGTGGCTGGTGAAGGTGGCCGAGGTTTCCGTCATGCCCCAGCCGATGCCGGGCGCGGAAGCCGGGAAGACTTCCTTGATGCGCCGTACCAGTTCCGCCGAGGCCGGCGCACCGCCGTAGTTGACGTTTTCCAGGGAAGACAGGTCGAAGCGCGCACGCTCGGGATGTTCGATGATCTGCCAGGCGATGGTCGGCACACCGCCGGCCGCGGTGCAACGCTCGCGCTCGATCAGCCCCATCGCGCGCACCGGGTCCCAGCGGTGCATCAGCACGATCTTGCCGCCGCTGGCGATGGTGGCATTGAGCACCGCCATGCAGCCGGTCACGTGGAAGAAGGGGACCGACAGCAGCGAGCCCTTCTGCGCAGCTTTGGGATCCGGCGTGGGGATCGGCTCGCCGCGGCGCAGGAAGTTGCGCATCGGGCTGAGCAGGCCCGCCATTGCCACCACGCTGGCGTTGCGGTGGGTACCGATGGCGCCCTTGGGTTTGCCGGTGGTCCCCGAGGTGTAGAAGATGGTGGCGTCGTCGTCCGGCGCGAGCGCAATGTCCGGCGGCGCGCAGGGCGGCAGGCCCTGCCAGTCGGACGCCGGGCCGAGCAGCGACTCCAGCGCGCGCACCTGCACGCCGGCCGGCAATGCAGGCAGCGCGTCTTCGCTGCGCGAGACGTAGATCTTCTGCAGCGCGGGACAGGCGCCGAGATGCGGCGCGATGCGCTCCAGGCGCTCCGCATCGACGATGGCGACGCGGCTGCCCGAGTCGGCCAGGCCATATTCCAGCTCGGCGCCGGTCCACCAGGCATTGAGCGGCGTGACGATGGCGCCGGTGAGCAGTGCGCCATAGAAGGCAACCGGCCACTCGGGCAGGTTGCGCATGGCCAGGGCCACGCGGTCGCCCTTGCGCACGCCGTCGCGCACCAGCGCATCGGCCACGGTCAGCGCGGCGCGGGCGAAGGCTTCATAGGAAACGCGCTCGTCCTCGTAGACGACGAAGGTCTTGTCGCCGTGGCTGCGGCCCAGCAGGAACAGCTCGCGCAGCGTCGGCGGCGCGTTCTTCCAGGTGGTGACGGGTATTCCGCGTACCGTCACCGTTTCGGTTTCGAACGGGGCACCGGGCGCGGTCAGGCGCGCGTGCGCCTCGGCCAGGCTGATGGCCGGCCAGGCGCCGGCGGGCGAAGGGCTAGTCATGACTGCCTCCCTGTCTGCAGGCAGGTTGGATGGGGCCGGGCACGCGGGCGCGGGGCCCGGTGCGCCGGGCCGCCGCTGCGGGACTGCCCGGATCAGGGATCAGATGGTGACGCCGCCGTCGACGACCAGGGCCTGCCCGGTCATGAAGGAACTGGCCGGCGAGGCCAGGTAGCAGGCCGCGCCGGCGATCTCCACCGGCTCACCGATGCGGCGCAGCGGCGCGCCCTGGGTGGATTGCTTGTAGCGCTCGGGATCCTCCCACAGGGCCCGGGCGAAGTCGGTCTTGATCAGTCCCGGGGCGATGCAGTTGACGCGCACATTGTGCGGGCCGAACTCGACCGCGAGATTGCGCGCGAGCTGGAAGTCGGCGGCCTTGGAGATGTTGTAGACGCCGATGGTGGGCGAGCCGCGCAGGCCGCCGATCGACGAGACGATGATGATGGAGCCGTCCTTGCGCTCGATCATCTGCGGCGCCACCATCTGGATCAGCCAGTGGTTGGAGATGACGTTGTTGTCCAGCACCTTGCGGAACTGGTCGTCGCTGACGCCGGCCATCGGGCCGAAGTAGGGGTTGGAGGCGGCGTTGCAGACCAGCACGTCGATCTTGCCGAAGGCGCGGTTGGTCTCGTCGACCAGGTTCTGCAGGTCTTCCTTGGAGGAGATATTGGCGGGCACGACGATGGCGGTGCCGGCGCCGTGGCGCGCGTTGATGGCATCGCAGACTTC
Source organism: Cupriavidus malaysiensis (assembly GCF_001854325.1). Lineage (NCBI taxonomy): Bacteria > Pseudomonadati > Pseudomonadota > Betaproteobacteria > Burkholderiales > Burkholderiaceae > Cupriavidus > Cupriavidus malaysiensis. Next base: position 1,415,509 of record NZ_CP017755.1, read on the forward strand.
CTGGCAGGCCTCTGCCTTGCGCGAGGAAATGACTACCTTGGCTCCCTGCACGGCCAGTTGCTCCGCGATGGCGCGGCCGATGCCGCGCGACGAGCCCGTGACGATGGCAACCTTGCCCGTCAGATCAAACAATGACATGTTGTCTCCTGATGATGCGCGGCCGTCCCGTCAGGGCGGCGCTGCTGGCTTTCCGCTTGGATTGGTCGGCGATGGCCCGGCGTCGGCGACGCCGCGGGGCACTGCCTTACCGACCGGTACATTATGTGTGAGGCGGCGCGGCCCAGTCCACAGCCGCGGGCGCGCGGCGGCGCGCATATCAGCATTCTTTTTGCCGGCAATGCGCGCGGTGCATGGTGCCGCCTGCAGTGCAGGACACGCCGGCCCGCGCGCCCCGGGCGGGCCGCGTCGGGACCTGCCGGAGCGCATCGGGACGTGCGGGAATCCCCGCCTCGTCAGGCCGGGCGGCCGCCGGCCAGCAAGGCCGGCAGCGCCTGCGCCAGTCCGGCGCGGCTGGCGGCGTCCAGCACGATGCCGAAGCGCGTGTCCAGCACGTCCAGCACCGCCTGCGCATCCGCCAGCCGCTCGCGCTGCACGCTGCCGTCGGCGGCGCGGGCGGCGAATTCGCCATCGCCCAGCGTGAGACGGGTGCTGCCCTCGGTGCGTGCCACCATCAGGCGGCGCAGGAAGATGCTGTCGGGATGCGTGGCGACGTACCAGTTGCGCGGCACGAAATCGAGCCAATGCTGCGGTGCGAGGTCGAAGCGGTAGACCTGGCGCCAGCCGCCGTCGCCGCGCGCTTCGAGATCGAAGGCCGGGTAGGCGCCGGTCGCGGCCGATGCCGGCACCGCGGCCAGGCGATAGGGCCGGGTGTCGTCGCGCTCGCCGTCGAGCGGCAGCGCGCGGTCCGGCGTCGGGCCGCCGAAGCCGACGTCGACGATGTAGCTGCGGTGCGCCGCTTCGACGCGCAGCAGCATGTGTGTCTGCAGCGTCAGCCGGTCCGGCGGCACCTGCCAGCGCACACGCGCCGCCAGCGGCGTGACGCGGAAGCCGAGCGCCTCGAGCGCGGCGGCCAGCAGCGTGTTCAGTTCGAAACAGTAGCCGCCGCGTGCGCGTGTCACCAGCTTGTCGAACACGCTGTCGGCATCGATGGCGACGGGCCGGCGCAGCAAGGGGTCGATGTTCTCGAAGGGGATGGCCGCGAGCTGCGCGGCGATCAGCGCATCGAGCGCGTCGCGCTCGGCCCGTGCCGGTGCATCGATGCCGACGCGGGTGAGGTAGGCGCGCAGGCGGGCGGGGTCGAGTGTCGTCATGGCGGCGGGAACGTTGAGCGGCAGCGCAGGGGCGCGTGCAGGGGGCGGGCGGCGTGTCGCCTAGCCGAGCGCCGCCAGCGCATCCGGGTCGAGCAGCTCGATGCCGGCGTAGTGCAGGCGCAGCAGGCCGCGCGCTTCCAGGTCGCGCAGGGCCTGGTTGACGGTCTGGCGCGACAGGCCGAGCATCTGCGCGAGTTGTTCCTGCGGGATGCGCAGGGTGCGCGGGGCCGGCGCCGCCTGGCTTGCGCCGGTGCCGCCGCCATTGCCCTGGGCCAGCGCGGCCAGCCGGCGCGCGGTGCGCGCCAGCGGCGCCAGCAACTGCGCCTCCTCGACGAAACGGAAGGCCTGGCGTGTCTTGGCCGCCAGCAGCCGGCCGAATTCCGGCCACCACTCGGGGTGGGCCTGCAGCCGCCGCAGCAGCTTCTCGCGCGGCACCAGCAACACGCTGGCGGCGCTGACGGCGTGCGCGTCGTGGGTGCGCTGCAGGCCGTCGAACAAGCAGATCTCGCCGAACCAGGTGCCCGCTTCCAGCAGCCCCAGCAGGGCGGCCTTGCCGGCAGCGCTGACGGCATCGACCTGCACGGTCCCGCTCAGCACGCAGTAGAGGCCGTCGAACGGGTCGCCGCGCGAGAACAGCGCCTGGCCGGGGGCGAGCGAGCGCGTGGCGGCATCTTCGAGCAGTGCCTCGCGCAAGGGCGCGGGCAGGGTGCGGAACCAGGCGCCTTCCTGCACGGTAGCGAATGCCGGCGGCGCCAGGGTGGGATGCGGGGGCCGTGAACGGGTGGGCTGCGATGCGATGCCCATGGTCGATATCTCCAGTCTTGGCGGCCGGGCAACTGTCAAAAACCGGACAGACCCGGCCGGTGCTGCCTAATACTATACGGCCAGCCCGAATGGCGCGCCCGCTTCCGATCCCGGCGGGACCGCGCCGAGCCTCAAGGAGACCTGGATGAAGACACTGATCGAGCACCTGGCCGGCTATGCCGCCTACCATCGCGATCCGCGCAACGTGCTGACGCATTTCGTCGGCATACCGATGATCGTGCTGTCCGTGACCACCCTGCTGGGCCGGCCGGCGCTGGCGCTGGGCGACGGCTCGGCCTTCGTGACGCCGGCCATGGTGGTGTACGCACTGTCCTGCCTGTTCTACCTGCGCCTTTCGCTCGGCTTCGGCCTGGCCATGCTGGTCCTGCTCGGCGGCTTCCTGCAGGCCGGCGCCTGGCTGGCGGGTCTGCCCACGGCACAATGGCTGGCGGCAGGCATCGGCCTGTTCGTGGTGGGCTGGATCATCCAGTTCGTCGGCCATTACTACGAGGGGCGCAAGCCCGCTTTCGTCGACGACCTGACGGGACTGATCGTGGGGCCGCTGTTCCTGGTGGCCGAGGCCGCCTTCTGGCTGGGGCTGGCGCGCGAGACGCGCGCAGCGATGGAGGCACGCGCGCACTGAGCGGCCGGCGGCGCAGCGCGCCGGCCGGTTCGCAGCATGCCAGCCGCTTCAGGTAGATAACGTCAGGCAGGCAACGTCAGGCGCGCGGCGAGCCCGCCGAGCGGGCTGCTGTCCAGCGTCAGGCGGCCGCCGTAGAGGCCGGCCACCTCGGTCACGATGGCCAGGCCCAGGCCGCTGCCGGCGGCGCTCTCGTCGAGGCGGCCGAAGCGCTCGGTGGCCAGGGCGCGCGCCTCGGGCGGCATGCCGGGGCCGTCGTCTTCCACCAGCACCTGCAGCATGGCCCCGGCGGTGGCATTGTCCACGGTGCCGGCAGGGGCCGCACCGGACTCCGCGCCGGACTCCGACAGCGAGACCCGCACGCGCGAGTGCGCCCACTGGCAGGCGTTGTCGAACAGGTTGCCCAGCATTTCCAGCAGGTCTTGCCGGTCGCCGGCGAAATGCCCGCTGCCGTCCACCGCGATCTCGAGTCCCTTCGCCGCGTGCAGGCGGCCCAGCGCGCGCGCCAGTTCGGCGGCTGCCGCGGCGGCGTCGATGCGCGTGCCGCGCGAGGCGGCCGCGCCGGCAGCGCGTGCGCGCGCCAGGTGCCGTTCCACCTGGCGCCGCATTGCTTCGATCTGCCGCCGCGCGGATGCCGCCGCCGCGCCGGGCAGCGCGTCCGCGTCGTTGGCCAGCACGGCCAGCGGTGTCTTGACCGCGTGGGCGAGATCCGCCGCCTGCCGGCGCGTGCGCTCCAGCGCCTGGGCATTGTGCGCCAGCAGCGCGTTGATCTCGCGCACCAGCGGTTCGACCTCGCTCGGCCAGGCGCCGCCGAGGCGGCTCTCGCGGCGCGCCTGCATGCCGGCCAGGGCCTGTCGCAAGCGCGCCAGCGGCGCCAGGCCGAATTTCACCTGTGCCGCCACCGCGAGCAGCAGGCCGGCGCCGAGTGCCGTCAGCGACCACCACAGCATCCGGTTGAAGGCCTGGCGCGCGGTGCGCAACTCGGTGCGGTCCAGTGCCACGGCCAGCTCGACCGGCGTGTCGGCCGATGCCAGCACGATGCGCCGCGCCACCACCAGCAGCGATTGGCCCTCCGGCCCCGGCCGCACGTCGGCGGTGGTGCCATCCACCCGGCGGGTGGCGGCGGCCGGCATTTCCGTATCCCACAGCGAGCGCGAGCGCAGCAGCGCCTTGCCGGCACGGGCCTGCCAGTAGGCGCCCGAATACGGCAGCTCGTAGCGCGGGTCGGCCGGCGCGCGGGTCAGGACCAGGTGCCCGCCGTCCCAGTCGAGGGCGGCGGCCAGGCTGCTGAGCTGGTGTTCGAGCTGGCGCACGTAGGTCTGGTCGACATGGCGTGCGAACAGGGCCGACAACAGCCAGCCGGTGCCGCCCAGCGCCGCCACCAGCCACACCGCCGCCACGGCCAGCAGGCGCAGCGCCAGCGAATGGCGCAGCATGCCGCCGGCGCGGCCGCCCGCGCCGGTGCCTGCGCGCGGCGGCGCGCTCATGCCGGCTCCGGTGGCGGCCGCAGGCGGTAGCCCTGGCCGCGCACGGTCTCGATCACGTCGACGCCCAGCTTGCGCCGCAGCCGTCCGACGAAGACCTCGATGGTGTTGCTGTCGCGATCGAAGTCCTGCGCATAGATGTGCTCGGTCAGCGTGCTCTTGCTGATCACGGCGCCGGGATGGTGCATCAGGTAGTCGAGTACCTTGAACTCGTGCGCGGTGAGCGCGACCGGGGCGCCGTCCACGCTCACGGTGCCGGCACGCGCATTGAGCCGCACGGGACCGCAGGCCAGCTCCGGCGACGGCATGCCGTGCGCGCGCCGGATCAGCGCACGGATGCGCGCGAGCAGCTCTTCCATGCGGAACGGCTTGGCCAGGTAGTCGTCGGCGCCGGCATCGATGCCTTCCACTTTCTCGGTCCAGCTGTCGCGCGCGGTCAGGATCAGGACCGGCACCGCGACCGCCGCGGCGCGCCAGCGGCGCAGCACGGTCAAGCCGTCCAGGCGCGGCAGGCCCAGGTCGAGGATGACGGCGTCGTAGGGCTCTTCGCTGCCCAGGTGCCAGCCGTCGATGCCGTCGGCGGCATGGTCCACGGCATAGCCGGCCTCGCGCAGGCTGGCGCCGACCTGCGCGGCCAGCGCGGCTTCATCTTCCACCAGCAGGATGCGCATGATGTCAGGAGCCCTTCCTGGCCTGCTCGATGCCGTGTCCCTTGGCCTTGAGCAGGGCCGCGCTGCGGGCATCGTATTCGAGCTTGGCCACCGAGCCGTTCGGCAGCAGCAGCTTGACTTCGTACTGCCAGGCACCGTCGTCGCGCTCCAGCTTGACGCCGATCACATCGCCGGCGAACTGGCGCGAGACGGTGTCGAGGATGCGCGACAGCGGCAGGATCTCGCCGGCCTGCACGGCGGCGCGCGCGCGGTCCGCGTCCTTGTCGGCGCGCGCGGGCAGGGACGGGCCCAGCGACAGCGCGAGCAGCAGGGCCGCGAGGATGGCAGGGCGCCGGGGCGGCCGGCGGAAGCGGGAGGCATGGAGCATAGGCGAAGGAGCGTGCCAGGGATGCGCTGAACGGAAGCTGAACGGCGGGCTCAGCCGGCGTTCAGGCGGGCGGGCGCAGACTGCGAAGCCTCTCCACCGTCCCGCACCGCCATGCCCGCAGAGCTTACACGCCAGCATGATATCTCTCACGCCGCGCGTCCCGGCGCCGTCCGTTCGCCTGACGGCCGCGCCGCGCCACCCGCTTCGCTCCGCACGCAGGCGCTGCTGGCGCTGGCGGCGCTGTCGAGCCTGCTCGGCGTGGCCGCCCTGTTCGCGCTGCATGCCGGCCTCGGCGCCGTGCTGGCCGAATGGCGGCGCTGCGGCAGCAGCCTGGCGCTGATCGCGCTGGGCGCGCTGGCAGCGGGGCCGCTGCTGGCCGCCTGCCTCGATGAGCGTGACGGCGACGAGGGCTAGCGCCGCGCGCGCAGCGATGCCTGCACGCCATGGCGAATGTACGGCGGCCTGCCTGGGCCGTCTCGCATGGACACCTTTCTCGGGCTGCACTACACTCGACCGCGATAAAACGCACGACCGTTCGAATTTATACGTCCGACGCATGGTCTGCCATGAATGCTCGACATGACCATTGCGGCGGTGTTTCTACCCTCGAAGTGCGAATGGAAGGAGACAAGGCATGGAATCGAAGAACGTTCCACACGTGGCAGAGCTGTTGCGCGACGCGCCGAAGAACTGGGGCAGGTGGGGGCCTGACGACGAAGTCGGTTCGCTCAACTACCTGACCCAGGCGGAGGTGCTGCGCGGCGTCGCCGCGGTGCGCTCCGGCAAGACGTTCACGCTGCAGATCCAGATGGGCCATCCCAAGGGCGACCCGGTCTGGCCCGGCCGCGCGCAGGCGCGCCGTCTCAACGTGATGGACAAGGGCCACTACCTGTGCGGCAAGGGTCCGGTCTTCCCCGGCGAAGGCGAGTACGCGGACGACATGATGATCATGTACCTGCAGGGCTCGACCCAGTACGACGCGCTGGGCCACGTGTGGTACGGCGACCAGCTGTGGAACGGCTTCGATGCCAGGTCGACCATCGGCGGCCTCGACAAGGCCAGCGTGCTGCCCATCGCCGAGCGCGGCGTGGTCGGGCGCGGCGTGCTGATCGACATGGCGCGCCATCGCGGCAAGGACGTGCTCGATCCCGGCGAGACCTTCACCCACCAGGACCTGCTGCAGGCCGCCGAGACGCAGGGCGTGCGCATCGAGAAGCACGACATCCTGATCATCCGCACCGGCTGGATCGGTTCCTTCTACCATCGCGACCAGACCGAGTTCTACCAGAACTTCATCGAGCCGGGCCTGACCTACAGCCCGGAGCTGGTCGAGTGGTTCCACAAGATGGAGATCCCCAACCTGGTGACCGACACCATCGCCAACGAGGTCACCATGGACCCCGTTTCGGGCGTGGCGCTGCCGCTGCACAATGCGCTGATGCGCAACCTGGGCGTGACGCTGACCGAGATCGCGCAGCTCGACCCGCTCGCCGCCGATTGCGCCGAGGATGGCCAATGGTCCTTCCTGTACACGGCGGCGCCGCTGAAGGTGGTCAACGGCAGCGGCGCGCCGGTCAATCCGGTGGTGATCAAGTAGGCGCCGCAGCACGGCCTGCCCCGTCCCGCGCCCGGCGCCCGCGCCGGGCGTTTCCCCGCCGCCGGCGCGCCCCCGGGCCGCGCCGCGGTGTCCGCTTCCAGGAGGGCACATGATGTCCCTGCCCAGCAGCACTCCCTACGACGGCAAACCCTGGCTGGCCCGCTACCAGGCCGGCCAGCCGCATGCCATCGCTCCCGCCTTCACCGATGCGCTCAGCGTGTTCCGCGCCGCCGTGGCGCGTGCCGGAGAGCGGCCGGCCATCCTCTACTTCGACGGCAGCCTGAGTTACGCGGAACTCGATGCCCAGTCCGACGCGCTCGCCTGCGCCTGGCTGGCGCGCGGCTGCGCGCGCGGCGACCGCATCGCGATCTACCTGCAGAACGTGCCCCAGTTCGTCATCGCCCTGGTGGCGGCGTGGAAGATCGGCGCCATCGCGGTGCCGGTGAACCCGATGAACCGCGCGCGCGAGTTGCGCCTGCTGCTCGCCGACTCCGGCGCGCGCCTGCTGGTCTGCCACGAGTCGCTGTATGCCGAGGTGGTGCATCCTCTGCTCGCGCAAGAGGCCGGGCTGGCCGGGCTGGCCGCACGCGGCGAGCCGGCGCTGCAGCCGGCGGTGATGACGACCTCCGAACTGGAGTACCAGTCGCGCCTCGATCCCCGCCTGTTCGCCGGCGGGCGGCGCGTGCCGGCCGAGGCGCTCGCGGGCGCCGAAGACCTGGCCGGGGTCATCGCGGCCCATCGCGGCAGCCGTCCGCCGCCGGTCTTGCTCGGGCCGTCCGACATCGCCATGCTGGTCTACACCTCGGGCACCACCGGGGTGCCCAAGGGAGCGATGAATACCCACGGCAACATCGCCTTCAATGCCCAGGTCTACCGCGACTGGATCGCATTGCAGGAGGGGGCCCCCATTCTCGGCGTGGCGCCGCTGTTCCATATCACCGGGCTGGTCGGGCATATCGGTGCGGCCTTCATCTGCGCGGCGCCGCTGGTGCTGGCCTGCCGCTTCGAGCCGGGCGTGATCCTGGATGCCATCCGCGAGCACCGCGTCGCCTTCACCATCGGTTCCATCACGGTCTTCATCGCCTTGATGAACCACCCGCAGGCCACGCGCGAGCACTTCGCCACGCTGACGCGCATCTATTCCGGCGGGGCGCCGATCCCGCCCAGCGTGGTCGAGGCCTTCCGCGCCCGCTTCGGGCACTACATCCACAACGGCTACGGCCTGACCGAGACCAACTCGCCCACCCACGTGGTGCCCTTCGGCAGTGAGGCGCCGGTCGATCCCGCCTCCGGGGCACTGGCGGTCGGCGTGCCGGCGTTCAACGTCGAGTCCTATATCGGCGACGACGAGGGCCGCCCGCTGCCGGTCGGCGAGGTGGGCGAGATCATCTCGCGCGGGCCGATGATCGTGCCGGGCTACTGGAACAAGCCGCAGGAAAGCGCGAAGGCGATCGTCGACGGCTATTTCCGCACCGGCGACGTCGGCTTCATGGACGAGCGCGGATGGTTCTACCTGGTCGACCGCAAGAAGGACATGATCAACGCCGGCGGCTACAAGGTCTGGCCGCGCGAGGTGGAGGACGTGCTGTACACCCACCCGGCGGTGCGCGAGGCGGCCGTGGTCGGGGTGCCGGACGACTACCGGGGCGAAACCGTCAAGGCCGTGGTCAGCCTGAAACCGCAGGCGCAGGCGACTCCGGAAGAGCTGGTGGCCTACTGCAAGGAGCGCATGGCGGCCTACAAGTACCCGCGCATCGTCGCCATCCTCGACGAACTGCCGAAGACGGTGACCGGCAAGATCCTGCGGCGAGAGCTGCGGGGCTAGCGTCGCGGACCGCGGGAGCGCGGACGGGTAGCGCCGGAGCGCCGGAGCGCCGTCTGCCTGCGCGGTGGCAACGGGGGCCGCCGTCGCGCGTTGCCGGCCTCCTGCGCGCGCGGTTCCGCAAGCTGCGCACGGTCCGCGCGCGCCGTGGGGCCGCGTTGCGCAGCGTTGCCGCAGCGGTGAAATCAGGTACCGCATGTCCATCGCAGTGTGCTGCTGAGGTAAAGCAGCGACAAAACACGGGGTTTTCACCCGGTTTGGCTTGCCGCATGCACGAAAAGTCCTTGACGTGTCGCAGTTTCCGCTATGATTCAGTGGGCGCCGGCAAGGGCGCGTCGGTTGGCGGGAAGCGCTTCCGCGCACCACCGCAGCGACGAACCGGCCGGCACCATTCTGTTCAACTCACGTATATCGATATGGCGACCAAAGCGAAACCGACCGCGAAGACTGCAACCAAGCCCGCTGCCAAGAAGGCCGCGGCAACCAAGGCTCCCGTGAAGGCTCCCGTGAAGGCTGCTGCTGCTGCCAAGAAGGCCGCGCCGGCTGCTGCCGCGCCGACGCCGCGCCCGCTGAAGGACACCTTCAACAAGTCGAGCCTGGTCGCTCACCTGGTTGCTCAGACCCAGCTGGAAGCCAAGGCCGTGAAGTCGGTTCTGGCCCATCTGGAAAACACCATCGTCAGCGCGCTGCACAAGAAGGGCGCCGGCGAATTCACGCTGCCGGGCCTGCTGAAGGTCACCGCGCAGCAAGTGCCGGCGAAGAAGAAGCGCTTCGGCAAGGACCCGTTCACCGGTGAAGAGCGCTGGTTCCCGGCCAAGCCGGCCAGCGTCAAGGTCAAGGTCCGCCCGCTGAAGAAGCTGAAGGACGCCGCGCTGTAATTCGCCTCCGCAGTCCAAGCTTGAAAGGGAGCCGCCTCGCGGCTCCCTTTTTTATTGCCGCGCCGCCGCCGGATCGCAACGGCAATGAGGCGCGTTCCGGCCTGCGGCGGCGGCTCGATGAGAGGATAATGCCCGCGTTGCCGGCACCACGCCGGCGCTCAAGGAGTCCCCATGTTCTCTCGTCGCTACGGTGCGGTGTGGTCGGCCGTGCTGGCCCTGGCGGTGCTGGCCGCCCTGGCCGCCGCGCACCGCGCCTCCGCCTGGTGGCTGGTGCTGCCGTCGGCCTTGCTGCTGGTGGGCCTGCACGACCTGCTGCAGTCGCGCCACGCCATCCTGCGCAACTACCCGATCTGGGGCCATCTGCGCTTCTTCTTCGAATTCGTGCGGCCGGAGATCCGCCAGTACTTCATCGAGGACGACACCGGCGAGATGCCCTTCTCCCGGCAGCAGCGCAGCATCGTCTACCAGCGTGCCAAGAGCGAGGTCGACAGCCGGCCTTTCGGCACCGAGCTGGACGTGCGCGCGGTCGGCCACGAGTGGGTCGGCCATTCGCTGGCGCCGAGCCGCATCGACTCGGCGGATTTCCGCATCACCGTGGGGCCGCAGCGCGCCCAGCCGGTGCAGCTGTCGGTGTTCAATATCTCGGCCATGAGTTTCGGCGCGCTGTCCGGCAATGCCATCCGCGCGCTCAACCGGGGCGCCCGCATCGGCGGCTTCATCCACGATACCGGGGAGGGCTCGATTTCCCCCTACCATCGCCAGGAAGGCGGCGACCTGATCTGGGAGGTGGCGTCCGGCTACTTCGGCTGCCGCCGCGCGGACGGCAGCTTCGACCCGGACAAGTTCGCCGAGCAGGCGCGCTCGCCGCAGGTCAAGATGATCGAGGTCAAGCTGTCGCAGGGCGCCAAGCCGGGCCACGGCGGTGTGCTGCCTGCCGCCAAGGTGACACCGGAGATCGCCGCCACGCGCGGCGTGCCGCTGGGGCAGGACTGCGTCTCGCCGGCCCGCCACAGCGAGTTCTCCACGCCGCTGGGCCTGCTGCAGTTCGTCGACCGCCTGCGCGACCTGTCGGGCGGCAAGCCGACCGGCTTCAAGCTCTGCATCGGCCATCCCTGGGAGTTCTTCGGCATCGTCAAGGCCATGCTGGAGAGCGGCATCCTGCCGGACTTCATCGTGGTGGACGGTGCCGAAGGCGGCACCGGCGCGGCGCCGCTCGAGTTCGTCGACCATATCGGCACGCCGCTGCAGGAAGGCCTGCTGCTGGTGCACAACACGCTGCTCGGCGTGAACCTGCGCGACAAGATCCGCATCGGCGCCAGCGGCAAGCTGGTGACGGCCTTCGACGTGGCGCGTACGCTGGCGATCGGCGCCGACTGGTGCAACTCGGCGCGCGGCTTCATGTTCGCGCTGGGCTGCGTGCAGGCGCAGAAGTGCCATACCGACCGCTGCCCGACCGGCGTGGCGACGCAGGATCCGGTGCGCCAGCGCGCCGTGGTGGTGCCCGACAAGGCTGAGCGCGTGGCCAATTTCCACCGGCACACGCTGCATGCGCTGCAGGAACTGCTGCAGGCCGCGGGTTTGCAGCATCCCTCAGACCTGCGCGCACACCATATCGTGCGCAGGGTCTCGGTCAACGAGGTGCGCCTGCTGTCCGACCTGCTGAAGTTCCTGGCGCCGGGCGACCTGCTCAACGGCAACTACCGCTATCAGCTCTACGAAAAGTACTGGCCGATGGCCCGTTCGGACAGCTTCGCGCTGTAGCGCGACATGGCACGATATGGCGCGACTTAGTGCCCCGGCGAGCCACAGCTCAGGCACCCGGCGCCGGCAGGCGCGCGCGGCCCTGCTGGCGGAAGGCGGTCGGCGTCTGCCCCACGTGCCGCATGAAGAAGCGGGCGAAGTAGGCGGCATCGGTGTAGCCCAGCGTGGCGGCGATCTGCTTGATGTCGAGGTCGCTGTACAGCAGGTCGCGCTGGGCCTCGACCACCAGCCGCGAGTGGATCAGGCGCAGCGCCGAGCTGCCCGCCAGCTGCTGGCAGATACGGTTCAGCTGGGTCGGCGTGACCCCGACCGCGGCGGCGTAGTGGGCGACGTCCTGGTGCTGGCGGAAGCCGGCTTCCAGCAGTTGCTGGAACTGGCGGAAGTGGCGCGCGGTGCGGCCGCCGGCCGGCGCCGTTTCCGCGGCCCCCGCCGCGGCCCGCCGCCGCGCGATGCCGACCAGTATCAGCGACAGCAGTGCTGCCAGCGCCGCCCCGCGCCAGAGCGAGACGGCGTGTATCTCGGCGCGGAACAGGCCGAGCGCGCCGGCCAGCACGGCATCGTCCCCCGCCAGCGGGCCGCCCGGGTTCGCTGAGTCCTCCGTGCCCCCGATCCTGCCCACGCGGTCGTGAAAGGGGCGCGCGAACAGCGGTAGCGCGTCCGGCACGCCGGCCAGCAGGTTGCGCAGGTAGTGGTCGGTCATGGTGATGACGATGCCGTCCACGTCCGGCGTGAAGCGGAAGCCGTGCACGCAGCGCGGGGGCACCGCCACCAGGGTGCGCTCCGCCAGCGCCAGCCGTTCCTCGTCGAGCAGGGCCTCGCCGCCGCCATGGTGCACATAGAGGATCTGGAAGAAGCGTTCGTGCCGGTGCGGCTTGATTTCCCAGTCGTTGACGCGGCTGCGGGCCGGGATCGATTCGAAATGCAGCTGCTCCAGCAGGGGCTCGTTGGAGTTGACCCCGTAGAGGGAATAGGTCGGTACGGTTTTCATCGCGGCAAGGACGGGCGCCGGGGCCGCCATTGTCCCGCCGCGGCAGGGCGCCTGTCTATCGGCTCCGGCCCGGGGCCTGAGCCCCGGCGGGCTTCACTGGTCGGCCCTGGCCCCCGAGCGGCGCACGATCTCGGCCCACTTGCGGCCCTCGGCCTCGGTGTAGCGGGCGAATTCCGCCGGCGTGGAGCCGACCGGTTCCGCTCCCATCTCGGCATACTGGCGCTGCACTTCCGGCTGCCGCAGCGCCTGCGCGGCGTTGGTGGCGAGTGTCTCGACCACCGCCGGCGGCGTGCCGCGCGGCACCCACAGCCCGTACCAGGTGCTGATGTCGAAGCCGGGCAGGCCCGACTCGGCCACGGTCGGCACGTCGGGCAGCGCGCGGGCGCGCTTGCGGGTGGTGACGGCCACCGCGCGCAGCTTGCCCGACTTGATGAAGGGCATGGCCGACGGCATCGAGTCGAACATCAGCTGGATCTGTCCGCCCATCAGGTCCGTCAGCGCCGGCGAGCTGCCCTTGTAGGGCACGTGCTGCATCGACACATGCGCGGCCAGCTTGAAGGACTCGCCCGCGAGTTGCTGCGCCGAGGCGTTGCCGGCCGAGCCGAAGTTGAGGGCGCCGTGCTTCTCCTTGGCCAGCGCGATCAGGTCCTGCACCGTGCGCACCGGCGAATCGGCGTTGACGACGAGCACCAGCGGCACCTCGGCGAGCTGGGTGACCGGCACGAAATCGCGGAAGGCGTCGTAGCGCATCCTGGGGTAGATGCTGGGATTGATCACATGCAGCGAGGCATTGGCCAGCAGGGTGTAGCCATCCGGGACGGCGCGTGCCACGGCTTCGGCGCCGATCATGCCGCTGGCGCCGGGCTTGTTGTCGACCACCACGCTCTGCCCGAGCGTGTCGCCCATGCGCACGGCGACCACGCGCGCCAGCAGGTCGGTCGGGCCGCCGGGCGGATAGGGCAGCACCAGGCGGATGGGCCGTTGCGGATAAGGCTCGGCGGCCGCGGCCGCGGCCGGGCCGGCGCCGAACAGCGCCGCCGCGCCCAGTGCCGCCAGCAGGGCGAAGGCCCGTGCCGGCGCGCGGCGCCGCGCGCCGGGACGCATGGAGCGGGCGCTCGCGCCCGCGGTCGGTTGTCTCATGGTGCTGTCTCCTCGTTCTCGTTCGCCCTTGGGCTAGTTCTTCTTCAGGGAATCGTTCGCGGTATCCGGCGGCCCGTCTGCCGCGATCCGCAGCGCGACCTTGCCCACCACCTGCCGCGTCTCGAGCGCGTGCAGCGCGTCGGCCAGGCCGCCGTGCGGGTACACCTGCGAGACGGTCGGGCGGATCCGGCCCGCGCATGCCCAGTCGAACAGGGTCTGCATCACCGCCTGCAGCGCGGGGGCGTGGCGGGCACGCTCGTCGGCGGGTGTCCAGCCGATGTAGCGGCCGACGAAGAAGCCGTGCAGCGTCAGGTTCTTCACCAGCAGCAGGTTGAGCGGCGCCTGCGGGACGCGCCCGCTGGCGAAGCCGATGCTGAGCAGGCGCGCGTTGGCGGCGGCGGCCCGCAAGGCCTGGTCGAACAGGTCGCCGCCGACCGGGTCGGCCACCACGTCGGCGCCGCGCCCGCCCGTCAGTTGCTTGACCCGGGCGGCGAGATCCTGCGGCGCCACCGCATGAGCGGCGCCGCGCCGCAGGGCTTCGGCGCGCTTGGCCTCGGTGCTGGCGCAGGCGATCACGGTGGCGCCGAGCTGGTGCGCGATTTCTACCGCCGCCAGCCCGACGCCGGCGCCGGCGCCGAGCACCAGCACGGTCTCGCCGGCCTGCAGCGCGCAGCGCCATACCAGGCCGCAGTAGGCGGTGCCATAGGAAAGCGGCACTGGCAGCGCCTGCAGCGCTTCGAGGGCGTCGGGCACCGGATAGACGGTGTATTCGGGCAGCCGCAGCACTTCGCCGAAGCAGCCCCAGTCGGCGATGGCCACCACGCGGTCGCCCGGACGCAGCCGCGTCACGCCGGCGCCGCAGGAGAGGACGCGGCCGACCGCTTCGGTGCCGGGCACGAAGGGCAGGGGCGGCCGCGTCTGGTAGCGCCCGGCCACCATCAGGCCGGTGGCGTGGCTGACGCTGGCGTACTCGACCGCCAGCGTGACGGTGTGCGCATCGTCCGCCGGCGGGCGCGCGACCTCGGCCAGTCGGGTGGATCCGGGCGGGCCGAAGGCTTCGCACAGCACGGCACGCATGGTGTCCGGGCCGATGGCGGCGGCGGGGCTCATGCCAGGTCTCCGTGCGCGGCGGGCAGCGCCGGCGCCTGCCGCACCACGCCGTCGCGCAGCCAGGCGGCGATCTGTGCCGGGGCGATGCCCGCCTCGCTCAGCACCGCCTCGGTGTGCTCGCCGATGCGGGGTGCCGCGCCGGCCGGCCGCCGCAGGCCCCGCGCCGGCACGCCGGCGAAAGGCAGGGTGCCCAGGCCCGGCTGCGCAAGCGGCTGGAAGCTGCCCTGCTGCGCTGCCTGGGGGTGGTCCAGGACCTGGTGGTAGTCGCGCACCGGCGCGTGCAGCACGTCATGCGCCTGCAGCACGCGCTGCCAGTGCGCGGTGTCGTGGCGGGCCAGGCAGTCGGCCACCGCGGCATGCAGCCATGGCGCGTGCGCCATGCGTGCGGCGTTGTCGGCGAAGCGTGCATCCTGCAGCCATTCCGGCCGCTCCAGCGCCTGGCACAGGCGGCTGAACTGGGCATTGTTGAGCGCCAGCACGCTGAGGCTGCCGTCGCGTGTGGCGAACACCCCATTGGGGGCGCTGACGGGCCCGGCGGCGACCGCGCCCTGGATCGCGTACTCAAGGATATTGTTGGCCTGCAGGGCGCAGCAGGCGTCGAACAGGCTCAGCTCGACATGCGCGCCGGATGGCGCTCCTTGCGGAGCCGGCATGGCTTCACGCCGGAAGCGGCGGCACAGCGCGGCCGCGGCCGCCTGCGCGGCGTACAGGCCGGTGGCGGCATCGGCCAGCAGCATGCCGACGCGGCGCGGGGTGCCGTCCGCGCCGCGGTTGGTGAACATCAGGCCGCTGTCGGCCTGCATCACCGAGTCGGAGGCGGGGTGGTCCGCGTAGGGGCCGTCGGCGCCGTAGCCGCTGATCGACACATAGACCAGGGCCGGCTGCTCCGCCGCCAGGTCCGCGTAGCCCACCCCCAGCCGCGTGGCCACCTGCGGGCGGAAGTTCTGCACCACGACGTCAGCCTGGCGCGCCAGCGTGCGCAGCAGGCGCCGTCCATCCGGGGTGGCGGCATCGATGCAGACGCCGCGCTTGCCGCCGTTGTAGGCGATGGCCAGCGCGCTCAGCTCGCCGCGTACCACGCCGACATGGCGCCCCCAGTCGCCGGAGGGCGGGTCCACCTTGATCACCTCGGCGCCCTGCTGCCACAGGATGTGCGCGCAGTAGGGGCCGGCGATGCCCTGGCTGATGTCGAGCACGCGCAGGCCGGCGAAGGGCAGCTCGGAGGCGGCGGGCGGGGAAGGGAACGCGCGGGATGCAGCAGGGGTTGCCATCTCGGAATCAGGGAAGCGGACGATGGCTTATGCTAGGCGGCGCGCCTGCTTCGAACAATCTGCCGACCTGTGCCAGCCGTGTTGACTGATGATTGACAATTCCCTCGACCTCAACCTCATCCGCCTCTTCGTCACGCTGGTCGAGGCCCGTACCCTGACGGCGGCGGCCGCGCGCAGCGGCATGACGCGCTCCAATGTCTCGCGGCGCCTGAAGTTGCTGGAGCAGCAGCTCGGCGCGCAGTTGATGCGGCGCACCACGCGCCATGTGGAACCGACCGAAGCCGGCAGGCTGCTCTATGCCCATGGGGTACGCATGCTGGACGAACTGCAGGCGGCGGGTGCGTCGATCGACAGCCTGGGGCAGACCGTGCGCGGCGACGTGCGTATCCGCCTGCCGACCGGGCTGGGCCATCTCTACCTGGCGCAGGTGCTGCTGGACTTCGCGCAGCAGTATCCGGCCATCTCATTGCGGGTGCTGATCAACGACTTCATCGGTGACCTGATCCCGGCGGAAGTCGACGTGGCGCTCAAGATCACCTCCACGCCGCCCGAGGACCACGTGGCGCGTCGCATCGGTGCCGTGCGCTGGTGCCTGTGCGCCACGCCGGCCTACCTGGCGCGGCGGGGCGCGCCTGCGGGCCCCGCCGAACTGCCGGGCTGCGCGCTGATCGCGCCGGCCTCGCTGGGCCGCCGCTTCGATCTCAAGCTGACCGCGGCCGGCGAGCCGCAGGTGCTGCGGGTGTCGCCGCGCATCCAGTCGGGCGACTATCCCTTCCTGCGCGAGGCGGTGCTGGCGGGCCTGGGCGTGGCGCTGCTGCCGCGCTATGCGGTCTGGCAGCAGATCGGCCGTGGCGAACTGGAGGAGGTCTTGCCCGGCCACGAGCCGGAAGGCGTGGGCGACAGCATCTATATGCTGACCGCGCCCAACCGTTTTCCGACGCTGGCCACGCGTACCCTGATGGATTTCATCCGCGCGCGCCTGCAGGGGCAGGAAGCCGTGTGGGAGGGCATGCCGGCACACACGGTGCCGGCATGACGCCGCGCCGCGCCGGAACCTCTGGCGGCGGCGCGGGGGCGGGTCGTGCATCGCCGCCCGCGGGCCGCGACGCACAAGGGGAGGGGGTGGTGTCTTACTGCGGTCCGAGCTTGCGGATCAGCGCGTCGAGCTGTTCGAGCTCCTGGGCGTCCAGGTCGGTCAGCGGCGCGCGCACCGGGCCGGCGTCGTGGCCGACCAGCTTGGCGCCGGCCTTGACGATGCTCACCGCATAGCCTGCGCGGCGGTTGCGGATCTCCAGGTAGGGCAGGAAGAACTCGTCGAGCAGCTTGCCCACGGTGGCGTGGTCGTCGGCGGCGATGGCGCGATAGAAGTCCATCGCCGTCTTCGGGATGAAGTTGAACACCGCCGAGGAGTACACCGGCACGCCCAGCGCCTTGTAGGCGGCGGCGTAGACTTCGGCGGTCGGCAGGCCGCCCAGGTAGGACAGGCGGTCGCCCAGGCGGCGGCGGATGCGCACCATGTTCTCGATCTCGCCCACGCCATCCTTGAAGCCGATCAGGTTGGGGCAGCGATCCGCGAGCCGTTCCAGCATGTCGGCGGTCAGGCGCGAGTTGGCGCGGTTATAGACGATCACGCCGATATCGATGGCCTTGCAGACTTCCTCGACGTGGGCGGCGATACCGGCCTCGCACGCTTCGGTCAGGTAGTGCGGCATCAGCAGCACGCCCTTGGCGCCCAGGCGCTGGGCTTCCTTGGCGTAGGCGATGGCGGTGCGGGTGGGGCCGCCGGCGCCGGCCAGGATGGGCACCTTGCCCGCGCAGGTCTCGACCGCGGTGCGGATGACGTTGGCGTAGTCATCCGGCGTCAGCGAGAAGAACTCGCCGGTGCCGCCGGCCGCGAACAGGGCAGTCGCACCGTAGGGGGCCAGCCATTCGAGCCGCTCGACATAGGTGTCGGGGCGGAAGTTGCCCTGGGCATCGAAGTCGGTGACGGGGAAGGAGAGCAGGCCTTCGGAGACGATCTGCTTCAGTTCTTGCGGTGTGGTCATGGGCTTGCGTCCGGTTGGCCTCGCGGGGAGGCGTTGCAGGTGGCGATTGTTTGCTATTTGTTATACGTCATCGTACAACTAGACGGCGCCTGGTGCAAGCCGTCCGGGGGGAAAGGGCCTCAGGGGAAACACGGGGAGGGACGGGCAGCCGTCGCGGCCAGCGATCCCGCGGCGCTCCCGTCCGTGATGGACAGCGTTCCCGGGCGGCTCGCGCCGGCGGCGGCACGGGCGATGGGAAAGGATGCGGCTGTCGCTAGGGTAAACACCGAGGTGGTGCTGCGAATCGTCTCCCTATAATCCAGGTCATATGATGACATATCACGATAAGCCGGCCATCTGCTTTTCCGATCGCCGCTGTGAGGAGACCCGATCGGATACGCGCCTGAGGACGACAGCCAGGATCAACCAGCCCGGTGCCGGATGGCAGCGGGCACAACCACTGAACGACAAGTGAACGAACGTCAAGGCGAGGGCGGCCAGGGCATGGCCCCGCTCTATATCCGCATGCATCCCCAGGACAACGTGGCCATCGTCGCCAACGACGGCGGCCTGGCCGAAGGCGGCGTCTTCCCCTGCGGCCTGGTGCTGCGCGAGCGCGTGCCGCAGGGCCACAAGGTGGCGCTGGCGGACCTGGCCGCGGGCGATCCCGTGATCCGCTACAACGTGGTGATCGGCTACGCGGCGCGCGACCTGCCGCGTGGCAGCTGGGTCAACGAGCGGGTGATCGAGATGCCGCCCGCGCCGGCGCTGGACGACCTGCCGATCTGCACGCGCGCCGCCGGGCCGATGGCGCCGCTGGAGGGTTACACCTTCGAGGGCTTCCGCAATGCCGACGGCTCGGTCGGCACGCGCAACATCCTCGCCATCACCACCACCGTGCAATGCGTGTCGGGCGTGGTCGAGCACGCGGTGCGGCGCATCAAGGCCGAGCTGCTGCCGCGCTACCCCAATGTCGACGACGTGATCGGGCTGGAGCACACCTACGGCTGCGGCGTGGCGATCGACGCGCCGGATGCGGCGGTGCCCATCCGTACCCTGCGCAATATCGCGCTGAACCCCAATTTCGGCGGTACCGCGATGATGGTCAGCCTGGGCTGCGAGAAGCTGCAGCCCGAGCGCCTGCTGCCGCCCGGCACCATTCCCATCCAGGCCGGCGCCGGCGAAGTGCAGGTCGGCGTGGTCTGCCTGCAGGACGAACAGCACGTGGGCTTCGGTTCCATGATCGCTGCCATCATGGAGATGGCCGAGACCCACCTGGCCAAGCTGAACGCGCGCCGCCGCGAGACCTGCCCGGTCTCCGACCTGGTGGTCGGCGTGCAGTGCGGCGGCAGCGACGCCTTCTCCGGCGTGACGGCCAATCCGGCGGTGGGTTTTGCCACCGACCTGCTGGTGCGCGCCGGTGCCGCGGTGATGTTCTCGGAAGTGACCGAGGTGCGCGACGGCATCGGCCAGCTCACCGCGCGCGCCGCCACGCCCGAGGTGGCGCAGGCGATGATCCGCGAGATGGCCTGGTACGACGCCTACCTGCAGCGCGGCCGCGTGGACCGCAGCGCCAACACCTCGCCAGGCAACAAGAAGGGCGGCCTGTCCAACATCGTGGAAAAGGCCATGGGCTCGATCGTCAAGTCCGGCAGCGCGCCGATCAGCGGCGTGCTGGCGCCGGGCGAGAAGCTGCGCCAGAAGGGCTTGATCTACGCCGCCACGCCGGCCAGCGACTTCATCTGCGGCACGCTGCAGCTTGCCGCCGGCATGAACCTGCACGTCTTCACCACCGGCCGCGGCACGCCCTACGGGCTGGCCGAAGTGCCGGTGATCAAGGTCGCCACGCGCAGCGACCTGGCGCGCCGCTGGCACGACCTGATGGACGTGGACGCGGGCCGTATCGCCACCGGCCAGGCCACCATCGAGGAGGTGGGCTGGGAGCTGTTCCGCCTGATGCTCGACGTCGCCAGCGGCCGCAAGCAGACCTGGGCCGAGCACCACCAGCTCTACAACGCGCTGGCGCTGTTCAACCCGGCGCCGGTGACCTGAGCCTACTCTCCGCAGAGGTGTGGCGGGGCCGCGTCAGTGCCGCTGGACGGGCAAGCTTGTTTGCGGCTTCCCATTGCCTGGGGATTTCCGGTCTTTATATAATAACGATTCTCATTATCGTTATTTGTGACTTGGCGCGCGGCCCGTCCGCAGGCGCCGGGAGCCGGATCATGGCCGCCGAAGCGGGGATACAGCAGGAAATTCAGGCGCTTTACCGCGGTCACCACGACTGGCTGCATGGCTGGCTGCGGCGCAGGCTGGGCTGCGCGCACCGCGCTGCCGACCTCGCCCACGATACCTTCATGCGCCTGCTGGCGCGCGAGGAGGCGCTGCAGGTCCTGGAGCCGCGCGCCTTCCTGTCCACCGTGGCGCAACGCGTGCTCGCCAACCACTGGCGCCGCGAGAAGCTGGAACAGGCCTACCTGGAGGCGCTGGCCTGCCTGCCCGAGCCGGTGGTGCCGTCGGCCGAGGCGCGCGCCATCCTGCTGGAGACCCTGCACGAGATCGATGCCTTGCTGGACGGCCTGCCGGTGCCGGTCAAGCGTGCCTTCCTGATGGCCCAGCTCGACGGCATGAGCCAGCTCGAGATCGCCGCCGCGCTCGATATCTCCGTCACCACCGTCAAGCGCTACCTGGTGCGCGCCGGCACGCAGTGCTATTTCGCGCAGGCTGGGGCATGAGCGCGGCCGGCAGCGAAGGGCGCGCGCGCACGCTGTCCGCGCGCCCTCCGGCGATTTCCCCCGAAGTGGCGCGCCGCGCGGTCGAGTGGCTGGTCACGCTGCAATCGGCCGAAGCCGACGGGCGCACGCGCGCCGACTGGCGCCGCTGGGTGGAAGCGCATCCGGACCACGCGCGCGCCTGGCGCCATATCGAATCCTTCAACGGGCAACTGCGCCAGGTCGCTTCGCCGCTGGCCAGCGCGGTGGCGCGCGCGGCGCTGGCCGCCCCCGGCTCGCCGCGCCGGCGCCATGCCGTGCGCGCGCTGGCGCTGTTGTTCGCGGGCGGCGGCGCCGCCTGGCTGGCACGCGAGCAGGCGCCGCTGCAGGGCTGGCTGGCCGACCTGCACACCGGTGTCGGCGAACGCCGCACCGTGCGCCTGGAGGACGGCACGGCCCTGGTCCTGAATACCGACAGCGCCGTCGACGTGCGCTACGGCGGCACCGGGCGTGTGGTGCGGCTGTTGCGCGGCGAGATCCTCGTCAGCACCGCCAGGGACCGGCAGGTGCCGGCGCGCCCCATGCTGGTGGAGACGCGGCAGGGCCGCCTGCGGCCGCTGGGCACGCGCTTCGCCGTGCGCCAGTTCGAGGACAGCAGCTGGGTCGGTGTGCTGGAAGGCACCGTCGCGGTCGAGCCGCTCGACGTTGCCGGCGGCGGGCCGGTCGTGGCTGCCGGCGGGCAGGTCCGCTTCGGCCGGGGCGGGGCCGAGGCAGCGGCGCCGCTGGCCGACACGGCGGTGGCCTGGACCGACGGCATGCTGGTGGCCAGCGCCATGCGGCTGGAGGACTTCCTGGCGGAGCTCGGCCGCTACCGCCCGGGCCGCCTGCGCTGCGATCCCGCCGTGGCCGGGCTGCGTGTCTCGGGCACCTATCCGCTGGCCGATACCGGCCGCGTCCTCGACCTGCTGCGTACCACGTTGCCGGTGCGCATCCACTTCGTGACCCGCTACTGGGTCACGGTGCTGCCGGCGCCGGCCTGACCGGCCGCGCGTTTTTTTCGCTTTTTTGCTGGCCGGGTGGCCTGTTTGGAAATCTCGCGTGACTTAGGAGATGAGAACACCGTCTTCGAGTCCACCGCGAGTCTGCCTTCATGACGCATCACCATCGCCCGGCCCGGTCCCGCGCCGGCTCCGTTTCCTTCCGACCCGCGCGCCGCGCCGCGCTCGGCCAGCAGGCCCTGCGCGTGCTGCGGCACGCCATGCTGGGTGCCAGCCTGGGCGGTGCGCTGCCGCAGGCAGGCCTTGCCCAGGCTGCCCCCGCCGGCGCGGCGGCCGAGGCGCCGCGCAAGTCCTACGACATTCCGGCCGGCCCGCTGGAGGCCGCGCTCAACCGCTTCGGCCGCGAGGCCGGCATCCTGCTGTCATTCACGCCGGAGCAGACGGCGGGGCGGCACAGCGGCGGCCTGCGCGGCAGCTATGGCACCGCCGCCGGCCTCGCCGCCCTGCTGCAGGGCACCGGCCTGGCCGCGGTGGCGCAGCCCAATGGTGGCTACGCGCTGGCGCCGCGGAGCGGTGCGCAGGCCGCAGCGCCGGCAGCGGGGGATGCCGCCACGGCCCTGCCGCAGGTGACCGTCAGCGCGCAGTCGATCGGCAGCTACCGGCCTGCCGCCAACAGCTCGGTGATGCGCTCGGACCTGCCGCTGCAGGACACGCCGCAGGCGGTCAACGTGGTGCCGGCCCAGGTGCTCAAGGACCAGCGCCCGCGCAACCTCGACGACGCGCTGGCCAACGTCAGCGGCATCACCCAGGGCAATACCCTGGCGGGAACCCAGGACACGCTGATGAAGCGCGGCTTCGGCGGCAACCGCGACGGCTCCATCATGCACAACGGCATGCCGCTGGTGCAGGGCCGCGGCCTGAATGCCGCGGCCGACAGCGTGGAGGTGCTCAAGGGGCCATCGTCGCTGCTTTACGGCATCATGGATCCGGGCGGCGTCATCAACATCGTCAGCAAGCGCCCGCAGCTCAAGCAGAGCACGGCCCTGTCGCTGCTGGGCAGCACCTACGGCCATGGCAAGAACGGCGCCGGCATCACGCTCGACACCACCGGCCCGCTTGGCGAATCGGGCCTGGCCTACCGCATGGTGGCCGACCATGTCGACGAGCAGTACTGGCGCAATTTCGGCGTTCATCGCGAAACCCTGATCGCGCCGTCGCTGGCCTGGTATGGCCGCGATACGCAGGTCGTGCTGTCCTACGAGTACCGCGACTACCTGTATCCCTTCGACCGCGGCACCGCGATGGATCCCCGCAGCGGCGCGCCGTTGCCGATCCCGGCCCGCCGGCGCCTGGACGAGCCGTTCAACAATATGGTCGGCAACTCCCACCTGGCCCAGCTGGCCGTGGACCACCAATTCAACGGCGACTGGCGCGCGCACTTCGGCTACAGCTACAACCGCGAGACCTACGACGCGAACCAGATCCGCATCACCGGCATCAATACCACCACCGGCCTGGTGAGCCGCAGCAACGACGCCACCCACGGCGCGCTCAGCACGGACAGCTACGGCATCGCCTACGTCGACGGCAACTTCCAGCTCGGCGGCATGCGCAACAACCTGCAGATGGGCATGGACAGCGAATACCGCCTGATCTACCGCGCCGACCTGCTGCGCCAGTCCGTGTCCAGCAAGTTCAGCTACCTGAACCCGGTGTACGGGCAGATCAGCCCGTCCAGCACGGTCTCCGCCAGCGACAGCGACCAGACCGACGCCCTGCACAACACCTCGGTGTTCCTGCAGGACAGCCTCTACCTGACCGACCGCTGGATCCTGGTGGCCGGCATGCGCTTCCTTTCGTACAGCCAGTGGGCCGGACGCGGCCGTCCCTTCCATGCCAACACGGACATCGAGGGCAATCGCTGGCTGCCGCGCGCCGGCCTGGTCTACAAGTGGAGCCCGGCGCTGTCGCTCTATGCGAGCTATACCGAATCGCTCAAGCCGACCTCGACCATCGCGCCGCTGAGTTCCGGCGTGGTGATCGATTCGGCCGTGGCGCCGGAGCGGGGCAGGTCGTGGGAAGTGGGCGCCAAGGCCGACCTGGCCATCGGCCTGACCGGCACGCTGGCGCTGTTCGATATCGACAAGCGCAACGTACTGGTGTCGCAGTACAACGATGCCGCCAAGCTGACCGAATGGCGCACCTCGGGGCGGGCGCGCTCGCGCGGTGTCGAGCTGGATATCACCGGCCAGGTCGGGCCGCGCTGGAACGTCATCGCCAGCTATGCCTACATCGATGCCAAGACCACCGAGGATCCGCTCTACGCGGGCAACCGCCTGTGGAACGTGGCGCAGCACACCGCCTCGCTGTCCGCCGTCTATGACTTCGGCAGCCTGTTCGGCGGCGACCGCCTGCGCCTGGGCGGCGGCGTGCACTACGTCGGCAACCGGCCCGGCGACTCGGCCAACAGCTTCATGCTGCCGGCCTACGCGGTGGCCGACGCCTTCGCCAGCTACGACACACGCGTCGGCGGACAGAAGGTGCGTTTCCAGCTCAATGTCAAGAACCTGTTCAACACGGTCTACTACCCGTCCAGCGCCAACCAGTACTTCGTCGCCGTGGGCGACGCGCGCCAGGTGTCGCTGCTGACCACGATGGAGTTCTGAACCATGCCGCATCCGCTTCCCTCACGACCGTGTGCCGATGCGGCCGCTGTGGCAGGGGCCGCGCGCCGGCCCTCGCGCAGAGCCTTCCTGGCCGGTGCCGCGCTGGCCGCAGGCGCGGTCCTGCTGCCGGGCGCGGCCCAGGCGCAGCCGGCGGCGCGTGGCCGCGTGGTGCTGGTCGTGCAGCAGCAGGGGCCCAGCCTGGCGGTCGACCAGGCCATCGCGGCGCACCTGCGCCGGCGCGGCTTCGCCGTGGACCTGCTGGACCAGTCGGCGGCCCCGGCGGCCGCGGCAGGGGCCGGCCTGGTGGTGCTGTCCTCGACAGTGGCGGCCAAGTCGGTCCAGGCCGGCTGGCGCCAGCTCGCCATCCCGCTGCTGACCTGGGAGAACGACCTGCTGGACGATCTCGCCATGACCGGCAAGCGCCTCGACAGCGACTACGGCGAGGCCGGGCGCGAGCGCTACCTGTGGCTGGTCAACGCGCCCCACCCGATGGCCGCGGGACTGCCCGCCGGCAGCGTCAACGTCTATGCGCGCCAGGCGCCGATGAGCTGGGGCAGGCCCGGCCTGGGCGCGAGCATCATCGCCACGCTCTACGGGCAGCCCGAGAAGGCAGCCATCTTCGCCTACGAGAAGGGCGCCACGATGGACTACGAAGCCCTCGCGCCCGCACGCCGCGTGATGTTCTTCCTGGCCAACGACACCTTCACCAACCTGTCCGCGCCCGGCCTGCGGCTGTTCGATGCCGCGATCGACTGGGCCATCGGCGCGCCGGACACGGCCTGCGTGACGGCGCGGGGGGCGGAGGCGGGCTGATGCTGGGCTCGGCCGGCGGTGGCTGCCGGCTGGCTTCAGCGGGGGCAGGCCTCGTGCCTCTCGTCTCATCTTATTCAATTAACGGCCAGGCGTTTTTTGTTCTGCTTCAGACGCGGCAGGGCCGCGCCATGACGATAGTGTCATGGGGAGGGAAAGGGCCGCTGCCGGTTGGCCGTGGGGCTTGTCGGCTTCGATTCTGTGCTCGCGTGCTGGATCACACCGTTGGCTTCGCTTGGGCGTGGCGCCTTGCTAAACCACCCCTCTCCCCCGCCCTCTCCGTGCGGGGAGAGGGAGCCAAGACCGTGTGCTTGGCGCTCGGTGTTGGTGCATCTCGTCGGCTTCGTCCAGCGCGACGTGGTTCGCACCGCGCCGCTTCGCTCCCCTCTCCCGCCTGCGGCAGAGGGGCCGGGGGAGAGGGCCGGCATTCGCTAGCACGATGGCGTTCGCAGGCCGGCAGGCGCCGCACTACACCAGCCGCGCGCCGGGCCAGGCGCCCGACATCACCGTATTGCGCACCGATTGCCGCACGGTCTGCATGATGTCCCACAGTTCAGGCACCGGCGGGCGGTTGCGCGCCGTGGCGAGCGCGACCTGCCGCGTCACCACCGGCTCGATCAGGCGCGCCGAGTGCAGGCGGCCCTGGGCGACGCGGTCGGCCACGGCGGCGAAGGGCAGCAGCGTGGCGCCGCAGCCGTCTTCCACCAGGCGCATCGACACCGTGTTCGATGCATCGCATTCCATCGCCAGTTGCAGGGAGGCACCGTTGCGCGCGGCCAGGGTCTCGGCCAGCACGCGCAGGCCGTGTCCGGTGCTGGGCAGGATCAGCGGCACTTCGGCCAGCCGCCGCACGGGGAAGGTCGGGCCGAGGTGGCTCCAGGAGGTGGGGGTGACCAGGGTCAGGTCTTCCTCCAGCAGGATGTCGACCTTGAGCGCGCCCTGCTGCTCGGGCAGGTAGAGCAGCGCGACGTCGATCTCGCCGGCGGCCAGCCAGGCCAGCAGCGGGCTGGCCAGTCCTTCGACGAAGCGCACCTTGGTGGCGGGAAAGCGCAGCTTGAGCGCGGTGCCGATGGCGGCGAAGGCGGTGTTGGCGATGGTCGGCTGGGCCGCGATCACCAGCTGGGCCGGCCCCTTGGCCGAGGAGGCGCGGATGGCCTCGCGCGCTTCGGCCAGCGTGGCGGCGACCTGGCGTGCATAGCCGAGCAGCGTCTGCCCGGCCTCGGTCAATACCACGCCACGGCCGCTGCGGTGGAACAGGCGCGCATCCAGCGCGGCCTCCAGCCGGGCGATCTGGCGGCTGATGGTCGACTGGTCGGCGCCCAGTTCGAGCGCGGCGCGCGAAATGCTCTGCGTGCTGGCGACGCAGACGAAGCAGGCCAGGTCGTCGGAGTTCAGGGCGGAGGGCGGGGTGGCCATGCCGGGCGTCAGGCCTTGCCGGCGCTGCCGGCAGTCCCGTCCGCGCTGTCCGCACCATCCGCGCCGGGGACCTTGTCGCCGATGGCGAACGACGCCATGTGTTCCAGCGCCCGCACCAGTCCGGCGTGGTCCCAGCGCGCGCCGCCGAGCGCGCTGCAGGTGTTGAACAACTGCTGGCAGGAGGCGGTATTGGGCAGGTTGACACCGAGCTTGCGCGCGGTGGACAGCGCCAGTTCCAGGTCCTTCTGGTGCAGCGCGATGCGGAAGCCGGGCTCGAAGCGGCGCTCGATCATGCGCTCGCCGTGCACCTCGAGGACGCGCGAGCTGGCGAAGCCGCCCATCAGCGCCTGGCGCACGCGTGCGGGATCGGCGCCGGCCCTGGCCGCCAGCACCAGCGCTTCGCCCACGGCCTCGATGGTCAGGGCCACGATCACCTGGTTGGCCACCTTGGCCACCTGGCCGTCGCCCACGCCGCCCACCAGGGTGATGTTCTTGCCCAGGCATTGCAGCAGCGGCTGCACGCGCGCAAATACTTCGGGCTTGCCGCCGGCCATGATGGACAGGGTGGCGGCCTTGGCGCCGACCTCGCCGCCCGACACCGGCGCATCGACATAGTCGCTGCCCAGTGCCTCGATGCGTGCAGCGAAATCGCGCGTCTCGATCGGCGAGATCGAGCTCATGTCCACCACCGTCTTGCCCGCGCCCAGTCCCTCGGCCACGCCGCCGGCGCCGAACAGCACGCGCTCGACGTCCGGCGTGTCGGGCAGCATCAGGAACACGGTGTCGGCCTGGCGCGCGACCTCGGCGGCGCTGGCGCAGGCCTGCGCCCCGGCGTCGCGCAGGGCCTGCGGCACGCCGCTGCGGGTGTGCGCGTACAGCGTGTGGCCGGCGGCCAGCAGGTGTGCCGCCATCGGCGTGCCCATCACGCCCAGGCCGATGAATCCGATCTTGCTCATGTGTCGCTCCCTGCCTCAGGCATGTATGCGGCGCCGCTCACGAGGCGAAGCGCTCGCGAAGCGCCCGCGTGGCGTCGCGGAACAGGTTCTGGTCGAGCCCGACGGCGACGAAGGCGGCGCCGCGCTCCAGGTAGCGGCGTGCGTCCGCCTCCACCGGGGCGAGGATGCCGACCGCCTTGCCCGCGCGTTCGGCGGCGCCGAAGATGCGCTCCATCTCGGCCTGCACCTCGGGGTGGTTGGGGTTGCCGAGATGGCCGCAGGCGGCGGCGAGGTCGGACGGGCCGATGAAGACGCCATCGACGCCATCCACGGCGCAGATCGCCTCGGCGGCATCCACGCCCTTGCGGCTCTCGATCTGTACCAGCACGCAGATATTGTCGTTGACCTGCGTGAAGTAGTCGGCGACGGTGCCGTAGCGGTTGGCGCGCTGGACCATGGACACGCCGCGCGTGCCCTGGGGCGGGTAGCGCGTCGCCGAGACCGCGCGCGCGGCTTCGTCGGCGCTTTCCACCATCGGGATCAGGAAATTGTAGAAGCCGATGTCGAGCAGGCGCTTGAGCAGGATGGGGTCGTTGGCGGGCGGCCGCACCACGGGCGCGCTGGCGCTGTCCTTCAGCGCCATCAACTGCGGCACGAAGCTCAGCACGTCATTGGGCGCGTGTTCGCCATCGAGCAGCAGCCAGTCGAAGCCGGCCAGGCCGAGGATCTCGGTGGTGGTGGGATTGGCCAGCGAGCACCAGCAGCCGATCTGGCGCTGGCGTGCCAGGATGGCCGAACGGAAGCGGTTGGGCAGCGGCGAGGGCAGGAGGGAAGGCATGAGGATTCCTGTGCGGGATAAGGGAAGGCAGGCGGCGCGGCGGTGCGATGATGCGATTGCGTTCAGCCGGTGATGCCGATCTGCCACGGCGCGAATTCGTGGTCGCCCAGGCCGAGCAGTTCGCTTTTGCTGCGGCGGCCGGAGGCGGTGGCGAGGATGTCGGCGAAGATACGTTCGCCCATGCTCTCGATGGTGGCGGTGCCGTCGAGGATCTCGCCGCAATTGATGTCCATGTCCTCCTCCAGCCGGTGGTACATCGGCGAGTTGGTGGCCAGCTTGAGCGAGGGCACCGGCTTGGCGCCGAACATCGAGCCGCGGCCGGTGGTGAAGCAGATCAGGTTGGCGCCGCTGGCGATCTGGCCGGTGGCGGAGACCGGGTCGAAGCCCGGCGAATCCATGAACACCAGGCCCTTCTGCGCGATCGGCTCGGCGTAGCGGTAGACCCCCATCAGCGGGCCGGTGCCGCCCTTCATCGAGGAGCCCAGCGACTTCTCGAAGATATTGGCCAGGCCGCCGGCCTGGTTGCCCGGGCTGACGCGGCCGTTGATCTGCACGTCGCGCCCGGCTGCGTAGACGTCCTTCCACCAGCGGATGCGCTCGACCAGCTTCTCGCCGATCTCGCGGCTGGCGGCACGGCGGGTCAGGGTGTGTTCGACGCCATAGATCTCCGGCGTCTCCGACAGGATGGCGGTGCCGCCGTGGCGCACCAGCAGGTCCATGGCGGCGCCCAGCGCCGGGTTGGCGGTGATCGAGGAGAAGCTGTCGGAGCCGCCGCACTGCAGGCCGATGCTGATGTGCTCGGCGCTGACCGGCCGGCGCCGCGCGCGGTCGGCCTCGGGCAGCAGCGCCTGCACCGCGGCCACGCCGGCCTCGATGGTCTTGCGCGTGCCGCCGGTGTCCTGCATGGTGAAGGGCACCAGGCGCGGGCCGGCCTGCAGGCCCTCGGCTTCCAGCAGGCCGGCGACCTGGTTGCGCTCGCAGCCCAGTCCCACCACCAGCACCGCGGCCAGGTTGGGATGGCGCATGTAGCCGGCCAGCGTGCGGCGCAGCAGCGCCATCGGCTCGCCGCTCATCTCCATGCCGCAGCCGGTGCTGTGCGCGAAGGCCACCACGCCATCGACGTTGGGATAGGCGGCCAGCCGCTCCGGCGTGAACCACTCCGCGATCTTGTGCACCACCGTGGCGGAGCAGTTGACCGTGGCCACCACGCCGATGAAGTTGCGCGTGGCCACGCGGCCGTCGTCGCGCACATAGCCGTCGAAGGTGGCGCGCTGGTGTGCCGGCAGCACGGCGGCGGGGACGTAGTCGCGCGCGTGGGCGTAGTCGCGCTCGAATTCCTCGAAGGCGATGTTGTGCCCCGAGACCAGGCTGCCGGGCGCGATGTCGGTGCTGGCGAAGCCGATGGTGGTTTGGTACTTGAGGATCGGCTCGCCCTTGCGGATCTGCCGCGCCGCGATCTTGTAGCCGGCGGGCACCTGGGCGCGGACATGGAAATCCGCGCCGGGCACGGGGGTGCCGATGGCGAGGTCGGTGCGGGCGATCAGGACGTTGTCGCCGGCGTGCAGTCGGATCACGGGGGGGATCATGCGGGGGTCTCCTTGTTCTGGTGGGGGGGCGCCGCATGGCGCCGGCTCGCCCCGGCGCGCGGCGGCGGCCTGCCGGCGGCCAGCGCCGCCGGCAGGCCAGGCGGGTCAGCTCGCGCTGGTGATGACCTGCTTGGCGTAGCTGGCGCGCTCCATCTCGGCCACTTCCACGCTCACCTGCACTTCGCCGCCGGCCAGCGGGCGCACGGCTTCGGCGATGACGTCGCATACGGCCTGGCCGAGCGCGCGGCGCGTGGCCAGCTCGCGCCCGTCGAGGATGCACAGGCGTGCATGGACGAAGGCACGCTCGCGCGCCTCGGTGCCCTGGCGGTAGACCGGCAGGGTGATGCAGCGCGACTTGATGTCGGCTTCCTGGAACTGGCCGCTGGCCAGCAGGGCGGCGTTGACCTCGTCGAGCAGCTCTTCCTGCGAGCGGTTCAGGCGGGTGTTTTCCGTGAGTTCGATGGTGACGTGCGGCATGTGGCTTCCAATCGGGTGATACAGAGACAGATGATGCGGGTGCTACGGATGAGGCGCTCCGACGTCAGGCGGCCAGGCGCGACAGCGGTCCCGGTGAGCTGCCGCGCGCGGCTTGCACGCGGGCGGCGGCATCGTCGAGCTGCGCCAGCGTGCCGGCGTCCACCGGCACCCATTCCGCGCGGGCGCGGCGCCAGGCGCGCTCGGGTTCGCCCGGCAACTGTACGCCTGCGCAGCCTGGCTGGAGCGCCGACGAGCGGATCCAGTCGACGAAGGCCTCGACCTCGTGGCCGAAGCTGGTGCTGCTGCCCAGCCGCGCCGGATCGAAGACCAGGGCCAGCATATTGTTCCAGACCGCGTGCTCGTGCGTCAGCGTCTCCGGACGGATGGTGTGGCCGCCGGTGACCGCGGCGCCCAGCAGCTCGCACATCACCGCCAGCACATAGCCCTTGTGCTCGCCGAAGCTGCGCAGCGCGCCCTGGGGCGCACCGGCCGGCGGGAACATCACGCCCGGGTCCTCGGTGGGGTGGCCGGCCGCGTCCAGCAGGCAGCCCGGCGGGACCGGCACTTCCTTGTTGTGGGCGACCCGTACCTTGCCCAGCGCGATCGCGCTGGTGGCGAAGTCCAGCACCAGCGGCGCCTGCCCGGGCACCGGCACGCCGATGGTGAAGGGATTGGTGCCGTAGCGGGCCTGGTAGCCGCCATGCGGGGCCACGATAGGTTTGGACAGCACGTTGACGAAGTGGATGGAGATCAGGCCGGCGGCGCTGGCCTGCTCGGCCCAGTGGCCGACCCGCCCCAGGTGGTGCGAGCGGCGCAGCCCCATCACGCAGACGCCGTGTTCGCGCGCGCGGCCGATGGCCAGTGCCATCGCCTGCTCGGTGACCGCCTGGCCCATGCCGCGGTTGCCGTCCAGGCTCAGCATGGCGCCGGTGTCGTGCAGCACGCTCACCTGCTGGTTGAGCTGGAGCTGGTCGCCCAGCCATGACAGTACGTACTTCGGGATCATGCCGACGCCGTGCGAGTCGTGGCCGGCGAGGTTGGCGCCGACCAGGTGGTCGGCGGTCAGGCGGGCTTCGCGGGCGTCGCAGCCGGCGGCGAGCCAGAGCTCGTCGACCCAGCGGTGCAGGGCGTCGGTGGGAATGCGGGATTCGCTCATGGGATGTCTGAGGTGGGCTATCAGGGGTGGGCGATGGCTGGCGGCAGGGCGGGCTTGCCGGCGTGGCGCAATGCGGGTTCGCTCGGTCGCGGCCCGAGGGGCCGGCCGGCGCGCAGGTGTGTGCCGGCGGCCGGACCCTCATGATAGCGCCCGGCGGCTCCGGCGCCACATGACGCTGCAAGGAGCCACATGGCGCCGGGCAAGGTGATCGAGCCGCGGTCGCTCATTCGAGCCGGATGCCGGCGCTCTTGACCAGCTGGCCCCACTTTGCCACCTCGGCCTTCTGGAAGGCGCCGAGCTGGGCCGGGCCGGCACCCGAGGGCTCGATGCCGAGCTGGGCCAGGCGGCCACGCACGGCCGGGTCGGCGAGGATCTTGCCGATCTCGCCGGCGAGGCGGTCCACCACCGGTGCCGGCGTGCCGGCCGGCGCGAAGATGGCCTGCCAGGAGACGATCTCGTAACCCTTGAGCCCGGCCTCCGCCAGCGTGGGCACGTCGGGCAGCTCGCCGGCGCGCTTGCTGCCGGTAGTGGCCAGCGCGCGCAGCTTGCCGGACTGGATCAGTGGCATGGCCGCCACGCTGTTCTCGAACACCAGGTCGACCTGCTTGCCGAGCAGGGCCTGCATGGCCGGGCTGCTGCCCTTGTAGGGCACGTGCAGCAGCTTGACGTCCGCCAGCTTGGCGAAGAGCTCGCCGGCCAGGTGCTGCGAGGTGCCGTTGCCGGACGAGCCGAAGGTGACCTGGGTGCCAGGCACGCGCGCGGCGGCGATCACGTCCTGCACGCTCTTCCACGGGCTGTCGGCATTGACCACCAGCACGTTCGGCAGGGTGCCGATCAGCGCCACCGGTTGGAACTGCTTGACCGGGTCATAGGGCATCCTGGGATAGAGGCTGACGTTGATGGCATGCGAGCTGATGGTGCCGCCGACCAGCGTGTAGCCGTCCGGGGCCGCCTTGGCGACGTAGTCGGAGCCGATATTGCCGCCCGCGCCGGCGCGGTTCTCCACCACCACCGGCTGGCCCAGCGCGACCGAGAGGCGCTGGCCGATCAGGCGGCCCAGCACGTCGGTGGTGCCGCCGGCGGCGAAGGGCACCACGTAGTTGATCGGCTTGCTCGGCCATTTGTCCTGGGCGTGGGCCTGGGTGGCGGGCAGGGCAGTCATGCAGGAAAGGCAAAGCGCAGCGAATGCTGCCCGGTGGCGGGAGGGCAGGGTGGGCATGGCGGTAGTCTCCTGTGTTCTTTTATATGTGGGGCGGCACTTGCGGATCCGCGCGGGGCACGCCGGGCGTGGCGGGATACGGTGGCCTGCCGCCAATCTACACGCCGCGCGGGGGACGAGCCTTGCGCTGGATGCATAGCAGAAATGCGCCAGGTGCCGGGCGCTGCCCGCGGCACCGACGCACACTGGCGGACATCCCGGCTTCTCCGAGGAGGCCGGGCGGACCGGCAGCCGCTTGCGCTGCCGGCAGCGCAAGCGCCCGCACAGACCACACCGACATGACCCGCACGCCACCCGCCTCCGCCTCCGCCTCCGCTTCCGCATCCGGCCAGCCCCAGCCGCTTTCCGACACCCGCCGCCGCAGCGGCGGCCGCGCCCTGGTCGATGCCCTGCGTATCCATGGCGCCGAGCGCATCTTCTGCGTGCCCGGCGAGAGCTTCCTCGACGTGCTCGATGCCCTGCACGATCAGCCCGCCATCGACCTGGTGGTGTGCAAGCACGAGGGCGCCGCGGCCAATATGGCCGAGGCCGACGGCAAGCTGACCGGGCGCCCCGGCATCTGCTTCGTCACGCGCGGGCCGGGCGCCACGCACGCGAGCATCGGTGTGCATATCGCCGCGCAGGACTCGACGCCGATGATTCTCTTCGTGGGCCAGATCGCACGCGGCCACAAGGGGCGCGAGGCCTTCCAGGAGGTCGACTATGCCGCCATGTTCGGCGGCATGGCCAAATGGGCGGCCGAGATCGACGATGCCGAGCGCATCCCGGAGATGGTGGCGCGCGCCTTCCGCGTGGCGACCTCGGGCCGGCCGGGCCCGGTGGTGCTGGCGCTGCCCGAAGACGTGCTCGACGGCGAATGCGCCTGCGCCGACACTGCGCCATACCGCCCGGTCAGCGCGGCACCGTCCGCGGCCGATGCATCCGCCCTGGGCGAGATCCTGCGCGGGGCGCAGCGGCCGCTGGTGATCGCCGGCGGCGCCAACTGGAGCGACGCCGCGGCGGCGGCTTTCTCCCGCTTTGTCCAGGCCTGGAACCTGCCGGTGGCCTGCGCCTTCCGCCGCCAGGACGTGTTCGACAACCGCGACGCGCACTACGCCGGCCACCTGAGCCTGGGCATGAACGCGCGCCTGGCCGAGCGCGTGCGCCAGGCCGATGTGATCCTCGCCTTCGGCACCCGCCTGGGCGACATCGCCACCGATGGCTATACCTTGCTGGACGTGCCCCGTCCGCGCCAGCGCCTGATCCACCTGCATGCCGACAGCGCGGAACTGGGCCGGGTCTACCAGCCCGTGCTGGCCATCCAGAGCGGCATCGAAGCGGGTGCGGAGATGCTGGCGACCCTGCCGGCCCCGGCTTCCGCGCCTTGGGCCGAATGGACGGCCGGCGCGCACGCCGACCACCTCGCCTTCGCCGCACTGCCGGCGCCCCATGCGGAACTGAGCGGGGTCGACCTGGGGGCGGCGGTCGCCCACCTCGACCGCGTGCTGCCCGACGACGCCATCCTCAGCAACGGCGCCGGCAACTACACCGTCTGGCTGCACCGCTTCTATGCCTACCGTCGTCCCCGCACCGAGCTGGCGCCGACCTGCGGCGCCATGGGCTACGGACTGCCGGCCGCCATCGCCGCCAAGCTGCGCGCGCCCGAGCGCACCGTGGTCTGCTTCGCCGGCGACGGCTGCTTCCTGATGTATCCGCAGGAACTGGCCACGGCGGCGCAGGCCGGCGCCAACCTCATCGTGGTGGTGGTCAACAACGGCATGTACGGCACCATTCGCATGCACCAGGAGAAGCGCTACCCGGGCCGCGTCAGCGGCACCGGCATCGCCACCCCGGACTTCGTGCAGATGGCGCAGGCCTGTGGCGCCTGGGCCGAGCGCATCGAGCGCACCGAGGACTTTGCCGCGGCCTTCGAGCGTGCCCGCGCGGCGGGCCGGCCGGCACTGCTCGAGCTGATCACCGATGCGCGCCAGATCACGCCGGCGATGCGGCTGGCCGACTGAGGGCTGGCCGACTGAGCAGGACCGGGCGCGGCCGCGCACCGCGCCGGCAAGGACCCGCCCACAGCTGCCGGTCAACAACGTTGCCGAACTGACGCGCTACGTGAAGCAGGCCAACGGCAAGGTGACCTTCGCCTCGTCCGGTACCGGCACCTCCATCCACCTGTCGGGCGAGCTGTACAAGGTGATGACGGGCACCTCGATGATCCATGTGCCTTACAAGGGTAGCGCGCTGGCCGACACCGACCTGATGGCCGGCCAGGTGCAGCTGATGTTCGACAACGCGCCGACCGCGCTGCCTTTCGTCAAGGGCGGCAAGCTCAAGGCCCTGGCCGTGACCGGCGCCAGGCGCATGAATGCGCTGCCCAATGTGCCGACCATGGAGGAGGCCGGGCTGCACGGCTTCGTCACCGGCTCCTGGTTCGGCGTGTTCGCGCCGGCGGGCACGCCGCGCGAGATCGTCGCGCGCCTGAGCGACACCATCGTCGCCGCCGTGCGCCGGCCTGACATCCGCGCGCTGCTGCTCAATGCCGGCGCCGAGCCGGATCCCAAGCCGGCGCCCGAGTTCCAGGCCTTCGCGTTGGCCGAGAAGGCGCGCTGGGAGAAGGTGATCAAGGCGGCCGGCGTGTCGGGCGACGCAGATTGAGCCAGGAACCGGGAGCCAGGAGAGCGAGATGAAGGAAGAGACGCAGACGGTGCGCCACGACAGCGCGGCGCTGGTGGAACTGGCCGGCAGCCTGCTGCGCAGCGCGGGCATGCCGGGTGACCGTGCCGACGACGTGGCGGCGATCCTGGTCGAGGCCGACCTGATGGGGCACGACACCCACGGGCTGCAACTGCTGCCGACCTACCTGGCCGAGATCGAGAGCGGCAGCATGGCGGTGCAGGGCGACTACACGGTGCTGAGCGAGCGCGCCGCGGTGGCCACCTGGGACGGCCATCGCCTGCCCGGCCCGTGGCTGACGCTGCGCGCGCTCGACGCCGCCATGGCACGCGCGCGCGACTACGGCACCGGCACCGTGACGATCCGGCGCAGCCACCACATCGCCTGCCTGGCCGCCTACCTGGAGCGCGCCACGCAGGCTGGCTACGTGATGCTGCTGTTCTCGTCGGCACCGGCCGCGGCCACCGTGGCGCCGTTCGGCGGCACCCGCGCGGTGTTCTCGCCCAGCCCGCTGGCGGTCGGTTTCCCGACGCCGCGCGGTCCGGTGCTGATCGACGTCTCCACCTCCATCACCACCAACGGCCTGACCGGACGCCTCTACCGGGAAGGGAAGCGCCTGCCGCATCCGTGGCTGATCGACGCGCAAGGCCATCCCAGCGACGACCCCGCCGTGCTGTTCGCGCCGCAGGCCGGCTCCATCCTG
Organism: Cupriavidus malaysiensis; assembly: GCF_001854325.1. Taxonomy (NCBI): domain Bacteria; kingdom Pseudomonadati; phylum Pseudomonadota; class Betaproteobacteria; order Burkholderiales; family Burkholderiaceae; genus Cupriavidus; species Cupriavidus malaysiensis. Next base: position 1,451,549 of record NZ_CP017755.1, read on the forward strand.
CCGCTGGGCGGGCTCGACGCCGGCCACAAGGGCTTCGCCCTGTCGCTGATGGTGGAAGCGCTGACCGCCGGCCTGTCCGGCCACGGCCGCGACGACCCGGGCAAGCGCTGGGGCAATACCGTCTTCCTGCAGGTGCTCGATCCCGAGGCCTTTGCCGGCGGCGAGGCCTTCGCCCACCAGATGGGCTGGGTCGCCGGGGCCTGCGCCGACAACCCGCCGCGGCCCGGCGTCGATGCCGTGCGCCTGCCCGGCCAGGGCGCGCTGGCACGCAAGGCGCGCCAGCTGCGCGACGGCGTGGCGCTCAATCCGGCCATCGTGCCGCAGTTGGCGCCATGGCTGGAGAAGTACGGCGTGGCGATGCCGGCGCCGGTGGCCGGTTAGGGCGGGCCCGGCACGCGCCCCGGTGCCGCCTTCAGCCCGCCATCACCCCCAACGCGGTCTCGATCTTGCGGATGCTGGCCAGCAGGTGCGGCCGCACCGTGTCGAGCAGCTGTGCGGCCGGCACGATGGCGGCGGGGCCGCTGCAGCTCAGTGTCATCGGCGGCAGGGCCGGACCGGGGCGGAAGGCAGCGGCGATGGAGTTGATGTGCGGCAGCCATTCGCCGAAGGAGGTGGTGCAGCCCAGCCGCTTCACCTCGTCGTGGCTGGTGGCGAGGATGGCATCGGCACGCGCCGCGTCGATGCCGTCACGGCCGCGGAAGGCCGCCACGGCACGACGCTGGTCGATGCCGCCGAGCGCGTCCAGGTAGGCGCGCCCGGCCGCGGTGGCCAGGCCGGAGATGCGTGTGCCGACGGCCACGCGCAGGGTCAGGTAGGACTCTGACTGGCAGTTTTCGAAGATCATCATGTGCGCGCGGTCGCGCACGATCAGCGAGGCCACGCCTTGCGACAGTTCGGCCAGCCGCTGCATGTGCGGGCGCACCACGGCCAGCACCTCGGCGCCTTGCTGGGCGGCGGGCGCCAGCGCCAGCGCCGAACTGCCGAGCCGGTAGCGGGCCGGCTCGTACAGCGGCTGCAGGTAGCCCAGCTCGGTCAGCGTGTGGGTCAGGCGCGAGACGGTGGATTTCGGCAGCCCGCAACGCTGGGCGATCTCGGCATTGCCCAGCACGGTGTCAAAGGAGCGGAAGCAGGCCAGCACGTCGAGTCCGCGCGCCAGCGCCGTGACGAAATGGCGGTCTTCCTTGCCGGCCCGGACCGCCGTATCTGTGCCATCCGCGCCATCCGCGGCGTCCGCCACGGCAGAAGCGCCGTTCTCCTCTGGCTGTTCCGCAATCATTTCCTGTTGTGCTTGCATGGTGGCTTCGTGTCTGGGGTCAGGCCGTCGCGACGAGCGGCTTGCGCGGCCAGGCACTGGACGTGCCGAGGCGACGCGCGGTTTGATCAATGGTCTTCGGCAATTCCCCATAGCGCCGCGCGCTTGCGGCATGCCGCAGCGCTACCCGCTCCGGCACCTCGGCCACCCGGGGGCCGCTGGTCTGGTACGGGCGCGCGCAGACAGGCTGAAGGCAGATGGAGCGGGCGATGGCCAGGGAGGGGGAAGCAGGCAGGGCGGGCAAGTCAGTGGCGCCGGCAGTGGCGGGCCGCTGGGTGCTGCGCATGGGGGTCTCCGGGACGGCTTCCGGCGTGGGCACCGGTCTTGTTGGTTGGCGCTATGGTCCCATCGATTGCCTGGAGGCGTCAACCGCATTGTGGAATTCATATTCTGCATTGCGGAATATGGAGGCAAGGCGCCTTGAGCCTTGAGCCTTGAGGCAGGGCGGGCAGGGCGCGGGCAGGACGCCGCCATGAATGCGGCCCGCGCCGGCGTGTGCCGGGGCGGGCCGTGGCCGGAGGACCGGGGAGGGGCCGGGAGGGGCGGCGCGGCCGCCCGCGATCAGGAGTGGAACAGGGTTGCCGGAGCGGCGGCCGGCGCGGCCGGACCGAAGCGCTCCGGCGCCAGGCGTGCCAGTTGCTGCAGTTGGCGCAGCCGCTCGGCCAGCTCGGGGTGGGGCTGCACGTCCAGGCACATGCCGGAAGGGCAGCCGACGCCGAGCACGTCGAGCGCGCGGCGGAAACCGTCCGGGGTCAGCCCTTGCGCGGGATCCACGCTGACCAGATGCGCAAGCTGCTGTGGCTGCAAGCTGTCCGGCGCGGCGCTCAGGATCACGTAGGCGGACGGAGCGGGGCGCTTGGCGAAGTAGGCCGCGATCTCGGCGCCGAAGCCGCCCGGCGCCGGCGGCATCATGTCCTCGACCTGCAGGTCCAGCTGCTGCAGGATGGCGGCGGGGATGCCGCGCCGCCAGTGGTCGGACACCACGACGCGGGCACCGGCCAGCCCGAACAGCCGGCGGATGAAGCCGAGCGCGACCGGGTCGAAGAAGCGGACATCCTTCAGCGTGCCGCTGTCCGGCGTGCCGCCCAGGCGGGTCGCCGAGCTGGCGGAGTAGAGGACACCAGGGATGTCGAGCAGGATGAGGCGGTCGGACATGGTTTCCTGTGCGGTTTGCGCGTCGGGTTGAGTTGTCTCAAGACTACGCGGCGGCGCGCAGGAAGCCGAGTGCCTCCGAGGGCATAAGTTGCAACATATCTGTAACTTTTAGATGGAAGTCGTAAAAGCCACCTGCACGTGTCTGACATTTGTTTCCGGCAGACACATCTGCGGCCCGGAGGGCGTGCTGGTGTCGCTGCCAGGGGATTTTCTTGTGACAGGCCAACCTTCGTGCAACCCGAAGCCCTTTAGTCTTGAGCCATGCAGATATCGGAACTTGCCAAGCGCGTCGGCGTGACCGCCCACGCTGTCCGCCACTACGAAAGCCTCGGCTTGCTGGTCGCGCGGCGGCGGCCGTCCGGCTACCGCGAGTTCGACGAAGGCGCCGTGCGCGAACTGCGCTTCATCACCATGTCGCGCCAGTGCGGCTTCTCGCTCAAGCAGATCGCCGCGGTGCTGCCGGATTACCGCAGCGGGGTGCTGACGGCGGCCGACATGATCGGCATGCTGCAGGCCCGCATCGCCGAGGTGGACGCCGAGATCGACAAGCGGCAGGTATTGCGCGCCCATCTGGTGGCGCACATCGGCTGGTTCGAGGCACGCGAGCAGCGCCGCTCGGACAAGGCGGCGCAAGGTGGGCGCGGCTTTCCGCGCGCGCCGCGCGAGGCCTCGCTGGCGGCCAAGGGACGGGCCGCCGGGCCGGACGACAAGAAGGTTTCGACACGTAGCAGGAGACAAGGACCATGACAGAGAACCCCGCCGATTTCGCCCGCGACCTGGAGGCAGCCGTGATGGCCATGCCGGCGGCGCGCACGCTGGGCTTGCGCTTCACGCGCATCGAGGCCGGCCAGGTGGAGCTGGAGCTGCCTTACCAGGAGACCCTGAGCTTCCGTCCGGGCCAGCTCCAGGCCACGCCGATCTTCGCCGCGGCCGACTTTGCCGCCGTGTCCGCCGCCGGCACGCTGCTGCCGAAGGGGTGGGCCAACGCCACCATCGACTGCGCCCTCAAGATCGTGGGGCCGGCCCGTGGCGACCGGCTGGTGGCGCGCGGCCGCGTGGTGCAGGCGGCCCGGCTGCTGACGGTCGCTGCCGCCGAGGTCTTCGCCTGCGATGCCGAGGGGGAAACGCTGTGCGCCACCATGCTGGCGACGGCACGCAATCTCGCGCCGCCGGCCTGAGCCGGCACCTTCGCGTGGCCGCTGCCTCATTCGATCATTCGACGCCGGCGTAGCGCCGCAGTGCCTCGGCGCTGCAGGCGCGGGCGTCGAAGGTGATGACCCTGCCGGCCGAATCGAAGTAGACGCTGAGCGCGCCGCTTCCCAACGGTGCCGTGGCCGGCGACGTGTACTGGAAGCATTCCAGACCGGCTTCGCCGATGCGGCTGTCGGGGTGGCCCTTGATCCGGATGACCTGCTGCTTGCTCATGCCCACGGCCAGCGCGGGCCGTTTCGGCGCCGGCGGCGGCGGAGGGGTCGGCTCGAGTAACGAGCAGGCCGGCAGTACCACGAATGCCAGTACGATCATCCAGGTCGTTCGCATGTCTTCTCCTTGCTTGTCTGGGAACAGGAAGAAGGGCGGCACGGACCTCCACGTGCATCGCGCAGGGCCGCGGCGCTTTCTCTGATGCAATGGACAAGCATACGCGATGTCCGGCGGGCTGCCGCCCAGGTGGACCGGGGGAGGATCGGCCCGCTGCCGCCGCGCACGGCATGGCCGTGCGCGGCGAGGCGGCTGCGGCGGCCCGCCGGGAGGGGGCTCAGAAGCGGAAGCGGGCCACGTCGGCGGCCAGCGCCGCGGCCTGGTCGTCGAGGCGGCTGCCCTGGGCGGACAGGTCGTCGACCAGGGCGGCATTCTGCTGCGTGGTCTGTTCGAGGCGGCCGATGGCCGCGCCGGCCGCGCGGATGCCGCCGGCCTGCTCCTCGGCCAGCACGCGCAGGCCGTCGGCCAGTTCATGGCTGTGGGCGACCGCGTTCTCGATGCCGGACATGGCGCGCACCACCTCGCCGCTGAGGCGCGCGCCGCTCTCGATCTCGCGGCCGGCGTCGCCGATCAGGGTGCCGATCTCGCGCGCGGAGGTGGCGCTGCGCTGGGCCAGCGCGCGCACTTCCTGCGCCACCACGGCGAAGCCGCGGCCGGCCGCGCCGGCACGCGCGGCCTCCACGGCGGCGTTCAGTGCGAGGATATTGGTCTGGAAGGCGATGCTCTCGATCACCGCGACGATCTCGGAGATGCTGCGCGAATGGGCATGGACGGCATCCATGGCGCCGCTCATTTCCCGCACCACGGCGATGCCGGCGTCGGTGGCCGCGCGCGCCCGGCGCGCCATCTCGCTCGACTCCAGCGCCTGCTGGTGGGCCTGCTCCACCAGCGTGGTGAGCCGGCCCACGCTGGCGGCGGCTTCGGCCAGGGCCTGCACCTGCTGGGCGGTGCGTGCCGACAGTTCCTGGTTGCCGCCGGCCACGCCCTGGCTGGCGGCGGTGATCTCCAGCGTCGAGCGGTGGATACGCTCGAGCACGCCGGCGAGCTGGTCGCGCATGCCGCCGAGGTAATACAGCAGGCTGCCGCGGTCGCCGGCCCGCAGCGGAATCGACGCGGTGAGGTCGCCGGAGGCGATGCGGTTGGCCACCTGCGCCGCCGCGCGCGGTTCGCCGCCGAGTTCGGCGGTCAGGCTGCGCGCGGCCAGCCAGGCCAGGCCGACTGCGGCCAGCAGGCTGGCGCCGAGCAGCACCGCCGTCATGGTCTGCGCGGCGATCTGCTTGCCGGCGACGTGCGCGACGGTGTCGGCCGCCTGCCGTTCCTGTTGCGCGCGCAGGGTCTCCATGTGGGCGCCCAGCTTCTGCAGCGCTTCGCTGACGAAGTGCCCGTCCACGGAGACCGCGCTGTCGAACTGCAGGGTGTCGAGCGGCTGGCGCTTGACCAGGTCGACATAGCTGGCGATCAGCTTGCCGGCCGCCGCGCGCTCCGCGAGCAGCGACGCGACGCGGTCGGGCGCAGCCTGCTTGACGTGGTCGAGTGCGCCGTCCAGGCGGCGCAGGCCGGCGTCGACATCGGCGCCGGCGGCGTCGCGCTCGCTGGTGCTGGTGGCCATGGTGAGCGCCAGCTGGGCGCGTCCGATCTGCTCGAGCGCGGTCTGGGCATGGGCGGCCGCGATGGCGCCGTTCATGTCGCGCTGGTAGAGCGTGTCGGTCATCTGCTTGATCGACACCAGGTTGACGATGCCGCTGAGGCCCACCGCAGCCCCGAACAGATAGACCAGGGCGAAGGCGGCGCACAAGCGCGCCGCCAGCGGCAGGCGCGCCAGCCAGGCGGGGGCATCCGGCAGGATCCGGCCCGCCAGCTTGAGTTTGAGGACTTGTGACACGGAGAGGACTCCTGGCAGGCCGAAGCCTGGCTTGCTGCTGACCCGGACCATGCGCGCTGCCGGCTGTTTTGCGGGCTGGCACTCGGCTGCCCGGGACGGTCGAATCGCGCATGGCGTTGCTGTAGCGCGATGATGTCGCATCGATGTGACGCCAACATGACATTCATGTGTCATTCACAAAATTGCGTTTTGTCACGGCACTGTCATGTTCGTGTCATGAAATGTCGATGCGGCAGCACAACAGGCCGCGGTTCCTGTTTGCCATCCGATCATGTCCACCGCCGCTTCTGCACCGGCCCTGCGGCCGGCGCTGCCTGGCCTGCCTCCCGTGCAGGCCGTTTTCCAGCCCATCGTGCAATTGCACGACGCGGCGCTGCTTGGCTACGAGGCGCTGGTGCGCGGCCCCGAGGGGTCGCCCTATGCCAGCCCGGATGCCTTGTTCGGACTGGCGCACGACAGTGTCGGTACCATCGCGCTGGAACTGCATGCGGCGCGCGCCGCGCTGGCTTCGTGGCAGGAGCAGGGCCTGCCGGGCCGGCTCTTCCTCAATTTCAGCCCCTTGTCGCTGCGCCATCTGCTGGCCGAGCGCGGCCGTGCGATGGGCGCGCTGCTGGGCCAGCGCGCGCCGGCCAGCCGCGTGGTCATCGAGGTCACCGAGCAGACGCCGATCGGCGACGCCGCCGGCTTCGCGCAAGCGATGGAGGTGCTGCGCGCCATGGGCCTGCAGTATGCGCTCGACGACTTCGGCACCGGCCACGCCAACCTCGATCTGCTGGCCCATCTCTCGCCGCACTACGTCAAGATCGACAAGTCGCTGATCCGGGGCATCGCCACCTGCTCGCGCCGGCTCGAAATCCTGCGCGCGGTGCTGCGCATGGTCAGTGCCTTCAGCGGCCACGTGATCGCCGAGGGCGTGGAGGAGGAGGATGAATTCGCCGTGCTGCGCGACCTTGGTGTTTCCTGCGCGCAAGGCTTCTACCTGGGGCGGCCACAGGCGCGTCCCGTGCCCGAGGTCTCGCCGCATGCGCTGCGCGCGCTCGCCTCGCGCCAGATCGCGGTGTTTCCGCAGATGGTGAGTTCCGGCTGGTCGGGGCTGACGGCCGGGGCCTTGATGCGCGATGCGCCCACCATGCGGCCGGCCACGGTCAATGACGAGGTGCTGGGCTGCTTCCATGCGCATCCGGACCTGCACGCGGTGGCGGTGGTGGACGAGGCAGGCAAGCCCCTCGCGATCATCAACCGGCAGCATTTCATCGATCGCTACGCGGCGCCGTTCCATCGCGAGCTGTATGGGCGCAAGGCCTGCGTGGTACAGGCCAACCGCGAGCCGATCTGCTTCGACCGCCATGTCAGCGTGGAGGAGATGGCGCAGGTCCTGGCGCGCGCCAGCCAGCGGGCCCTGGCCGATGGCTTCATCGTGACCGAGCAGGGCCGCTACGCCGGAATCGGTACCGGTGCCGAACTGGTGCGTGCGATCACGGACATCCGCATGCAGGCGGCGCGCCATGCCAATCCGCTGACCTTGCTGCCCGGCAATATCCCGCTGAACCAGCACATCGACCGCCTGATCGCCTCGGGCAATGCCTTCCATGCCTGCTATGTGGACCTGAATCATTTCAAGCCCTACAACGATCAGTACGGCTACTGGAAGGGCGACGAGATGCTGAAGGGGGCGGCCGCGATCCTCGCCCAGGCCTGCGATCCGGCGCGGGATTTCCTCGGCCATGTGGGGGGCGATGATTTCCTGGTGCTCTATCAGAGCGCGGACTGGGCCGAGCGCGTGCGCGCCGCCATCGACAGTTTCAATGCCATCGCCAGTGCGATGTATCCGCCGCAGGCCAGGGCGGCCGGTGGTATCCACGCGGAAGACCGGCTCGGGCGGAAGACCTTTTTCCCGACGGTGTCGATGGCGGTCGGCGTGGTGCGTGTCGGCGCCTCGGGCATGGCCAGCCTGCGCCGCCAGGGCAGCAGCCTGATCGGCAGCGCCGCAGCCGCGGCCAAGCGCGAGGCGAAACGCGCGCCGGACGGACTGGCGATCATCGAACTGAATGCGGCGGATGCGCTGCGGTCACCCGTCCACTGAATCCCTGAAAGCGGTCGGTGGGGTCGGTGCCTGGCATGGCCTCCACCTCCCGTTTCATGATGCGATGGGCTAGCGTGACGCGTGGCGGCGCCGCATGGCGGAGGCGTGCCGGCCAGGCAGCACGTCCAGCCGGTAGCCCCTCGCATAGACCACGGACAACAGCACGCCATTCTCCTCGTGCAGCCTGAGCGTCCGCCGCAGGCGCGACACCAGGCCGGAGAGGGCACGCGATAGCGGCGGCAGCTCGCGGCCCCAGACCGCTTTCTCGATGCGGTCGCCCGACAGCACCTCGCCGGCATTGGCGAACAGCAGCAGCGCCAGTTCGAATTCCTTGGTGGTCAGTCCGATGCATTTCCCGTCGGCACGCGTGACCTGCTGCGTCTGCGTGTGCAGCGTATAGGGCCCCACGCGCAGATTGCCGCCACGCGTCGGCGCTCCCGGCGCGGGACGCCGGCTCAGCGCACGCATGCGCGCCAGCAGTTCACGGGGGCGCTGCGGCCAGGCGACGCAGTCGTCGGCGCCGGCGAGGAAGGCCTCGAGCACCCGCTCTTCGTCGGCGCTGTCGGTGAGCATCAGGATCGGAAGGTGGCGCGAGCGCAGGTTGCGGATTGCGCGGATGACGTCGGCGGCGTGCCAGTCCTGAGTGGTCGCCTCGACCAGCAGCAGCGAGAATGGACCGTGGCAGAGGCCGTGCAGCAGGTCAGCGCTGCGGCGGAAGGTCTGGCAGGCGAAGCCGGCATCGTCCAACTGGGTGGGCAGACTGGCGGCTTGGGAGGCACAGGACGTCAGCAGGGCGACGGGAAGAGTGGCTGACATGGAGCTTGCGAAGCGAAGGTCGGGTTGCCACGGCCTTGGGGTGCGTGGTGGGAACCAGGTGCGGAGCCGGCCTGGAACCGCGTGCCAGCATAAGCACGGGGGGCGCTTGTCAGTTTCGGAATCGTCTGCATTGCCGGCGGGAGCCGGCGCATTCTCGCTGCGTCAAGCGGCCGTCAAGCGGGCTTTGTATGGTCTTGCAGTCATTGATTGAAGAACGGGCGTCTTATCCACACGAAGTGTGGATAACCCATCCGTCCAGGCGCCGCCACCCCGTTGTTTGCGTGTTTCCATCGGCGTGCGCAAAAAATGAGCAGGAGCATGCTGTAATGTGCGGTTTGGGGCTTCCCCTGGCCCCGGCGCGAGCCGGAAGCCGCTCGCGCCCGGGGGAATCCTGCCGCTGCTGCAGTGCCGTATGCGCCGCCGCCTATGCCAGAATAGCGGCATCGCCACTCTTGCTTGCGCATGCGAGATACCCGCTGATGTCCAGCCCCAGCACCATCGCGACCATCGTCCTGTGCTTGCACGGGATCGGCATGCTGGCGGCCCTGCACGCCATCATGACGGTGCGCACGGCGCCGGGGGCGATCGCCTGGGCTGGCTCGCTGGTGCTGATGCCCTACCTGGCGCTGGTTCCCTACCTGATCTTCGGGCGCAGCCGCTTCGCCGGCTACGTGAGCGCGCGGCGCTTCAACACCGACCGGCTGCGCGAGCTGACCGCCGGCATGCAGGCCGGCGAGCGCGAGGCCAGGCGCGCCAGCGTGGTGGCCGAGCCGCCGCTCGCGGCCATGCGCGCGCTGCCGGGCCTGACCGGCGTGCCCTGCCTGGCCAACAACGACGTGCGCCTGCTGATCAACGGACAGGCCGCCTTCGAGGCGATCTTCGCCGCGATCGCGCAGGCGCGCGAAGTGGTGATGGTGCAGTTCTTCATCGTGCACGACGACGGACTCGGCCGACGCCTGCTGGAGTTGCTGTGCGAGCGCGCGGCGGCCGGCGTGCAGGTCTATTTCCTCTATGACAGCATCGGCTGCCATGCGCTGCCCAGGCACTATGTGCAGGCGCTGATGGCGGCCGGCGTGCGTGCGCGCGCGTTCGCCACGCGGCGCGGTTTCGTCAATCGCTTCCAGCTCAACTTCCGCAATCACCGCAAGCTGGTCGTGGTCGACGGCGAGCAGGCCTTCACGGGGGGGCTGAACGTCGGCGATGAATACCTGGGAAAGCGCCCGCCGCTGGCGCCCTGGCGCGATACCCATATCGCGGTGCGCGGTCCGGTAGTGCTCGATCTGCAGATGGCCTTCGCCGAAGACTGGTACTGGGCCGCGCGCGAGGTGCCGCGCCTGCTGCCGCCTCCGCCCGGGCCGGCCGGCGCGATGGTGTGCCAGCTCGTACCCTCCGGGCCTGCCGATCCACAGGAAACCTGCTCCCTGTTCTTCGTCGAGGCCATCCAGTCGGCCCGGCGCCGCGTGTGGATCACGACCCCGTACTTCGTGCCGGACGAGGCGGTGTTCGCGGTGCTGCGGCTGGCGGTGCTGCGCGGCGTCGACGTGCGCATCCTGATTCCGTCGCGCCCCGATCACCAGGTCGTGTACGCGGCGTCGAAGCTGTACGCCTACCAGGCCGTCCGCGCGGGCGTGAAGATCTATCGCTACCAGCCGGGCTTCCTGCACCAGAAGGTGATCCTGGTCGACGATGTGGCGGCTGCGGTCGGCAGCGCCAACCTCGACAACCGCTCGTTCCGCCTGAATTTCGAACTGATGCTGCTGACCGCCGACCGCGGCTTCGCCGCCGAGGTGGAGACGATGCTGGAAGCGGATTTCGCGCAAGCCAGGCAGATCGACAAGGAAGAGTACCAGCGCAGTCCCGCGCTGCTGCGCGTGGCCACCCACGTGGCGTCCTTGTTCGCGCCCATCCTCTGACGCGTGGGACCGGTCCGCCGGTCCGCCGGTCCGCCGGTCACCGGCCGCGGCTGCTTGTGTACACTGTCTACTATGACATCGCGCGTTCCCGCTCCGCCTTCCCGCCATCGCATCTCGGCGCCGGCCGCCACGTCGCCGCCGCGCCGCGAGACCTACCGGCATGGCGACCTGCGACGTGCCCTGCTCGAGGCCGGCGTCGAACTGGCGCGCGCAGGAGGGCCGGGCGCGGTGGTGCTGCGTGAGGCGACGCGCCGTGCCGGCGTCGTGCCGAATGCCGCCTACCGGCATTTCGCCAGCCGCGAGGCGCTGCTGGACGCCGTGCGCGCTGCCGCGCTGTCGGCCCTGGCGGTCGCGATGGAGGCCGAGCTGGCCAGGCTGCGGCGCGGCGCCGACGCCGCCGCGTTCGCGCGTGGCGGCCTGCGCGCGGTCGGCACCGGCTACCTGAAGTTCGCGCAGGCGCAGACCGGGCTGTTCCGCACCGCGTTCAGCGTGGCCGAGCCGGTGCACGAGTCCGCCACCGGTGGCCAGATGCCGGCCGATCCGGCCATGGCCGGGCACAGCGGGCGGAATCCCTTCCAGTTGCTGGAGGATGCGCTCGACGGGCTGGTCGAGGCCGGCGTCCTGCCGGCGGCGCGCCGGCCCGGGGCCGAGTACCTGGCGTGGTCGGCGGTGCACGGGATGGCGATGTTGCTGATCGACGGACCGCTGCGGCGGCTCGGCAAGGGCCAGACAGCGGTGCTGGGCCAGCGGCTGCTGGACATGGTGGAGCAGGGCCTGTAATCCAGCCGGCCGCAGAGGGGGAGCGCGCTGGCAAAAAAAGTGCTGCGATGCGCGATGCATCGCAGCACGTCAATGAGGCGCATCTGCCGGTGCAGGCAGATGGGGGTGTGGGCCTCAGATCGGGACACCCCGTCGGGGGGACGGGGTGCGGTAGAACTTTATTTGCAACCGCCTGCGAGTTGTTTGGGAGTAGTCCGCAAGGCTATTTGGAAGTATCTGAATGATCGGCAAACCGGCGTCAAGGGCCGCGACAGCAGGGCCGGGATGATGCGCTCACTGCTGCTGGTACCCGCCGCGGCATTGCTGCTGGGCGCCTGCGCCGGCGAGCCGGCCTTCCCGGGCGATGCCGAACGGGGCTGTCCGCGCTATCCGGCCTATGCCTCGCCCTACGCCTGCGACGGCTGGCCCTACGACGACAGCTACGTGCCCTATGCCCATCCCTATCCCTTTGGAGGGCCGATCCGGCCCTCTTATTACGACGGGCCGGGGTGGCCGGGCTTCGGTGCCTTCTCTGTCGGGGTCGACAGCCCCTTCTACGGCTATCGGTACGGCTATCGGCATGGATTCCGCTACGGTCTTTACTACGGTCGCTACTACCACGGCTACCGCGGAGGCTACGCCGACCGGCGGGGCTGGCGCGGCAGCCGCGCGGGCGCTCCGGCGGCGGGCGGCCGCTCCGGTGGACGCGGCCGCTAGCCGGCCCGCAAGGTTCTGGAGTATTCCCGCAGGGTAGATTGCGCCAATGCCTAGTCCTGAAGGGCACCGGCTTCCTACACACTCCTCCTTTTCAGTCAGGCGGCGAAGCGTTCGCCGACCTTTTTCCTTAGCATGGAGTTCATCTGCTTATGAGTGTCTTTCAAGGGACCGGTGTCCTGCTCGCCTTGATTGCCGTCTTCGGCGTCATCAACCATCGCTTCATCAAGCTGCCCGACACGCTGGGCATCACCGCCGTCGGTATCGTCGCCTGCCTGGCGGTGTCGGCATTCGGCTTCAGCCACCCGCAACTGGTGGCACAAGCGCGCGCCCTGGTGGCGCGCATCGATTTCCCCGAAGTGGTATTCCACGGCCTGCTGGGCCTGCTGCTGTTCGCGGGCGCGCTGCACGTCGACCTGTCACGGATGCGCCAGCAGCGGCGCGCCGTGCTGTTGCTGGCCACGATCGGTGTGCTGATCTCCACCCTGGCGGCGGGCACCGGATTCTATTTTGCCGCGCAGTGGCTCGGCCATCCGATCAGCCTGCCCTGGTGCCTGGTGTTCGGCGCACTGATCTCGCCGACGGATCCCATCGCCGTGCTCAGCGTACTCAAGAAGGCGGGCGCGCCGGAAAGCCTGGAGGCCAAGATCGCCGGCGAGTCCCTGTTCAACGACGGTACCGCCGTGGTCGCCTTCCTGACGCTGCTGGGCCTGGCCACAGGCGCAAAGGAGCTTTCCGCGCCGGACGTGGCCACGGTCCTGGTGCGCGAGGTGGCGGGTGCGCTGGCGCTGGGCGCGGCGGTCGGCTACTGCGCGTCGCTGCTGTTGCGCAGCGTGGACAGCTATCCCGTGGAAATCCTCATCACGCTGGCATTGGCCATCGGCGGCTACGCCCTGGCCGAAGCCGTGCACGTGTCGGCACCGCTGGCGGTGGTCATCATGGGCCTGGTGATCGGCAACCACGGTGCGGCGACGTCGATGTCGGAGAAGACCCGCGAACACCTGTTCTCATTCTGGGGGCTGCTGGACGAGCTGCTGAACCTCGTCCTGTTCGGCCTGATCGGCCTGGAAATCATCGCGCTCTCGCTGCAACAGCACATCGTCTGGCTCGGCCTGGTAGCGATTCCCGTCGTGCTGGCAGCCCGCGCCGTCAGCGTGGCCGTGCCGCTGCTGGCATTGCAGCGCTTCCGCCGCCTCAACCCGCATTCCGCCACCATCATGACCTGGGGAGGGCTGCGCGGCGGCATTTCGATCGCGCTGGCGCTTTCGCTGCCGGATTTCGACGGCCGCGAGATAGTGATCGGCGTGACCTACGTGGTGGTGGTGTTCAGCCTGCTGGTCCAGGCCACCACCTTGGGCCGCCTGGTCAGGCGCCTGGGCGCAGGGCCGGGGGCGCGCGCCGATACCGCACAGCCAGCACAGCCGGCCTAGTCGCCTGCATCAAGGGATGCGGGACCCGGGCCAGCGGCGCGGCTACCAGCAAGGTCACAGGTCACCGGCATCGCGCCACCTGTCCCGCATGCGAGGACGTTTCCGGCTTCACCCGGCGGCGTGCTCGCCCCGCTCAGGTGAGCTGCCGCAGCTGGCCGATGACGTTCATCAACTGCCCGTGTGCCACGATCACGCCGGATTCGTCCTGCAGCGCTTCCTGGTAGCGCTTGCAGAAGGCCGGGTCTCCGCGCTGGCTGAACAGCTTTTCGCTGGCCGCGGCGACCGCGCGGCAGGTTTCGTCGTGATGTTCCTTGCTGTCGAGTTCTTCGTCGATCTCGATGATCAGGCGCGAGAGGGGGTCGAGCCAGCGAAAGTAGGCATCCTCGGTCACGATCTGCACGAACTGCCCCGCTGGAATCGGGCCGTACAGGCGTTCATATTGACCTCGGTCATACCCGATCACTTCCTTGTGCACCTGGAGCAGCGCCGCGCGCAGGGCTCTCAGGCCTGAACGGCGATTCTCCTGGATGGCGAGGAACTGTTCGCTGGGCATGCTCTCCTCCTTTTCTGAGTGTTGCTAAGCGGATCCCGATGTCGTGCCGGACACTTCCAGCCAGTGCTCGGACGCGCTTGCCAGTATAGGCAGAGGCTATCGGTCCAGCCAGCGGCCAGCCCTAGCGAGTTTCCCGCATGCGGTTTGTCCCGATTGGCGCTGCGGGGCGGCTGGCGCTTGAGGAGGCGAGGGCCAGCGAAGGGCGGCCGCCGGATCACGCGCGGCTTGCGTGCCGGCCGCGCTACCCGGGGTCGGGCGGCGGGCGCCGGACGGCCCCGCCTGCACTTGGCTCAGGCTGCCTGCGCAGCCGCTTGCAGCAGGTGCTTCTGGATCTTGCCGCTGGTGGTCTTGGGCAATGCCGCGACGAAGTGGTAGCGGCGCGGGCGCTTGTAGGCGGCCAGCCGGTCGCCGTGGACGAGGAAGCGGTCGAGCGTGGCGGCGTCGACCGCGGCGCCGTCGCGCGGCACCACGTAGGCGCTGACGACCTGGCCCCAGACCGCATCGGCCTCGCCCCGCACGGCGACCTCGAGCACGTCGCCGTGCTCGATCAGCGCATCTTCCACTTCGCGCGGATAGACGTTCTCGGCGCCGGAATTGATCATGTGGTCGATGCGGTCGCGGATCCACAGGTAGCCGTCGCCATCGAGCACGCCGACGTCGCCGGTGTGGTACCAGCCATGGGCCAGCGCGCGCGCGTTGGCTTCGGGCCGGTTCAGGTAGCCGCGCATCATGCAGGGGCCGCGCACCAGGATCTCGCCCGCCTCGCCCGGGGCGCAGGCGTCGGCGGGATCGGTCGGGGCGCCATCGTCGCGCAGCCGCGCCACCACCAGGTCGTGGTTCAGCGCGGGGGTGCCCGCCGAGCCGGGGTGGCTCAACTGCTCGTGCGGATAGAGCACCGACATGCAGGGGCCCATCTCGGTGGTGCCGTAGACCTGGATCAACTGTGCGCCGACGAGCCGGTCCCATTCGCGCACCAGGTGCGGGGCCATCGACGCGCCGCCGTACTCGACCAGGCGCAGCGAGGCGAGGTCGCGTGCCGGCAGGTCGGGATGGTTGAGCAGCATGCCCACCATGGTGGGCGCCGCGAAGAAATGCGTGACGCGCTCGCTCTCGATCAGGTGCAGGGCCTCGGCGGCGTCGAAGCGCCGCTGCAGGACCTGGGTGGCGCCGACCTGCAGCCGCGGCAGGAAGCTGGTGTGCAGTTCGGCGGTATGGTTCAGCGGTGCCACGGACAGGCCGACGTCCTCGCGCGACAGGCGCATGGCCTGGTGCATCAGCGCGTTGTGCGCCAGCTTGCTGCGGTGGGTATGGAGCACGCCCTTGGGCCGGCCGGTGGTGCCGCTGGTGTACATGAGGATGCAGTCATCGTCCTCGTCCACCGCGATGCCAGGTGCCGTGGCGGGGCGGCCCGCGGCGAGGGCTGACAGGCGCGACGTGGCGAAAGCCGGCGCCGCATCCTCGTCCGCATAGATCCAGTGCGTGGTCGCGGGCGCCAGCGTGGCGGCCTTTTCCGCCACGTTGGCGCCCTCCGCTTCGAACAGCAGGGCCTTGGCGCCGCCATCCGCCAGGATGAAGGCGAGTTCCTGCGCGGCGAGCCGGTAGTTGACCGGATTGAAGACCGCGCCGATGCGCGCCGCTGCCAGCAGGCTGAAGACGAAGGCGGGGGTGTTGTAGAGGAAGGCAGCGACGACGTCGCCCTTGCCGATGCCCAGCGACAGCAGGCCGTGTGCGTGCCGGTTGACCTCCGCATCGAGTTCGGCGAAGGTCCAGGCACGGCGCTGCGCGCCATGCCCGTAGACGAGAGCGGTCTTGCCCGGCAGGTAGCGCGCGGGCCAGGCGAGGGTGTCGCCCAGGGTCTGGCTGTGCTTCAAGTCTTGTCTCCGGCTCGCCGGCAGCGATGTCTGCCGGGTAAAGCCGAAAACTATAAGGCGCGCCGCGCCGCAGGGGAAAGAACCTTTGGAAGTTTGCTTATGCCGGAAACGGCATATTTGCCGGCGACCGGGATCTTCCAGGCATCCGGGCCATCCGGGCGGCCCGCGCGCCTAGCGCGCGCTGTCGCACTGCGGGCAGACGCGCAGCAGCAGCGGGCCCTCCAGGCCGAGTTCGCCATCCTGGGGCAGGGGGCGTGCCTCGCCTCCGGCACCGGCCAGCATGCAGCGGCAACCGGCCGGACGCGGTTCCAGGCGGCGCGGCGTGCCTGCCGGCACGACCGCATAGTGGACGCCGAGCTGTACCCGGCGTTCCCACTGGCCGCTCGGGTCGAGCATCAGCAGCCACTGGCGGATCTGCGTCGACCAGTGCGCCACCGTTTCCGCCTTCACTTCGAGTTGCCGGGCCGCTTCCGCCAGCGACATGCTGCGCGCCAGCAGCGGGAAGATCTGCGCGAAGCGATCGACATGCCGCAGCCGGGCCAGCGGCGTGGCGCTCAGCCGGGTGAAGCGCCGCCGGCAATGGCGGCAGCGGAACTGGGGCAGTTCGTCGCCGCTCGGCGCGCAGGCATGGGCATCGTCCGCGCCGCAGTGCGGGCAGGCCGGCGCGATCGCCGCCTCGCTGCGCAGCACCTGCCAGGCGGCCTCGAGATAGGCGGCCAGCTCCGCATCGCCGCGGTTGCGGTTGCCGCTGCTCACGTGCATCAGGCTCGTCGGGCGCGGCTGCGCGCCGGCGGTGGACGCGAGGCCGGTGCAGGTGCGGAGGGCGGAGTGCTGGCGCATGGATGGAATCATGGTTGGCTTGTCTTGGCGCCGCTGTCTCCGGCGGCGATGGAAGAGGTGTCGCCGTGCCACCAGCCGCCACCCAGGGCGAGGTAGAGCGCGGCGGTATCGGCGAAGCGGCTGGCGCGCGCTTGCACGGTGGCCTGCACGGTGGTCTGGTAGGCCTGTTCGGCGTTGAGCAGCGCGAGCACGTTGATCTGTCCGAGTTCCAGTTGCCTGCTGGTGATGTCGAGCGTGCGGTTCGCCGCTTGTTCGGACTTCAGGGCCGCCTGCAGCACCAGCGCGTCGGCGTCCAGCGCATGCAGGGTGTCGGCCACGTTCTGGAAGGCAACCACCACGGTCTCGCGGTACTGCGCTTCGGCCTGGGCCATGGCGGCATCGGCAGCGCGCTTGCGCGCCAGCAGCGTGCCGCCGGCGAACAGTGTCTGGGTCGCGCTGCCGGCCAGGCTCCAGAACACGTTGCCGTCGTTGAACATCTGGCTGAACACGGTCGAGCTGCCGCCCAGGCTGCCGGTCAGCGTCAGCTGGGGCAGCATGTTCGCGATCGCCACGCCGACCTGCGCGGTCGCCGCATGCAGGTTGGCTTCGGCGGCACGCACGTCGGGGCGCTGGTGCACCAGTTGCGACGGCAGCGAGACAGGGAGTTCGCGCGGCAACTGGAAGTCGGCGAAGGTGAAGGTGTCCTCCGGGCCTTCGGCGGGCAGCTTGCCGGTCAGGGCGGCAAGCTGGTCGCGCTGCAGCGCGAGCTGCTTGCGCAGCGTGGGCAGCGCCTGCTCGGCCTGCGCCAGCTGGGTCTGCGCCGCCGCGACGTCGAGGCCGCTGGCCGCGCCCAGACCTTGCTGGCGCTGGAGATTGTCGAACAGGCGGGTATTGATCTCGACGATGCGCTCCTGTGCGTGGATCTGGGCGCGCAGGCCCGCTTCCTGGATCGCGGCCACGACCAGGCTCGAGGCCAGCGTCAGGTAGGTCGCCTCCACCTGGCAGCGCTGCGCTTCCTCGCTGGCGCGCAGCGATTCGACCTGGCGGCGGTTCAGGCCGAACACGTCGGGGGCATAGCTGATCGCCAGCTGCGCGGTGTGGAGGGTGAAGTATTCGTCGCCGGAAGTCAGCGTCGGCGAGATCGTGCCGACCGCGTTGCGCTGGCGGCTGGGCGAGTACGAGGCTTGCAGGGTTGGGAAGAAGGCCCCTTGCTGTGCCTTCACGTTCTCGTGCGCCTGCCTCAGTGCCGCTTGCGCCGCGGCCACCGTCGGGCTGGCCTGGAAGGCATCTTCGATCAGGCGGTCCAGCTTGGGCGACTGGAACAGCTGCCACCACTGGCGCGGAATGTCCATGCCGGCGACAAAGCGCTGGGCTTCGCCGCCCACGGTTGCTGCCGCGGCAGTCTGCGCCGGCAGCGGGGCCGGCGTGTAGCCGGCCGTGGCCGGTGCAGCAGGCGTCTTGAAATCCGGGCCGAAGGCGCAGGCCGAGAGCAGCGCACAGCCCGCGGCGGCGGCGGCCAGGGTGCTGCGTTGCCACCGGAATGGCCCGGTCTGCGGCGTGCGGTTGGGGAGAGACATCGATACGGCCTGCAGGCGTCCGGCTGGAATGTGCAGCGATTCTAGGAGCGATCCCGCAGGCCGAATACTGTGATTCGTCACAGTCCTGTGATTCCTCACAGTAGACTGCCCCCCATTGGTGCAAGCATGATGCGGGCAAATTTGCGCTATCTGTGGGGGTCCGCCGTGCCAATCGATGTCAAATCCGCCGCCATCGGGGCGACGGCCGCCGCTGTCGTGGTGGGAGGACTGGTGTTAGGCCTGTCCGGGCACACGCAGCCGACAGCCCTCTACGGCCCGCCTGCGGGCGGGCCCGCTTCGGCGCCGGCCGCGACCGTGCGCGGTGCGCAGGAAGTCACGCTCAACCAGGGGCAGATGCAGCACGTCAAGGTGGCCCCGGTGGAGGAGCGCGATTTCGCCAACCGGCGCGAGGCCATCGGCAACGTCGACTTCAACGAGGAGCGGTCGGTCCAGGTGTTCCCCACCAACCAGGGCAGGATCCGGCGCGCGTTTGCCAGGATCGGCGAAGACGTGCGCAAGGGCCAGCCCCTGTTCGAGATCGACAGTCCCGACCTGGTGCAGGCGGAATCCACGCTGATCTCCACGGCCGGCACGCGCGAGCTCACCACGCGCGCGCTGCAGCGCGCGCGCGGGCTGCTGGAGATCCAGGGTAACGCGCAGAAGGACGTGGACCAGGCCGTTGCCGATCAGCAGACGGCGGACGCCGCCTACAAGGCCGCGCGCAATGCGGTCGCCATCTTCGGCAAGAGCGAGGCCGAGATGGACCGCATGATCAAGGAGCGCCGCACCGATCCCGTCCTGACCGTGACCAGCCCCATCGATGGGCGCGTCACCGCGCGCAACGCCCAGCCCGGACTGCTGGTGCAGCCGGGCAGCAGCACCGCGCCTTATACCGTGTCCGACCTGTCGACCATGTGGATGCAGGCCTTCGTGCCCGAGACCGACAGCCCGCTGCTGCGCGTCGGCCAGCCGGTCAAGGTCAAGGTGATGGCCTTCCCCGGGCGCGTGTTCGACGGCAAGGTCACTTCGATCGGTGCCACCGTCGATGCCGGCACGCACCGCGTGCTGGTGCGCTCCGAGATCCAGGATCCGCACCACGAACTGCGCCCCGGCATGTTCACCTCGTTCGAGATCCGCACCGGCGAGCCGATCCGATCGCCCGCGCTGACGGTGGACGGCGTGGTGCGGGAAGGGGACGGCACCATGACCGCCTGGGTCACCGCGGACCGCAAGCGCTTCACGCGCCGCGTGGTGAAGATCGGCCTGATGCAGGACGACGTGATCCAGATCGTCGACGGCCTGCGGCCGGGCGAGCTGGCCGCCACCGAGGGCGCGCTCTTCATCAGCAACGCCGCCGCCATGTCCGGCACCTGAGCCGGCGATGCGCACCGAATCCATCCATACCCGATGAGCATCGAGCTGAACAAGAGGTAAATCCGTGCTGAGTGCCCTTCTCAAGCTGTCGCTGACTCGCCGGCCGCTGATCCTGCTGTTCCTGCTGGTGTTCGCCGGCGCCGGCCTGTTCGCCTTTTCCAAGCTGAACATCGAGGCCTATCCCAATCCCGCGCCGGTGATCCTGGAGATCACGGCGCAGGCGCCGGGCCTGTCGGCCGAGGAGATGGAGCGCTACTACACGGTGCCGATGGAAGTCGGGCTGGCGGCCACGCCCGGCGTCGAGAGCATCCGCTCGACATCCTTCTACGGCCTGTCCTTCGTGCGCGTGACGTTCAAGTACGGCATCGACTACTACTTCGCCTACACGCAGGCGGCGCTGGCGCTGCAGCAGAACGTCAGCCTGCCCAACAACGTGCAGCCGCAGATCCAGTCCTCCAGCCTGGTCGGCGAGATCTACCGCTACCAGCTCAAGGGGCCGCCGCACTTCGGCCTGACCAACCTGCGCACGCTGCAGGACTGGGTGCTGCAGCGCCGCCTGAAGACCGTGCCGGGCGTGATGCAGGTGGTGAGCTGGGGCGGCACCACCAAGGAATACGACGTCGATGCCGACCTGCACAAGCTGGAGGCCTACAACGTCACGCTGCCGCAGATCGTCACCGCGCTGGGCAATGCCAACGCCAATGTCGGCGGGCGCACCATCAACTTCGGCCAGCAGTCGGTCAATATCCGCGGCGTCGGCCTGATCCAGGATGTGTCCGACATCGAGAACATCGTGCTGACGCAGAGCAACGGCGTGCCGGTGCTGATCAAGGACGTGGCCAGGGTCAAGGTCGGTTTCACGCCGCGCCTGGGCCGCTCGGGGCGCGACAACGAGGATGATGTGGTGACGGCCGTGGTGGTGATGAACCGCACCCTGCAGACCAACGAGGTGGTGGCCCGCGTCAAGGCCGAGATCGACAAGATCAACAGCGACGGCACGCTGCCGGCGGGCGTCAGGATCGATCCCTACTACGACCGATCCTCCCTGGTGGCGGTGACCACGCACACCGTGCTGCACAGCCTGCTGTTCGGCTGCCTGCTGGTGTTCTTCATCCAGTGGGTCTTCCTCGGCGACCTGCGCAGCGCCATCATCGTCAGCGTCAATATCCCCTTCGCGCTGTTCTTCAGCATCATGATCCTGGTGCTGGTGGGGGAGTCGGCCAACCTGCTCTCGGTGGGGGCGGTCGACTTCGGCATCATCGTCGACTCCTCGGTGATCCTGGTCGAGAACGTGTTCCGCAACCTGCAGATGCCGGCCGCCGAGCAGGCGCGGCTGCTGGCCAGCCGCGAGGCTCGCGTGCTCGGCATGCGCGTGCCGGAGCGCATGCGCATGATCTTCGTCAGCGCGCTGCAGGTCGACAAGGCCGTGTTCTTCTCGGCCGCCATCACGGTGGCCGCCTTCGTGCCGCTGTTCACCATGCAGGGCGTGGAAGGACAGATCTTCGGCCCGATGGCGCGCACCTACGGCTACGCATTGCTGGGCGCGCTGATCGCCACCTTCACCGTGACGCCGGTGCTGTGCAGCTACCTGCTGCCCAAGGACATCGAGGAGAAGGAAACCTGGCTGGTGCGTGCGCTCCACCGCGTCTACGCGCCGACGCTGAAGTGGTCGCTGTCGAACAAGCGCTTCGCCGTGGTCGTCGGCGCCTGCGTGCTGGTGCTGACCGGCGTGCTGATGTCGCGCCTGGGGACCGAGTTCCTGCCGGCGCTGGAGGAAGGCAACCTGTGGATCCGCGCGACCATGCCGCCGACGGCCTCGCTGGAGGCAGGGGTCCAGCCGGTGGCGCGCATGCGCCAGATCCTGCTGCGCCACCCGGAGGTGGCCACGGTGGTGTCCCAGCATGGCCGCCCCGATGACGGCAGCGATGCCGCGGGCTTCTTCAATGCGGAGTTCTTCGTGCCGCTGAAGCCGTTCGACCAGTGGCCCGCCGGCATGACCAAAGAAAAACTGGTGGCGCAGGTGCAGAAGGAGTTCAACGATGAGTTCGCCGGCATCGCGCTGAACTTCTCGCAGTACATCCAGGACAACGTCGAGGAAGGGCTGTCCGGCGTCAAGGGCGCCAACTCGGTCAAGATCGTCGGGCGGGATCTCGACACGCTGGAGCGCCTGGCCGACCAGGTCGAGCGCGAGATGTCGCAGGTCAAGGGCGTGACCGACCTCGGTGTGTTCCGCGTGATGGGCCAGCCCAACCTGAACATCCGCATCCGCCGCGACGCGGCGGCGCGCTACGGCTTGAACACCGGGGACGTCAACACCGTGATCCAGGCGGCGCTGGGCGGCACGCAGGCGACCACCGTGCTGGAAGGCGACCGGCAGTTCGCGCTGACGGTGCGCCTGGCGCCGGAGTATCGCAACAACATCGATGCCATCCGCAACCTCAAGGTGGCCTACCAGACCTCGGGCGGCGGCAATGCCTATATCCCGCTGAGCGAACTGGCCGACATCACGCTGGACACCGGCGCTTCGTACATCTTCCACGAGCGCAACCAGCGCTTCATCCCGGTCAAGTTCAGCGTGCGCGGGCGCGACCTGGGCGGTACCGTGGCCGAGGCGCAGGCGCGCATCGCGCGCAACGTCAAGCTGCCGGAAGGCTATCGCATCGACTGGGCCGGCGAGTTCGAGGAACTGGAGCAGGCCAAGCAGCGCCTGGAGGTGATCGTGCCGATCAGCATCCTGATGATCCTGGTGCTGCTGTACGGCCTGTTCAACTCGCTGCGCGACAGCCTGATGGCGCTGGCCGGCATCCCTTTCGCCATCGCCGGGGGCGTGGCCGCGCTGTTCCTGACCGGGCTGGACTTCAGCATCTCGGCGGCGATCGGCTTCGTCTCGCTGTTCGGCGTCTCGGTGATGGACGGCATCCTGATGATCACCTACTACAACGACCTGCGCGGCCAGGGCATGCCGTCGGGCGGAGCGATGTTCCATGCCGCGCAGCACCGCATGCGGCCGATGCTGATGACGGCCCTGTCGGCCTGTATCGGCCTGTTCCCGGCGGCCATTTCCACCGGCATCGGCAGCCAGGTGCAGCGGCCGCTGGCGACGGTGGTGGTGGGCGGCATGCTGGTCGGGCCGATCATGCTGCTGGTGATCGTGCCGGCGCTGCGCATGGTCTTCCTCGGCAAGGATGCGCAGCCCGACGGCGAGGGCGGCGCGGCTGCGGAATCGGGGGTGTAGCGGCGGGTGCGCAGCGCCTGGCGGTGGCGCGCGGCCGCCGTCGCCTGCCGCCGCCAGAGCCCGATCCTCAGGGTTTGATGATGCCGGCCGAGGCGGCCTTGACCACCGCCTCGATGCGGGTGGCGACGCCGAGCTTCTCGCGCGCGTTGTCGATGTGGAAGTCCACCGTGCGCTTGGACAGGCCGAGGATGGTGGCGATCTCGCCCGAGGTCTTGCCGCGCGCGGACCACACCAGGGCCTCGATCTCGCGCTCGCTCAAGTGGACCGCGGGCAGCGCGGGGCGCTGGCGCGCGACGCGCGCCAGCCGCGTCTCGACGATGCTGGCGAGGATGTCGAAGTCCACCGGCTTGGTGACATAGTCGTCGGCGCCCAGCCGGCGCCCCTTCAATTCCGCCTCGCGCTGGGCCAGCGCGGTCAGGAAGATGAAGGGCATGTCGGCGAAGCGCGGCGCCAGCGCGGTCACCCGCTCCAGCAACTCGAAGCCGGTCATCACTGGCATACTCACGTCGCAGAGCACCAGGTCGGGGGCGTCGCGCAGGATGGCGGCCAGGCCTTGCTGGCCGTCGTGGGCGATGTCGACGGCGAAGCCGCGGTCGACCAGTTCTTCCGCGATCAGGTCGGCGGTCTCGGGATCGTCCTCGATGCAGAGGATCTTGCGCCGCGCGGCGTTCATGGCAGTCTCCGCGGCGGGCGGGCCGGGGCGGCCCGCCCGCCGGCCCGGTGCGGGCAGGCAGGTTTCATCATGCGTATCTTATGAAGCATCCGAGTCAGGCGTCCGTTACGGCGCCAGCCAAGCCGCAGCGGCCCGTGGCGCGCCGGCGCGCGGGCATACCGGCGTTGCGCCCGATCCGGGTACGGCTGTCGCTGGTGTTCGTGCTGTTCCTGTTGCTGGTGGCCGGGGTGGGCGTGTTCAGCATCGACCGGCTGGCGAGCTTCCACAGCGTTTCGGCCCAGATCAGCGGGCGCTGGCTGCAGAGCAACCGTATTCTAGGGGATCTGAACAACTACATCTCGGATTTCCGCGGCAGCGAGGGCGACCTGCTGATCGCCAGCACACGCGCCGACCTGCACGCCGCGGAACAGGAGATCGCCCGCCTGGACGATATCGTGGAGGGCGGCGAGGCGCGCTACAGTCGCCTGGAACACGATCCGGCCGAGCTGGCGCTGTTCCAGCAGTTCACGCAGGAGTGGGCCACCTACCGGCAGGCCGCCTTGCGCGTCAGCGCGCTGGTGCGCAGCGGCGACATGCCCGGCGCCATCCAGCTATACCACGGCGATTCGCGCCGCGCCTTCAGCGCCGCCAACGGCACCCTGTCGGTGCTGACCGAGCGCAATGTGACGGGGGCGGCCGAGGCCACCGAACGCGAGGCACAGGCCTACGAGGAAGCACGCCGGCTGATCGCTGGCGCCATCCTGATCTCGCTGTGCCTGGCGGTGGCGGCGGTGGCCTATATCGTCGGCGCGGTGTCGGCGCCGATCGCGCGCCTGGTCGAGCGCATGCACCGCATCTCGGATAACGACCCCGACGTGGACATTCCCGGCGCCCAGCGCCAGGACGAGATCGGCGACATCGCCCGCGCGGTGGTGCGCTTTCGCGACAATACCCGCGAACTCGAGCGCAGCAAGGCGGTGCTGGCGGCGCAGACCGCCAGGCTGGAGCAGACCCTGGCCAACGAGCGCCGCATGGCCGAGCTGCAGCGCAATTTCGTCTCGATGGCATCACACGAATTCCGCACGCCCCTGAATGTGATCGACGGCCATGCGCAGCGCCTGCTGCGCATGCGCGAGCCGCTCTCGGCCGAGGCGCTGGCGGAGCGCTGCGGCAAGATCCGCGGAGCCGTGCAGCGCATGACCAGCCTGATCGACCGCCTGCTGGATTCGTCGCAGCTGATGGACAGCGTGGCCATGGCGGCACCGCAGAGCGAAGACTTCGCCTTGCCGCAGCTGCTGCATGAGGTCTGCGAGATGCATCGCGACAGCTCGCCCAGCGCGCAGCTGGAAGAGGCCTTCGACGCCGCCGCCGCCGAGTACGTGCATGGCGATCCGCGCCTGCTGTTCCAGGCCTTCAGCAACCTGGTCGGCAACGCGGTCAAGTACTCGCCGGCGCGGTCGCCGGTGCGGATTGCCATCGAGAGCCGCAAGGACGCCCTCGCCGTGTCGGTCGAGGACCAGGGTATCGGCATCCCGGAGAACGATGTGGCCCACCTGTTCGAGCGCTATGTGCGCGGCGCCAACGTGGCCGGCACCGTGGGCGCGGGCGTCGGGCTCTACCTGGTCAAGCTGGTGGTCGACCTGCACCATGGCGAGGTAGCGGTGGACAGCCGCGAGGGGCACGGATCGCGTTTCACCGTGGTGCTGCCGCGCGTGGCGCCGCCGCGCCGCATGCCGTAGCCGCGCGGGGCGGGCCGCCGGCGCGCGGCTCTCAGACGCGGAAGTCGGCGATCATGTCCTCGTCGGTGCGCGCCTCCAGCCGCCCTGAGCGGCACGCGGCGGCAAAGGCGTCGTAATCGCGCTCGACCTGGTCGGCATAGCTCGCGGCATATTTCAGCAGGGCCTCGACGAAGCGGTCGCTGCGGCCCATGTAGGCGGCGATCTCGATGGCCTTGCCGCCCGCCTTGGCGTGGGCGCGCGCCAGGCTCCAGCCGCACAGGTTGGCGTAGCCTTCCAGCACGTCGAGATCGAACAGCTCGATGTCTGCCGACAGCTTCATGTCGCGCAGCTGGCGGAAGTAGAAATGCCGTCCGGTCGGCCCGGTCGACCAGCCGAGGAAGATGTCGCTGGCCGCCTGCAGCACGCGCTGGCCGAGCACCACCCGCTGTCCCTCGTGGGCCGCCGCCTTGCCCGACAGGCTGCGCCGGATCACCGACGGGCTGGCTTCCTTGATCTGCAGGAACATGGGCTTGCCCAGGTCGTCCGTCATCAACAGCACCAGGCAGCGCGTGCCGACACTGCCGACACCGACCACCTTGAAGGCGAGGTCGTGCGCGCGGAAGTGGCTGAGCAGCGCGCGCCGGTCGTGTGCGAGCGTCTTCAGGTAGCGCGCGAACATCTGCCCGGCCAGTTCCTGCCAGTCGTCCAGCCGCAGCCAGCCGTCGTCGGCGTCGAACAGGGAGTTCACGCCGTGCACGTGGAACATCGCCGGCGGCATCTCGCGGATGGTCCAGGTGCCGTCACGCAGCTCCGCCATCTTTTCCAGCATGGTGTCGTGCGTGCGCGTGGCCGCGCGTTCCATGCCATGGCGGATCGCGCGGCGCCGCTCGGGGGTGAGCGCGGTCTCTAGCATGCGCTCGAAGGTGATGCGGTCGTACCAGAGTTCGAGCGCGCTGTATTCGGCATAGCGGCGCATGCGCGCCTGGTACTGGCGCACCACGGCCTCGACCATCGCCTCGGCGGTGCCGCGGCTCAGGCGCAGGTGGCGCGCCGCCAGGATGAAGCTGACCGCCAGCCGCTTCAGGTCCCATTCCCACGGGCCCTCGTCGGCCTCGTCGAAGTCGTTCAGATCGAATACCAGCTGGCGCTCGGGCGTGGCGAAGCCGCCGAAGTTCAGCAGGTGGGCGTCGCCGCAGATCGGCATGGCCATGCCGGTGCCGGGCAGGCGGCCGAGATCATGGGCCTGGAGGATGGCGCTGCCGCGGAAGAAGGCGAAGGGCGAGGCCAGCATGCGGCCGTAGCGCAGCGGTACCAGGCGGGGCACGCGACCCGCGCTGCTCTGTTCGAGCAGGGCGATGGCGTCACGCTCGGGCTTGCCGGCCTCGGCGTGGGCGGAGCGTTTCATGTACTCGCGTACGGCGCGCCCGGCCGCCGCACGGTTTGCCGGCGAGGTCTGCGCCATCATGCGCCGCTCTCCGTCACGCAGGCGGACGCAGCGGGTCCGGGGCGGGACCGGCGTGAAGGAAATGTCCTGGTTGCAGCTGGATACCGCATCGCTTTCTCCTGGCGGGCGCCAGGCGCGGCGCCGCGGTGGCGCGCGTCCCCGGCCGCGGCGGGACGGATTCTGTCCATGCGACAGGAGCATAGCAGTCAAGCGCGTGTGTGGAGAGGGCTTTTGCATCTCCCTGCCCGCATCTCCCCGCCGGTCCGCGAGGGGCAGGGAAATGGATCGCCCGGCCCGGCGGGGCACGGGCCCCGCTTGCGGAGGGAGCCCGCGCTTGCCGGCTGCCTGCCGGCCGCCGGTGCGCTGGCTAGTGCAGGCCGAGACGATAGCTCACGGCGTAAGGCAGCTTGCCCGGCTTGGCGCTGCCGACGGGCTGCGACAGGGCGGTGAACTCGGTCTCGTTGAAGGCATCGAGCCGGCCCAGTTCGGCGGCGGTCTTGCCGTTGCTGGCCACCGCGCCCGGCGCCAGCGCCACCATGGCCGTGGCGGCGGCACGCACCGCCGACAGGTAGCTGGCGTTGTCGTCCAGGTTGTAGCCGGACAGCTTGACCTGCCGGCGCAGCCAGTCGCCCCAGTAGAACTCGGTGAACTCGGTGGCGCCCGCCAGCTGCTGGTAGCCGATGTCGCGCGTGAAATAGACCAGGGAGCGGTAGCGGTCATTGCCCAGGCCGTTGCCGAAGCCCAGGCCGGCCGGCAGCTGGACCGGCGTGATGGCGCGGTTGTCGGCATCCTTGAGCCACACCAGCTTGCGGGCGCGCAGCGTGCGGAAGAAGGCGCCGCGGCTCAGGGTCGACAGGTTGTCCTGCACCTTGATCCACATCCTGGCCTTGCTGCCGCCATCCGCGCTTTCCCACACGCTGCTGAAGGTGTGGTGGCCATCGGTCAGGTAGGGCACGCCGCCGGGGCCCACCACCAGCGTCTTCATGTCCTCGGGCTTGGTGCCGACGTCCTTGGTGCAGGTGAAGGAAGACAGGTCGTCCAGGCGGGCGGTGGCCAGCGGCGCGCTCTTGCTCTTGTTCTGCCCGTTGGCCTCGCAGGCGTCGTCGAATTTCTTGACGGGGTCGGCCGCGTAGCGGCCCAGCTTGTAGTAGATCTGGTCGTAGCCGATCGCCGGCTGGGTCGGGCGCAGGTCGCCCAGCGTCACCTTGATGATGTCGTTGGCCTTGGCACCAAGGTAGGCGGAATTGCCGGCCTCGGCCGGCATCGGCGTGCAGACCCCCATCAACTGGCGCGTGCCGCCCTCGACCTGGCGCAGCTGGTAGGCGAGCCGGGCGTTGACCGGCAGCAGGGCGAGGGTAGCTTGCCGGGCCTGCCCGTCGACCGTGAGCGGCCAACTGCCCGCGATCAGGCCATTGGCGTTGCCGCCGGCGGCGGCGTTGTAGCGCAGCGCGACATCGGCGGCGAGGTTGTCGGCGGCCAGGGTGGTGCCGCCGACGGAGACGATGTTGCGCGCAGTGCGGCCGGTCGTTGCACCGGCGCTGTCGAGTTCCGGCTCGGCGCACAGCCAGTCGCCGTCGATGGCCTGGGTGCCTAAGGCCTGCGTGGCTTGCAGCAGCCAGCTGCCGTTGCGGGCGGTGCCGTTGCTCTCGCGCGAGGCTTCGTCGACCACCAGCGTGGCCTGTCCTGCCTTGGCGCCTTCGGCGCGTGCCACGAACAGGCGTCCGACCGCCTTGCCGGAGAGCGACAGGGCAAAGGCGCCGGGGTAGCGCGCCTGGTCCGCGTCGGCGGCCAGCTTGCCGCTCTCGCCGCCGCTGCAAGCGTCGGCATAGGCCTGGCCCGGGCAGTAGCGCACGGCGCCGTCGCTGCCGATGCGCAGCTGGCCGGCGGCGGCGAGGGTGCCGGCCTGGCGCAGGAAGTTGTAGGTGCCGGCGATGTCGGCGAGCTGGGCGCCGCGGTTGGCGGCGCTGAGATGGCCTTGCAGCAGGCTGCCGTCGCCGGCGGCGACGTTGGGGACCTGGCCCAGGGCGCCCGACAGCACGCCATCCTGCAGGGTGAAGGTGAAGGTGACCGCGGCGGCGGCCTGGGCCAGCGCGGCGGGCGCGCCGGCACCGGCCGTGAACTGGCCGGCACGGTAGCCGTTGCCGGCGGCCGCGTAATCGGCGACCAGGCTGCCGGCCAGGCCGAACTGCGAGTCGAGGAAGCGCAGTGTCAGCTTGCCGGCGGCGGGCTGGCCGAGTTCGACCGAAACCGTATCGCCGAAGCCGATCGCGCCCACATAGAGCTGGCCGCCGGCCAGCGGCGCCACCGCCGCGGGCGTGCTGGTGCCGGGCGTGCCGCCCCCGTTGCTGCCGCCATTGCCGCCGCTGCCGGCGACCGGCGCAGCGTCGTCGCCACCGCCGCAGCCGGCGATCAGCGCGGCCGCCAGGCCGCAGGCGATGGTCCTCGAATGCCCCTTCATGTTCTTCCCCGTTCCTTTTTTCGATGATCCGCGCCGGCGCATGTGACGCCGGATGCAGGCGGACGGTGTGCAAATCTATGGCAGGAAGATGACGGTGGTGTTACAGAATGCGTTGTCGAGAGGACAAGCAGGGGGCGTATGGCGCGCCTTGCGGCCGCTGGCGTGCCGGCGCCGGACCGCAAGGCGAGGTGATGCGGCAGGGGGAGAGGCTCGGCGAAGCGAGCCGGGGCGGGGCGCGGTCCAGGCCGTGCCCCGCCCCGGCGGCCCCGGGTGCTGCCTTGCCTTAGAAGGGCAGCGGGCCGACCGCAGATTGCGGCGCCGCCGGCGGGAACTGCAGCGGGCCGGTCTGGCGCTGCAGCGCGTAGCGCAGGTAGACGCCGGCGTACCACTGCCGGTAGTCGCGCGCATTGTCGATGCCGAACAGGCCGCCGACGTACATCTGCTGGCTGGCCTGGTACTCCATCGAACCGACCAGGTTGTACGCCAGGCCGGTCTTGGACTGGCCTGGGTAGACCGCGCTGGTGGCGTTGGTCAGGCCGGCCGCGTTGGCGCTGGCCACGGCGCTGTTGGCGGCGGACTGCGCCGCCGCATTGGTCGGGAAGAAGTTGGAGTCGTTCTCGGAGAAGGACTGCACGCCGAGCGCGCCGCGGATGTGGTACGCGATCTTGCCGCTGCGGCCGGACAGCGACATCGGCAGCGTCACGGCGAAATAGCGCTGGGGGCTGAAGTAGCCGCCCTGGCCGAAGGTGAAGTAGCGCAGGTTGTCGGCATAGCCCATCGAGGTGAAGTTGATGCCGCCCATCCAGCGTTGCTCGGGTGTGTCGAGCAGGCGGATGTAGAAACCGCCGCCACCTTCCCAGCGGGTGTTGCGCGCCACGTCGTGGCCGGTCAGCAGGCCGTAGCCGCCGTAGCCGTAGATGCCCAGGGTGCCGTCGTCCCAGCCCAGGTCGGCACGCCCGCTGCTGTTCATCACGCCGCCCCAGCGCAGGCCGGCACGGGTATCCTGCGCGCCGGAGTAGGACAGCACGCTGTCGGTGACCGGGCGCCGCGACGCCGCCAGCGACAGCGTGGTGCGCTGCGTGACCGGCAGGTTGACCTTGACGCCGGCATTGACGTCGGCGTACTGGAAGCCCAGCGGGGTCGAGCCCACGTCGGCATTGATGCGCTCCGACTCATAGGCTACGCCCACCGCCGCGCCGAAGGCGCTCTGGTTGCCGGCCGAGGCGCCGGAGCGCGCCACCAGCGGGCCGGCGCCGAAGCGGTAGGCCGAGTTGTAGTCGGTGCCGACCGAGCCGGCATCGATGGTCACCGGCGTCACGCGCGCCACCAGCTTGCCGTTGCCCGCCGGCATCCTGCCTTCCGCCACCACCTGCGTCTCCATCATCTGGCTCATGCCGGAGTCGCCGCTGCGGCCGCGCAGCATCGGCCCGCCAGCCAGCATCGGGCTGCGCTGCGCCTGGAGGTCCTGCAGTTCCTGCTGCGCGGTGCGCGGCGTATTGGTGTCCGCTTCCTGGCTGTCGTTGTCGGACAGCCAGGGCAGGCGCGACTGGGCGCCGAGCGGCTGGCGCGCGGGCACGGCCACGGGCTGGGGCGCCGCCACCGCGGCGGCATAGGCCTGGGCGGGGGAGGCGTTGGCCGGCAGCGGCGCCGCGGCGGGAGCGGCCGCATAGCCTGCGGCATAGCCCGCTGTAACCGGCGCCACAGCCGGCGCCACAGCCGGCGCCACAGCCGGCGCCACAGCCGGCGCCGCGGCGGCACGCGTATTGCGTGTGTTGCCTGTGCTGCGGCTCGCTGTGGTTGCGCGGGTGCCGGCGCCAGCGGCCGGGTAGTAGGCGCCCGGTGCCTGCATGGCCTGCTGGGCAGCCTGCTGCTGCGGCACGGGGATGTAGGGCTGGCCGTAACCCTGCTGCGCGTAGGCGGGCGGTGCAGCCGGCAGCGAGGCTGGCTGCATCACCGCTTGCGCGGCCACCGGCGCCGGCATCGGCGCATAGGGTGCGTTCGAGCCCGGTACCGGCAGCTGCGAGGTGCCGCGCTGCCCGGGCAGGCCGACGAAGGGGTTGCCCGGCACGCGGTCGAAGCCCGAGCCGGGGCGCGTCGGCGCCAGGCCCGGCATGGCGGCGCCGGCCTGCGCGGCCGCGGCATTCTCGGCCGCCACGGCGGCGCGGAAATAATCCATGGCCTTGGTCGGCTTGCCTTCGGTACGGTAGAAGCGGCCGGCCTCGGTCAGCACGCGCGGCGACTTGGGTGCCTGCGCCAGCGCCATCTGCAGGATGGCTTCGCCGCGGCTGAATTCCTTGGCGGCGCCGGCCGCGCCTACTGCCGACAGCAGCAGGTCGAGGTTGCGCGGGTCCTTCTCGATCAGGCCCTCGTACAGCGTCAGCGCCTTCTGGCCTTCGCCGGCCTTGGCATACATGCGTGCCAGGCTGCCGCGCACCGCGGCATCGCCCGGCCGTTCGGACAGCGCCGGCGCCAGCGTGTCGTAGGCCGCCACCAGGTCATTGGCCTCGGTCAGCTGGTCGGCCTGGCGCACGATGTAGGCCACGCGCAGCGAGTCGTAGTCGCGCCGCTGCGGCGCGTTCATCGGAGCGTTGAGGAGCTGGCGCAGCAGGCCGGCCAGTTCGACGTCCTGCTTGGTCTTGAGCAGGATGGCGGCGTACTGCAGTTGCACGCCGACATCGGGCTTGGCGGTGCGCCCGATCACGGAGCGCATCAGCATCAGCGCGTGGGTCTCGTCGCCCGCGTCGGCATAGGCCAGCGCCAGCGCGCCGAGCTGGTCGGCATCGCGCTGGGCATAGCGTTCGGCCTGCTGCAGCACGTTCAGCGCCGCGGCCGGCTGGCCGGCGGCGGCCAGGCCGGCGGCACGCTCGGCTTCGGCGTGCACCCACAGCCGGCGCTGCAGATTGCCCATCTCGCGCGTGCGGTTCTGCGGCGGGATGCGCTCCAGCGCATCGAGGCCGCTCTGCCAGCGCCCGGTCTCGGCGGCCAGCAGCGCGCTGGCGAAGAGCACATCGGGCTGGTCGGGATTGGACATCAGCAGGCCGTCCATGACCCCGCGCGCCTGCTCGGGCTGGCCCATGGCGACGTAGGCGCGTGCCACTTCGAGCCGCACCCAGGGGTCGGTCGGGTCGGCCGCCATGGCGTCTTCCATGGCACGGCGCGCGGCCGCCGTGTCGCCGCGGGCCAGGGCTTCGCGGGCCTGGATACGCGCCTGTTCGGCGCGCAGCTTGCCCAGCGAGCCGACCTTGTCCTGCTGCTGCGGCGTCAGCCGCTCCACCACGGCCAAGGCTTCGGCGTTCTTGTTCTGCGCCGCCAGCACGTCGACCAGGCCGCGCGTCGCATCGGGGTTGTCGGGCTGCTGGCGCAGCACGCGGCGGTAGCCGGCCTCGGCCGCGGCGTACTGGCCATCGGTGGCGAGCACATCGGCCAGCGCCACCTGGGCCGCCGGCTGGTTGGCGTCGAGCTTGGTGGCGCGCTCCAGCAGCTTGCGGGCCTCGGCGCGGTTGCCGGCGTCGCGCGCGGCGTTGGCCTGCTCCATCAGCATCCAGTAGTCCGCGCTGTTGTGCGCGCTGCGGTAGCGCGCGCCGGCGCCGCGCCGCTCGGCCTGCTCGAAGAAGTCGGCGGCCTCGGCGAACTTCTCCTGCTTCAGGCGCAGCACACCCATGCCGCCGAGCGCGTCGGCGTCGCCGGGACGCTGGGACAGGGCGTTGCGGAAGGCCGTGTCGGCGCCTTCCAGGTTGCCGGCGTCGAGCGCGCGGAATCCTTCCTGGACCACCTTGCGCACCGGGTCGGCGCTCGGCGCTTCGGCGCGGGCCGCCTGCTGCTGCGCGCGCGCGATCGCGTCGAGCTTGGCGCGCACCGCGGTGTCGTCGGGATGGGTGGCGAGCCAGGTCTGGAACAGCGGTGCGTCGGCCGGGCGGCCGCCCAGCCAGGTCAGGGCGCGGCGCCAGCTTTCGCTGGCCTGGGTGCCGACGTCGGAGCGCTTGGACAAGGCTTCGAGCTGGCGGATGCCCTCGCGGCGCGTGTTCTCGCGATAGGTCAGGTGCTGTGCGAGCGCGAGCTGCGCGCGCACATCGCCGGGGTTGTCGCGCACCAGTTGCTCCAGGCCCTTGCGCGCCTGTTCCCAGCCTTGCGCGGTGCCGCCGAGCGTCTGGTAGTACTCCAGCGCCAGGTCGCCTTGCGGCGCGGCGCCGCCGGCAGCCTGCTGGTAGCGCTTGACGGCCTCTTCGGACTGGCCGGCGCGCGCCAGCTGGCGCGCCTGCTCGACCTGCTGGCGCGTGCCGGCGCTGCCGCCGTTGCGGATGGCCTGGTCGAGGCGCCCGGCCAGCGGCGAGTCCGGCTTGGCCTTGCGCAGCCGGTCGAGATAGGTGCGCGCGCTGTCGGCCCGGCCGGCTTCGAGTTCGGCGACGCCCATGCCGTACAGCGCATCGGGCTGGTTCGGGTCCAGGCGCAGGATCTTCTGCCAGGCTTCGATGGCGCGGTCGCTGCGCCCGCGTGCCTGCCAGAACTTGCCCTGGTCGGTCAGCAGCTTGACTGGATCCTCCTGGGCCGCGGCGCTGACGCTCCACATGGCCATCAGGCCGAGCAGCAGCGAGCGCGCGGCCGGCCGCGCCTGGCCACCCGCCGTGCCGGCGCCGGCCTGCCGCCGGCTGCTCATCCGCCTCACTTCGCTGCTGCGCTTCGACATGCTTTTTCCCACTGCAGTTCTAGTTGTCCCGAGGGCGCGAACCGGTAGCGGCCTTCGTCATAGCCGAGGCCGAACAGTCCGAGCACGGTGTCGTAATAGGTTGCCGGCGCGCGCTGCTGGTGCACCGGGTCGGCCAGTCCCTGGGCACGGCTGCGCTGCGCTGCCAGGCCGGACGAGCCGGCCGCGGCCAGGAAGGGCAGCAGCGCCGCGGAGAAGCCGAGCGGGCCCTCGCCCTCGAGCGCGCCGCTGTCGGCGTGCATGCGCTCGGGCGGCGCGGCGAGCCCGGCCATGCGCTGGGCGTGGGGCGCCAGAGCCTGCCGGATGGCACGGCCGGCCGCGTCGGCGCGCGGTGTCATGCCGGACCACAGGTAGACGCGGATGGCGTCGTAGCTGCTGACGTCGCCCTTGACCGCATCGGTGCCGAAGCCGCCCGGGCTGGCATAGGCGGACCAGTCGGGCACGATGCCCCGCCGGGCCACCGCCGTGATGAAGCGCCCGGCCTGCACGGCCAGCGTGGCCCATGGCCCGGCACCGTCGGCGGCAGCCAGGCGCCTCAGCACCGGCACCGGCAGGTAGCTGGCATTGAGGCGCCACTGGCGCGGTGCGTCGCTCTTGGCGTCGCTCCTGGCGCCGCCCTTGCCGTCATCCTTCGCGGCCGAGGCAGCTTCGGCCTTGTCCGCCGGCTTCGGGCCGCCTGTCATGAAGCCTTGCGGTCCCGGCAGCAGCATGGTGCCGAAGCCGGGCAGGCTGCCGACCTCCTGCGCCGCCACCTGCTTGAGCAGGGCGCGCGCGGCCGTGGCGTAGCGGGGTTGTTTCCACAGGCGCGCGCCTTCCAGCAGCGCGTAGGCGAACCACAGGTCGGCGTCGGAGGCGGAGTTGGCATCGATCACGCCCCAGGAGCCGTCGCTGCGGCGGCCCCAGCGCCAGGCCGGCAGCCTGGTGGCGAGATCGCCGGCGCCCAGGTTGGCCACGCTCCATTGCCACAGGCGGTCGAAGGTGGCGCGGTCGTTGGCGATCAGTGCGAACACCATGCCGTAGGACTGCCCCTCCGAGGTGCTGTGCTGCTCGGGCGTGGACGGATCGATGACGCGGCCGTCGTCCTGCACCAGGCGGGCGAGGAACTGGCGGTACAGCGGCCAGTCGCAGGCCTGGGGGGCAACCTGAGCGGCAGCCTGCGCCGGCCGCGGCAGCGCGCCGAGCAGCGGCGCGGCGCCGAGCGAGCCCAGCCAGCCGAGCAGGCGCCGCCGCGCGGCGAACGCAGCGTGCCGCATCAGCCCTTGCCTCCATGCCGCATGGCGGCACGTGCGCGCAGCGTCAGGTACAGCATGGCGCCCAGCAGCAGGGCCGCCAGCCCGATCATCAGCACCAGCGCGTAGGGCCGCTTGGACAGCCACCAGTGTGCATAGGTCCACGGCGGCAGGCGGCCGACGTAATAGTTCTGCTGCGCCGCCAGGCTGTCGATGGTCTTGCCGCGCAGCACCGCCAGGCTGCCTTGCACCTGGGCGAGCTGTTCCGGCGTCAGCAGGGCATCGGTCATCGCCTGCAGCCCCTGCGGCGTGTTGCCGATCACGGCGACCACGCTGCGGCCGCTCTGCAGCGGCGATTCGAAGCCGGCCAGCGCCGCCTGGGTACCGCTGGCGCTGACCGACAGGCGCGCGGCGACGCGCCGGTCGCGCGACAGCTCGGCGCCGTTCCACCAGTCCAGCAGCGTCGAGTAGACCGAGGTCAGCGTGAAACGCCCTTCGTTGGCGCCCATCCCGACCGGCATGCTGTCGGCCCAGCGGCTGAGCAGCGGCTGGTTCTGCGGCGTGCCTACCACCAGCAGGTCGCGCGAGGCCACGCTCTGCACCTGGGCGGCACCTGTCACGGTCACGCCGGTGGCGGGGTAGCCGGTCGACTCGCCCATGCGGCCGAGCAGGGTCAGGTAGGCGGTATAGTCCTCGGCGCCGGGCTTGTCCGGCAGCACCACGGCCGTCTCGGAGAGATCGGCCAGGCGCGTGAAGGGGAAGCCGCTGTTGCCGAACACAGCGAGGTCGGGCAGGGCGATGAAGTGCGGCAGGCCGGATACGTCGATGGTCGAGTCCGGATCGATGGCGCCCTTGACGTTGTCGATCAGCACGTCCTTGCAGGCGCCCTGCTTGAGATAGTCGTAGTAGTAGTGGAACTGCAGCTGTGTCTGCGCCGGCAGCTGGAACAGCGGCAGCTTGATATTGGCCGTTTCGGGGATCGAGCCGTCGGGCAGCGCGCGCTCCAGCAGCTGCGTGACGCGGCCCTGCTGGTCCTTGACGGCGCGCAGCGGGAAGGCGCGCAGGAAGCGGCCGCCGACGTTGACGTTGAGCGTGGACTTGTCCAGCACCGGGCGCGGCGTGTAACGGTACTTCAGCGCGATCGGCACGCCGTGCCCGCGCCAGTCGAACAGGTCGGGCGGCAGCCGCAGGTTGACGCGCACCAGGTCCGGGTTGTAGCCGGAAACGTTCAGGTCGCGCGTGTTGGCCAGTTCGCCGAAGCGCACCGGGCGGTCGGTGCGCAGCCAGTTGGGCGCGTCATAGGGTTGGCGCGGGGCGATCTGGTCGATCTGGGTGATCGTGGCGGTGCTGCCGGACAGCGCGCGCGCGCCCAGCGCCAGCCCCTGGGCGGCTTTCTTCAGCTCGGCGCTGTCGCGGCCCATCACCAGCAGCAGCTTGCCGTTCGCATCGCCCGGATTGGGCACGATGGCCACCGTCGGGCCCGACACCGGCGGCAGTGCGACGCCGGCGGGGCGTTCGTCGGCGGTGGCGAAGACCACCGCGTTGCCGCTGGCGGGCACCTGGTTCAGCGCCGCCGGGAAAGAAGCGCCGCGATAGCCGGCCAGGGCGCCGAACCACGAGGACACCGCACCGGCGGCTTCCAGCGTGGTGGTCGATGGCGCGCCGGCGAAGACGAAGGGCAAGGTCAGCCGGCGCACGTCACGCCGGTCGAAGAAAGGCAGCGGCAGCAGCGCCAGGTCATTGGCCATGCCCAGCGAGGTGACCGTCAGTTCCAGCACGCTGGCATTGCTGACGGTGGCCCACAGGCTGCTGTGGAAGGGGTCCTCGCAGTCGGTGGTGTAGTGGCCGATCAACTGCAGGTTGAGCCGGTTGAACTCGGTGATCAGCTGCGGCTCGATGGTGATCTCGCGCTCGATCGTCGTGCCCGCCTGTTCCTTGGGCACCGGCAGCGCCGCGGCGACTTCGCCGTTGACGATCACGTTGATATGCGACAGCGCGGGGATCAGCGCCGGGGAATAGGTGTAGCGCAGCTTGAGGCGGGCGCCGGTGACCACCTGGTCGGCGCGCACCGAGAAGGGCACGCCGTTGACGCCGTCGACGCCGCGCAGCTGGAAGGGGTTGTCCGCGCCCAGCTGCTTCAGCGTGAAATTGACCTGTTGCGTGCCGGCGCGCGGCCCCGCGGGCTGGGCCGTGCCATCGGCCGGGAGCGGCGATTGGCGCGAGGCGGCGGGCACGGTGGCGGCCTGGCGCTGGGCGCCGGCAGGGGCCGCGGCCAGCAGGGCCAGTGCCAGCAAGGCGCTCAGGCGGGCGGGCCGCGCGCGTCGTTGCGCGTGCGCGTCGGATGGGCGTCGAATCGTCATCAAGGCTGTCTCTTCTTGTTCCTGAATTCCGTTGTTCTTGGGGGCCGGCCGCGGCGGGCCGGGGCCGTCAGCGCGCGCGCGCCTGCGGTGCGGGCCGGCGCAGCAAGCGGCGCATCTCCCGACCGAGGTGGAACATCACGTTCTGGAATCCCATCACGCCGATGCGCATGATCTGCCGTGCCGCCAGCCGCGGCGCGTCGGGGCGCTTGCGGCCCCATGAGTCGATCCAGGCGTCGGCGCGGGCGAACGTGCACTGCACGAATTCCATCTCCTGGCGCGGCGTCATCTCGTCGAGCGCGAGGCCGGTATGGCTGCGCCCGTGGAACACCACCTTGCCGGTGAAGGCATGCTCGTCCTCCTGCAGGTAGAGCGACACGGTGACCGCGTCGCCCTTCTTCAGCTCGCAGCCGGGCGGCAGCTTGAGGCCGAGGCCGCCTTCGGCGAAGTCGCTGGTCTCGCAGACGATGGTATTGCCGTCGGCCAGGCG
Organism: Cupriavidus malaysiensis; assembly: GCF_001854325.1. Lineage (NCBI taxonomy): Bacteria > Pseudomonadati > Pseudomonadota > Betaproteobacteria > Burkholderiales > Burkholderiaceae > Cupriavidus > Cupriavidus malaysiensis. The sequence goes on from NZ_CP017755.1 coordinate 1,489,571, forward strand.
CAGCGCGGCCGGCAGGCGCATCGCCACGCGGTGCGATTCGCGGATCTGGCGCGTCTCGGTGGCCACCGCGATCGAAGCGCCCAGGATGATCAGGTTGTACACCGTCCAGATCAGGTTCAGCACCACCGTGGTGGTCTCGACCTCCTGCCAGACGAACAGGCGCATCACGCCCACCGCCAGCCCCAGCAGGTTCAGCAGCAGCATGATGAGGTAGGGGCGCGAGATTTCCCAGTCGAAGTAGGCTTCCTCGATCACGCCGCCCTTCGGTGTCACGTTGAACTTGCCCGCGGCGGGGTTGAGGAAGGCGACCAGGGTCGGGCGCATGATGTACCAGGCCAGCACCGACTCGTAGACCTCGTTCCAGAAGGAATGGCGGAACTGGCCCTGCACGCGCGAGTTGGTCATATTGGCGTGCAGCAGGTGGGGCAGCGCGAAGATGGCGATGGTCAGCGCCGAGGCCTGGATCACGTGCGCGCCGAACAGCAGGTAGGCCAGCGGCGCGGTGAGGAAGACCAGGCGCGGCAGCCCGTAGAAGAAGTGCAGCATCGCGTTCAGGTAGCACAGGCGCTGCGGCAGCGACAGCCCGGGACCGAACAGCGGGTTGTCCAGCCGGCAGATCTGCGCCATGCCGCGCGCCCAGCGGATGCGCTGGCCCACATGGCCCGACAGGCTTTCGGTGGCCAGGCCGGCCGCCTGGGGAATGGCCAGGTAGGCGGTGCCATACCCCTTGCGGTGCAGCTTGAGCGCGGTGTGGGCATCCTCGGTCACCGTCTCCACGGCGATGCCGCCCACTTCGAGCAGCGGGGCGCGCCGGATGATGGCGCACGAGCCGCAGAAGAATGTGGCATCCCACAAGTCGTTGCCGTCCTGGACCAGGCCGTAGAACAGCTCACCCTCGTTGGGCACCTGCTGGAAGGTGCGCAGGTTCTTCTCGAACGGGTCCGGCGAGAAGAAATAGTGGGGCGTCTGCAGCATGGCGAGCTTGCGGTCCTTGAGGAACCAGCCGGTGCAGATCTGCAGGAAGGAGCGCGTCGGGATGTGGTCGCAGTCAAAGATGGCGACGAACTCGCCGTCGGTCTTCTTGAGCGCCTCATTGATATTGCCCGCCTTGGCGTGGCGGTTGTTGTCGCGGGTCAGGTGCGCGACGCCGACCTTCTCGCAGAAGGCGCGGAATTCCTCGCGGCGGCCGTCGTCCAGCACGAACACGCGGATCTTGTCGGCGGGCCAGTCGAGCGACATGGCGGCGAACACGGTCGGCTTCACCACCGAGAGCGGCTCGTTGTAGGTCGGGATGAAGACGTCCACCGTCGGCCAGGTCGAGGTGTCATCGGGCATCGGCACCGGTTTGCGCTTGAGCGGCCAGGCGGTCTGGAAATAGCCCAGCATCAGCACCGCGAAGGCATACAGCTCGGCCAGTACCAGGCCGGTGCCGAAGGCGACGTCGGTCCAGTTGGTGAAGCTCATCGTCTCGGTCAGGCGCCAGTACATGTAGCGGCTGGACGCCGACATGGACAGTACCACCAGGATCAGCGTAGCCAGCCGCCCGTGGATCCGGTTCAGCCACACCGCCATGGCGAAACAGGCGGCGGCGAAGCCGACCTGCTGCCAGAAGTCCAGCGGCACCGTCACCACCAGCAGGAACAGGAACAGCGCGACCACAAGGGCAGCCACGCGTGCTCCCGGGTGGTTCCACAGCGGCAGGCCGACAAAGGTGTTGCCGAAGCCCCGCACGCGCGAGGACAGGCGATCGAACCAGCCGGCGCGGGGTGCCGCGGTGGCGGCTGCGGGAGAGGAGGGCTGGCGCTTCATGCTTCGACTCCGTGCAGGCCCAGCGCCTGGCGCAGCCAGCCGGCGCAGCGCAGCAGGTCCTGGGTGGCCTGGCTGTTGGGGTTGTATTCCAATACGCTGCGGTCGAAGGCCAGCGCTTCCGCCACGGCTTCGTCGCGATGGACCACGCCCAGCAGGCGGTCGCCGAACTGCTGGCGCAGCACCTGCAGCACATCCTTGCCCAGCTGGCGGCTGACATCGACCTGGTTGACCACCACGGCATGGCCCAGATAGTCCGGCCGTCCCTCGCAGTAGGTCTGGATCAGGTCTTCCATCAGCGGCAGCGTGGCATACGAGGCCGCGTCGGCCAGCGTCACGACCACGCACACCTGCGCGCAGGACAGCGCCTGCCGCATATACGGGGAGGGGCCGGGCGGGGTATCGATGATGACCACGTCGTCGCGGCCCGGCAGTCCCAGCAGCTCCAGGTGCGAACGCAGCCAGGCGGGCTCGCCGGCAAGCCGCTGCTCGAAGCTCGAGCGGTCCGCTTCGTTGAGCGCGCCGAAGGGCAGCACCTGCACCGTCGAGCGGCCCCGGAACACGCTTTCGTGCCAGGGCTGGCCGGCCAGCGTGGCACGCGCATGGCCGTCGATCAGCTCGGGCGGCATGCCGAAATGCAGGCGCAGCGCGTTCTGCGGGTCGAGGTCGATGGCGAACACGCGTTGGCCCACCTGTGCCAGGGCCTGGGCGAGATTGGCGGAAAGGGTGGTCTTGCCGACGCCCCCCTTGGCCGACACTACAGCGACGACCTTCATGGGCGCTTCAACCGGTCGAGAAGGGAGCGGCGCAACTGTGCCCGCTCGGCGTCCGGATCCGCGCTGCGGCCTTCCAGGCGCGCGAACACCCGGGTGAGCTCGGTGCCGGACGCCTGGCTGGCGGCATTGGCCGATGCGGCGGCCACGGCGGAGGCGAACTGGGCCGGGGGCGCGACATAGGCCCGCGCCGGTGCCGGCGCGGGCGGCGGCGGCACGGTTGCGCCAGCCAGCCTTTGCTTGAGCGTCAGCCTGGCCGCTGCCGGGGTTGCCGAGGGGGCGGCGGGCTGTGTGGGCTGTGCGGCGCTGGACGCCGGCATGCCTTGCAGGCCCGGGTGGGCGACCGGTGCCGCGGGCGCTGCCGGGATTGCCGGCATGGGCTGCAGCAATGGCGCACCGGCCGGCGGCAGGCCGGCCGTGCGCACCGGCAGCGGCGGCCGCGTCGGGGCGAAGTGGGAGGGCGGCAGTGGTGCCTGGGGGGGGGTGCCGGAGGCAACTCCGGCTGCGCCGGCGCCGGCGGCTGCCGCAGCATGGCGCCCGCCAGCTCGCCGGGGGATACCGGCGGCACTTCGTCGGGCCGATCCGCCTGGACGGCAGACAGCAGCGGCCAGCGCGCGCGTGCTTGCTGCGCACCCTCGCTGCGGACGATTTCGCGGTAGGAGGTGGTGTCGCCACCGAACCGCTTGAACAATTTTGTCAGGTCGTCGGACTGGCTCATGGTCTTTGGCTGGTCGATAGATTCCGGTGCGGCGCGGCAAGCTCGTGCCGGGCGCCGCCGCCGGAGGCCCGGTCCATTCAGCGCCCGAAACGGAAGGCGACTGTGCCAGTGGCGTCGATCTGCGTCACCTGCGTCAGGGCCAATGCGTCGGAGGAGCCGAGGACGCGGAACCAATGCTGGTAGGCGCCTTCGAGGAAGCCCGGTGACCACGCATCGGCCGACTCGCCAAGCGCCGTCCTGAGCGGGGCGCAATGGTGGTGGATGGTCAGCGTTTCGCCGTTGTCCTCGATCCGGGTCCAGCCCCAGTCGATGCGCAACCACACCTGCGTGAGGGCCTGCTCCAGGTCGGCGACGGTGTCGCAGCGGCCCAGGTCGAAGCGCTCGGCGAACCGCGCGCCGACCCGGCGCATCAGTTCGCGCAGGCTCGCGACATCCAGCGTATCGGCCAGCTCGGATGCAAAAGCGCCAAGCACATCACGCCATTGCGAGGAGCAATGGCGTTCCGTCAGATATTGAAGCGTGGACAAAGTCACCCCGTAATTTCCTATTTTGATCTGCAGATCGCTGTTATTGATTTCCTGTTACATTTTCATGCCTTTTACGGTACCGAAGCAATTGCTTTGACTGCACTTTATTCCGATGGGTAACATTGTCCCTTTCTCACAACAACCCCCCGAAATGGTGAGGAAAACCGCCGGATTGCTCTGATAGGATCGCGCCCCTTCGGCGCTTGTCCGGTCCCTTGTCGGGCGGGCCTCCGATACTCCCAGGCAGGGTGTGCGGATTATCTCCGAAGCCGGGCCAGAGGGCGATAAGATGCATCCAGAAGCGATGTTAGACTGGCTCGTCGCTGTCTTGCCCCGATCCCATGAGACTCACGGACTACACTGACTACAGCCTGCGCACGCTGATCTTCGTGGCGGTCCACCCGGACGGGCTGGTGACCATCCAGCAGGTCGCGGACGCCTTTTCCATTCCGAAGAACCACCTGATCAAGATCGTCCAGCGACTCGGGCAGGCCGGTTTCCTGCACACCGTGCGCGGGCGCGCGGGGGGCATCCGGCTCGGGCGGCCCGCCGCGCAGATCCGGATCGGGGATGTGATCCGTGCCACGGAGCCGGATTTCGGCCTGGTCGAGTGCTTCCAGTCCGGCGAGAGCGCCTGCGTGATCACCCAGGTCTGCGGTTTGCGCGGCGTGCTGGCCGATGCCTTGCTGGCCTATTTCGATGTGCTGGACCGCTATACCCTGCAAGACCTGGTCGCCCGTCCGGCGCCATTGGTGCGCTTGCTGTCCGGGGCGGGCGTGTCCGTGCCCCTGCCTGCCAGGCCGGCGCGGCGCATGCCTGGCGGCGAGCCCTGAACGGGGCGGCAGGTCAATCCATTCTGTCTAGTGCAGCCAGCCGCTGGCGAAAGCCGCGGCGGGAAGCGGCTGCGAGAACAGGAAACCCTGTACCTGGCGGCATCCCAGCTTGCGCAGTATCTCCAGTTGCGCAGGCGTTTCCACGCCCTCGGCGACCACCTGCATGTCCAATGCGCGGGCCAGCGCGACCACCGCGGCGACGATGGCGCAGGTCTTGGGCTCCTGAGCGTCGAGCGGTGTCACGAAACTGCGGTCCAGCTTGAGCTCGTGTGCCGCCAGCGCATGCAGGCGCGCCAGGCTGGAGTGGCCGGTGCCGAAATCATCCAGCGCCACCCGCAGCCCGGCGGTGCGCAGCCGGGCCAGCACATCGGCGATGTACTGCGGATCGTGCATCGCGGTCGACTCGGTGAATTCCAGCAGCAGGCGATGCGGGCCGATACCGTGGCGCCGCAGGCAATGCCCGATCTGCGGCAGCAGGTCCGCATTGCGCAACTCGCGCAGGGAAACGTTGACGGCGACCTCGGGCGTGGGAAGGCCCTCGGCATCCCAGGCCGCCAGTTGCCGGCAGACCTCGTCGACCATCCAGTGCCCGATCGACTCGATGTGGCCGCTGCGCTCGGCCAGGGGGATGAATGTATCGGGCAGCAGCAGTCCGAAGCGGGGGTGCTGCCAGCGCGCCAGTGCTTCCGCGCCGACCAGTTGTCCGGTTGCGGTGTCCAGCTTGGGCTGGAAGAAGGCGCGCAGCTCGCCGCGCCGCGCGGCGTGTGGCAGGTCGCGCAGCAAGGCCTGGCTTCCGGCCGCAAGCGCCGTGGTGGCGGGGCGGGTGTTGCTGCGGGGACGGGGGTCCGGGCTCGGCGTGCCGATCGTGTTCACAGGGTTCCGGCCTTGGCGGGGCATGGTATCCAGCGCCACAGAGTTTCTCCAGTGACGAATAAGGCAATGTCCATGCCAAGCCTGCCGCCCGCGGTCGCTGGCCGCGCGCCGGTGGCGGGCCTTTGCCTGCTGCCAGGCGGGTTGCCGTCGCGTGCGCCGCCGCGCATCGGTATCGCGGCGCCGGGGCCGCGCCGCTCCACGGCGGCGGCTCGCTTGCGGCAGTTCCTCGATCCGTTGCGAAAACGTTACGTGTTACGTCGCACGTAACGTAACACTCCTCCTTCAGCGGCCCTCCCGGCGCGCGCCACGGCGGACCTCCACGTGATTTCCCGATAGGCCGGAAACCCAGTCCCCACAAGGCTTTGCGGGTGGCAAGCCGGTTTTTGCGCCGTCCCGCGCGGCGACGCAGGCGCCGATGGCACAGCGATTGCACACCATGCCGGTACCGAGCAGGCACAAAGAGTACGCGTTCCAACGCGTCGACCAATGCAACGGGAGTGAAACGTCGTCAAGACGGATGGCGGCCGGACGGATGCAATCAAGTCCGCCGGGAACGCCGGGCACGGGCGCCTGCGCCCGTGTCCTTGTGGGGGGCGGCTGCCGCAGGCCACGTGCCGGGCGCCGCCGCCTGGTTTTGGGAAGGAGGCCGGAGCCGGCGCAAGCGGCTGCGGCAGCAATCTACGGGGAGAAACAACGTCATGGAAGCACGGGACAAGACTGTGTTCACGGCGGAGCAGCTCGACGCCTACTTTGCGTCCTACGTCGGCATGGAAGGTGGCGATCCGGCTGCCCCGGTCTGGTTCTGCGATGCCACGCCGCATACCTGGGCCGAAGCCCTGGCTGCGCCGCTGGTGCCGCGCGCCGAGCCGACCGCCTGGGACAGCGACTTCCGCGCGCGCCATCACGATGTGATGCAGCGCTGGCAGTCCCACCAGAAGATCGCACGCATCATGGCGTCCGCTCGCGCCGAAGTGTTCCGTCGGCCGCAGAGTGAATGCGACTGGCAGCACTATTTCGATACGCACCTGTTCGCGCCGGGCGGGGCCGAGTTCAAGATGAGCCTGTTTCCGCTGCCGGCCAACCATATCGGTTCGGTGCCCTGGTCGCAGGCATTCCGCGGCCAGCCGGCTCTGGTGCCCAAGCGGCGCTACCTGGACCTGTGCCGCAACGGCGGGCGCTTCCGCTTCGTCGCCGACACCCGCCGGCGCTGGAAGCCCAAGCTGGTGGTCTGCTTCGGCGAGCGGCACCGGGAAGATTTCGTGCAGGCATTCGGTCTCGGGCACGTGCACGCGAGCGAGCACGTGCTGCAGCCGGCCGACCAGGCCAAGACGCTCTACATGGTCGAGCACGACAACACCACCTGGATCATGTGCGCGGCGCTGGCGGGCGCCGCCGGCATGACCTCCGACGTGCTGCTGGATGCCTTGGGCGCCTTCATCGCGCCGTGGCTGGAGCAGGCCGACTTCGCGCGCTGCGGTGGGCACTGCGGCCGGGCCGCGGCGGTGTCGCCGCAGCGCCGGCTGCCGGAGTCGAGCTGGCTCGGAGCGCTGCGGGCGGCCTGAGCCTCCCGGGCGGCGGCACGCGCGGCCGGCCGCCGCCGACCCGGTCGCCAAGGCGGCAACCGTGATCGCGCCCGCGCTGCGCCGGGCCTAGCTGGCGCGCACGATGTGCACGGGACGGCGCTTGCCACTGGCGGGGTGGCAGGCTTGGGAGTAAAATCGCTGCCTTCGCTCTTCCGGCAGTCCCCCCTATAACATAACAATGAGCCCCCGTTCTTCGCGCTTGGCGTGCATCGATGCACTCAAGGCGGTCAGTTCGCAGCTGATTGTTCTGCATCATCTCGCCTTCTACGGTCCGATGTCCGATGCGGCGCACGTGCTTGCGCCCGGCGTGCTCGACTGGCTCTCCCAATACGCCCGCATCGCGGTGCAGGTCTTCCTGGTGGTCAGCGGCTTCCTCGCCGCGCGCAGCCTCGCGCCGGGCGGCGAGCTGCTGGTGCAGCGCCCGCTGGCCGCCTTGTGGCGGCGCTACCAGAAGCTCGTGGTGCCCTATAGCGTGGCCATCGTGCTGGCCATCGCCGGGGCGGCGGTGGCGCGCCACTGGATGCACCACGATTCGATTCCCGCGGCGCCGCACCTGCGCCAGTTCATCGCCCACGTGTTGCTGCTGCACAGCCTGCTCGACGTGGACGCGCTGTCGGCCGGCGTCTGGTACGTGGCCATCGACATGCAACTGTTCGCGCTGCTGCTGGCGCTGCTGTGGGCGGCCCGCACCATCGGCGCCGGTGCGCGCGGCTTCGGCATCGTCCTGGTCGTGGCGATGGCGCTGGCCTCGCTGTTCTGGTTCAACCGCGATGCCGCCTGGGACGTCTGGGCGGTCTACTTCTTTGGCGCCTACGGGCTGGGTACGCTGGCCTACTGGGCGTCCAGCCCCGGGCGCCCGGCGCTGCCCCTGCTGCTGCTAGGGGCGGTGGCCCTGCTGGCGCTGGCGGTGGACTTCCGCCTGCGCATCGCCCTGGCGCTGGTGGTGGCCTTGCTGCTCGGCGTGGTGCGGCGCCAGGGTTGGCTGGAGCAATGGCAGGGCGGGGCGCTGCTGGCCTGGTGCGGGCGCGTCTCCTACTCGGTATTCCTGGTCCACTTCCCGGTCTGCCTGGTGGTCAACGCCTTGTTCTTCCATTTCCTGCCTGGGCGGCCGCTGGCCAATGCCTGCGGCATGGTGCTGGCGTGGGCGGCCAGCAACGTTGCCGGGGCGCTGTTCCATCGCTATGTCGAGGCCGCCGGCCTGACCGGGCTGTTGCGCGCGCGCTGGATGCTCTGGCGCAGCGGCCATGCGGCCTGACCGGCGGCACGGGGCGCACAGGGTCGATCGTGCGAGCGGCACCCATCGGGTGCCGCTTTCTCATGGTGCCGTGCACCGCGCCTGATGCCCGCCGGCCGTCCGGCCGTGGCCCGTCCTGCACCTCGGTGGTGCGCGGATGGCGTGTGCTGCGCCTCACACAGGGCTGAAATCGAGGTTGGGAGATGGCACGAAGGTTGCCTAGTATGGAAGCGTAAACCTGACCATTTGGTCAGGATTTCCTTACCGAGGCCGTCATGTCCGACCACATCGTCCTGACTTCGCACGCCCGTCGCGGCAAGCCCGCCGAGCCGATCTGCTGGGGGGCGCCGACCGCCACGGAGCGCGGGCCTGTGATCGCGAGCCTGACCAATCCGGCGCACCGCAACGTGATCGGGACCCATGGCGGTGCCTATGCCGTCTATCGCGCGCTCGCGGTGGCGTCCGGAGCGCTGCAGCGCGACCACCGGCCCGATTTCACCGACACCGCGCCCGCGGTGCCGGTCGGACCGCATCCGCAATGGAGCGACCCGGACAAGATCGTCTCGCTCGATCCCTGGGGCCACCTGGTTGCGACGGCCTTCGCCGAGCGCATCGCGGCCGGCATCGACGTACGTCCCACCATCGCCATCACGCGCGCCCACATCAATATGCCGGAGCTGGTGGCGGCGATCGCCGCGGGGCGGCTCAAGCCGGATGGCAGCATCCTGTTCGCGAACGGCGACGTGCGCGTGACCAAGGCCGCCATCGATCCGGTCTGGCACCTGCCCGGACTGGCGCGCCGTTTCGGCATCAAGGAAAGCGTGCTGCGGCGCAATCTGTTCGAGCAGACCAGCGGCATGTTCCCGGAGCTGGTGACGCGGCCGGACCTGAAGGTTTTCCTGCCGCCGATCGGTGGCATGACGCTCTATTTCTTCGGCGACCTGGAGCGGCTCGGCGATCCCGGCACGCGCGTGGCGTGCCGCGTGCATGACGAATGCAACGGCTCGGACGTGTTCGGCTCCGACATCTGCACCTGCCGCCCCTACCTGGCTCACGGCATCGAGGTCTGCATCGAGATGGCGCAGCAGGGCGGAGTCGGGCTGGTGGTCTATAACCGCAAGGAAGGGCGTGCGTTGGGCGAGGTCACCAAGTTCCTGGTCTACAACGCGCGCAAGCGGCAGGCCGGCGGCGACCGCGCGGAAACCTATTTCGCCCGCACCGAATGCGTGGCGGGCGTGCAGGACATGCGCTTCCAGGAACTGATGCCCGACGTGTTCCACTGGCTGGGCATCCGCCGCATCGACCGCTGGGCCTCGATGAGCAATATGAAGCACGGTGCGCTGGTGGCACAGGGCATCGAGGTGGTGGAGCAGGTGCCGATACCGGAAGAATTGATCCCGGCCGATGCCAGGGTGGAGATCGACGCGAAGGTGGCGGCCGGCTATTTCACGCGGTATACGCCGCCCGATGCCAGCGAACTGGCGCTGGCCAAGGGCAGGGGGTTGGAAGAATGAACGCTTTTCCGGAAGGGGATCTGGCGGGGGCCGGCGGTGCGGACGCAGGGAGCGGCTGGCTCTGTCCGCTGCCGGAGGGGCATCCCGCGGCAGCGCTGCTGAGCGCGCGGGCCGTGCGCAAGCATTGTGCCGAAGTGACGCGTTTCGTTGCCTCCGGGGAGTCGGCGCTGTTCAGCTGGCACCCGGAACGGGTGCCGGAAATCGCGGACTACGTGAGCGCGACCATCCGGCGCCGCTATCCGGACCTGGTCGTGCCCTACCATAGCCGCTGGCGCCATTTCGAGGCCGGCGGGCCCGGCGAGACCGTCGACCGCTGGCGCATGCTGTGCGAGCGCGCCGGCCTGAACGGGCCGGAGCAGCGCGAGGAGCGCGCCCGCATCGGCATCGACCTGGTGATTCCCAGCGTGCTGCTCGACGCCGGCGCCGGGCCAGACTGGCGCTACCGGGATTCCGCCAGCGACCAGATGCTGAGCCGCTCGGAGGGACTCGGCGTGGCCAGCTTCGACCTGTTCGCCCGCGGCGGCTTCTCCGCCGCGCTGGGCGACCCGCTGCGCGCCGATGCCGAGCGGCTGATGCGCATCGACGTCTCCTCCATCGCCAGCGCCTTCCAGGTCGCGCAGCATAATCCGCTGGTCGGCCTGGACGGCCGCGCCGGCCTGCTGCGGCGCCTGGGCGAGGTGGCGCAGGCCACGCCGGCCGTGTTCGGCGCGCCGGCCCGGCTCGGCAACCTGTTCGACTACCTGCGGGCGCATGCCAGCGATGGCCGCATCGAAGCCGGCTTCGTGCTGCGTACCTTGCTGGTGGCCCTGGGGCCGGTGTGGCCGGGGCGCATGGTGCTGGATGGCGTGCCGCTGGGAGACTGCTGGCGGCACGCCGCCGCCGCCGGCGGCCTGGTCCCGCTGCACAAGCTCACGCAGTGGCTGACCTACTCGATGCTGGAACCGCTGGAGGATGGCGGGCTGACGGTGACCGGCCTGGACGCGCTGACCGGCCTGCCGGAGTACCGCAACGGCGGCCTGCTCTACGACTTCGCGCTGATGGTGCCGCGTGACCCGGGCTTCGCCGGGCACGCCCACACGGTAGGCGAGCCGGCCATCGTCGAATGGCGGGCCTTGACCGTGTCGGGCCTCGACCTGGTGGCGCAGAGCGTGCGCGATGCGCTCGGGCTGTCGGCCGAGGCCTTCCCGCTGGCGCGCGTGCTGGAGGGCGGCACCTGGGCGGCTGGCCGGCGCATCGCCGCCCAGCGGCGGCCTGGCGGCCCGCCGCCGTTCTCCATGATCAGCGACGGTACGGTGTTCTGACGCGGGCGCGCGGCAGGCGGGCGGGCAGCCGCAAGGCTGCCGGCGCCGGCCGTTGCCGCCGCGTCCGCGGGCCTGTCTCGTGGTCCCCGTCTGCAACCTGCCCCAGGAGCGACAATATGAACGACATCTCTTCAGCGACCCGGCTCGAAGGCGCCGCGCCCAATGTGCTGGTGGTCAGCCATCCGCTTGTCCAGCACAAGGTCACGCTGGCGCGCAGCGAGGAAACCACCACCGACAATTTCCGCCGGCTGGTGCGCGAGATCAGCCAGTTGCTGACCTATGAGGCCACGCGCGACCTGGCCATGGAGACGATCGACATCAAGACGCCGATCGCGCCGATGCGCTCGCCGGTGCTGTCCGGCAAGAAGCTGTGCCTGGTCTCGATCCTGCGCGCCGGCAACGGATTCCTCGATGGCATGCTCGAACTGCTGCCGGCCGCCCGCGTCGGCCACATCGGCTTGTACCGCGATCCGGAGACGCTCGAACCGATCGAGTACTACTTCAAGATGCCCGAAGACATCCACGAGCGCCTGGTGATCGTGGTCGACCCGATGCTTGCCACCGGCAACTCCGCCGTGGCCGCGCTCAACCGGCTCAAGGAGGCCGGCGTCAGCGCGCTCAAGTACGTCTGCCTGATCGCCTCGCGCCCGGGCCTGCGCGCGCTGCAGGCGGCGCATCCGGACGTGGCCATCGTCACCGCGGCGATCGACGAGACGCTCAACGAGCACGGCTACATCGTGCCGGGGCTGGGCGACGCCGGCGACCGCCTCTACGGTACCCGCTGATGGACCTCGCGGCCACGGCGGATGGCCGGCTGCCCCCGAGCGCGGCCGGCGCGGCGGGCGGGGGCCGCATCCGCCAGGAGAACGAGGCGCGCATCCTGCGTGCGGCGGAATATGTATTCGCGCGGGCGGGATTCGCCGGCGCCACCATGGCCGACATCGCCGTGCGCGCCGGCGTGCCCAAGTCCAACCTGCACTACTACTTCCGCACCAAGCAGGCGCTGTACCGTGCCGTGCTGTCCCACACGCTGCGCCTCTGGCTGTCGGAAACCGACATCATCGATGCCGCTACGCCGCCGCGGCGCGCGCTGGAGCAGTACATCCGCGCCAAGATGCGGCTGTCGGCCAGCTACCCCGACGCGTCGCGCGTGTTCGCCAACGAGCTGCTGCACGGCGCGCCGGAGATCGCCGACGTGCTGGGTGGCGCCTTGCGCGCGCTGGTGGCGCGCAAGGCCGAGGTGATCCGGCAATGGGTGGCCAGCGGGCAGATGGCGAGCGTTGATCCGCAGCACCTGTTCTTCACTATCTGGGCCGCCACCCAGACCTATGCCGATTTCGAGACCCAGGTGTGCGCCGTGCTCGGCGTGAGCCGGCTCGGTGCACGCGAGTTCGAGCGCGCCACCGACCACCTGGTCGGGCTGTTGTTGCGCGGCTGCGGCCTCCCGGGCGACGAAGGCGGTGCCGCCATGGCGCCGGCGGAAGGGGAGCGCGGCGACCACGGGGCCTGAACGACCCGGACGTCCCGGACGTCCCGGTCGCCGCGGCATACTGGCGGGATCACGTACGGTAACCACAGGGACCCACCATGCTCGACCTGATCCTGCGCCACTGCAGCCTGCCCGACGGGCGTAGCGACATTGACATCGGCATCGCCGGCGCCCGCATCGTGGCGCTGGAGCCGGCGCTTGCCGCCAGCGCCGGCGAAGAGATCGATGCCGCCGGACAACTGGTGTCGCCGCCTTTCGTCGATGCCCACTTCCATATGGACTCGACCCTTTCCTACGGGCAGCCGCGCGTGAACCGCTCGGGCACGCTGCTGGAAGGGATCGCGCTGTGGGGGGAACTCAAGCCCCTGCTGACGCAAGAGGCCCTGGTCGAGCGGGCACTGGCCTATTGCGACTGGGCGGTGGCCAAGGGCCTGCTGGCGATCCGCTCGCACGTGGACGTGTGCGATCCGCGGCTGCTGGCGGTGGAGGCGCTGCTGCACGTGCGCGAACGGGTCCGGCCCTATCTCGATCTCCAGCTCGTCGCCTTTCCGCAGGACGGTCTGCTACGCGCGCCGGGCGCGCTGGACAACCTGCGCCGCGCGCTCGACATGGGGGTGGACGTGGTCGGCGGCATCCCGCACTTCGAGCGGACCATGGCCGATGGGACAGAGTCGGTGCGCATCCTCTGCGAACTGGCGAGCGAGCGCGGCCTGCGCGTCGACATGCATTGCGACGAAAGCGACGATCCGATGTCGCGGCATATCGAGACGCTGGCCTGCCAAAGCCAGCGCCTCGGGCTGCAGGGCAGGGTGGCGGGCTCGCACCTGACCTCGATGCATTCGATGGACAACTACTACGTGTCGAAACTGCTGCCCCTGATGCGCGAGGCCGGCGTGGCCGCCATCGCCAACCCGCTGATCAATATCACGCTGCAGGGGCGGCACGACACCTATCCGAAGCGGCGCGGCATGACGCGGGTGCCGGAACTGCTGGCGGCCGGCGTGCCGGTCGCCTTCGGCCACGACTGCGTGATGGACCCCTGGTACGGCCTGGGCTCGGCGGACATGCTGGAGGTCGCGCACATGGGTCTGCACGTCGCGCAGATGACCGGCCAGGAAGCCATGCGCGAATGCTTCGCGGCGGTCACCGCGACGCCTGCCGCCATCCTCGGCCTGGAAGGCTACGGGCTGGCGCCAGGATGCCGCGCCGACCTCGTGCTGCTGCAGGCGCGCGATCCGGTCGAGGCCCTGCGGCTGCGCGCCACGCGCCTGCTGGTGCTGCGTGCCGGCAAGGTGGTGGCCAGGACGCCACCCGCGACGGCGACCCTCTACCTGTCCGGGCGCCCGCCTTCGGTCAGCTTCCAGCCGCCCCGGGGCCAGGCATGAGAGCGGGCAGCCGGCGATGCCGCGGCGGCTGTGGCGCCTGCTCTGGCACATTTCTGTGACAATATTTTTGATAACCCCTTGACGTAGGTTGGGCTGCCAAGCATAATCTTGTTCTTCGCTTCGAACGCCGGTGGCGCGAGAGACGAAGCCCAGATGGCGGAATTGGTAGACGCACTAGGTTCAGGTCCTAGCGGTGGCAACACTGTGGAGGTTCGAGTCCTCTTCTGGGCACCATATCCAAAAGGCAGATGATCGCAAGATCATCTGCCTTTTTCATTTGTCCGCCCGGAAAGTCAGGTGCCTGCGCACCTGACGTGAGGACTCGAAGGGCCTGGCTTGCAAGCCAGGCCGGGGTCGCGCCAGTGTGACCGAGTCCTCTTCTGGGCACCATATTTGAAAGGCAGATGATCACAAGATCGTCTGCCTTTTTCATTTTGTCCGCCCGGAAAGCCGGGTGCCTGCGCACTTGAGGTGGGGACTCGAGGGCCTGGCTTGCAGGTCGGGCCGGTGCGGCCGCGTGCGCTTCCGGGCGGCAATATCCGGTTCCGCGGGCAGCCGGATCGGCTTGTGATACATCGGCAGCGCCCGCCGAAAGAGCCTGCGCAGGCGGGCGCTTTGCATGCGCTTCTCGATGGTGCATCGCCTGCCGCATGAGCGGCGTTTCCCGTCTTTCCAGCGGTATCGGCAGCGCCGCCGCGCTGCCTCGTCCACGAAGTGTTACGTCGCTGTATCAAGGCCGCGCCGACCTCCGCGCGCAGCGTTGGCGCCCGCTCGCCGGCGCCTTACACGGCCTTGCGCAATCGCCTATGCTCAAGCAAATCGGGCGGCGTTCATTGGGCAGAGGGGCGCGCCATGTGTGTTGTCTTGTCATGGTCGAGAGAGGGAGAGTCCGGACGCCGGTCCGGACTTCGGCGTCGTCTTGTCGCCTGCGGCACTGCGGCGCCTCCCCATGCTTCCCGCCGCTGCGGGCTGCTGTTGCTGCTGCAACTGTTGCTGCTGCCGGCCTTCGTTCAAGCTGAGGAGTCCTCTGTCGAGTGGCGCCAGCCCCGTGCTGGCGACACGGCAGCCGATCGCGATGGCATGGTGGCCGCAGCCGCCGTGACCGGCGCCGCCACGGTAGCGCAGGATGCGCCGGCGGCGGTGGCCTCACTGGGGCGGCCGCTTGCGGGCGCCACGCCGTCGGCTGGCCTCGGCGGCACGGCAGAGGCGGCGGCTCGCAAGGCCGAGTCATTCACCTCGCCGATTCCGGCGCAGGTCGAGCCGGTCGAGTATGAGCGGCAGGCAGCGCCGGTGGGCGGCTATGGCTACAGCGGCGTGCCGGGCACCAGCCTGGCCGAGCGCGAGGCCGCGCTGGCCGCCCGGGCCGGCGCGGAGCCGCCGGCCATGCACGTCGACGATGCCACCACCGCGATCGGCTTCGTCGATGCCCGCAGCAACGCTATGTCGCTTGCCTATGACCGCGTGTTGCCTGGTGCGGGCGGCGTGACCATCCAGTCGCGCTTGCAGTTTGCCTACCAACCGGGCGGAGGCCCCGGCCATCCGATCTTCGGCGACCAGTTGCTCGATGCCAGCGCGGCCGGGGTGGCGGTGCGCCTGTACAGTGCGCAGCCCACCCGGCTGGCGGGGGTCTACCCCTTCGTCGAAGCCGACTGGTGGCAGAACAGCCGTACCCAGACGATCAACGTCAACGGTACCAAGGTCGACGCGGACCTGCTGCGCGGATTGTTCTCGGTCAATGTCGGCGCGCATGGCAACACGGTCAGCGGCATGAACCTGTGGCTCAAGGTGAAGGCGGGGCACAGCGGCGGCGCAACGGTCGGGGCGCGCTATCGCTGGTAGCGCGGGGCCGGCAGGCCGAGGCCCTTCGATGCCCCTCGGACGCCCTATCTTAGGGCGTCATAAGAAAATGCTTGCGTTCGGTGCGAAGCTGGTCAATAATTGCGTCCTCGCGTGCGGCTGTAGCTCAGTTGGATAGAGTACTTGGCTACGAACCAAGGGGTCGTGGGTTCGAATCCTGCCAGCCGCGCCACCTATTAAAAAAGGGCTTCCGGAAACGGAAGCCCTTTTTTCATTGCATCGTTCCTCCCTTCAGCATCACCGATTTCAGCATCACCGATGCATCACCGATCGTGCCGTCGCGCCGGCGCCGTTCAGGCGGCGCCGGCGACGGCCGCGCGCGCCAGCAGCGGCGTGGCATCGACCGTGTCTTCCGCGGCGCGCACGCGGTTGCGGCCATGTTGCTTGGCCTGGTACAGGGCCGCGTCGGCACGCGCTGCCAGTTCGGCCAGTCCTTCGCCGGGCCGCAGCGTGGCAAGGCCCGCGCTGAGGGTGTAGCCCACCGTGCCGAAATCGCCGTCGACGCGGTCGGCCGCGGCCAGCACGCGGATCCGCTCCGCGATGCGCCGTGCCGCGTTGCCGCCGAGCTCCGGCAGCAAGATGGCGAACTCCTCGCCGCCGAGGCGTCCGAGGCGATCGGCCGGCCGCGTCTGCGTGCGCGCGAGCCGGGCAAAGCGCTGCAGTACCACATCGCCGGCATGATGTCCGAAGCGGTCGTTGACGTGCTTGAAGTGGTCGATGTCGACGATCAGCAAGGTGAGGCTGAGCCCTTGCCGCCGCGCCGCGGCGAATTGCCGCGCGGCTTCGGACTCGAAGGCCTGGCGCGACAACGTGCCGGTGAGGAAGTCCGTGTTGGCCGCGTCTTCGAGCCGGCGCACGAGCCGGTCGTGGATCATTACCACGGTGCACAGTGTCATCGCTGGCATGGCCAGCGGGCCGAGCAGCAGGAAGCCGATATGCAGGCCGGCAGGCGCCAGCGAGTGGCCTGGCGCGCCATCGGCCAGCGCGGCCAGCGCGGCCTGCGCCGACAGGAGGCTGCGCAGCAGGTAGACGGTGCCGAAGAACAGCGCGCAGGCGGCCGTGGCGTAGCGGCTCGCGGCATGGCGCTGGCCGACGGCTTCGCGGTCGCGCCGCAGCAGGACGATGCCTGCATGCAAGGACAACGCGGCCTGCAGCGCGGAGACGCAGGCCACGCGCAGGTTGAAATCGTCGCGCCCGTAGCGCCACGCCACCACGCCCGCCGTCACGGCGGCGATGGCCCACCACAGCCGGCGCCAGTCGGGCCGGCGCCCGCTGAAGCGGAGCAGGCCCGCGTAGAACTGTGCCGACCCCCACAGCAGCAGGAGATTGGCGGTAATGACGGAAAGCAGGTCGCTGGCGTGGCCGCGCAAGCCGAACAGCAGCAGAGACATTGCCACCGCGACGTTGCCTTGCCACCACTGGCGTACACCGGGCACATCGCAGCGCCGCAGCGACCAGACCATGACGAGCATCATGGCGCCCAGCACTGGCATGGCGATCTGGATGGCGAGCAAGGCCGGCATCGGGGCGGGTCCTCGGGTGGATGGGGCGCGTGCCGGACCGGAGGCGGCCTGGGTGCGCGAAACGGCTGCAATGATACCCACAGAGCGAGGGATCGGAGCAAGGCGCGGCAACGCGTCGCGCCGCATGGCACGTGCAACCGTGCCGGCGGCGGCAGTGGCGGAAAGGAGAAAGGGGCAGGCAGAGGCGAGGTCTCTGCCGCCCAAGCCGCAAGTGTGCGGCAACCGGTTCGACACATGCTAACCACGGTGCCGCCTTGCCAATGCCGCGAATAGGACAGGTTTTCCGTCGGCTTTCCGCGCGCGCTGCAGCCGGCGGGGACATGGGGTTGCCGCGGGACCCGCCGCGCGGGCCGTGCAGCCGCTTGGCGGGATACCTGTGCGATGTCCTGCCGGGAGCAGGGACCATGCGCGCGAAGGGAGCAAGAAAAAAGCCGCCAGGCGAGTCGGGCCGGCGGCATGGAGAAGCGAAACGAGGAGCACCGTGTGGTGTCGAATTCAGTCTAGTTCCGCGCGCGACAAGCGAATGCAATCAATTGTGAGTGGTCCAGGCAGCATGGCGGGGCCATCGGCCGGCGCCGCTTGCCTGCCCGCGGCGAAAAAACGCCCCGGTCCGGGGTGATGGACCGGGGCGTGGGAACGTAGCCAATCCAACTGTGCAATCCAACTGTGGAAGCCTGTCTTCGCGCCTCTGGAATCAGCCGGCTTCGATTATTGCCGCTCCCGGCCCTCGCGGGCGGTTTCCCCGCGGGGGTCCCTGGCATGCTGATGCTTTACCGCAACTCACTCAAACAAGGTATGCCCCTGCGGCGGCCCCGCGCCTGATACACCGGATCCCGGACGGGTGCCGCCGGAGACACCGCCGGAATGGAATCCCTAACAAGGCGGGACAGGAAAATTCAGATCGCACGGCCGTGCCACGTGCCCGGCATTTCGCTAAAGTGGGCTCGCTTCACATCCGGCCGGCATCGTGTTGGTGCCGCCGGCGGGCGTGCACCGCTGCACCGGCATCTCGTCCGGCGGCGACAACATGGGGGGAGCATCATGAGGCAAGGAGGTCGACAGTGGGAGAGCAGCGCGGAGTGGATGCAAGCGGTTCTGCTGGGGCATTTCAAGGCCTCGCTCTGGCATGCGCCGCATGCGCCGGCGGGCCGGCAATACGCGCGTGACTGGACCGGCCACGGCCGCATTCCCACGCTGCGGCCGGGTGGAGTGGCGGAACTGCCGCCGGGCGCCTGTGCCTGGCCGCACCAGATCGGCGAGCGGGTGGGGAGCTTCACCTGCATCTCGTGGCCGCGCGGCCTGAAGCGCAAGCGCGCGGCCTATCGCTGCCAGTGCGGGCAAGAACTGCTGGCGGGTTGGGAGCGCATCGCACGCGGGACCGCCCGCTGTACGGCCTGCGATCCGCTGCGGGGACAGGCCGCATCGCGCCAGCGGCCGGCTGCCCCGGCCTGACGGGGCGGGCGTGCCCGGCCACGCTATTCCGGCGCGACCGGCAGGCCGCTTGCCTGCGCCAGGCGCGTGAGCGCGTCCCAGTCGATCGCCAGTGCGCGCTGGCATTGCGGGCAGGGCAGTGGCGCGGGCATGCGGCCGGAGATCGCGTCCTGCAGCGTCTCGGCGTGGACGTGGCCGCAGTGCGTGCAGGTGAAGAAGATGGGGATCGGTGACTTCATGGCAGCCTCCGCAGATCGCCTGTTTCCGTTTCCGTTTCCGTTTCCGGTATAGGCAGGGCGCTGCAAAGTCTGTCGAAAAGCCGGAGGCCTCCGTGTCAACGCCGTATCAACGCACCCCGCACGCAGTGCCCGGCGCGGTACTGCGCCGGGCACCGGATGCCGCCGCGGTGGCGTCAAGGCCGCCGCGGCCGGCTTTCGCCGCCTGCCGCTTCGGCTCCCGCGCGCACCGTGGCGCCGCGCCAACGGGCGGCCGCGCTGCCGCTTGCGGCCTCCGCGGCGGGGCGCCAGCCCAGGGACAGCAGGAAGGCCGCGATTCCCGTGGCCAGCAGGAAGCCGAAGGCGGGCTGGAAGTTGTCCTGGAAACGCGCGATCAGCAGGCCCATGACCGCGGGGGCGATAGCGCCGGCCAATTGCCCGCCGAAGTTGATCAGGCCAGTGGCATTGCCCACCATCTCGTCGGGCAGCCGCTTGAGCGGGATGGCGAACACGGTGGCATAGACGAAGTTGTAGGACAGGGTGCTGAGCACCCAGCAGGCCATCAGCACGACCAGGGAATCGGTCTGCATCACCACCGCCAGCGCCGCCACGCCCAGGGCCGAACTGGCGGCCATGCAGAGCCGCTCGCGCCCCTGGCCGGCCTTGTCGAGCAGCCAGCCCACGCCGTTGAGGCCGAGGAAGGCGAGCAGATAGGGCAGGGCCGCCATCAGGCCGGCGTGCAGCAGGTCGACGTGGTGCACGCGCATCAGGTAGGTCGGCATCCAGGCCTGCATGCCGAGGGCGCCCATATTCTTCAGGAACCAGATCATCGAGGTCTTGCGCACCATGGGGATGCGCAGCACCTGCAGCAGGCTGGCGCCGGCGCGCGGCGGCATGGCGCTGGCCGCTGCCACGGGCGGCCGGATAGCCAGCCAGAGCAGCCCGGCCAGGCCGATGCCGACCAGCCCGAGCCAGTGATAGGTGGCGCGCCAGCCATACTGGCTGATCGCCGCGGCCGCCACGCCGGAGCCGACCGCGCCGCCGAGCAGCACGCTGCTGATGACGAAGGACTTGGCGCGTGCGCGCTCGGCCCTGGGAAAGACCTCGGCAATGGTGACCGAGCTGGCCGGCGAGAAGCCGCCCTCGCCGATGCCGAACAGCAGGCGCACGGCGACCAGGGAGGCGAGCGACCAGGCCTGGCCGGTCAGGCTGGTGAAGAGCGACCAGGAAAAGACGCAGAAGAGCAGGATGCGCCGGGCGCCGAAGCGGTGCGCCATCCAGCCGCCGGCGATCTGCATCACCGCGTAGCTGACGTAGAAGGCGCTGAGCACATAGCCGGCCGCGCGGGCATCGAGCGCGAACTCGCGCGAGATCGGCACGATGGCCGTGCTGATGGCAATGCGGTCGGCATAGCCGACCAGCCAGGCAAGGAACAGGCAGGCGAGCACGGCGCCGCGCCGGCGCGGGGAGTAGGCGGAGTTCATGCCCTGCTCCCGTCGCCCGCGCCGCGCCCCAGCAGGCGGCCGGCGCGCTGGCCGGTCGGCGCGCTGTCTTCCCACACCGGCCGGCCGTTGGTGAAGACGTGGAGGATACCGCTGGACGGCAGCGCCGGGTTCTCATAGGTCGCGTTGTCGCGCACCGTGGCGGGATCGAACACCGTGATGTCGGCGAACCAGCCTTCGCGCAGCAGGCCGCGCCGCTGCAGGCCGAAGCGCTGCGCGGGCAGGCCGGTCATCTTGTGCACGGCACGCTCCAGCGGCATCAGGCCGAGATCGCGCGCATAGCGGCCGAGCACGCGCGGGAAGGTGCCCCACAGGCGCGGATGCGGCTGCGGCTGGTCGTTGACGCCGTCGGAGCCGATCATGGCGAGGTCGTGGTTGAGGATGCGGCGCACGTCGTCCTCGCTGAGCATGAAGTAGGTGGCGCCCGCCGGGTGCAGGGCCTCGCACAGCGCCTCGACCGTGCAGCCGCGCTCCTGCGCCAGTTCGCGCGCGTCGCGGCCCACCACCTCGGGGTAGCGCGCGCAATGCGTGATCAGGGTGCGCTGCGAGATGCGGACGCGGTCCGCGCGCAGCATGGTGGACGAGGCATCGTAGGGATAGACGTCCATGCCGACCGCCTGCGTGGCGGCCATGGCTTCGATGGCCGCCAGGGTCTCGCGCGAGCGGCCATGGTTGCGCACGCCGGCACACTTGTGATGCGAGATGACGACCGGCACGCCGAGCGCGCGGCCGATGGCCGCGGTTTCCTCGAGCGACGCCATCACGCCGTCGGCCTCGTCGCGCATATGCGTGGTGAAGATGCCGCCGGCGCCGCGCAGGGGCGCGCAGACGCGGATGATCTCGTCGGTGGTGGCGGCGCGCGCCGGCGGGTAGAAGGTGCCGGTGGATATGCCGAGCGCACCGGCCGCCAGCGCGTCGGACAACAGGGCCCGCATGGCGCCGATCTCGCTGTCGCTGGCGCTGCGCGTGATGTCCGGCATCACGCTGGCGCGCAGCGAGGAATGCCCGACCAGGGCGCCGACGTTGACCGCGCCGGGCCGGTCGCGCAGTGCGCCGAGGTAGTCGGCGAAGTGCTCGAAGCCGGCGCGGCCGGCCGCGGAGGAGCCCATCAGTTCCGCTGCGCGGGAGGCTGGCGCGGCGCTGATGCCGCAGTTGCCGACGATCACGCTGGTCACGCCCTGCGAGACCTTGGCGCGCATCTCGGGCCGCACCAGGACTTCGGCGTCGTCGTGGGTATGGGTATCAATGAAGCCAGGCGCCACCGCCATGCCGCTGACGTCGATTTCCCGCCGCGCGCGGGCGCCGTCGAGCCTGCCGATGGCGGCGATGCACTCGCCCTGGATGGCGACGTCGGCGCGGCTGGCGACGCTGCCGCTGCCGTCGATCACCCGTCCGCCGCGCAGGATCAGGTCGTAGTGTCCGGTCATCTTGCCTTTCCTGGTTATCATTAGGAAATGGCATGCTAATCAATGCTATGGCCTTGAAAAAAGCGAATATTTTTGATGATTGCATGAGAATCTAGAATGCAATCGGGAGGGGAGTGCGATGAAGAGAGGATTGCGGCGCAATATTCCGTCGAGCGACAGCCTGGTCATCTTCGAGGCCGCCGCGCGCCACCTGAGCTTCACCCGCGCCGGCGAGGAACTGGGCCTGACGCAGGGCGCGGTCAGCCGGCAGATCCTCGACCTCGAAGCCTTTCTCGAGGCACCGCTGTTCGACCGTTCACGGCGCGCCCTGGCCCTGACCGAGGCCGGCCGAGACTATCGGGACAGCGTGTGCCCGCTGCTCGACGCGCTGGAGAGCGCCACGCTGCAGGCACAGGCTCAGCGCACGCTGCGCCGCGCTATCAACCTCTCGGTGGCGGCGAGCTTCTGCAACCGCTGGCTGATTCCCAAGCTGCCTGGCTTCGTGTCGCGCCATCCGGGCGCGCTGGTCAACGTGTCGTCGCGCGTGGGCCGTATCGACCTCGATAGCAGTCCGTTCGACGCCGCCATCATCAATGCGGCGGCGCCGCCGCCGGGGGTGGCATCGGTGCCGCTGATGCCGATCCGGCTCGTCCCCTATGCTTCGCCGCGGCTGCCTGGCGCGCGTCCGCCGCTCGCTGCCGCACAGTTGCGCGCCTTGCCGCTGCTGCATCTGTACGAGGCGCCCAAGGCCTGGGAGGCCTATTTCCAGGCCATGGGGGCGGCCGACGCGCCGCTGCCGGCCGGGGCCCAGCACACGCTGTTCCTGGTGAATTGCGAAGCCGCGCTGGCGGGGCTGGGGGCAGCGCTGCTGCCGCCGGAGTTCGTCGAGGAGGACGAGCGCACGGGGCGGCTGCTCCGGCTCGCGGAGCCGGCGCTGGTCGGCGATCGCAGCTATTTCCTGATCTGGCGGGAGGCGGCGGCCGAGCGTATCGCACCCTTGCGGGCGTGGATGCTGGAGACGCTGGGAGGCGTCGCGCCGGACGCGGCGCCTGGATCGGCGCCCGGGGCCCGGTAGCGGCGCGCCCGCTTCGTGTCCGCTTCAGGGAGGCGGCGCTGCCGCCGGGGGCGCCGCGACGCTGTCGGCGCTGCCGCGCAGGCGGGTGAGTGCGCGCGTCAGCAGGCAGCCTTCTTCGGCTAGGATCGCCGACTGGAAGCGTGCCATGGCGTCCTCGACGCCGCTGCAGTCGCGCAACTCGCTGCCGCGCCGCGTGCGCAGCGCTTCGTACTCGGCCTCGATTTCCCGGCCGAGCTTGCGCGCGAACTCGGGATCGATCAGCTTCTGGCTGGCCGCGTGGGTGATGTGGTAGAGCAGGGCGGTCAGGCCCTCGGGGGTGGTTTCGCTCTCCTTCGCTGTGCGTGCACGCGCTGTTCGTGCGCTCATGGATGGATCCTCCTTGAGGCCATTGTAGTGGCCGGCCGGCGTCCGGTACATGCCACTTCCAAGGGGGACGTACGCAGCGCGACGCTCCTTCCGGCTGCTGGATGGCACAAACAAAGAGAGCCATCGGGAGCGATGGCTCGAGGTTTCCCCGCTGCATCAATGGAAGGCACACGGGAGGCCGCCGCACACTCGGCAGGTGTGCTGGCGAAGGGTCCTTCCCGCGGGATGGCTGTCGTCGGCGCAGGCGCGCGATGTGATTCCCAGCATGTTTCACCGGCCATCGCGCAGCAGTCTGGCGGCACTCCATGGCAGGCGCGTGTCATCGCAGCAGGCTTGATATTCCTCAACCCATCCCGTGCATCCTCTCTATACTCTGGTGACGCAGCAGGGCACAGACCTGTGCCCGCCACGACGTCGAGGGAAACATGCATACCCAGTCGCAGAAGGAATTGATCGAGAAGATCGCCGAGCAGACCGATACGCCGTTGCGCGACGTGGAAAATGCCTTCCAGGAAGCCTGGAACGACCTCAAGCAGGAGGCGCGCTTCCACGATTTCCTGCCATTGCTCGCGGCCAAGCGCGTCAGCGAGCGCTTCCGGAAGCTGCACTAGTTCACCGGGTCATTCGACGAATGGGCAATGGACGAGCGTGCAGGCGGCGCCACTGCGCCATGCCGCATGTGCCGGTGTCGTTGCGTGCCGCCTGCGCCGGCCGCTGACGTGCCGCCACGGAGATTGACATTGGTGTCCCGAATGATCACGCTGTGGATTCCATGCCGGACCGCCCGGCGGCATGGACTGGACGGAGCGCAACGGCCTTCGCGGCCGGCGCCGGTTCGGGCGGACGTTGTGCTTGGAGGAGTTGCAATGAAGACCGTGTTGTCGATAGCGCTTGCGCTCAGCCTGGGGGCCCTTGCCCTGCAGGCTTCCGCTCAAGGGTCGGGCAAGCAGTTCGATCCCTATTCCCAGGGTGCCAAGGCGGGCGACAAGTTCGACCCGTATTCGCAGGGCGCGAAATCGGGCGACAAGTTCGATGCCTATTCGCAGGGCATGAACCAGAGCACCCGCGCCGACCTGGCGGCCGAGCCGGCCAAGCCCGCGAAGGCGGTCAAGCCGCCCAAGGGAAGCCACACCAAGTCCAAGAAGGAGGAGCCGGCGGCGAAGCCGGAATCCTGATCCATCGGTTCTCCGCCAGGATCGCGAGGTCTCGATCCGTCAAATCAAAGGGTTACGTGAGTCATTTGCGTAACCCTTTGTTGTATCCCGCTTCGTATCGGCGCACCTCCCCTCCGCCTTCGGCCGCTGCGATGGCTCTCCGTGCAAACGGGCCTGGCACGCCGGGCCCGCGTCTGTGCCTATGACGGAGGTAGCGCGGGGTCCCGGGGAAGCGAGGGAAGCAAGGGAAGCGAGAGATGTCCTGGAGAGAACGAGAAGCGCGGCCAATGAGACATCTTTTCCGTTCCGATCCACCGCTGGCGCGGTTGCGGTATTGCCGGCTCCTTGCGGGATGCGTGCTGCTCTCAGGCGTGGCATATCTCACATGGGTGTATCTGCTGAGAGGGTGAGGGCGTCCTGAAGCCGAGGGGCAAGCCGCGGCGCGATGTCGTGGCGCGATGTCGTGGCGTGATAGCGACGCGCTTGCAGCGGAGCCACGATGTACCTGTGAATTCTCTCAAGGCATGGCTGGCGACGCGTGGGGTCCTTGCGCGGTCTCCGGTGGCAAGCAGGTTTCAGCCAATGGCCGGTGCAATTCCTGCACGAAGCAAGCCTGAGCAGATCCCCTGGATTCCTCCGCGTGCAGCCGGAGCGGGCTGGCCCATGGCCACCAGGCCCATCGGGGCGCATGCAGGCGTTGGACCGGAGGCAACTCCACTCGCGGCGCGAAGATGCGAAGATGCGAAGATCCGAACGCTGCAGCATCCACCAGGAAGGATGTGCACGCGGAGGATGAACGCCGTGTAGGACGCCAGCCGATTTCAGCGATCCTAAGCAGTGCCTAAGCTGAAACCACGGCACTCTTTTCCGGTGACATCGTCATGGCGAGGACCATCCGGCAGGCTCCGGCAACAGCACCAGGCGTTGCCGCGAAAGCGCAGCAAGCGACTGGCAAGCGGCTGCAGGATGCGCTCGCGCCGTACCGGCGCCGACGGGACTTCCGGACCACGCCGGAGCCGCGCGACGAGGCTGCGGCACGCCCGCGCCGCGTCGCCGGCAGGCATGGCAGAGCGCTTGCCTTCGTGGTTCAGAAACATGCCGCGCGCCGCCTGCATTACGACTTCCGCCTCGAACTGGACGGCACGCTCAAGAGCTGGGCCGTTCCCAAGGGGCCCAGCCTCGATCCGGCCGACAAGCGCATGGCGGTGCACGTGGAAGACCATCCGGTGGACTATGCCGAGTTCGAAGGCGTGATTCCGCCCGGCCAATATGGCGCGGGCACCGTCATCGTATGGGATCGTGGCGCGTGGATCCCGGAGGGCGACCCGCGTGCGGCCTATCGTGCCGGGAAGCTGACGTTCGAGTTGCGCGGGGAGAAGCTGCGCGGCCATTGGACGCTGGTCCGCATGCACGGCAACAGGCAGAAGGACCAGGATGCATGGCTGCTGATCAAGGGCCGCGACGAAGCCTCCGTGCCGATCACGGAACTCGATGTGGTGGAGGCCATGCCAGACAGTGTCCTCTCCGGAGCGGCAGGGCGAGCGCCGCGCAAGGGCGCATCAGCGCGGAAGTCAGGCAAGCCGAAGGCAGCAGAGGACGTGCCCCTGCCTCGCGGCGCCAGGGCGGCTCGGTTGCCGCTGACGCTGTCGCCACAACTGGCAACGCTGGTCGAGACGCCACCCGCCGATGAGCAGGACTGGCGCTATGAGATCAAGTTCGATGGGTATCGGCTGCTGGCGCGGATCGACGGCAAGGGCGTCCGCCTGTTCACGCGCGAGGGCAACGATTGGACTTCCAGGCTGCAAGCGGTGGCGCGCGACGTCGGGGCGCTCGGCTTGCCCGATGGCTGGTTGGATGGCGAGATCGTGGTGTTGGGCAAGCATGGAGAGACCGATTTCCAGGCGTTGCAGAACGCCTTCAGGACTTCGTCCGTCGATGCTATCCAGTACTTCGTCTTCGACCTGCCCTTCTACGCCGGCCACGACTTGCGCAAGGTGCGCCTGGCGCAGCGCCGCGGGCTTCTCAGGCGGCTCTTCGAACGCAATACTTCGCCGCGCCTGCAATTCAGCGAGGAATTCGAGGCTGGCCCGGCTGACATGCTGGACGCGGCGTGCCGCATGAAGCTGGAAGGCGTCATCGGCAAACGCGCCGATTCGCACTACGTCAGCGCGCGCAGCAAGACATGGATCAAGCTGAAATGCACGCTGCGGCAGGAGTTCGTGATTGGAGGCTTCACCGACCCCAGGGGCAGCCGGCACGGTATTGGCTCCTTGCTGCTGGGCGTGCATGCCAGCAACGGGCACCTGCGCTATGCCGGCAATGTCGGCACGGGTTTCGACGAGCGCATGCTCAGTACTTTGCGCGCCAAGCTGGATGGGCTGGTCACTGACACGACACCATTCGACGCGCCGCCGGCATCGCTGAACGTGCATTGGGTGCGCCCGAAACTGGTGGCCGAAGTTTCGTTCGGTTCGTGGACGCGTGATGGGCGGGTGCGGCATTCGGTTTTTCATGGCCTGCGCAGTGACAAGCCCGCATCTGCCGTCATTCTCGAACAGCCTGCCGAGGTCCCCGCCGGGCCAGCACGGCCTTCACACAAGCATAAGCACGGGCACAAGCCGACTGCCGCGGGCGGGAGGGTCGCCATCAGCCACGCGGATCGCATCGTCGACCAAGCCACGGGAATCACCAAAGGAGAACTCGTGCGCTACTACGAGCGCGTGGCGCCGCTGATGCTGCCGCACCTGCGTGACCGTCCGGTCGCCCTGGTGCGCGCTCCCGACGGCGTGGGCGGCGAGCAGTTCTTCCAGCGCCATGGCGACACGCTGCGGGTCGACGGTATCCATGTTCTGGATGCCGGCCTGTGGCCGGGACATCCGGGATTGCTGGAGATCGTCTCGGCACCGGCGCTGGTGGCGGCTGCACAGCTCAACGCGATCGAGTTCCACACCTGGAATGCCAGCAAACGCAGTATCGCCAAGCCCAACCGTATCGTCTTCGACCTGGATCCCGGCAAGGGCTTGTCCTGGGCGCATATGCGCGAGGGCGCGGCGATGGTGAAGGCGCTGCTCGATGAACTTGGACTCGTCAGCTTCCTCAAGACCAGCGGAGGCAAGGGGCTGCATGTCGTGGTACCGGTGACGCCGAGGGCAGGCTGGGACGAGGTGAAGGACTTCGCCCACGCCGTGGTCTTGCATATCGCCAAGCTCATCCCGCAGCGCTTTGTCGCCAAACGCGGCGCTGAGCGGCGCGTCGGGAAGATCTTTATCGACTACCTGCGCAACGGTATCGGGGCTACCACCGTCGCGGCCTTCTCGGTGCGTGCGCGCCCTGGTCTGGGCCTGTCGATACCTGTAGGCTGGGATGAACTGGAATCGTTGGAGAGCGCCGCGGAGTGGAGCGTTTCCAACTGTGGGCGCCGGCTGGAAGCGCTGGCATCTCGTGATCCATGGGAAGCCTATGCCCGGACGCGCCAATCCATTTCGCGCGCTGCGGCCCGGCTGGCAAGCGCGCCTGGGTGAGCGGCGAGGCAGGCTGTCATGGACGTAACCCACCGAGTCACCTGCATTGCCCGGTGCGCGCTGGTGACCGCGCAAACAGGAGAGCAAGATGAACGACATCAGGACCGATTATTCGATGCATAGGGATGTATTGACGCGCGACGTCAATGCACTGCTCACCGACGTGCAGGCGCTCTTGCGCGACGTCGCGAACGAGGCCGGCACGGAGGCGGCGCAAGCGGGAACGGAGGTCGGCATGCGGCTGCGTGAACTCCAAGGGCGACTGGACATGCTGCGTCAGACGGGCATGGAGCGCGTCTCCCAATGGGCCAACAGCACCGACCAGTATGCGCGCGAACATCCGTGGCAATGCATAGGCACCGCCGCCACGGTGGCGGCGGCCGTCAGTGCAATCGTCACGCTGTCGCTCTATCGGCGGTAGCCAGTGCCATCTCTGTCCGCGACGAGGTCGCCGCCAAACGCGCCTTCGCGCGCAGAAGAGGGGGGCCTCCCGATGGATGGCCCGCAGGCGCGAACGCCGGCGCGCCGCGGGTGCGCCGAGAGATCTTCGCGATAGGGATGTGCCCGAAGGGGAGCAATCATCGTAGCTGTGGAGACAACCATGTCAGGCGATATCCATGTTGTCCGGCACGACAGTGAGTGGGCGATTGTCATCGAGGGGCCCGGGACCCTGACGAGGTTTCCATCGCGGGAAGAAGCCATTGCTGTCGCCACCCGGCTGGCGAAATGGAACAGAGTAGGATTGCTGATTCATGATCGCAACGATCAGCTTCTTGAGCGGAATATCGTGGCCCGTGCTTCCGTGAAGCAGCGAGGCTGAACGGGAACGCCGGGAATTCCATGCGTGTTGCGCACCCCGTTGCGCGACAAGCATGCTGGACAAGCATGCTGCTGTGCCTCTTCCCTGGCAGAGGCGGTCATCGGTGTCTGGTCCACAGCGCTAGTCCACAGCGCTAGTCCACAGCATCTCGCAGCCATCGCCACGCAGGTGCCTCCTGGCGTTCCTGCGGCGGCGAAGAGCGTGGATCTGCCGCCCGCTATGGCTTCGTCTGCAGGCGCAGATACTCGTCTCGCTTCATTTGCATATACTGCTGCCGGCCAATCTCGTGCAGCTGCCGCGGGTACTGCTCGCTGGCGCTGAACCAGTTGCTCAGGCGCTGCTCCAACCGCCTGTCCAGGGGGGACGATAGGGCACCCAGATAGGCATCGATGGCCAGGTAATAACGCATGGTGTTGCGCTCCGCGAGGCCGCGTACCCCCTCGATGTATTTCGGCTGCGCCGCGGACGGATCCGCCAGGTTGGTGAACCCGATCCGGCCGCGGCCGAAAGTCGCCAGATAGCCTTTCAGGGCAAGCCGCCCGACCACACCATAGCCGTAGGCGTAGGTCAGATGCAGGAACGTCCGGTGGCCACCCAGCGCCGTAGCCTCCATGACGATCCGATAGTCCCGCGTGTTCAACGGTCCGCTATCGGCATTGAGCCTTACCTGGAAGTACTCCGGGCCGGTGATGGCAGCGTCGTAGTTGAATTGCACGCGCGACGTGCTGCTGAGTTTCTCGGGGGCCTCCTCTTTGCTGATGTTCACCGTCAGTGTGCTTCCGCTGCTGCCATCCGACGCGAGGCAGTACTTGATATTCGGATGCAGCATCAACATATCGCACCAGTTCATCGGGCCTTGCGAACTCTCATTCAGGGCGTAGCGCACTGTCGTGAACGGGTAGTCCATCACCGCGTAGATTTCACCCTTGACCGTGGATGGCGATTCCTCCGAATAGAGATACAGCTGCCGCTGAAAGGCGTTATGGTCAAGCTCGGGTACGAGGTTCTGGTATATCTGGCGCAAGGCGGTGGCATCGCCGGAGCCTTGTGCCGATACCCCCTGGCTCAGCAGGCAGCATGCCGCCAGAACGGCCAGCGTGCATGCCAACCTTGTTGCGGGCCGATTGGCAGGGTTTCCTGCCGGCAGGCAGCCGGCTCCCGACGGCCGGGGCCATCTTGCAGGCCGCGCCTTGACTGCCTTGCGGCCGAACCGGATGGCTACCAGCGTACGTCCTGCTCCCATGCCTTCAGTTCTTCCTCGGCCTTCTCCTTGGTGCAGCCGTAGCGCTCCTGGATCCGGCCGATCAGTTGCTCCCGCTTGCCGTTGATTCTCGTGATGTCGTTCTCGGTGAGCTTGCCCCACTTTTCCTTGACCTTGCCTTTGACTTGTTCCCACCTGCCTTCGATCTGATCCCAGTTCATGTCTGGCTCCTTCCATTGGTGCCCCAGGCCGGCCGCGCTCCCTGAGCGTGCCTCGTCGCCTGTCCGTGTCTCAAGGTTAGGTTCGGACTGGGCGAGGAAGATGAAGGGGCAGTTCCGAAAGTTGTGTCAGATGATTCCGACGACAGCGGGCCTTGGCGGCGCAAGCGCGTCATCCTGACCCGGCAGCCCTGTCGCCGCGGTGGGGGATGGCGCCGTGGGGTTTGCCGGCCGTCCTTTCGGCCAGGCAGATGAGATGAGCGCCGGACGCATCATCGCCATGCGCTGCCCTGCGTCGCGCCAGCGCGTGGTGCGCGACATGGTGGGGCTGGCTGCCCTGAAGAAGACACCCCCGCCGGTCGGCGGGGGTGTGAACAGGAACGGGCCTCACGTCAGTGGGCCGCGTTCCAGTCTAATCCGCGCGACCACTCTTTCATCCCCACGGACGTGGGGCGTCGGCAGGGGCAGGGCGGCCGCCGAAGCGGGCGCGACGGCGGCTCAGAAGCG
Organism: Cupriavidus malaysiensis; assembly: GCF_001854325.1. NCBI lineage: Bacteria > Pseudomonadati > Pseudomonadota > Betaproteobacteria > Burkholderiales > Burkholderiaceae > Cupriavidus > Cupriavidus malaysiensis. Next base: position 1,520,403 of record NZ_CP017755.1, read on the forward strand.
GTGGCGCACGCCGACGATGGCACCGAACTGGTTCTCGCCATTGGCGACCTGCGCCGAGGTGTTCACCAGCGTGGTGGCGGCGGGGTTCAGCGAGGGATTGAGGCCCGTCAGGCTGAGACCCGAGCCGTCGCGGTTCTTCGCGTAGCCGAGGATCGTGTAGAGGTCGGTGCGCTTGGACAGCGCATAGGAGCCGGACAGCACGAAGCTGTAGGGGTCGGCCGAGGTGTGCGCGACATCCGTGTAGTAGACGGCCCCGGTCACGGTCAGCGCCGGCGTCGCGCGGTACTGCACGCCGGCCCAGTAGAGATTGGTCAGCAGCGAGGTGCCGGTGCTGTCGAAGATGCCGTGGTAGTAGCGGTAGCCGGCCAGGACCTTGGCCGGGCCGAACTGGTAGGACAGGCCCAGGGTGGCGCGCCGTTCCACATTGTCCTGCAGCGCGACCGTGCTGCCGCGTGCCTCGTCGTAGGCACTGCCGATGGCGAAGGGACCGCTGGCGTAGCCCAGCGAGGCGGACCATTCCTTGCCGGCCTTGTAGGCGCCGGGGATCTCGCCCCCGGCCTGGCTGTCGTAGCCGGTGCTGTAGAGCAGGCCGTAGTTGACCGGGCCCGAGGCACCGTAGAACTTGATGGAATTGTCCGCCCGCCCCGACATCCATTTGTCGTGCATGATGACCGAGTAGCGGGTCGCGATCACCATCGGGTCGAACGACGAGGAGAAGTCGTACAGCAGGTTCTGGTGACGGCCGAAGGTCAGCGTGCCGAATTGCTGCTGCAGGCCCACGAAGGCCTGGCGGCCGAACAGGCGGCCACCCTGGTTGGCGCTGCCGGTGTCGAGGTCGAAGCCGTTCTCCAGTACGAAGACGCCCTTGAGGCCGCCGCCCAGGTCTTCCACGCCGCGCAGGCCCCAGCGGGAGGTGGACAGGTTGCCGGTCGACATCCGGACCAGCGAGCTGCCGCCGCCGCTGTTGGGAACGCTGTTGATGTACTCGATGCCGGCATCGACGATGCCGTACAGCGTGACACTGCTTTGGGCAAGCGCGCTGCCGGGAATCAACGGCAGCAGCGCCAGCCAGGCGCGGGATTTCTTCATCGTGACCTTCCTTTGTCGATCTTATGCTTATCGGCGCCGCACCTGCGCGCTCCCGTGGACGGAGGGAGCAACCAGGGTGTTGCGGCGGCGCCACTATAGCGGCAGCACTACGCAGGACAAAGCCGGATCCGGAGATAGATTGTTCGCCTCCTTGGACAGTCAGGGTTTGCCGGTGTCGGGCGCGTCGACAGGGTCCGGGTCGGAAATCGTGCCGGCGTCCATGGCTGCCGCTTCGTCCGCCTCGGCCGGTACGGACTCCGACAAGAAGATCCACAGCGTGCGCACCCGCACGATGCCGTCGCCGGGTCCATCGTGGGTCAGGCGACTGGCCAGTCGCTTCAGTGTAGTCCACGACTGCGGGCGCAGTTGCGTACGCAGGACTTCCAGTTGCGCCGGTGGTACAGGCAGGTTCTCGCGATTGCCGCCGACGAGGCGCTGCAGCACGAAGACGGCGGCAGCCAGCACTGCCGCGCCGATGCCGACGTCGCTGACCTCGGGCGCGCCGAGGCTGCCGATGCTCAGGCACAGCACGGCGAACACCACGGCGCCGATGAAGAGCATGCGCGCGGCACGGTAGGCTGGCGGATAGGCCAGGCGCTGGGCGGTCGCGCGCAAGGTGTCGATTTCGTGGGCTTGCAGCCTGTGCAGTTGCTTGGGAGAGGGGAGTTTCATCGTGCTGCCAGGTCTCCGGTTGGGTTCCGGCGGGCGCTTGTGGCACGCTGTCACGGCCGTGCCGCGCGCGCCGCAGGCGCTGCTGCCGGTCGATTCGCTGCGGTCGCCGCAGCGCGGCCCGCGCTGTGATGGTAACGCGGCGCGCCGTGCCGTCAAGGCTCCCTTGGTGGGGGTGCGCAATGCCGGCTTTGATGGCAACGCCACGCTATGCCGGTCAATTCCGCTTCATGTGGCGCCATTCTGTAGCAATCTACACCCACGCGCAGTCCGGCACTGCCGCGCTGTGTTCGCTGCCGCGCGCAGGGCCTTGGGCCGCCGATTGACAGTGCGAAAGCAATGGTTCCATCATTTGCCGACAGAGAGGCACACGCGCGCCGCCGGCAGGCATCCGGCGCCACGATGCGTTGCCCGGACAAACACGGGAACGGGGTCATGAATCCAATTTTTCGCCGCGCCGGCATCGCCGTGCTCGGCCTCCTGCTGTGCGCCTGCACGGCCGGTGGCATGTCTTCAGGGCCGGTCGCGGCCGGCGCGCCGCAGCAGCCGGATCCGGCCATGCGCGCCCTCGCCGGCGAAGTCTTCGTCTACGGTTATCCGCTGGTGCTGATGGATGTCACGCGCGAGACCATGAGCGCGCGGACGCCCCCCAACGCCTTCCACCACGCTCGCGTCTTCCCGGATGCCAGCTTCACCGACGTGGTCAGCCCCAACGCGGACACCCTGTACTCGACCGCCTGGCTCAACCTGGGCGACGAGCCGGTCGTGCTGACGGTGCCGGCCATGCGGGGCCGCTACTACCTCGTCCAGATGCTCGATGCCTGGACCAATGTGTTCGCCGCGCCCGGGACGCGCACCGCCCCCGACGGGCGGGCGGTGGACTATGCCATCACCGGGCCGGCCTTCACCGGCCGCTTGCCGCAGGGGGTGGTCGAGATCCGGTCGCCGAGCCAGATGGTGTGGCTGATCGGCCGGATCCAGACCAACGGCAAGCGCGACTACGGCGCCGTCAACCGCCTGCAGGACCAGTTCAAGCTGACGCCGCTGTCCGCCTGGGGGCGCACCGGCCAGTCGGCGGCGCGCGAGGGTCCGATGGCCCTGTCGCCGCGCGAGGGCTCGCCGGCGGACCAGGTGGCGCAGATGGATGCCCAGGCCTTCTTCAGCCGGCTGGCGGAGCTGCTGCCGGCCAACCCGCCGCTGCCCGGCGATGGCGTGATGGTGGCCAAGATGGCCCGCCTGGGCATCGTCGCCGGCCAGCCGTTCAAGACCACGGTGCTGGAGCCGTCGACCGCGCGCGCCGTGCAGGAAGGCGCCACCGCCGCGCTGGCCCGGATCCAGGCAGCCGCGCGGCCGGCAGCCGGCACAGGTGGCTGGCAGGTGGCGCGCAATCTGGGCAGCTACGGTAGCGCCTATCTGCAGCGCGCGGTGGTGGCGCGCACCGGCCTGGGGGCGAACCTGCCGCAGGACGCGCTCTACCCGAACACCCGCACCGATGCCGACGGCCAGCCGCTGGATGGCGCGTCGCGCTATGTGATGCACTTCCCCAAGGGGCAGCTGCCGCCGGTGCGCGCGTTCTGGTCGCTGACGCTGTACGACGAGAAGCATGTCTTTGCCGCCAATCCGCTGGGCCGCTACGCGCTGGGCGACCGCGACCGGCTGCGGCGCAACCGCGACGGTTCGCTCGACCTGTATATCCAGCATGAACGGCCGCAGGGCGCCCGCGTGGCCAACTGGCTGCCGGCGCCCGCCGGGCCGTTCGGCCTCACCATGCGGCTGTACTGGCCCAAGGCGGAGGCGCTGGATGGCAACTGGATGCCGCCGCCGGTGCGCCGCGAGCGCTAGCGCCGGCGCCGCCCGTCCCGGCATCGCCGCCGGGTCCGTGCCGCCGGCCGAGGACGATCAGAACCTGTAGCGCAGGCCTGCGTAGAAGGACCGCCCCGAGCCCGGCTGCAGGGCGATACGCGCGGCGAGTTGCGCATCGTGCTGGAGTGCCACACCTGCTTCGACTGGCTGATGCCGGTGATGGACGAATTCCGGCGCCGCTGGCCGGAGGTGGAGATCGACCTGGTGGTGGGCTCGAAGCCGGCCGCCCGGCGCGCGCTGTCGGTGACGCCGCTGTTCCGCTTCGAGATCCTCGCGGTGATCGCCAACGAGCACCGCCTGCGCAACCGGCGCCGGCTCGGGGCGCAGGATTTCGTCGGCGAGACGCTGATCACCTATCCGGTGCCGGAGCCGCGCATCGACCTGATCCGCGAGGTGCTGGAGCCCGCCGGCATCAAGCTGCAGCGGCGCACGGCGGAACTGACCGTGGCCGTGCTGCAGCTGGTGGCCAGCCGGCGCGGCGTGGCCGCGCTGCCCAACTGGGGCGTGAAGAACTACGTCGACCACGACTACGTGCTGGCCAAGCGCATCGGCGCCAAGGGCCTGTGGAGCGAGTTGCATGCGGCGGTGCCGGCCGCCATCGCGGCGCGCCCCTACGTGCGCGATTTCATGGTCATCGTGCGCGATATCGTCGCCGCCGAGCTGGACGGCATCGAACTGCTGCCGGAGAGCGCGGCGGCGTGAGCGCGGCAGCCGCCGCGTGCGGCCCCGGTTCAGGCGGCCGGCTCAGGCGGCCTGCAGGGCGAGCGCGCCGCCCGCCGCATGGCTCTCGTCCGCGCCCAGCACTTCCAGGTCCATGCCATTCTCCAGCCGCCGCACGAACAGCCCGAGCAGGTCGGCCTCCTCGGCGCACACCGACAGGCGGATGGGCGTGGCGGCATCCTGGCCGACCCGCAGCGAATGCAGGCTCAGGCCGGTACGGCGGGCATTGGCCAGCGCCCATTCCAGGGCCCCGAACAGGTCGGAACCGGTGCAGCGCAGGGTCAGATGGAGGGTGGGCAGGCAGGGCATCATGGTGTTCACCGCGTGGTTTGTCGTTCAGATGAATTTACCAGCGCGGCTGCGGAATTGCCTTCCTGTTTATCTGTATCGATCGCAAGAATTGAGAATAATCGACTGCCGATGATAGGATTGGCAGTCAATGATTCTCAAGAGATAAGGTGATGGCCACGATACCCCGCCTGGACGAGACCGATCGCCGCATCCTGCGCGCGCTGCGTCGCGACGGCCGGCTTTCCAATGCCAAGCTCGCCGAGCAGGTCGGGCTGTCGGCAACACCCTGCTGGAACCGCGTGCGTGCGCTGGAGGAGAACGGCGTCATCGAGGGCTATGCGGCGATGCTGAACCAGAAGGCGCTGGGCCTGCCCGACACCGTGCTGATCGAAGTCACGCTGGACCGGCATGACGACGACATGCTGCACCGCTTCGGCGAGGCGCTGGCGGAGCTGCCCGAGGTGCTGGAGGCCTATCTGTTGACCGGCGAGTACGACTACCTGATCAAGGTGGCGGTGGCCGGCACCGAGGGCTACGAGGAGTTCCTGCGGCACAAGCTGTACAAGCTGCCCGGACTGCGCCACAGCCACTCGACCTTCGTGCTGCGCTGCCTGAAGCGGCAGACCTCGGTCGAGCCCTGAGCGGCGCCGGCCGCCAGGGCCCTGCAGGGGCGCTCAGCCGCGCGCCGCCGCGTGGCGCCGCAGGCGCGGCCCCAGCGCCGAGGTGGCGACGCCCAGCGCGATCAGCGCCAGGCCGGCGGACAGGTCCGGCGAGATGCGCTCGTGGAAGGCCAGCGCCGACAGCAGCAGGCCCAGCAGCGGCACGCACAGCATGGCGATCGAGGTGGCCGCGGGCGGCAGCGTCTGCGTGATGTTGAGCACCACGATGAAGGTCAGTGCGGTGGCCAGCGGCCCCGTATAGAGCACCACCGGCCAGACCGCGCCGAGCGCTGCCGTGCTCGGCAGGCCGTCGCGCAGCAGCGCCAGCGCCAGCAGCGGCAGCGTCGCCACCGCGCATTCCCAGGGAATCATGTCCGCGCCCAGGCGCACCTCGCGGTGGGCGCGCAGCTGGATGATGTTGACCGACCAGGCCAGCGAGGCGCCCATCAGCATCAGCAGGCCGAGTGCCAGGTGGGCCTGCCAGTGGGCCAGCGCCGGCGCCACGATGAGAATGATGCCGCCGTAGCTGAAGGCGGTGGCCAGCCACTGGGCGCGCGACAGCTTCTCGCGCAGGACCAGGGAGGACAGCGGGATCACCCAGATCGAGGTGGCGTAGGCGATCACCGAGGCGCGCCCGGGCGGCACGTACTGCAGCGCCCACAGCGCCAGGGCGGTGAACGCCGCCATCTGCAGCAGGCCGACGCCCAGCACCAGCGGCCATTCGCGCCGCGTGGGCAGGCGCAGGCGGCCCAGCAGGGCCAGCACGGCGAAGCTGATGAGCGCGGCGGAACCGAAGCGCGCGGCGGCGAACCACAGCGGGCTGACGTGGGTCAGGCCCAGCTTCATCACCGGCCAGTTGCCGCCCCAGATGACCACCGCGCCGGCCAGCGGCAGGAAAGCGCGGATGCCGCCGCGGGCGGCGCGGCCGCCGTCCTGGCCGGAGGGCGTGGCCGGCGTGGCGTGGGCGGCGGGAAGGGTGGGGCTGGCTGGGGAGGCTGGCATGGCGCAAGGGAAAGAGGCTGCCGCGGCCACTTGCCGCGGATGGGATGAGTCTAGGGCGCATTGCGCCGCAGCATTTCCCGTATTTCGCTGCCCCAGCCTATCGGTTCAGCATAGAATGCTGCCCATGCCATTTTCAGGAGCATGATGTGCTGGACGTCGATCTCGATGCCACCGATATCCGGATTCTCAGCGAACTGCAGCGCGACGGCAGCTTGACCAATGTGGAGCTGGCCAGCCGCGTCAACCTGTCGCCTTCGCCCTGCCTGGCGCGCGTGCGGCAGCTGGAGAAGCAGGGCGTGATCTCGCGCAAGGTGACCCTGCTCGATGCGCGCAAGCTGGGCCTCAAGGTGGTGGTCTTCATCCAGGTGTCGCTGGACAAGCAGCGCCGCGAAACCCTCGACAGCTTCGAGCGGCGCATCGCCGGCCTGCCCCAGGTGATGGAGTGCTACCTGATGTCGGGCGATGCCGACTACCTGCTGCGGGTGGTGGTGCCCGACGTGGAGGCGCTGGAGCGCCTCATCATCGACCAGATCACGCGCATCCCCGGCGTGTCCAGCATCCGCTCCAGCTTCGCGCTCAAGCAGGTGCTGTACAGCACGGCGCTGCCGCTGGGCTGAGCACGCCGGCCCGGGCGGCCCGGGCGGCTCGGGCGGCCCGGGGCGCTCAAGGGCGATTCAGGCGGGCGCGGTGCGCCGGCACTCGCGCAGGTAGCCGTGCAGCGCCAGCCGCACCTGCCGCCGCAGCCGCTCGTGGTCGACGCGCGCGCCCGCGCTGATGCAGGCGCGCGCGATCAGTCCGTAGACCAGGGTCTGGGCGGTGGCCGCGGCCTCCTGGGCATCGACTCCGGCCGGCCAGTCGCGCGCCAGCAGGAAGGCGCGCCGCCAGGCGTCGATGAAGCGGTCGTAGGTCTTCTGGTAGGCGGCCTGGCCCGAATAGTGGCGCTCCAGCAGGTAGAGCGGACCCCAGCGTTCGGGGGTGGGGCGGTGGTGGTCGATGTTGACGTCGATGAGGCGCTCGGTGACGTCGCGCAGGCGGCGCCCCGCGCAGTCGTCGAGCGCCTGTCCCATGGCCTGCAGGATGGCCTTGGTGCGCAGGTGCAGGCAGACCCGCACCAGTTCTTCCTTGTTGGCGAAGTACTCGTAGAAGGTGCCCAGGCCCACGCCGGCGAGGTCGATGATGGCGCGGATCGTGATGCCGTCGTAGTCGCCCGTCTGCACCAAAAGCCGAACAAAGGCTTCCTGGATGGCCAGCGAGGTCTGCCAGGAGCGGGCCTGGATGGGTTTGCGGCGCGTGCGGGACGGGGCTTTGGCGGGCAGCGGCATGGTTCTCCGGAAGCCGAACAGTCGGGGGCGCATTCCTTCCTAGAATGACCGCTCGACTATACCAAGGGCGGGCCGGGCCGGAGCGGCCGGGCGCCGCCGGCCAAGGAGACCCGCCATGACATGGAAGACCCACGACGTCAGCAACCAGGTGCCGGAGCTGAAGGACTACAACCTCTACGCCACGGACCTGCCGCTGCAGCGTGCCGTCGAGCGCGGCGGCGCCGGCTGGCATGCGGCCGAACTCAGCCGCCAGGGCGCCGAGCTGGGCTCGGAGGCGATGCTGCGCCGGGCCGAGGCTGCCAACCGCTACACGCCGGAGCTGCACACGCACTCGCGCCTGGGCGAGCGAATCGACCAGGTGCGTTTCCACCCGGCCTGGCATGAGGTGATGCAGATCGCGCGGCGCAGCGGCCTGGCCAACCTGCCGTTCGCCGACAGCCGGCCGTCGGCCTGGGCCGCCTACGGCGCCGCGCAGTACATGCACAGCCAGATCGAGTCGGGTTCGCTGTGCCCGACCAATATGACCCAGGCCTGCATCCCCGTGCTGCAGAAGGAGCCCGCGCTGTACGAGCGCATCGGGGCCAGGCTGCTGGCGCGCGACCACGATGCGCGCGACCTGCCGGCCGAGCAGAAGACCTCGATCACGGTCGGCATGGGCATGACCGAAAAGCAGGGCGGCAGCGACGTGCGCGCCAACACCACGCGCGCCGTCAGCCTGCGCGGCGAGGGGCGCGGCGCCGAGTACCTGCTGACCGGGCACAAATGGTTCTTCTCGGCGCCGATGTGCGACGCCCACCTGGTGCTGGCCAATACCGAGGCGGGCTCGTCCTGCTTCTACGTGCCGCGCTGGCGGCCCGACGGCAGCAAGAACGCGGTCGAGATCCAGCGCCTGAAGGACAAGGTGGGCAACCGTTCCAACTCCAGCAGCGAGGTGGAATTCAAGGAAGCCTGGGGCATCCTGGTCGGCGAGGAGGGGCGCGGCATTCCCACCATCCTGGAGATGGCCACCTACAGCCGCCTGAACTGCGCCCTGTCGAGCGCCGGTTTCCTGCGCCAGGCGCTGGCGCAGGCCCTGCACTACGCGCGCCACCGCCGCGCCTTCGGCAAGATGCTGGTGGAGCAGCCGCTGATGCGCCGCCTGCTGGCCGACCTGGCCCTGGAGAGCGAGGCCGCCATGCTGCTGTCGATGGACCTGGCCAGCGCCTTCGGCGAAGACGACGAGGCCGTGGTCGGCTGGCGTCGCGTGCTGACCCCGGTGGCCAAGTTCTGGGTGTGCAAGCGCGCGGTCGAACTGACCGGCGAAGCGATGGAAGTGTTCGGCGGCAACGGCTATGTCGAGGACGGCCCGATGGGGCGGCTGTTCCGCGACGCTCCGGTCAATTCGATCTGGGAGGGCTCGGGCAATGTGATGTGCCTGGACGTGCTGCGCGCCATCAGCCGCAAGCCGGGCGACTTCGCCGCGGTGCTGGCCCGCCTGCAGGCGCTCGGCGGCGGCGACGCCCGCGTCGCGGCCAGCCTGCGCAAGCTGCAGGACGCGCTGGCGCTGCCGCCCGAGGTCCAGGAAGCCGAAGCGCGCCGCTTCACCACCCGCCTGGCGCTGACCGCGCAGGCCTGCCTGATGCTGCGCCATGCCGATCCGCTGGCGGCCGAGGCCTTCGTGGCCAGCCGCTTCGATGCCGATTGGGGCGCGGTGGCGGGCATCAGCGCCGGGCTGGGTCGCGGCGCCGACGAAGCACGGCTGCTGGAGATGGCCTGGGCGGCCTGAGCCCGATCCATCGGTCCCGGCGGCGGGCACCCCCGGACCTGCCGCCCGGCCCGCAGCGCGCGGCGGCCGCGCCGTGCGCGATCACGACTACGACTACGACTACGTCCACGACAGATGGGAGACACAGCTTGAACCTTGTCGCAATGCTCGAGGCCACGGTGCGCAACCAGCCGCACCGGCCGGCGCTCCGCTACGAAGGCGCAACCCTCAGCTACCAGGACTTCAACGCCATGACGCGGCGTGCCGCCACCGTGCTGCAGGGGCGCGGCGTCACGCGCGGCAGCCGCGTGGCGCTGATGTGCACCAACACGCCCGGCTTCCTCGTGGCCATGTTCGGCGCGCTGCGCCTGGGCGCGGCGGTGGTGCCGGTCAACCACAAGCTGCAGGCGGCGGAAGTGGACTACATCCTCGCGCATAGCGGCGCCCGGCACTGCATCCACGACGGGCGCTTCGCCGCCGTGCTGGCGGGCGTGTCGGCGCCGCTGCAATGCCTGACCACGGCCACCGCCGCCGCCGGCAGCGACGACTTCGATGCGCTGGTGGCCGCGGCGCCGGAGCACGCCGGCATCGAGCCGGATGTCGGCGATCTCGCCGAGATCCTCTATACCTCGGGCACCACCGGCAAGCCCAAGGGCTGCCTGCACACCCATGCCAGCGTGTTCGCCGCCGCGCTGGGCACCGCCGCCGGCATGTCGATCACGCGCGAGGAGCGCATGCTGGTGGCGATGCCGATCTGGCATGCCTCGCCGCTCAACAACTGGACCCTGTCGACGCTGCTGATGGGCGGCACCGTGGTGCTGCTGCGCGAGTACGAGCCGGCCGCCTTCCTGCGCACGATCCAGCAGGAACGCACCACCTGCACCTTCTGCGCGCCGGTGGCGCTGCTGGCGCCGCTGCATGCGGTCCCGGACTTCGCCGCCTACGACCTCGGCTCGATGCGGCTGTGGACCTGCGGCGGCGGCCCGCTGGGCGCCGGGATGGCGCGCCGGCTGGCGGATGCCTACCGCTCGCCGCACTTCGTGCAGGTCTACGGCATGACCGAGACCGGGCCGCTCGGCACCGCGCTCTATGCCGACGAGGCCATCGCGCGCGCGGGCTCGATCGGGCGCGCCAGCATGCCGGGCGTGCAAATGCGCGTGATCAAGGACGACGGCAGCCCGGCCGGGCCCGGCGAAGTGGGCGAGATCCGGCTGCGCTCGGACGCGATGATGCAAGGCTACCTCGATGATCCCGAAGCCTCCGCGAACGCCTTCGACAGCGATGGCTGGTATGCCAGCGGCGATCTCGCGCAGGTGGACGAGGACGGTTACTTGACCATCGTCGACCGTGCCAAGGACATGGTCATCACGGGCGGGGAAAACGTCTATTCGAAGGAAGTCGAGGACGTGCTGAGCACGCATCCGCTGGTGCAGGACGTGGCGGTGATCGGACGGCCCCACCCCGAATGGGGCGAGACCGTGACCGCCTGCGTGGTGCTCAAGCCGGGCGCGGCACCCGGCGCGGCCGACGTCGAGGCGCTGCGCACCTTCCTGGCGCCACGCCTGGCGCGCTACAAGATTCCCCGCCGCGTCGAGCTGTACGACACGCTGCCGCGCACGCCTACCGGCAAGCTGATGAAGCACGTGCTGCGGGGGCGGGCGGTGTAGCGGCGGGGGCGCACTCTTACGGGGATGGGGGCATCGAGCCGTTGACGCAGATCACGTAGATGACCGAGCCCGTGCCGGTGAGCGGTATGTTGTAACCGCTCAGGTCGGGCAGGTTGAAGAGCGCGCCGTTGCCACCGTAGGTCGTGCCGATCACATTGTAGAGACCGGGGTATTGCCCCTGGAACAAGGCCCTGCCATCGGCGGGCAAGTACCAGCTGTTGCTCGTCAGGCTTGGATTGCCGAGGTTGGTCGCGACCATCCACACCGTGCCGAGTATGCAGCTGCTTGGGCCGGTCGCACCGGTCGCTCCGGTCGCTCCGGTCGCGCCCGTGACGCCGGCGCTGCCCTGCGGCCCCGTCGCGCCGGTGGCTCCCGTCACACCCATGGCTCCTGTCACACCCGTCGCACCCGCAGCGCCGGTGGCTCCGGTGGCGCCCGCCGGGCCGGTGGCTCCGGTGGCCCCCGCCGTCCCCGTGGCACCCGTTACACCGGTAGCCCCGGTCGCACCCGTCGCGCCAGTGGATCCGGTTGCGCCCGTGGCGCCGACGGGTCCGACGGGTCCGACGGGTCCGACGGGTCCGACGGGTCCGACGGCGCCAGCGGGGCCGGTCGCGCCGGTCGCCCCGATCGCGCCGGTTGCGCCGGTTGCGCCGGTTGCGCCGGTTGCGCCGGTTGCGCCCGTCGTACCCGTGTAGCCCAAGGCCCCGGTCGCCCCGGTCGCCCCGGTCGCTCCCGTTGCGCCAGTGGGGCCGGTCGCTCCCGTGGCACCCGCCGCGCCGGTGGCGCCGGTAGCACCCGCTGCACCCGTGGCCCCGGTCGCTCCCACGGCGCCGGTCGCCCCAGTGGCGCCTGTAGCCCCCGCAGCCCCCGTCGCGCCGGTGGCCCCCGTGGCGCCCACGTTGCCATTGGCGACATCCTGCTTGATCGCCGCCAGCGTCGCGTTGGCCGCCGTCAACTGGGCGCGCAGCGCTTCGAGCTTGTCGTCGTAGCTGTCGCCGTTCTTGGGCTGGAACGCCTGGTTGAGCAGGTTGAGCCCGCGCACGTCCACGCCCAGGTTGGACAGGCGCTGCTGGGTCAGCAGGATCGCGCTGTCGAGGCGGCCGCTGATCTGCGAGGCGGAATTGGCCGACAGGCCGCTATACACCGACTCGGTGTCCGAAGTGCCGGCAGCCGCGGCCACCACCAGTTCGGTGAGCGGCGTGATGTTGGTGTTGCCGGCACTGGCGATGAAGGTGTGCAGCACGCTGCCGTCCGGCGCGACCACGCGCCCGACGCAAGGCAGGACGAGGCCGGCCGAACTGACCTTCCAGCTGCCGTCGGAGCCCGTCGTTGCCGAGGCTTGACCCTGCACGCACTTGAGCAGTACCTGGGCGCTCGCGATGGGCGAACCGATGGCCGCGATGCCGTTGATGCTGGCAACTTGCGGCGCCGCGCCATTGCTGCTGACCGGCGCGGCGTCGTCGCCGCCGCCGCACGCGCTCAGGAGCGTGCTTGTCGCGAGCGACAGGCACAATGCCCAACTGGATTTCCGCATGATTTTCCCCAAAACAATTTGTCGTTGTGAAATGATCCGGTCGCATGCGCTCCGGACCTGTTTGCGTCTTCTTGGTCTATCCGAGTGGATATGGTGCGTGTGCATCGGGCGCGACATCGTTTGCCAACAAAGGGCCAGCGACGCAGGCCATCCGCTACCATTCGGAAATGACCGAGCGGATTATATTGTTCAATCTGATAATGTTGTCAGATTCGACAAAATCACTAGACATTAGCGATACACGGCGGCCGGGCGTCTGGCCGGCCGGTGCGCGGAGAAAGGAAAGGACGGCAAGGTGAGCGGTATCTGCCTGAACATGATCGTCAAGAACGAGGCGCCGGTGATCACCCGCTGCCTGGCCTCGGTCAGGCCGTGGATCGATCGCTGGGTCATTGTCGACACCGGTTCGACGGATAGCACGCAGGACATCATCCGGGACTTCATGCGCGGCGTGCCCGGGGAACTGCATGAGCGTCCGTGGCGCGATTTCGCCCATAACCGCAACGAGGCAATGGCGCTGGCGCGGCCGCAGGCGGACTACCTGCTGTTCATCGATGCGGACGAGACCCTGCGCATGGACGCGGGTTTCCGCTGGCCAGCGCTGGACGGCGACGGCTACCAGTTCCGCTGCGAGCTGAACGGCTGGCAGTACCAGCGCAACGCCCTGGTCTCGGCGCGCCAGCCGTGGCGCTGGGAAGGGGTGCTGCACGAATACCTGACGCAGGATGCGCCGCACCGCTGGCAGAACCTGGCCGGCGCCGCCATCGTGGTCTCGCGCGACGGTGCGCGGGCGCGCGACAGCCAGACCTACCTGCGCGACATCGAGGTGCTGGAGCGCGCCCTGCGCGCTGAACCGGGCCATACGCGCTACCGCTTCTACCTGGCGCAGAGCTACCGCGACGCCGGCCTGCTGCAGCAGAGCCTGCAGGCCTACCGCGAGCGCATCGCGCTGGGCGGCTGGGAGGAGGAGTGCTGGTTCTCGCGCTTCCAGGTGGCGGTGCTGACCGAGCGGCTGGAAGCGCCCGCCGCCGAGGTGCGCGAGGCCTACCTGGCCGCCTACCAGGCGCGGCCGGTGCGCGCCGAGCCGCTGTGCGAGCTGGCGCGCTACCACCGCCTGCGCGGCGAATTCGCGCTGGCGCACCTGTACGCGCAGCAGGCCGCGGCGCTGGCGCGTCCTGCTGACACGCTGTTCCTGGACGATGCCGTCTACACCTGGCGCGCGCTCGACGAACTGGTGGTCAGCGCCTATTACGTCGGCGCGCTGGAGCAGGGCCGCGAGGCCCTGCGCCGGTTGCTGGCCGGCGCGGCCTATCCCGAGGCCGAGCGCGCCCGCATCGAGGGCAACCGCGTCTTCTACGGCATCTAACCTGGTGCCTCAGGCCTGGTCGGGCCGCCGCCCGGCGGTGGCGGCCGTCGCCGCGCGGCTGTTGCCGCCAGGGTCGCTCCGGTCGCCCCGGTCGCCCCGGTCGCCCCGGTCGCCCCGGTCGCCCCGGTCACCCCGGTCACCCCGGTCACCCCGGTCACCCCGGTCACCCCGGTCACCCCGGTCACCCCGGTCACCCACCGCGTCCGCGGGCGCGGGCGTCGGCGCATCCACGGCCCCGGCGGCCCCGGCGCTTGCCTCGCGTCGCGCGATCTCTTCGCGGGTGGAGGTGGACAGGTCCCAGGCGGCGATGAACAGCGCGGCGATCAGCGGGCCGATGACGAAGCCGTTCAGGCCGAACAGCGACATCCCGCCCAGCGTCGAGATCAGCACCACCCAATCGGGCATGCGCGTGTCCTTGCCGACCAGGATCGGCCGCAGCAGGTTGTCGACGGTGCCGATCACCACGGCGCCGAAGGCGATCAGCACGATGCCCTTGGCGGTCTCGCCGGTGAGCAGGAAGTAGATCGCAACCGGTCCCCAGATCAGGCTGGCGCCGACCGCCGGCAGCAGCGACAGGAAGGCCATCAGCACGGCCCACAGCAGCGCGCCCTGGATGCCGAGGATCCAGAAGATCAGCCCGCCCAGAGCCCCCTGCACGGCGGCCACGGCGAGATTGCCCTTGACGGTGGCGCGCGCCACCGTGGTGAACTTGCGCAGCAGGTGCTCCTTGTGGCCGGCCTCGAGCGGGATGGCGTGGATGATGCGGCGCGAGATGTCGGGGCCGTCGCGCAGCAGGAAGAACAGCAGGTACATCATCACGCCGAAACCGATCATGAACTGGAAGGTGTTCTGGCCGATGCTGAGCGCGCGCGTGGCGACGAACTGGCTGGCCTGGGCGGCGCCGGCGGTCAGCTTCTGCTGCAGGCCGCTGATGTCGGCCAGGTCCAGCCGCTCCAGCAGCTTGCCGAGCGAGGGCGGCAGCGCGTAGATGGCGCGCTGGAAGTAGTTGCCGAAGTCGATCTGGCCGGAGCGGATCTGCTGGAACACCGTATTGCCCTCCTGCAGCAGCGCCCCGGCGAGGAAGACCAGGGGCAGCACCACGATCAGCAGGCAGATGGTCAGCGTGAGCAGCGCGGCGAGGTTGCGGCGGCCGCCCAGCGCGCGCGCCAGCCAGTTGTTGGCGGGCGTGAAGATGATGGCGAGCACGGCGCCCCAGAACACCGCGCCCGCATAGGGCCAGAGCACGAAGCAGAAGGCCACGGAGACCGCGGCCAGCACGAGGTAGAAGGAGATCTGCTGCAGGCCGGACCGATCCCTGTCACGCATGTCGAAGTCACCTTGTCGGGGGCGCAGTCCCCGCGCCGCCGGGTGGCGCGGGCTGCCGAAGCTCCAAGCTTACCAAGTCCGCGTGACGGCGCGTGTGTGCCGGCGGCCTCCGCCCGCGGAGTCAGCCGGGTGCGCCGAGCGCCGCGCGCAGCGGAAAGCGAGCGGTGAGCGCGCCGCCCAGCGACGGGCGGCCGACCCGGTAGCGGTGGCATTCGCCGCCGCTTTCGAAGGACAGGCTGTCCGGCTGCCAGCGCAGCGCGTCGATGCGCCAGGTCTCGACGCCGCGCACGCTGATGGCGCCGTCGTGGACCACCACGGTGGTGCAGGGCAGGCGGACGGTTTCGCGGTCGCCGGGCAGGAAGTCGGCTTCCAGCAGGATGGAAGTGGCAAGAAAGGCAGGCATGGGACTTGGCAAGGCGTGTAACGATACTGTACGGATATACAGTATAATTCTGACCCGCTGGGTCGGGAATAGATCAGGGAATGCCCAGCGTCTTTCCGAGTTCCCGGCCGAACGTCCTCCTGCTTTGGTGTGATACTGTGGCTTTCCGCGCCTCGGCCCGGCGCTGGATTGCGTGTAATGCCTTGATTTGGAAGAACAAATTGTCCAGGGAAAATCTGATCAGCATCCGCGGCGCGCGCCAGCACAATCTCAAGGAAGTCGACCTCGACCTGCACACCGGTGAGTTGACCGTGGTGACCGGGCCGTCCGGTTCGGGCAAGTCCAGCCTGGTCTTCGACACCCTGTACGCCGAAGGCCAGCGCCGCTACGTCGAAACCTTCAGCGCCTACGCGCGCCAGTTCCTCGACCGCATGGACCGTCCGCAGGTGGATCGCGTCGACGGCGTGCCGCCCGCGATCGCCATCGACCAGACCAATCCGGTGCGCAGCTCGCGTTCGACGGTCGGCACCATGACCGAGCTGAACGACCACCTGAAGCTGCTGTACGCGCGCGCGGCCGAGCTGTTCGACCGTGACACCGCCCAGCCGGTGCGGCACGACACCCCCGAGACCATCTATGCCGAGCTGCTGGCGCGCACCGCGCCTGGCACCGCGCACGCGGGTGCGCGCCTGGTGGTGACCTTCCCGGTCGAGCTGCCCAGCAGCACCACCGAGGAAGAGGTGCAGCAGTGGCTGTCGGTGAGCGGCTATACGCGCGTGCAGGCGCAGCGCGAGGCGGACTCGCCGACCGGGCGGCGCAAGATCCTGGACGTGGTGGCGGACCGCTTCCGCCTGCCGGGAGCGGACAAGGCCCGCGTGATCGAGGCGCTGGAAGCCTCGCTCAAGCGCGGCGGCGGACGCGTCGACGTCCACGTGCTGGCCGAGGAGGGCGAGGCGCAGTTGTGGCGCTTCTCCACCGGGCTGCATTGCCCGGACAGCGACCTGCGCTATGCCGAGCCCCAGCCGGCCTTGTTTTCCTTCAATTCGGCCTACGGCGCCTGCGACACCTGCCGCGGATTCGGCCGCGTGATCGGCGTGGACCTCGGCCTGGTGATCCCCGACGGCCGCAAGAGCCTGCGCGACGGCGCCATCAAGCCGATGCAGACGCCGGCCTGGAAAGAATGCCAGGACGACCTGATGCGCTACGCGGCGCGCGCCGGCATCCCGCGCGACATTCCCTGGGAGCAGCTCAGCGAGGCCGAGCGGCACTGGGTGGTGCACGGCTCGCCGGAGTGGGACGGCCAGTGGAACAAGCAGTGGTACGGCGTGATGCGCTTCTTCGACTACCTGGAGTCGAAGGCCTACAAGATGCACATCCGCGTGCTGCTGTCGAAGTACCGCAGCTATACGCCCTGCGAGACCTGCGGCGGCGCGCGCCTGAAGACCGAGCCCCTGCTGTGGCGCCTGGGTAGCCGTGACAACGCCGATGCCGTGCTGGCACCGGCGCAGCGTTTCCTGCCGCGCGGCACGCACTGGCAGCGCGAGCAGCTCGAAGCGCTGCCGGGCCTGACCGTGCACGACCTGATGCTGCTGCCGATCGAGCGCATCCGCCGCTTCTTCGACACCCTGACCCTGCCCAGCGCGCTGCTGGACGATGCCCTCAAGCTGCTGCTGGCCGAGGTGCGCACGCGCCTGAAGTACCTGTGCGACGTCGGCCTGGGCTACCTGACGCTGGACCGCCAGAGCCGCACGCTGTCGGGCGGCGAGGTGCAGCGCATCAACCTGACCACGGCGCTGGGCACCTCGCTGGTCAATACGCTGTTCGTGCTCGACGAACCCAGCATCGGCCTGCACCCGCGCGACCTGAACCGCATCGTCGAGGCCATGCACCGCCTGCGCGATGCCGGCAACACCTTGGTGGTGGTCGAGCACGATCCGTCGGTGATGCTGGCCGCCGACCGCCTGATCGACATGGGCCCGGGACCGGGCGAGCGCGGCGGCACCATCGTCTTCGACGGCACGCCGGGGCAGATCCGCGGCGTCGCCACGCTGACCGGCGACTACCTCGGCGGACGCCGCCGCGTGGCCGACGCCACCCACTGGCAGCGCCGGCCGGTGGCGGACGACACGCCGCGCATCGTGCTGGAGGGTGCCAGCGAACACAATCTGCAGGACGTCACGGTATCGATCCCGCTGCACCGCCTGGTATGCGTGACCGGGGTGTCGGGCTCGGGCAAGTCGACGCTGCTGCAGGACGTGCTCTACCCGGCCATGGCACGCCACTTCGGCAAGGCCACCGAAGCGCCCGGCGCCTACCGCGCGCTGTCCGGCGCCGGCCAGGTCAGCGACGTGGTCTTCGTCGACCAGTCGCCGATCGGCAAGACCGCGCGCTCGAACCCGGCCAGCTACGTCGGCGCCTTCGACGAGATCCGCAAGCTGTTCGCCAAGGCGCCGGTGGCGCTGCAGCGCGGCTACACCGCCGGCACCTTCAGCTTCAACTCGGGCGACGGGCGCTGCCCCACCTGCGGCGGCTCGGGCTTCGAGCACGTCGAGATGCAGTTCCTGTCCGACGTCTACCTGCGCTGCCCGGACTGCGACGGCACGCGCTACCGCGCCGAGGTGCTGGAGGTCAAGATCGAGCGCAGCGGCGCCGACGGGCGGCCGCGCCTGCTGAGCGTGGCCGACGTGCTGGACCTGACCGTCAGCGAGGCGGCCGCGCTGTTCGCGCGCGATGCCGGCGTGCTGCGCGTGCTGCAGCCGATCGAGGACGTTGGGCTGGAGTACGTCAAGCTGGGCCAGCCGGTGCCGACGCTGTCGGGCGGCGAGGCGCAGCGCCTCAAGCTGGCCGGCTTCCTCGCCGAGACCGCGCAGGCCACCAGCGGGCGGGTCAGGCCCTTGCCCGAGGAAGGCAAGCTCTTCATGTTCGACGAGCCCACCACCGGCCTGCACTTCGACGATATCGCCAAGCTGATGCGGGCCTTCGGCAAGCTGCTCGACGGCGGCCATTCGCTGATCGTGATCGAACACAACCTGGACGTGATCCGCGCCGCCGACTGGCTGGTCGATCTCGGCCCCGAGGGCGGCGACGCGGGCGGGCGCGTGCTGTGCGAAGGCACGCCGGAAACGGTCAAGCGCTGCGCCGCATCGCATACCGGCCGGGCCCTGGCGCAGTACGAGGAAGCGATGGCGGCCATGGCCGCCGCGGCGAGCGAGGCGGCCGCGCCGGCAGCGGAGGGAGAAGGCGAGGGACTGCCACTGCAGACCGCGCTGCAGGCGGCTCGGGCACGGCGCCTGCCGCCGCAGTCGGTGCGCATCGTCAACGCGCGCGAGCACAACCTGAAAGCGCTCGACGTCGACATCCCGCACGGCAAGTTCAACGTGGTCACCGGCGTGTCGGGCTCGGGCAAGTCCACGCTGGCCTTCGACATCCTGTTCCACGAGGGCCAGCGGCGCTACCTGGAATCGCTCAATGCCTATGCGCGCTCCATCGTGCAGCCGGCCGGCCGGCCCGAGGTGGACGCGGTGTACGGCATCCCGCCGACCGTGGCGATCGAGCAGCGCCTGTCGCGCGGCGGCCGCAAGAGCACGGTGGCCACCACCTCCGAGGTCTGGCACTTCCTGCGCCTGCTCTACGTCAAGCTGGGCATCCAGCATTGCATCCACGACGGCACGCCGGTGACCTCGCAGAGCATGGAATCGATCGCCGCGCAGCTGCTGCGCGATTATCGCGGCCAGCATGTCGGCCTGCTGGCGCCGCTGGTGGTGAACCGCAAGGGCGTCTATACCGACCTGGCCAAGTGGGCCAAGGCGCGTGGCAACACGCACCTGCGCGTCGACGGTGAATTCCTGCCGGTCGATCCCTGGCCGCGCCTGGACCGCTTCCGCGAGCACACCATCGAACTGCCGGTGGGCGACCTGGTGGTGTCGCCCGACGACGAAGGGCGCCTGCGCGAACTGTTGGCGCAGGCGCTGGAGATCGGCAAGGGCGTGATGCACCTGCTGGCGCCGCTGGACGGGCTGGACCACGCCATGCGCCAGGGCGGCACGGCGCGCGTGGGCGAGACCAAGGTCTTCTCCACCAAGCGCGCCTGCCCGGTGTGCGGCACCAGCTATGCCGAGCTCGACCCGCGCATGTTTTCCTACAACAGCAAGCACGGCTGGTGCACGAGCTGCGTCGGCACCGGCCTGCAGCTGACGCGCGAGCAGCGGGCCGCCTACGACGACACCGTGCTGGCCGAGGACGGTCGCGGGCGCGAGCAGACCCTGCCCTCGGAAGAGCAGGAGCCCGAAGGCGTGGGTGAGACGCCGTGCGCCGATTGCGGCGGCACGCGGCTGAACCCGGCGGCGCGCGCGGTCACTTTCGATGCCTGCGCCATCGTCGACGTGGCGCAGTGGACCGTGTCCGACACGCGCGCCTGGATCGCCGGCCTGTCGCTGTCGGGGCGCGACGCCGAGATCGCGCGGGACGTGGTC
Source organism: Cupriavidus malaysiensis (assembly GCF_001854325.1). Lineage (NCBI taxonomy): Bacteria > Pseudomonadati > Pseudomonadota > Betaproteobacteria > Burkholderiales > Burkholderiaceae > Cupriavidus > Cupriavidus malaysiensis. Next base: position 1,540,509 of record NZ_CP017755.1, read on the forward strand.
AGCGAGATCCGCAGCCGGCTGGAGTTCCTGGAGGAGGTGGGGCTGGGCTACCTGAGCCTGGACCGCGCCGCGCCCAGCCTGTCCGGCGGGGAAGCCCAGCGCATCCGGCTGGCGGCCCAGCTCGGCAGCAACCTGCAGGGCGTGTGCTACGTGCTGGACGAGCCGACCATCGGCCTGCATCCGCGCGACAACCGGATCCTGCTCGACGCCCTGCGCAAGCTCGGCGACAAGGGCAACACGCTGGTGGTGGTCGAGCACGACGAAGACACCATCCGCCGCGCCGATCACATCATCGATATCGGACCGGGGGCGGGCAAGCGCGGCGGCAGCCTGGTGGCCCAGGGTGGCGTGGCCGAACTGGAGGCCAGCGCCGCCTCGACCACCGGCCGCTTCCTCGCCAATCCCATGGTGCATCCGCTGCAGCCACGCCGGCCGGTGCGCCCGGGCCGCGCCGGCGGACCGGACGAGCAGGCCGAGCCGGCGCAGTGGCTGACCGTGCACGGCGCCTCGCTGCACAACCTGCGCAAGGTCACGGCCGCGCTGCCGCTCGGCCGGCTGGTGGCGATCACCGGTGTGTCGGGCTCGGGCAAGTCCACGCTGGCGCGCGATGTGCTGATGGCCAACCTGCTCGACGCGGTGGGGCGCTCGGTGCTGTCGTCGCCGGCCACGCGCCGCGCGCGCGCCGCCGCGCAGAAAGAGGCCGCCGAGGCCGGCAAGGCCAAGGCGCGCGCCAAGGTCGAGGCGCGGCCCGAGTGGCGGGGCTGCGAGCAGATCACCGGCTGGGAACAGATCGACCGCGTGCTGGAAGTCGACCAGACGCCGATCGGCAAGACGCCGCGCTCCTGTCCGGCCACCTACATCGGGGTGTGGGACACCATCCGCAAGCTGTTCGCCGACACCCTGGAAGCACGCGCGCGCGGCTACAGCGCCTCGCGTTTCTCCTTCAACACCGGCGATGGCCGCTGCCCGGCCTGCGAAGGCCAGGGCGTGCGCACCATCGGCATGAGCTTCCTGCCGGACGTCAAGGTGCCATGCGATGTCTGCCACGGGCAGCGCTTCAATGCCGAGACCCTGGCCGTCACCTGGCGCGGCAAGAACATCGGCGATGTGCTGACCATGGAGATCGACGAAGCCGTCGAGTTCTTCGCGGCCATGACCAGCATCGCCCACCCGCTGCAGCTGATGAAGGACGTGGGCCTGGGCTACCTGACGCTGGGCCAGCCGTCGCCGACGCTGTCCGGCGGCGAGGCGCAGCGCATCAAGCTGGTGACCGAGCTGTCCAAGGTGCGCGACGACATCACGCGCCGCGGGCAGAAGGCGCCGCACACGCTGTACGTGCTGGACGAGCCCACCGTCGGCCTGCATATGGCGGACGTGGCGCGCCTGATCCGCGTGCTGCACCGTCTTGCCGACGGCGGCCACAGCGTGGTGGTGATCGAGCACGACCTCGACGTGATCGCCGAGGCCGACTGGATCCTGGACCTGGGACCGGAGGGCGGCGCGGCGGGCGGCACCATCGTCGGCGCGGCCGCGCCGGAGGCGCTGGCGCGGCTGCAGGCCAGCCACACCGGCGCGGCGCTGGTGCCGGTGCTGGCGCGCCAGGCGCCGGCGGCGGCACGGGAGGCGCGCGAAGCGTAGGCGCGGCGGCCGGCGTGTCGGCAGGCACGTCAGCCAGCGCCGGCCGGCGCGTCAAGCGGCGGTAAGCAGCGCGGCCACCGCCGGGAAGACCTCGTCGCGCCAGCGCGGGCCGGTGAAGAGTTCGTAATGTCCGCTGCCGGCCACCATCAGGTGGTGCTTGTGCCGGGCCGCGAGGCCGCTGCACAGGTCGGCCGCGGCCCGTGTCTGGCCGGGGCCGGCGATGTCGTCGAGCTCGCCCTCGACGGTCAGCAGCTCGATGCCGCGGATGTCCTGGGGCCGCACCGGCCGGCCGCCGACGCTCCAGTCGCCGCGCGCCAGGCGGAATTCCTGGAAGACGATGCGGATCGTGTCGAGGTAGAACTCCGCGGCCATGTCGATCACCGCGTTGTACTCGTCGCAGGTGCGCAGGTGCAGGGCGGCCGCGGCGCGGTCGCCCTGCATCAGGTCCATGTAGTAGTCCCAGTGCGATCCCATCAGCCTGGACGGGTGCGCGGCGACGAGGCCGGCGTGCTGCAGGAAGCTGGGATAGACCCGGCGCCCCGCGCCTGCGTAGCGGGGTGGCACGGTGTGGATCAGGTGGCGCGCGAACCAGGAGAGCGGCTGGCGCAGCGCCAGCCGGTCCACCGCGGTCGGATTCTCGCGCGCGTCGATCGGGCCGCCCACCAGGGTCAGGCTGGCCGGCAGAGGCTCGCCGGCGCTGGCCAGCAGCGAAACCGCGGCCAGCGCCGGCACCGTGGCCTGGCAGACCGCCAGCAGATGGCGGGACGGCGCCTCGATGGCGCGCAGGAAATCCTGCAGGTAGGCCACGTAGTCGTCGAGATGGAAACTCCCGGCCGAAAGCGGCACCTCGCGCGCATCGATCCAGTCGCTCACGTAGACGTCGCACAGCGGCAGCAGGGTCGAGACCACCTCGCGCAGCAGCACCGCGTGATGGCCGGCCAGCGGCGCGCACAGCAGCACGGCCGGGCGCGTCGCCGCGACCGCCGCCGGTGGCGGCGCGAAGCGCAGCAGGCGGCAGAAGGGCCGCTCGGTGATCACCTGTTCCTGGATGGGCAGTTCGCGTGCGCCGTCAGGCACCGAAGCAATGGCGAAGTCCGGCTTGCCATACTCGCGCCCCAGGCGCGCCAGCATGTCGCAGCCGGCCGCCACGCAGGGCGCGCCAGGCATGCGCGCCAGCGGGCTGTCCGGGTCGGCGAAGGCGCGCGTCAGCTCGGAGGCCCAGTCGGAGACGGGCGTCAGCAGCGAACGCTGGTATTCGAGGAGCTGGTACAGCATGGGGAGTTCCGGACAGTGGGCGGGAGGCAGGCGCCAGCGGATGCGGCCCGTTTCCTTTCACTATACGTGCAGGTGCCCGCGCGGCAAGCTTCGCGTGGCCGCCTCCATTCTCCATTGTCCGGAGTTTGCTACATGGAATCCGCCGGCCATCCACGCCTGCCGCAATGCGGGATTCCACGGGATGGCCACCGGATCCGTGTCGCCTTGTGAGTGACAGGGCAGCCCTGCGCCGGGCTTTTGCGGCGCCCGGCGGGCGCCGCCGCCTGGCGCGGCCCCGTCCGGGGCAGGCGCGCCAAGGCGGGGAGATGGGGGGTCTCAGGCCGCCGGGGCCAGCGTCACCAGCTGGGCGCCGTCCTGCACCTGGTCGCCCACGGCATACAGCACTTCGCCGACCACGCCGTCTGCCGGCGCCGTCAGGGTGTGCTCCATCTTCATCGCTTCCATCACCACCAGCGGGTCGCCCTTGCGGATGGTCTTGCCGGCCTCGACCATGACCGCGATGATGCGCCCGGGCATCGGCGCCGCCAGCTTGCCGCCATCGGCCTCGGCGGCACTGGCGTGGCGCAGCGGATCGACGATGTCGAGCCGCACATGCCGGCCAGCCTGGAACACATGGACGGCGTCATCCTCCAGGTGGTAATGGCCGTGCAGCGTGCGGCCGCCCAGCACCACGGTGCAGCTGCCATCGTGGGCCACGGCGCGGAAGGGCTCGCTGCGGCCGTCGAAGCGCAGCCATTCCCCGGCCGCGGTGGCCTGCAGGCGTGCCCGCAGTTCGCCGTCGGCGGCGCCGAACAGGTAGTCCGTGTGGCTGTCGCCATTGAGGCGCCAGGCCCCGGCACGCACCCAGGGCGAGTGGGGATCGGCCTCGTCGACGCGGCGCTCGGCCGCCTCGCGCGCCTGCAGCGCCGCCACCGCCAGCGCGATGGCCTCCATGCCCACCGGCGCCGCCGGCGGGAACAGCACTGCCCGGTTGCGTTCGATCAGCCCGGTGTCCAGGTCCGCCTGCGCGAAGGCCTCGCACGCCACCAGCCGCTGCAGGAAGGCCACGTTGGTCGACAGCCCCACCACCTGGTAGGCCGCCAGCGCCTGGCGCATGCGCGCCAGCGCCTCGTCGCGGTCGCGCCCCCACACGATCAGCTTGGCGATCATCGGGTCGTAGTAGGGGCTGATGGTGTCGCCCTCGCGCACACCCGCGTCGATGCGCACGCCGGCCGGGCCGTGCGGGTTGCCGTCGACCGCGCCGCCGCGCATGAACTGCACCGCCGCCGGCGTGCGCAGGTAGCGCAGCGTGCCGGTCGAGGGCAGGAACTGCTTGTCCGGGTTCTCGGCGTAGATGCGCGCCTCCAGCGCGTGGCCGTCGATGCGCAACTGCTCCTGCGCCAGCGGCAGCGGCTCGCCCGCGGCCACGCGCAGCTGCCACTCGACCAGGTCCTGCCCGGTGATCATCTCGGTCACCGGGTGCTCGACCTGCAGCCGCGTGTTCATCTCCATGAAGTAGAAGCTGCCGTCCTGGTTGGCGATGAACTCCACCGTGCCGGCGCCCACGTAGCCCACCGCGCGCGCCGCGGCCACCGCCGCCTCGCCCATGGCGCGCCGGCGTTCCTCGCTCATGCCCGGCGCCGGCGCCTCTTCCAGCACCTTCTGGTGGCGCCGCTGCACCGAGCAATCGCGCTCGAACAGGTAGACGCAGTGGCCCTGGCTGTCGGCGAAGACCTGGATCTCGATGTGGCGCGGGCGCGTCAGGTACTTCTCGACCAGCACGCGCTCGTCGCCGAAGCTGGCCAGCGCCTCGCGCTTGACCGAGGCCAGCGCGGCCTCGAAGGCCTCGGGCGCCTCGACCACGCGCATGCCCTTGCCGCCGCCGCCGGCGCTGGCCTTGAGCAGCACCGGGTAGCCGATGCGGTCGGCCTCGCGGCGCAGCAGCGCCGGGTCCTGGTCCTCGCCGTGGTAGCCGGGCACCAGCGGCACGGCGGCGGTCTCCATCAGCTGCTTGGCCGCGCTCTTGCTGCCCATGGCGCGGATGGCCGAGGCCGGCGGGCCGATGAAGACCAGGCCGGCGGCCGCGCAGGCCTCGGCGAAGCCCTCGTTCTCGGAGAGGAAGCCGTAGCCGGGGTGGATGGCCTGGGCGCCGGTGGCGCGCGCCACCTCGATGATGTGGTCGGCGCGCAGGTAGCTGTCGCGCGCGGCGGCGCCGCCGATGTGCACGGCCTCGTCGCAGAAGGCCACGTGGCGCGCGTCGGCGTCGGCGTCCGAGTACACCGCCACGGTGCGGATGCCCAGCCGGCGGCAGGTGGCCGCCACGCGGCAGGCGATTTCTCCTCGGTTGGCGATCAGGATCTTGTTGAACATAGTGTCTCTACCTGTGTGGTGTAGGGGCAGGATCGGCGCTGGTCGAGGTGCGCTCTCATCACTTCCCGTTCCGGTCTGGGTGGCTACGGGGTCGGGAGGGGGCCGCCGTGCCGCCGCGCGTTAGACGCGGTCTGGACGTGGTCTGGACGCCGTCATGCTGGCAAGTGCCAGCCCTCTCCCCCGGCCCCTCTCCCGCGAGCGGGAGAGGGGAGCAAAGCTCGTGTCGTGCGCAGGCTCAGGCGGGACGCCAGGCTGGTGTGCGTTTCTCCAGGAAGGAGCGCACGCCTTCGCGGCCTTCGTCGGAGGCGCGGATGGCGGCGATGCGCTCGGCGGTGTCGGCCAGCAGGTCGTCGTCGATCGGGCGGCCGGCTACCTCGCGCACCAGGCGCTTGCTTTCGCGTACCGCGTTCGGGCTGTTGGCGACCAGCGCCGCGCTGATCTCGTTGACCTTGGCGTCGAGCGCATCGGCGCCGGCCACGGCATGGACGAAGCCCAGGCGCAGCGCCTCGGCGGCATCGAAGCGCTCGGCGGTGATGAAGTAGCGGCGCGCTGCCTGCTCGCCCATGGCGCGGATCACATAGGGGCTGATGGTGGCGGGCAGCAGGCCCAGGCGCGCCTCCGACAGGCAGAAGTGCGCATGGTCGGCGGCCACGGCGATGTCGCAGGCCGCGGCCAGGCCGACGCCGCCGGCGTAGGTGTCGCCATGGATGCGGGCGATCACCGGCTTGGGGCAGGACCAGATGGTGTACAGCATCTCGGCCAGCGTGAGCGCGTCGGCATGGTTCTCCTCATTGGAGTAACCGGCCATCTTCTTCATCCAGTTCAGGTCGGCGCCGGCGCAGAAGGCCGGGCCGTTGCCGGCCAGCACGATGGCGCGCACCTCGGGCTCCGCGCCCAGCGCGCGGAAGGCGCCGGTAAGCTCCGCGATCACGGTCTCGTTGAAGGCGTTGCGCACGTCCGGGCGGTTCAGCGTGACCGTGGCGACGTGGCGGGCGGTAGTGACGGTGAGGGTGGTGAATTCCATGGGGCGATCCTGTAGATGTCGGCCACTCACATGCGGAAGACGCCGAACTTCATGTCTTCGATCGGTGCGTTGAGGCTGGCCGACAAGCCGAGGCCGAGCACGGTGCGGGTCTGCGCCGGGTCGATCACGCCGTCGTCCCACAGTCGCGCGCTGGCGTAGTAGGGGTGGCCCTGGTGCTCGTACTGGTCGCGGATCGGCTGCTTGAAGGCCTCTTCCTGCTCGGCGCTCCAGTTGCCGCCCTTGGCCTCGATGCCGTCACGGCGCACGGTGGCCAGCACGCTGGCGGCCTGCTCGCCGCCCATCACCGAGATGCGGGCGTTGGGCCACATCCACAGGAAGCGCGGCGAGTAGGCGCGGCCGCACATGCCGTAGTTGCCGGCGCCGAAGGAGCCGCCGATGATCACGGTGAACTTGGGCACCTGGGCGGTGGCGACCGCGGTCACCATCTTGGCGCCGTTGCGCGCGATGCCTTCGTTCTCGTACTTGCGGCCCACCATGAAGCCGGTGATGTTCTGCAGGAACACCAGCGGGATCTTGCGCTGGCAGCACAGTTCGATGAAGTGCGCGCCCTTGAGCGCCGATTCGGAGAACAGGATGCCGTTGTTGGCGACGATGCCGACCGGGTAACCCCAGATGCGGGCGAAACCGCACACCAGCGTGGTGCCGTAGCGGGCCTTGAACTCGTCGAAGTCGGAGTCGTCGACGATGCGCGCGATCACCTCGCGCACGTCGTACGGCTTGCGCGTGTCGGTGGGGATCACGCCGTACAGCTCTTCCACCGGGTAGCGCGGCGGCTTGGGCTCGTGCAGGCGGATCTGGTCGGGCTTGCGGCGGTTCAGGTGCTGGACGATATTGCGCGCCAGCGACAGCGCGTGCAGGTCGTTCTGCGCGAAGTAGTCGGCCACGCCGGACAGGCGGGTGTGCACGTCGGCGCCGCCCAGGTCCTCGGCGCTGACTTCCTCGCCGGTGGCGGCCTTCACCAGCGGCGGGCCGCCCAGGAAGATGGTGCCCTGGTTCTTGACGATGATGGACTCGTCACTCATCGCCGGCACGTAGGCGCCGCCCGCGGTGCAGGAGCCCATCACCACGGCGATCTGCGGAATGCCCCGCTTGGACAGGTTGGCCTGGTTGTAGAAGATGCGGCCGAAATGGTCGCGGTCCGGGAACACCTCGTCCTGGTTCGGCAGGTTGGCACCGCCGGAGTCCACCAGGTAGATGCAGGGCAGGTTGTTCTCTTCGGCGATCTCCTGCGCGCGCACGTGCTTCTTCACCGTCATCGGGTAGTAGGTCCCGCCCTTGACGGTGGCGTCGTTGCAGACGATCACGCATTCCTGGCCGGCCACGCGGCCGATCCCGGTGATGATGCCGGCGCCGGGCGCCGCATCGTCGTACATGTCGTAGGCCGCCAGCTGGGACAGCTCCAGGAAAGGCGTGCCCGGATCGAGCAGTTGCTGCACGCGGTCGCGCGGCAGCAGCTTGCCGCGCGCCAGGTGCTTGTCGCGCGCGGCTTCGCCGCCGCCTTCGGCGAGCTTGGCGATCTTGGCCTTGAGGTCGGCCACCAGGGCCTGCATGGCCTCGGCATTGGCCTTGAAGGCCTCGGCGCGGGCATTGAGCTTGGATTCGAGGATGGGCATGGGGTCTCGCGGTTCGGGGCGGATCAGGGCGGATCGGGTCCGGGGCGGGCGCGGCGGGCGCAGTGGCAGCGCGGCCCGCCGCGGCGCGGGCTTACATGGTCTCGGCGAACAGTTCGCGGCCGATCAGCATGCGGCGGATCTCCGAGGTGCCGGCGCCGATCTCGTACAGCTTGGCGTCGCGCCACAGGCGGCCGGCCGGGTATTCGTTGATGTAGCCATTGCCGCCCAGGATCTGCACCGTCTCGCCGGCCATCCAGGTGGCCTTCTCCGCCGTGTACAGGATCACCGCCGCGCAGTCCTTGCGCACCTGGCGCACGTGGTCGCTGCCGAGCGCGTCGAGGTTCTTGCCGACCGTGTACAGGTAGCTGCGCGCGGCCTGCAGCGTGGTGTACATATCGGCCACCTTGCCCTGGATCAGCTGGAACTCGCCGATGCTCTGGCCGAACTGCTTGCGGTCGTGGATGTAAGGGGTGATCACGTCCATGCAGGCCTGCATGATGCCGACCGGGCCGCCCGACAGCACGGCGCGCTCGTAGTCGAGGCCGCTCATCAGCACCTTGGCGCCGCCGTTCTCGGCGCCGAGGATATTTTCCACCGGCACTTCGACGTCCTCGAACACCAGCTCGCCGGTGTGCGAGCCGCGCATGCCCAGCTTGTCCAGCTTCTGCGCCACCGAGAAACCCTTCATGCCCTTCTCGACGATGAAGGCGGTCATGCCGCGCGCGCCCAGCTCGGGCTCGGTCTTGGCGTAGACCACCAGCACGTCGCAGTCGGGGCCGTTGGTGATCCACATCTTGGTGCCGTTGAGCACATAGCGGTCGCCCTTGAAGTCGGCGCGCAGCTTCATGCTGACCACATCCGAGCCGGCATTCGGCTCGCTCATGGCAAGCGCGCCGATCCATTCGCCCGAGACCAGCTTGGGCAGGTAGCGGGCCTTCTGCGCCGGCGTGCCGTTGCGGTGGATCTGGTTCACGCACAGGTTGGAGTGGGCGCCGTAGGACAGGCCCACCGAGGCGGAGGCGCGGCTGATCTCCTCCATGGCGATCATGTGGGCGAGATAGCCCATATTGGCGCCGCCGTATTCCTCGGCCACGGTGATGCCGAGCACGCCGAGGTCGCCCATCTTCTTCCAGGCGTCCATCGGGAACTGGTCGGTGCGGTCGATCTCGCCGGCGCGCGGCGCCAGCTCGGCCTGGGCCCAGTCGCGCACGGCGGAGCGCAGCATCTCGATGTCTTCACCGAGGTCGAATTTCAGTCCGGGGAGTTCGGTCATGGTCGTGTGCCTTTCGTCAATGGTTGAGCGCCGTTGTTCGGCTTGTCGTTCTGGCTTGCTGGCAGTCCTGCGCGACCGGTCCCGCGGGCGGGGCCGGACGCTTCGGGGTTCGGGGTTCGCGGTTCGAGACGCAGGTTCAGGCGGTCTTCGGTTCGGTCAGGTTCAGCTCCACCGTCATGCGCTCACGCATGACGAACTTCTGCACCTTGCCGGTGATGGTCATCGGCATCTCGTCGACGAAGCGGATGTAGCGCGGGATCTTGTAGTGGGCGATCTGCTCGCGGCAGAAAGCGCGGATCTCGTCCTCGGTGGCGCTCTGGCCGGGCCGTAGCACGATCCAGGCGCAGATCTCCTCGCCGTACTTCGGATCGGGCACGCCGAACACCTGCACGGCCTGCACCTTGGGGTGGCGGAAGAGGAACTCCTCGATCTCGCGCGGGTAGACGTTCTCGCCGCCGCGGATCAGCATGTCCTTGACGCGGCCGACGATATTGCAGTAGCCGTCGGCGTCGATGGTGGCGAGGTCGCCGGTGTGCATCCAGCCGTCGCGGATGGCCTCGGCCGTGCGCGCCTCATCCTCCCAGTAGCCCTGCATCACCGAATAGCCGCGCGTGCACAGCTCGCCGGTGGCGCCGACCGGCAGCACCTGGCCGTCGACGTCGACCACCTTGCACTCCAGGTGCGGATGGACGCGCCCGACCGTGGCCACGCGCTTGTCGAGCGGGTCGTCGGTGGCGCTCTGGAAGGACACCGGGCTGGTCTCGGTCATGCCGTAGGCGATGGTCACCTCGGCCATGTGCATGTCCTTGATCACCCGCTTCATCACCTCGATCGGGCAGGGCGCGCCGGCCATGATGCCGGTGCGCAGCGAGGAGAAGTCGTAGCTGCCGAAGTCGGGGTGGTCGAGCTGGGCGATGAACATGGTCGGCACGCCGTGCAGGGCGCTGCAGCGCTCCTCGCTGACCGCCGCCATGGTGGCGACCGGGTCGAAGGCCTCGCCGGGGAACACCATGCAGGCGCCGGTGGACACGCAGGCCAGCACTGCCAGCACCATGCCGAAGCAGTGGTAGAGCGGCACCGGGATGCACAGCTTGTCCTGCTCGGTGAAGCGCATCGCCATGGCGATGTAGCGGGCGTTGTTGAGGATGTTGCGGTGCGTCAAGGTGGCGCCCTTGGGGGCGCCGGTGGTGCCGCTGGTGAACTGGATATTGATCGGGTCGTTGCGGTCGAGCGAGGCCGTCAGTGCGTCCAGTTCGGCACGTGGCACGGCGGCGCCGCGCGCCACCATCTCGTCGAAATTGAGCATGCCCGGCGTGCGTGCCTCGCCCATGCGGATCACCCAGCGCAGCGCCGGCAGGCGCGCCGCCTGCAGCGCGCCGGGTGCGCTGGCGGCCAGCTCGGGCGCCAGCGTCTGCAGCATCTCCAGGTAGCGCGAGGTCTTGAAGGTTTCCGCCGCGATGATGGCCTTGCAGCCGACCTTGTTGAGCGCGTACTCCAGCTCGGCCAGCCGGTAGGCCGGATTGATGTTGACCATGACCAGGCCGGCGCGCGCGGTGGCGAACTGGGTCAGCAGCCATTCCACCCGGTTCGGCGACCAGATGCCGACACGATCCCCGCGGCGCAGGCCGAGCGCCAGCAGGCCGGCGGCCATGGCATCGACCGCGGCGGTGAACTCGCGCCAGGTCCAGCGCACGCCCTGTTCGCGGAACACCACCGCCGGCCGCTCCGGGAAGCGCGCCGCGGTGGCGGCGAGGAAGTCCGGGATGGTCTGCTCGGACAGCGGGATGCGGGTATCGCCGCGCACGTGCGACATTCCGTCGAGGGGAAGGCCCACGGCTGTCTCGGTGCGGGTGGTGTCGGTCATGGTCGTCTCCAGATGGGTGCTTGCCGTTGAATGTTGAGTGTGTCTCAACTATGTTACGGCTATCTGACTGCCTGATTTTTTTGCTTTATTTCTGCTTTGAGCGACGATCGCTTCGCCGCCAACGGGGTAAAATTACACCGGCATTGGCAAAATTGCAAATGCAAATTGAGTGACATTCAAGAAACTGCGGAGCACGGGCGGAGGCGGCAGCCGCCATCCCGGCCGGCCCACGCAAAGAGGATAGTTCCATGGACGACACCCTGGCCAGGCGGCGCGTACCGGCGCGCGCCAAGGCGGAACAACGCATACGCGACATCCTGCGGATCAGCCGCGAGGTGTTCTCCGAGCTGGGGTACGAGCGCACCACCACGACCGAGATCGCCCAGCGCCTGGGGATCTCGGAAGGCACCATCTTCACTTACTTCCACAGCAAGCGCGAACTGTGCGCGCGCGTGATCCAGGACTGGTACGACGAGATCATCGCCGCCATCGAGAACGGCATGCCGCGCGGCCAGAGCACCCGGGCGCAGCTCGAGTTCTTCATCCATACGCACCTGCGGCTGTTCCTGATCCAGGGCACCGGCCTGTGCGCCCTGGTGCTCTCCGAAGGGCGCGCCAAGGGACAGGGCCTGGGCGAGGTCTTCCTGCCGCTGCAGCGCCGCTACACCGCGCCGCTGATGGACCTGCTGGCGCGCGCACGGGAAGCCGGCGAGATCCGCGCCGACCTGCCGCTCAGCCTGCTGCGCTCGGCCATCCTCGGTCCGATGGAGCACGTGCTGTGGGATGCGGTGGTGGGCGGGCGCCCGGTCGACATCGAGAAGACGGCGCAGCACCTGGTGGCCTTGCTGTGGCCGGCTTTGCTGCCGCCTGATCTGGAGGTGGCGGCGTTGAAGCGGTTTTATGGGGAGGTGGGGGTGGCGTTGAGGCGGGTGGAGGAGGGGAAGTAGGTTTGCCTTGCTCTGGCGCTTGGGGTTGGGCGATGTCGGTATGCGAGGCAACGGCCTGTTTCGGCTCTCGTGACTCTGTGAAGGCGCGCCGGGTGCGGCTCAACCCCCCCTCGCGTGCTGGGGCAAAGAGCGGCCGGGCCCCAACTCGGATCGCCTTAAGGCGATCCTCAGACAGGGGGCCCTCTAATCCGCTCTTTGCCTCAGCCCGCGAGGCGCCGCACACGGCAGGGAAAAGAAGTCACGCCTCGCTGCGCTTCGGGTGGGGGTGTTCGGCCAGCTCGCTGGCCGAACACCAATGCACGCGTGACTCGATGCCTTGTCGCTTGTTTTCGGGCGGTGTTCGTGTGCGGGGCAACGGCCTGTTTCGACTCCCCTGCGGGGAGCCGACTGGCTTTCGTGACGCAAGGCTTTTGCGCGTGGATTCGAGTGGTATCGGTCAGTGTGACAACGGCCTGTTTCGACTCCCCCTGCGGGGGAGCCGACCTACTTTCTTGGTCTTGCCCAAGAAAGTAGGCAAAGAAGGCGCGCCGGGTGCGGCTCAACCCCCCCTCGCGTGCGGGGGCAAAGAGCGGCCGGGCCCCAACTCGGATCGCCTTAAGGCGATCCTCAGACAGGGGGCCCTCTTTTCCGCTCTTTGCCCCAGCCCGCGAGGCGCCGCACACGGCAGGGAAAAGAAGTCACGCCTCGCTGCGCTTCGGGTGGGGGTGTTCGGCCAGCTCGCTGGCCGAACACCAATGCACGCGTGACTCGATGCCTTGTCGCTTGTCTTCGGGCGGTGTTGGTTTGCGAGGCAACGACCTGTTTCGACTCCCCCTGCGGGGGAGCCGACCTACTTTCTTGGTCTTGCCCAAGAAAGTAGGCAAAGAAGGCGCGCCGGGGGCGGCTCAACCCCCCCTCGCGTGGTGGGGCAAAGAGCGGCCGGGCCCCAACTCGGATCGCCTTAAGGCGATCCTCAGACAGGGGGCCCTCTTTTCCGCTCTTTGCCCCAGCACGCGAGGCGCCGCACACGGCAGGGAACAGACGCCACGCCTCGCTTCGCTTCGGGTGGGCTGTGTTCGGCCAGCAGCTGGCCGAACACCAATGCACGCGTGATTCGATGCCTTGTCGCTTGTTTTCGGGCGGTGTTCGTGTGCGGGGCAACGGCCTGTTTCGACCCCCTGCGGGGAGCCGACTCGCTTTCGTGACGCACGGCTTTTGCGCGTGGATTCGAGTGGTATCGGTCAGTGTGACAACGGCCTGTTTCGACTCCCCCTGCGGGGGAGCCGACCTACTTTCTTGGTCTTGCCCAAGAAAGTAGGCAAAGAAGGCGCGCCGGGTGCGGCTCAAAAACCCCTCGCGTGCTGAGGCAAAGAGCGGCCGGGCCCCAACTCGGATCGCCTTAGGGCGATCCTCAGACAGGGGGCCCTCTAATCCGCTCTTTGCCCCAGCCCGCGAGGCGCCGCACACGGCAGGGAACAGACGCCACGCCTCGCTTCGCTTCGGGTGGGCTGTGTTCGGCCAGCTGCTGGCCGAACACAAAGGCTTAGCAAACCTGGCTGTTATGCAAAAGTGAGCCCGCTCGCAGACCAACGGTTGGCCTTTCCCTCCCGTGTGCGGCGCCTCGCGAATGGGCCCCGGCCGCCGATGAAGCCCGTCCGCTGTCTGAGCGGCCGCAGGCCGCGAGTTCGGACGGGCGCGGCGGCCGGGGCCCATTCGCGAGGGGGGGTCGCCGCACCCGGGTCGCCTTTCTTTGCTTACTTTCTTTGGCGAGACAAAGAAAGTGAGTCGGCTCCCCGCAGGGGAGTCGAAACAGGCTTTTGTCTCGCAGACCAACACCGCCCGAACCCAAACGGCAAGGTACCAAATCACCAGAGCAAGCCGTTGCCAAGCACACCGACAAGCCATCCCAAAACCAACCAACTCAAGCCCAAAAGATCAAGCCATCTGACTCAACGCCCTACGAAACCGCCCCAGCGAAAACGCAAACAAGACACTGCCGATCACCAGCAGGAAAAGAAACGGCTTCCAGACCACGCCCATCCCAGCACCACGATAGAGAATGGCCTGCCCAAGCTCGACGAAGTGGGTGGTCGGCGCCGCCAGCATGATGACCTGCACGAACTCCGGCATGCTCTCGCGCGGCGTGCTGCCGCCCGACAGCATCTGCAGCGGCAGCAGCACGAGCACCAGCAGCATGCCGAACTGTGGCATGCTGCGCGCCAGCGTGGCCATGAAGATCCCCATCGAGGTGGTGGCGAACAGGTGCAGCGCGGCGCCGGCCAGGAACAGCCACATCGAACCCTCGATGGGAACGTGCAGCGCGCCGCGCACGACGAAGGTGAGCGAGAAGCCCGCCGCCAGCAACACCACCAGGCCCATCGACCACACCTTGGCCAGCATGATCTCGGTCGGCGTGACCGGCATCACCAGCAGGTGCTCGATGGTGCCGTGCTCGCGCTCGCGGATCAGCGCGGCGCCGGTCAGGATGATGGAGAGCATGGTGACGTTGTTGATGATCTCCATCATGGCGCCGAACCACGACTGGGTCAGGTTGGGGTTGAAGCGCATGCGCACGGCGAGGTCGACCGGCAGGTCGGCGGCGGCGCGGTAGCGGCGCACGAATTCGTTGATTTCGTCGTTGAGGATCTGCTGGACGTAGCCGCTGCCGGTGAAGGCCTGGCTCATGCGGGTGGCGTCGATGTTGAGCTGGATCTCGGCCGGACGCCCCGCCAGCACGTCGCGCTGCAGGTTGGGCGGGATGTCGAGCGCGAAGGTGTAGCGGCCGGCGTCCATGCCGGCGTCGGCCCCGGCCGGGCTGACCATGGCCGGGGCGGAGAAGTGCGGCGGGTAGAAGGCCGAGACGATGCGCGAGGACAGCGGCGAGCCGTCGTTGTCGGTGACGGCGATGGGGGCCATGTGCAGGGTTTCGGGAATCGCCGTGGCCGAGGTGTAGATCGTCACGGTGAAGGCGAACACGATCAGGATCAGCATCATGGGATCGCGCACCAGGCTCCACAGCTCCTTGACCCCCAGCCGGTAGATATTGGCCAGGTGGCGGGGCCGGGTGCGGGTGGTGGGCGCGGCCGGGCTGGCGTCTTGCCGGGCGGGCGCGGCGGCCCCGGTGTCGTTGGCGTTCATCTCAGCTCTCCTGCTTCTTCAGCAGCGCCACCGAGGCGCCCAGGATCACCGGTACCGCGAGCAGCAGCGGCCAGAAGGCGCTGCGCAGGTCGGCGAAGTCGAGCGCCTTGCTGAACACGCCGCGGCTGACGGTCAGCATATAGGTGGCGGGGTAGACCTGCCCGATCAGGTAGCCCGCTCCCTCCAGCGAGGCGACCGGGTTCAGCAGGCCGGCGAACTGCACCGCGGGCACCATGGTTCCCATCATGGTGAAGAAGAGGGCGGCGATCTGGCTGCGGGTGAAGGTGGAGGCCAGCAGGCCGATGGCGGTGGCGATCACGCAGTAGATGGCGGCCGCCAGCAGCAGGGTGGGGAAGCTGCCCTTGATCGGCACGTCGAACAGCGTCACCGCCAGCAGTGTCATCAGCAGGAAGTTCAGCATGGCCAGCAGCACGTAGGGCGCCTGCTTGCCGAGCAGGAATTCCAGGCGCGTGACCGGGGTCACGTAGAGGTTGATGATCGAGCCCAGTTCCTTCTCGCGCACCACGGCGAGGGCGGTCAGCATGGCCGGCATCATCAGCAGCAGCAAGGGAATCACCGCCGGCACCATGGCCGGCAGGCTGCGCACGTCGGGGTTGTAGCGGAAGCGCGTTGCCACCGTGACCGCCGTGCCGACGCTGGTGCCGAGGCGCTGGCGCGCCTGCTCGGCCAGCCAGCCCTGGTGCATGCCCTGCACGTAGCCGCGCACGGTCTCGGCGCGCTGGGGCATGGCGCCGTCGATCCACACGCCGATCTGCACCGCTTTGCCGCGCGCGGCGTCGCGCGCGAAGCCGGGCGGGATCTCGATGGCCAGGGATAGTTCGCCGCTGCGCATGCGCCGGTCCATCTGCGCGTAGTCGGTGATCGGGGCCTGCTCGATGAAGTAGCGCGAGCCGGCAAGGTTCAAGCGGTAGTTCTCGCTCAGCGCCGTCTGGTCGCGGTCGAGCACGGCATAGTGCAGGTCTTCCACATCCATGCTGATGCCGAAGCCCATGACGAACATCAGCAGCAGGGAGCCGGCCAGCGCCAGGGTGGCGCGCACCGGGTCGCGGCGCAGTTCCAGCGCTTCGCGCCACATATAGCTGAGGGCGCGGCCCAGGCTGAAGCCGCGCGTGGGCGTGGGCGCGTGTCCACCACCGCTGTCGAGGATGGCGGCGGATTCCGATTCGGCGCCATCCGGCTGGCCGCCCTGCGTACCCGCGCCGGCGTCGACCAGGTAGGCGATGAAGGCCTCTTCCAGCGTGGCGGCGCCGCGCTGGCGCGTCAGCGCGTGCGGGGTGTCGCTGACCAGCACGCGGCCGGCGTGCATCAGCGAGATGCGGTCGCAGCGCTGGGCCTCGTTCATGAAGTGGGTGGAGATGAAGATGGTGACGTGATCCTCGCGCGCCAGCGCGATCAGCAGGCGCCAGAAGTTGTCGCGCGCGACCGGATCGACGCCCGAGGTCGGCTCGTCGAGGATCAGCAGTTCGGGCTTGTGCACCATCGCCACCGCCAGCGAGAGGCGCTGGCGCACCCCCAGCGGCAGGCTGTCCGGCAGCGTGTCGAGCACCTCCGCCAGGTGGAAGCGCGCCACCATCTCGTCGACGCGCGCCGGGATGTCCGCTTCCGGCACATGGAACAGGCGGGCGTGCAGCACCAGGTTCTGGCGCACGGTCAGCTCGCCATACAGCGAAAAGGCCTGCGACATGTAGCCGACGCGCCGGCGCGTGTCGAGGTCGCGCGGATCGACTGCCTTGCCGAACAGCCAGGCCGTGCCCTCGCTGGCCGGCAGCAGCCCGGTCAGCATCTTCATGGTGGTCGACTTGCCGCAGCCGTTGGAGCCGAGGAAGCCGAAGATCTCGCCGCGGCGGATGCGGAAGTTGACGTGGTCGACGGCGGTGAAGTCGCCGAAGCGCATGGTCAGGTCGCGCGCTTCGATGGCGATCCTGGCCTGCTCGTCCACGCGCAGCGGTGTGATCGCCACGGGCTGGTGGCCGCGCCGCTTCGCCTCCGGCAGCAGGGCGATGAAGGCGGCTTCCAGCGCATCGGTGCCGGTGCGCGCCAGCAGCTCGTCCGGTGTGCCGGTGGCGAGCACGCGGCCGCCGTCCATGGCGACCAGCCAGTCGAAGCGCTGCGCCTCGTCCATGTAGGCGGTGGCGACGATCACGCTCATGCCCGGGCGCTGGCGGCGGATGCCGTTGATCAGGTCCCAGAACTGGGCGCGCGCGAGCGGGTCCACGCCGGTGGTGGGCTCGTCCAGGATCAGCAGGTCGGGATCGTGGATCAGGGCGCAGCACAGTCCCAGCTTCTGCTTCATGCCGCCGGACAACTTGCCGGCCGGGCGGCCGAGGAAGGCGTGCATGCCGGTGGCGCGCGTCAGGGTATCGATGCGGCGGCGCCGTTCCTCGCGGTCGTGGCCGAACAGGCGGCCGAAGAACTGCAGGTTTTCCTCCACCGACAGGGTCGGGTAGAGGTTCTTGCCCAGGCCCTGCGGCATATAGGCAATGCGCGGACAGACCGCGTCGCGGTGGCGGGCGCTCGCCATGTCGCCACCGAGGACCGTCACCGTGCCTTCCTGCACCGCCCGCGAGCCCGCCGCCAGCGCCAGCAGGCTGGACTTGCCGACGCCGTCGGGGCCGATCAGGCCGACCATGCAGCCGGCGGGGATGTCCTGGGTGATGGCATCGAGCGCGAGCGTGCTGCCGTAGCGCAGCGTCACGCCCCGGACCTGGACGGCGGGCGGGGGCCGGTTCGCCATCACGGTACCCGCACCTGCAGCTTGTCCGGCCACTGCGCCTTGGCGTCGAGCTTGAGCCAGGCGATGCCGGGCACGCCGGTCTTGACGTATTCCAGGTGGCGGCGCAGCAGCTCGGGCGGGATCTGCGCCTTGACGCGGAACATCAGCTTCTGGCGTTCGCTGGCGGTCTCCACGGTCTTGGGCGTGAACTGAGCCGTGCTGGCGACGAAGCTGACCTTGGCCGGGATCACGTACTGCGGCACGGCGTCGAGCACGATGCGCACGTCGTCGCCCATGGCGACCCGGCCGGCGACCTGCTCGGGCAGGAAGAAGGTCATGTAGACGTCGGCCAGGTCGACCATGTTCAGCACCTTGCCGCCGGCGCCCAGCACTTCGCCGGCCTGGGCGACGCGGTACTGCACGCGGCCGTCGCGCGGGGCGCGCAGTTCGCTGTCGCGGATGTCGGCGTCGATGCGCGCGATGGTGGCCTCGGCGGCGGCCACCGAGGACTGGGTGCCGGTCTGCTCGGCGCGCGCGGCATCGATGGCCGCCGCCGCGGCGGTCACCTGCGCGCGGGCGGCGTTGACGGCGGCTTCGGCGCTGTGCACGCGGGCGCGGTCGTCGTCCAGTTCCTGCATCGACGAGGCGCCTTCACGCGACAGCGTCTCGGAGCGCGCGAAGCGGCGCCGTGCCGCATCGAGTTCGCTCTCACGCTGCACCACCACGGCCTCGGCGGCGCGCCGGTCGCTTTCGCGCAGGGCCACCTGGGCCTTGGCGCTGGCCACGGCGTTGATGGCGCGCTGGCGCTGGGCGTCGGCTTCCTCACGCTGTGCCTGCAGCGTGTCGCTCTGCATGCGCGCCAGCGGCTGGCCGGCCTTGACGAAGTCGCCGTCGGTGACGAGCACCGCGGTGACGCGGCCGGCCAGCTTGGTGGCGACGTCGATCTCGGTGGCTTCGATGCGGCCGTTGCCGCTGACGAATCCGTCGCCCGGTCCGTCGTGGCCGATCAGCTTCCAGCCGTAGTAGGCGGCGCCGGCGAGGGCCAGCACGACGAAGGCGGGGAGGAGTTTGCGGGCGGGCAGAGGCATGGGTTCGATCTGGTGGCCTGGTTGTCAGGGGGTGGCGTCCGCGTGTGGCGTGGCGGACAGGGTGCTCGCGACGTCCTCCGGGGCGGCATCGAGCGTGCCGATGCCACCGGCCAGCGCGGTGTAAAGCGCCACGCGGCTGGAGATGAGCGCGCGCCGTGTCTGCACGAACTGCTGCTGGGCGGAGAGCAGGTCGCGCTGGGCGTCGAGCACTTCGAGGAAGGGCGAGGCGCCGTGGTCGTAGCGCAGGCGCGCCAGGCGCTCGCGTTCGCCTTGCGCCTTGACGGTGGCGCCCAGCGTTGCGACCTGGCGCGCCAGCCAGTAGCGCGCGGCGAGCGCGTCGGAGACGTCGCGGAAGGCCGCCTGCACGGTGCGTTCGTAGGTGGCCACGGCCTGGTCGCGCCGGACTTCGGCCAGGTCCAGCCCGGCGCGCCGGCGTCCGGCGTCGAAGATCGGCAGGCTGATGCTGGGCGCGAAGCTCCAGGCGCGGCTGGGGCCGGTGAACAGGCCATCCAGCTCGGCACTGGCGGTGCCGAAGGCGCCGGTCAGGGTCACCTGCGGGAAGAAGGCGGCACGCGCCGCGCCGATATTGGCGTTGGCGGCGCGCAGCTGGTGTTCGGCGGCGACGATGTCCGGCCGCTTGTCCAGCAGTTCGGCGGGCAGGCCGGCCGGCAGGTCGCGCTGCACGGCATCGTCGTCGAGGCGCTCGCTCGCCGGCGGCAGCGCCAGCGGCGTGCCCACCAGCAACTCCAGCGCATGGGCCTGCTGCGCGCGCGTCTGCTCGAGCTGGGCGCCGAGCGCCTGCGCCTGCTCGTACAGGGTCTCGACCTGGGTCAGGTCGAGCTTGGAGATGGCGCCCACCTCGTAGCGCCGCCGGAAGATGCGCAGGGACTCGCCGCGGCTGGCGATGGTCTGGCGCGTCAGGGCCAGCCGCTCGTCATACTCGCGCAGGGTCAGGTAGGCATCGGCTACCTCGCCCACCAGGCTGAGCGTGAAGGCGCGGCGCGCGGCGTCGGTGGCCAGGTAGTTCTCCAGCGCCGCATCCTTCAGGTTGCGCACGCGGCCCCAGAAATCCAGCTCCCAGCCGGCGGCGCCCAGGCTGACCTGGTACTGGCTGGCGGTGAGCGGCCGGCCGCTCAGGTTGAGGTCGCCGGGAGTCCGGGCGCGCGTGCCGTCGGCCTGCAGGCCGACGGTGGGAAAGAGGTCGGCGCGCCGGATTGCGTAGGCGGCGCGTGCTTCCTCCACGCGCAGCACGGCGACGCGCAGGTCGCGGTTGTTGGCCAGCGCGGTGCCGATCAGGCCGCGCATGGCGGGATCCTGGAAGTAGCTCTGCCAGGACACTTCGGCAGCCGGCGTCGTGCTGGTGCCCTGCGTCTCGGCCACGGCTGCGTCGTAGCGATCGGCGACCGGCAGCGGCGGTGCCTGGTAGGAGGGGGCCAGCGACATGCAGCCGGCCAGCAGGGGGCCGAGCAGCGAGCCGAGCAGGGCCGCGGGCAGCCAGTGCGGCGCCAGCGGCGCGTGCGCGGAGGAATGCGATCGAGCAGGGTGGCGCGGCATGGTTCATGGCTCCAGCACGTAGCTGCCCGGCGCATCGCCCAGTGCGGCAGAACCGTGGCGCCGCGCGGCCATGCGCGGCGGCGCGCCCGGCGGGCCGGACAGGTTGTCCAGCCAGTCCACCCATTGCGGCCACCAGGAGCCGGCCTGCGCCGGCGCGGCCTGGAGCCACTCGTCGGGCGTCATGCTGGCCTGGCCCGCGGGGCGGCACAGCACGCGGTAGCTGCGATGCGGATGGCCCGGTTCGCTGACGATGCCGGCGTTGTGGCCGCCGCTGGTCAGCAGGAAGGTCAAGGGGGCCGGCGACAGGTAATGCAGCTTGTAGACCGAGCGCCATGGCGCCACGTGGTCGGTCTCGGTGCCCACGCAGAAGACCGGCAGGCGCAGGTCGCCGAGCATCACCGGCTTGCCGCCGACCTGGTAGCGGTTTTCCGCCAGGTCATTGTCGAGGAACAGCCGGCGCAGGTATTCGGAATGCATGCGCGCGGGCATGCGCGTGGCATCGGTGTTCCAGGCCATCAGGTCGGACATCGGGCGGCGCTGCCCGAACAGGTAGTCGTTGACCATGCGCGACCACAGCAGGTCGTAGGGGCGCAGCATCTGGAAGGCGCCCGCCATCTGCTGGGCGGTCAGGTAGCCGGTGCGCGCCATCTGGGCCTCCAGCAGGCTGACCTGGCTCTCGTCGATGAAGAGGCCGAGCTCGCCGGGCTCGCTGAAGTCGGTCTGCGCGCAGAACAGGGTCAGGCTGGCGAGGCGCGTGTCGCCGTCGCGCGCCATGGCCGCCGCCGCCAGGGACAGCAGCGTGCCGCCCAGGCAGTAGCCGGTGGCGTGGATGCGGGCCTTGGGCACGATGGCCTGGACCGCGTCGAGCGCGGCCTGCACGCCCTGCCTCAGGTAGTCGTCCATGCCGACGTTGCGGTAGGACGCATCGGGGTTCTTCCAGGAGATGCAGAAGACCGTGTAGCCCTGGCCGACCAGATAGCGGATCAGCGAGTTGTCCGGCGACAGGTCGAGGATGTAGTACTTCATGATCCAGGCAGGGACCACCAGGATCGGCTCGGGCCGTACCTTGCCGGTCGCCGGGCGGTATTGCAGCAGTTCGATCAGCTTGTTGCGGTACACCACCTTGCCCGGGGTGATGGCCACTTCCTGGCCGACGCGGAAGCGTTCGGTGCCGGCCGGGCCCTGGCCGGCGAGCTGGCGCAGCGAGTCATCCCAGGCATTGCGGGCCCCGCGCAGCAGGTTGGCGCCGCCTTCCTCGAGCGTGCGGCGCAGTGCCACCGGGTTGGTGGCGAGCTGGTTGCCGGGCGACAGCATGTCCAGCCACTGGCGGGCGGCGAAGGCCACCAGTTGCGCGTGGTGCGGTTCGACTCCGGGCACGTCGCGCGTGGCCTCGGTCCACCAGCTCTGCATCAGCAGGAAGCGCTGGTGCCACAGGTTGAAGGGCCATTGCCGCCACGCGGGATCGGCGAAGCGGCGGTCGGCGGCGGGCGGGTCGATGCAGGTGTGTGCGCTGCCGGGGCCGGCGGCCAGGCACTCGGCGAGATAGCGGTTCAGTTCGGCGGCGCCGGTGGCGACGTGCTCGGCGAGTTCGATACGCTTGCCGGGCGCCATGGCGAGATGGGAGGCCCAGTCCAGCCAGGCCAGCGCCCCCGCGGCGGGGGACAGCGAGCCGGTCCAGCGGGCGAGGGCGCCGCGCGCGGCCGTGTCGAGTGCAGCCGCGGCGGTGTCGCGGTGCGGCCGTTCGGGAGAAGTGCTCATGCGAAATCGGCTCCGTATCGGGGCCGGACGGGCGGCGGCGCGCCGCGCGTCCGGCAGGCATTGCGGCGCCGGCGGGGCTTCTGGCCCGGCCGGCGCGCCCGGGGCACGCGGTTTCGTGCCCATGGCGGCCATTCTGAACAAAGTGACCGCGAAGGACCTTGATGCGTGTCAAGTTACTGACCGGCCAGTCGGTTTCTAATGGGGCTCCGAAGTCGACCGCTGCCGCGCGACCCGCGGCGCCGTGCTGCCATGCCGTTGCCTCGTCGCAACCCGCCGTCCGAGCCACCGCCCGACTTGCTACCTTCCGCCGCATCCGCCGCCAACCCGGTGACGGGGACCGGGCGCCGACGCCTGCCACCCGCCTTGCGCGTCGAGCAGATCCTGGGCGCCGCGTTGTGCGAATTCTCGGCGCGGGGCTATGCCGACACCCGCATGGAGGACATCGCGCGCCGCGCCGGCCTGTCCAAGGGCGGCCTCTATGTGCATTTCGCCAGCAAGGACGAGGTGCTGGAGGCGCTGCTGGCCGGCAAGCTGACGCCGCGCCCGCTCGATAGGGAAGCCATGCTCGCCGGCGTGGCGAGCGCGCGTGAACTGGCCGAGCGCTTGGTCGGCCATCTCCACACCAACCTGGCCGATCCGGCCATGGTCGGCACCATGCGCCTATTGTGCGCCGAGAGCGCGCGCGTGCCGCGCCTGGTCGAGCGCTGGCGCCGTGCCGCGCTCGACGGTATGCATGCGGAGATCGCCGGCCTGCTGCGCGAAGCGGTGCGGCGCGGACTGTGCCGCGAAGGCGTGGCCCTGGACCATCCCTGGCTGCTGGTATCGCCCTTCGTCCACATCCTGCTGACGGCGATCGTCGGCGGCGCGCCGGACGAGGCCGAACTGGCGCAGCGACGCGCGGCCCATGTCGAGATGTGCTGCGCGCTGTTCGGCGGACGCGCTGCCGGCGCGGCGCTTGATCCACATCAAGACATGTGCGCTTAAGCGGCGGGAAAGGCAGTCTGCGCCGGCGCGGCGGCTGCCGGGCTGCGGCCGCCGTTGCTACACTGGCCTGCCCCGCGGGCGGTGTCGCCGCCGCGGGGCCAGCAGCAAGACTCCAGCCTTGAAGAAATGAAGATGACAACAGCTTCCGCCCCAGGAGGCGATCGATGACGGTCGACGGCGCCCCCCCAGATCCGCGCGGCCACGACGCGCCGCATGCCGGCCCGGCCCTGGCAACCCACCCGGGCACCACGCCCGCCGGCCGCCGCGCCGGCGCCGCGGCAAGCTGCGGCGGTGAGCACCGCGCCATGGTCACGCTGGCCAGCCTGACCATGGCCGGCTGCGCACGCTATCCCGGCGCGGCCGGCCACCTGATCCGCACCGCCCATATCGCGGCCTGCCTGGCCGACCTGATGGCCCTGGATGCCACCCTGCAGCAGCGTATCCGCCTGGTTACCCCCGTGCATGATGTCGGCAAGCTGGCGATTCCAGATGAGATCCTGCTCAAGCCCGGCCGGTTGGCGCCGGACGAATGGCGCACCATGGAGCGGCATACCGAGATCGGTGCCGAGGCGCTGGCCTCGGGCAGCCACGAATTGCTGCAGTTCGCGGCAATGATCGCGCGCCATCACCACGAACGCTTCGATGGCAGCGGCTATCCGGCGCGGCTGGCGGGCCACGGCATTCCCCTGGCGGCGCGCGTGGTGGCGGTGGCCGATGCCTTCGACGCCATGACCGAGACGCGCTGCTACCGCCCCCGCATGACGGATGACGATGCCTGCTCGATCATCGCCGGCGGCAGCGGCACGCATTTCGATCCCGAGGCGGTGCGCGCCTTCCTCGATGGCTTCGCCCAGGTGCGGCGCGCACGCGCGACGGCCGATGCCTTGCTGGCGCGGGGCAGCGATACCCAGGCGGTCTCCGACTTCTACCGCCTGGCGCCACAGGACTTCCGCCTGGCGGCGCGCGTTGCCTCGCGGCTGGCGCAGCACGCGCTGCGCTTGTCCGTGCCGGCCTGAGGCGGCCACGGCGTTCCCGCGGCACCGGCACCGGCACCGGCACCAGGAGGCAGCAGCTGTCCGTGCGAGGCTTTGTATCAATGGAGATACGTATAAGTAAATGCACATTGCTTCGTTCTAAGTACAAGGCGAGGCCGGGACAATCGGCGCAGGCGCGATGGAGCGCCCCCCGCAGGCGGGTGGCGCCGCGCGCGCCGACGCCCTTTCTGGTTCCTGTCCGAAGCCATGTCCACGATCCCGATCCGCCTCGTTTCCCTGCTCGCCAGCGCCACGCTGGCCGCCGCCGCGCTGCCTGCGCGCGCCGACACCGCCATCCTCAACGCCGGCTATGACGTCACGCGCGAGCTGTACCGCGAACTCAATCCCGGCTTCGTCGCCAGCTGGAAGCAGGCCAGCGGCGAGACCGTGACCGTCAACCAGTCGCACGGCGGCTCCAGCAAGCAGGCCCGCGCGGTCGCCGATGGCCTCGACGCGGACGTGGTGACGATGAACCAGGAAACCGATATCGACATCCTGGTGCACAAGGGCGTGGTGGCGCAGGACTGGAAGAAGCGCCTGCCGGACAACGCCGCGCCGTACTATTCCACCATCGTGTTCCTGGTGCGCAAGGGCAACCCGAAGCGCATCGCCGACTGGGACGACCTGGGCCGCGCCGGGGTGCAGGTGATCGTGCCCAATCCCAAGACCTCGGGCAACGGCCGCTACACCTACCTGGCGGCCTGGGGCGCGGCCCTGCGCAAGGGCGGCGGCGAGGCCCAGGCGCGCGAGGCGGTCGCGCGCCTGTTCCGCAACGTGCCGGTGCTCGACACCGGCGGACGCGGCGCCACCACCACCTTCACGCAGCGCCAGCTCGGCGACGTGCTGGCCACCTTCGAAAGCGAGGTGCTGCAGATCCGCAAGGAGCTGGGCGACGGCTTCGACGTGGTCTACCCGAGCCAGTCGATCGTGGCAGAGGCGCCGGTGGCCGTGGTCGACAAGGTGGTGGACAAGCGCGGCACGCGCAAGGTAGCCACCGCCTACCTGCAATACCTGTGGTCCGATGCCGGCCAGGACGTGATCGCGCGGCAGTTCTACCGCCCGCGCTCCGCCGCCGTACTCAGGGCGCATGCGGCGCAGTTCCGCCCGCTCCAGCTCTTCACCGTCAGCGAGGTGTTCGGCAGCTGGGCCCAGGCGCAGGCGCGCCATTTCGCCGACGGCGGCGAGTTCGACAAGATCTACCAGGCGCGCCAGTAGCCGCTGGCATCATCCGCCGGTACCGCGCGGCGGCCGTTGGCGGCAGGGTTCCGCCGCCGCTGGTGTCCTGGCTCAATCCATGGGCGAGGCAGGGCCCTCGGCGCCGGGGGCGAAGCTGTCGCCAAGATAGGCCCGCACCGTCGCCAGGATCTCGTCCGACAGCGGATCCCCGGCGCAGGCGCGCGCCAGGCCGAGCGCGCCCACCATGGCGCTGAAGGCGACCATGGCGCGGACCTCGGCCTGCGCCCGGGCCGCTCCCTCCGTGCCGCCAAGCAGTCCGGCGAGCGTCCCTAGCGACTGGCGCAGTTGCTGCGCGTAACGGGCGCGTGCCGCATCGTCGGCGCGTCCGACATCGCCTGCCAGTGCCGCCACCGCGCAGCCGCTGCCCGGCGCGTCGCGGTGCGCCGGGCTGAGATAGGCCTCGACGCGCTGGCGGAAGCCGGCGCCGTCCGTGCCCGCCTGGGCCGACGCTGACAGCGCGCAGTCGAGCGCTTCCTTCACCAGCGCGCCGCGCGAATCGAAATGCTTGTAGAAGCCGCCGTGCGTGAGCCCGGCTTCCTGCATCAGGCCGGCGATGCTCAGGCCTTCGATGCCTCGCTCGCGAAAGCGCCGGGCCGCCGCCTGCACGATGCGGGCGTGGCTTTCCCGTTTGTCTTCCCTTGAGTGGCCCATGGTGTCCCTGTGGTTGCACATGTTGATGCACATGTGCGGCGTGCGGGCTCGGCCGCTGCCGGATGGCCTGTCGCCGATTGCCCCGCCTTTCTGGATGTTATTTGACATCCAGATACATGACAACTAACATCCAAAAACCGCCGGCACCGGCCACCGGGAGCGGCGGGGGCAAGTGCCTTGCCGAGCGGCGGCGCCGTGTCCTGCCTGCTCCATCCGGTCCGCTCCGGTCCGTCCTGACCGCTCGATCGATTCGATACGCTTCATCCACCCGATGCATTGCATCCGGCCCGTTGCCGGAAAGGAATCCACTGTGCAGATCCAGAATGCCGTCGCCCTCGTCACGGGTGCCAATCGCGGCCTCGGCCGTGCCATCGCCGAGGCCCTGCTCGCGCGGGGCGCGCGCAAGGTCTACGCCGGCGTGCGCCAGCCGGAGCGCCTCGACCTGCCCGGCGTCGAGCCGGTGCGCCTCGATGTCACCGATCCCGCTGCCGCCGCGGCGGCAGCCGCGCAGTGCGGTGACGTCAACCTGCTGGTCAACAATGCGGGCATCGCGCGCGTGATCGGTTTCCTCGATGCGCAGGCCGCCGACGCCACGCGCGAGATCTTCGAGACCAACCTGTACGGATTGATCCACATGAGCCAGGCCTTCGCGCCGGTGCTGGCAGCGAACGGCGGTGGGGCCATCGCCAACGTGCTGTCGGTGGCGAGCTGGATCAATGCCGGCCGGCTCAGTGTCTACGCGGCCTCCAAGTCGGCGGCCTGGGGCTTCACCAACGGCCTGCGCAATGAACTGCGCGGGCAGGGCACCCAGGTGGTGGGCCTGCACGTCGGCTTCATCGACACCGATCTCACCAAGGGCTTCGACGTGCCCAAGGCGGATGCGCGCGACGTCGCGGCGCAACTGCTGGATGGCATCACTGAGGGCCAGGAAGAGGTGCTCGCCGACGACATCACGCGCGCGGTCAAGCAGGGACTGTCGCAGCAGCCCGGCATCTACCTGGACCCGCCGCAGCGCTGAGGCGGGTGCCGGAGGGCGCCGCCGGACGCTGCCGGGCGCGCGCGGGATCAGAGTGTCAGCAGTTCGCGCAGGACCATGTGCAGGCCCAGCAGCGCCAGCGTGCCGAGGAAGCAGCGCTTGAACAGCAGCGGCGACAGCCTCTGGCGCAGCCATTGGCCGGCAGCCATGCCGGCCAGCGCGGGCGCCAGCATCAGCGCGGACTCGCCCAGCAGCCGGCCCGAATAGCTGGTGCTGAGGGCGAGGCCCGCCGCCAGCGCCAGCGTGGACACCGTGAAGGACAGGCCCATGGCCTGGATCAGTTCGTCGCGCCGCAGGCCGAGGGCTTGCAGGTAGGGCACGGCAGGGATGACGAAGACGCCGGTGGCGGCCGTCACCAGCCCGGTGGCGGCGCCGAGGGCGGGGCCCAGCCAGCGCTCGGCCCGTGGCGGCACCGTCCAGTGGGCGCCGGCCAGGCCCCAGGCGGCGTAGGCAAGCAGCGCCAGGCCGAGCGCCACCCCGGCCCAGGCGCCGGCGGGCGCGCCCAGCAGCCAGGCGCCGGCCAGCGTGCCGGCACAGGCGCCGCACTGCATCGGCGCCAGCCGACGCGCCACCGGCCCCAGCGCGGCCCAGGGCCGCACCTGCCAGACATTGGTGAAGAAGGACGGCAGGATCAGCAGCGCGGCGGCCTGCGCGGGCGGCATGAACAGGGCCAGCATGGCCATCGAGAAGGTCGGCAGTCCCAGCCCGACCACGCCTTTGGCGACGCCGGCAGCGGCGAACACGGCGGTGGCCGCCAGCAGCGGCGCGGCGTCGGGCAGGGAGAAGGCTTCGGCAGGCATGTCGGCAGGGCGGTGGATACCGCATCGGGTCTCGGGACGGGCAGCGTTGCGGAACGCATTGTGGGCGCCTTCCGGCACCTCGCAAATTTGGAAGTCACGAAGCGAGCCTCAGGCAGGACCAGAGGCAGGACGTGCTAAGGTGGCGGCATGCGTTTCGACCTGACCGACCTGCGGCTTTTCCTCAACGTCCTCGAGGCGGGCACCATCACGGGCGGGGCAGAGGCGACGCACATGACGCTGGCATCGGCCAGCGAGCGCGTGCGCGCCATGGAGGACACGCTCGGCGCCGCGCTGCTGTTGCGCGAGCGGCGTGGCGTGCGCCCGACCGCCGCCGGCCACACGCTGGCCCAGCATGCCCGCCTGGTGCTGCATCAGGTAGAACGCCTGCAAGGCGAGCTGGGCGGCTACGGTCGCGGGCTGCAGGGCCATATCCGCCTGCTGTGCAATACCTCCGCGCTGAGCGAGCATCTGCCGCAGGCCCTCAGCGGCTTCCTCGCGGAGCACCCGCTGATCTCGGTGGAGCTGGAGGAGCGGGTCAGCTACGAGATCGTCGACGCGGTGCGCAACGACCTGTGCGATATCGGCGTGGTATCCGACGCGGCCGATCTCGCCGGCCTGCAGTCTTTCGTATTCCGTGCCGACCCGCTCGCGCTGATCGTGCCGCGCGGCCATGCGCTGGCCCAGCGCGCCGGCGCCAGCCTGGCCGACGTGGTCGACCAGCCCTTCGTCGGCCTGTCCGAAGGCAGCGCGCTGCAGGAGCACGTCGAACACCACGCGCGGCGCCAGGGCCGGCGCCTGGCCTACCGGGTCCGGCTGCGCAGCCTGGAGGCGATCTGCCGCATGGTCGGCGCGGGGATCGGCGTCGGCATCGTGCCACAGGCAGTGGCGGTGCGCTGCGCCCGCGCCGCCGGCATCAAGCGCATCGCCCTGAGCGACGCCTGGGCGGCGCGCAGCCTGATGCTCTGCGTGCGCGAGCTCGAGGCTCTGCCGGTGCCGACGCGGCAACTGGTGCGGCATCTGCTGCAAGGAGCGCCAGGACAGTAGTGTCCTGAATCACAATGAGGCCGTTGTCCACGCTGGAGAGCGGCCTGGCCCTGGCCAAGCAGATGCCTGGGCTGCAGTACGATGCAGCCGGTGACGCCTTTGCGCTGTGTGACAGCGAATGCGGCTATGGCCTCTTGCGCATTGAAGCGGTTTTGACCGTCCTGTGCGCGCTTGACGCCGCTTGTGCGATGGCGCAGGCCTCTTCCGACGCGTAGCGCGGATCCGATGTGATGCGCAAAGGCGAAATCGAGCAGGTTCCATGGGCCGCTGGCTTCGCCCAGGCCGGGCGAAGCCAGCGGCGCAGGCTCAGAACTTGTGGCGAAGGCCTACCGCCACGCCAAGCTGGTCCTTTTCGTTGGGCGCGATCTGGTACGCCGCGATTGCGCCGTTCAGGTTCTCGAAGTTGAGTGCGGCGTTCTTCGTGTAGGCTGTGCTGAGATAGACGTCGGTTCGCTTCGAAAGCGAATAGTCGGCGATCAAGGTGACTTGCCAGGGCTTCCTCGGAGAGGTCACGCCCGTCGCGGTGTAGAGCCTCTTCACGTTGTCGTAGTAGAACGCGCCGGTCAGTTGCAGGGCGCCGCTTGCCTGATAGTTCAAGGCGAACCACCACATGTCGTCACGTGCGGCCGTGTTGGTGGCGACGATGCCGTTGTTGTTGTAGCGATAGGCGGCTTGCATCAGCAGGTCGGGCGTGATCTGGTAACGCAGGCCCACGGCTGCCTTCTGCGTGCGGCTGAAATTGCCGGCCGTCTTGGCGCTATTGATGCTATCGTAGGCACCCGCGATGCCGAGCTGACCGATGCGGTAGTCGAAGCCGGCACCGTATCCAGCCGAGCCTTGCACCGTGCCTGGCTGCTCGCCGAAGCTCCAGTGCATTTCCGCTGCCAGGGGGCCGAGGTCGAGATGGTATTTCACCATATTGTCCTCGCGCAGATTTGCCCCGGCGATGCCGACCACGGGTTCATAGGTGGTGGCATAGGCCGTCGGCGAATAGTTGGCCATCATCAGAAACAGCGATGTGTATTGACGCCCCAACGTTACCTGATGACCGCCCGCACCGAGGCCAACCCATGCCTGGCGGCCGAATAACCTCCCGCCTTGCGTCGAACTGCCCGTGTCCAGGCTGAAGCCACTCTCCAAGGCAAAAATGGCCCGCTTGCCTCCGCCCAAGTCTTCTGTGCCACGCAGGCCCCACCGGCTGGGCGACAGGCCACCGGAGTTCAGGGCGACTCTGGATTGTCCGCCTGAACCGCTGCCCAGGTTGTGATTGGTGTACTCCACGTTGGCGTCGACGACCCCATAGAGCGTGACCCCGGATGTTTGGGCTGCCGCGGCGGCACTGGCCAGTGCACAGGCGAGCCCGAAAAGACGCGTCTTCATCTAGTTTCCTCCTTCTTCGTCTCGGTTGTTCTCAGTACGCTGATTGATGACCGATCATCGCATACTGGTATTTGTAAAATAATTAGTGGTATACGTTATGTTGGTGAAAAAATACAACATATGAAATTATTTCTACCTGCGCGGCGCTACGTTTGACAGTGATGTGTCGGACAGCGAATCAAGCTGCGGCGGACCAGTCGGAGAAGCGCCGGCCGTTGCGAGCGAGTTCCGCCAGCAGGGGGGAGGGTTGCCACCAGTAACCGTGCTCATCGTGGAAGCGTTGGATATCGGCGTACACGCTGGCCAGCCCGATCTGGTCTGCGTAGTACATCGGTCCGCCGCGGTAGGCCGGGAAGCCGTACCCGGTGACGTAGACGATGTCGATGTCACTCGGACGCAGCGCGATACCTTGTTCGAGCAGCCTGGCCCCTTCGTTGACCATGCCGTACAGGCAACGCTTGAGAATCTCTTCTTCGCTGATGGGGCGCCGCTTGAAGCCGAGCCGCGCAGACTCTTCGACGATGAATTGCTCCAGCTGCGGGTCTCGATGCGGCGTGCGGCTCCCGGGCTCGTAGCGGTACCATCCAGCGCCGCTCTTCTGTCCGAGGCGGCCCTGCTCCGTCAGTTTGAGGATCATGTCGTTCCAGCGCCTGTCCTGCGGCCGTGTCGCCATTTGCGCCTTGCGCGTCTGGTAGCCGACGTCGTTTCCCGCCATGTCGTGCACGGCAAAGATGCCCATGGCGTAGCCAAAACTCATCAGTGCCTGGTCTACCTCGTGCGGTAGCGCGCCTTCTTCGAGGAGGAAGTGTGCTTCGCGCGTGTAGTTGCGAAACAGCGCATTGCCGATGAAGCCTGGGTAGATGCGCGCCAGCACGGATGTCTTTCCCATCTTCCGGCCCAGCCCCATCAGTGTGGCGATCACGTCCGGCGCGGTCTCCCGGGCGCGGACCACTTCGAGAAGGCGCATCACGTGGGCGGGGCTGAAGAAGTGGGCGCCAATCACGTCCTGCGGGCGCCGCGTGGCGTCGGCGATTGCGTCGACGTCCAGCCCCGAGGTGTTGGTGGCGAGAATTGCGCCTGGCTTACAGAGTGCATCGAGCTGGCGGAAGATCTGCTGCTTGAGCGCCAGGTCTTCGAAGACAGCTTCGATCACGAGATCTGCTGAAGCCGCATCGGCCAAGTCGACCGAGCCGCGGATTCGGGCAAGCCGCTCCTCCATGGCTGCCGCATCGAGCCTGCCGCGCGCGACGCTGCCGGCATAGTTGTCACGCACGCGTTGAAGTCCGGATGCGAGTCCTTGCGCACTGCTGTCGATCAAGGTGACGGGAATGCCGATATTGGCGAGGGCCATGGCAATGCCACCCCCCATGGTACCGGCGCCGACAACGGCAACTTCGTGGATCGGGCGTGTCGTCGTGTCGACCGGGATGCCCGGGATGTTTGCGGCCTCGGCCTGGGCAATGCGCACGTATTCGGCGGCGTCCTGCGCTGCCTGGGATTGCGGCGTGATGGGGAGCGTGGTCATGATCGGGTTCAGTTCGACTGGTTGCCAGGGGTGGCCAACGGCTTGGCGCGGCCTTCGACGAAGTCGCGCAGGCGTTCCGAGGCTTCCGGTGGGCGCGGGATATTGGAGGTCAGGTATTCGACGAATAGCCCATCGTCGTGCGACAGGTCGTTGATGCGTGGCAGTACGTTGGTGATGCGCCAGTTGGTGTCGGCGGTGTTGCGGGCGATCAGCGCCGCCAGTTCGCGTGCTTTGTCCAGTGCTTTGCCGGCTGGCACCACGTAGCGCACGATGTGCTCGCGCTCGCCCTCGGCTGCATTGAGCAGGCGTCCGGTCAGCATCATGTCGGCCATCACCGTGTAGCCGACCACGCGCTGGATGCGTACCGTTCCGCCACCGCCGACGAAGATGCCGCGCTGTCCCTCGGGCAGGCCGAAGAAGGCCGACTCGTCAGCCACGCGTATATGTGCCGCGGTGGCCAGCTCCAGCCCGCCGCCGACCACTGCTCCATGCAGCGCAGCCACGAAGGGGATGGGGCCGCGCGCGATGATGTCGAACACGGTGTGCCAGGAATGGCGCTGGCGCTTGCGCGGGCGCGGCATGTCGCCAGAAGCGCGAGCCAGTGCTTCCTTCAGGTCCAGGCCCGCGCAGAAGTTGCTGCCGTGGCCGAACAGTACGCCGACGTCTGCCTCCTCGCCGGCGCGAACGACGGCATCGCGCAGCGCCCACACCACGTCCTCGTTGATCGCGTTGCGTTTTTCGGGCCGGTTCAGGCCAATCAGCGCGACATTGCCGTCGAGCGCGTAGGTCACCAGTTCATTGCTCATGGTCTTGTTTCCTTGTAGGGATTTCGGGGGAGCGCTGAGCTCAAAGATCGAGGATGAGCTTGCGGCTCTTCGCTCCGGAGCAGCAGATCATCATGCGCTTGTTCGTCGCGCGTTCCGCTTCGCTCAGCACGAGATCGCGGTGGTCGGGCACGCCTTCCAGCACGCGTACTTCGCAGGTGCCGCACACACCTTCCTGGCAGGAATAGGGCGGCTCGATGCCCTCGCTGAGCAGGCAGTCAAGGATGGTCTTGCCGCTGGGCACCTCGAGGCTGCGTCCCGTGCGCGCCAGTTGCACGACGAAGCCACCTTCGGTTGCGGCCGCTTCGCGCGCCGCGAAGTACTCGCGGTGGACCCTGTCCGGCGGCAGCGCCGCGGTGGCGGTCTCAAAGGCCTCCAGCATCTGCACAGGGCCGCAGCAGTAGATATGGGCGCCGTCCGGCAGTGTGGCGGCGATGGCGGGGATGTCGAGCATGCGAGCGCCCGCCTCACGGTCGAAGGTCATGTGTACCTCCGCGCCATCCAGGCCATGCATGGCTTCGAGTGCGTCGACAAAGGCGGCCTGCCTGCGCGTGCGTGCCGCGTAATGCAGGTGCCAGGGACGGCCAAGCGCACGCAGGCGCTGAATCATGCCGAAGATCGGTGTGATGCCGATGCCGCCGGCGATGAATACACTGAGCGGTGCGTTTTCGTCGAGAGGGAAATTGTTGCGAGGTGGCGCGACGGTGACGGTGTCGCCCGGGCGCAGTATTTCATGCAGGTAGCGCGAGCCGCCACGGCTGCGGGCGTCCTTGTTGACGCCGATGACATAGCGCCGGCGTTCGCCAGGCGCATTCAGGAGGGAATAGCTGCGGATCAGCCCGTTGGGCAGGTGCAGGTCGATGTGCGCGCCGGCGCCGAAGGCAGGCAGATCCTTGAGCGGTGGCTCCGGATGCAGCTCGTAGCTCAGGATGCCATCGGCTTCCCAGGTGATGGACTTGACGCGCAATTGCAGGGTTTCAGTATGATTCAATTTTTGTCTCCAGGCTGGGCGACGTACCGCGTACCGCGGGCCGCGGCTGTGCAAGCCGATGCAGAGGCAATGGCCTCCCGCTCAGACATCCACGACATCGATGTCCTCGATGGCAACGCCGGTGGCTGCCTCGCAGGCACGGCGGACGGCCTCGGGCTGGCCGGCGTGGAAGATGAAGTGGCGCAGCAGTTTGTTCCACTTCGGATGGCGTTCGTACTCGGCGCGCGGCAGGCCGTCGAGAAAAAAGTCACGCGAATCGCTCGGTAGAATCAGGCGCCGGTTGGCGTGCGCGTCGCGGATCACGCCTTTGGGGTCGCGCCCTTGCGCGACGGCGTCGATGTCGTCAAACAAGCGCCGGCGGATCATGGCGATGCCTTTGTCGCTGGCACCCAGGTTCTCGCGCGTGCGGTCGGTGACCGGGCCTTGTCCGACCCAGGCGATGATGTCCTGGTTGATCACATGGCTGGAGATCCAGCGGCCCGTGGCGGGATCGCGCGTGGGGCTCTTCCAGCTCGGGATCGTGCGCTGCACGAAAGGCTCGGCCTCGCGCGGGACGCGGATGAACGACCAGGTGACGCTCAGCGTGTTGGTGTCGTCCACCGGCACCCGCCACTCGAAGTGATCGCCGAGGAAGAAGCCGTTCGGCCACAGGCAGACCCGGCCGATGGTCCACAGGGGATGCCGCTCGTCGGTATCTTCGCTGATGCGCTTGTAGAGGAAGCCGTGTTCGAATTCTTCGAAGCCGAGCCGCAGGTGGCGCGGCGCGCGCCGCCCGGCTTCGCCGCGCAGTTGTCGCCCCCAGTTGGCGTGCATCCATTCAAAGTGTACCGGGTCGATCGAGTTCTCCTGTGCTTGCAGCCAGTTGCAGGGAACATCGGCGAACACCACCTGGACGAAGCCATTGCCCCAGCTGAAGGGCTCCCAGTCCGGCAGTTGTGGCACAGGATCCGGTCCCAGGTAAGCCCACAGCATGCCGGCCTTGGCTGCGACGTGGTAGGCCTTGAGGCGAACACGCTCGCGCAGCCTGGCGGCCGGATCGGCGACTTCCTCGAATGGTTGCTCGATGCAGCGGCCACGCGCGTCATAGCACCATCCGTGGTAATTGCAGCGCAGGCCGTGCTGTTCCACATAGCCGTAGGCGAGATCGGCGCGTCGGTGGGCGCAGTGTCGGGCCACCAGGCCGTAGTCGCCGCTCAGATCCTTGTAGAGGACCAGGTCCTCACCCATCAGGCGGACGGGCTTGATGGCCTCGCGTTCCAGTTCGTCGACGCCTGCGATCGGATGCCAGTGGCGGCGCAGTACCTCACCCATCGGCGTGCCGGCTCCGACGCTGGTCAGCAGTCGGTTCTTGTCTTCGCTCAACATACGATATTCCTGCCAGGGTCAGAGCTCGGCTCGGAAGCCGGATGCCTTGATGATCGGCGCCCAGGTTTCAAGCTCGGCGCGCTGGCGGCGCGCCATCTGCTGGTCGTCGAGGTAGTCTGGAACGACGGCGAGATCCTTCATCAGGAAGTCGCGCGACCTTGGCGTCGAGAGGATCGTGCGCAAGGCCTGCTGCATGCGTGCGATCTCGCGTACGGGCGTGCGGGCCGGCGCCCACATCGCGGTCCAGCCGTCGCCATGCGTGACATCGATGCCCTGCTCGGCCATGGTCGGCATCTCCGGTGCGAGCACGGAGCGCTTCTCGCTAAAGATGCCGAGCAATTGGATCCGGCCCGCCTGGTGGTATCTGCGCAGGTCCTCGAGCAGCGTGACGGCGCTGGCGATATGTCCGCCGAGCAGGTCGGTGATCATCGGCGGCGTTCCCTTGTAGGGGGCGACGGCCAGGTCGATGCCGGCTGCCTTGGCGAACTGCAGGCCGAGGAAGTGATTCTGACCGCCCAGGCCCGGTGTGCCGAACGTGGCCTGACCCGGATTGGCCTTGGCCCACCGGGCGAAGTCGCGAGCGTTGCCGGCCCGCGTGGCAGCGCCGGCAGCCATCCCGCAGGGAAAGGAAACCAGGCCGGCAACCGGCTCGAAGTCCCGCCAGATATCCCATTTGAGCTGATTGCCGAACACGAGCGTCTGGAAGGTCGGCGTGGCGTTGGGAGCGATCATGTAAGTGAGACCGTCCGGTGCGGCGGACTTCAGCGCATCTGCTGCGAGCCTGCCGCCAACACCGACACGGTTCTCGATAATCACCGGCTGCTCGAGCAATGAGGACAGCGCGTCGGAGAAGTAGCGCGCGATGGCGTCTGTGCCACCACCAGGCGGCAGGCCCAGCAAGATCCGGATCAATGGTTTGCCGCGCATGTCGGCAAAGGACGCGGCCGGCATGCAGAGGCCCGCACAGGCGGCCTTCAGCAGCCTGCGGCGGCGGAGGCTGGTCATGGTTGTCTCCGGGTTTGTTTTTATTGGGGAATCGGGGGCGCTGCTTGTCCTGGCGGCGGTGCTCAGGCGGCGCTTGAGAGGTCGCGCCAGTCGCTGCCGGCCGGCAGCACACCGCCGACCGATACCGCCTGGCGGTAGTCCAGCTCAGGGCTGTCGGCCAGCGTTGGTGTGCGTCCGGCCTGGAACTCGCGCACGGATTTCAGCAAGGCCTGGCGTACGCGCAGCACCGCGCCGTCGGCTGAGCAGAGTTGCTCCGTGGTGCGGTCGGCGATCGGCCCCTGGCCGAGGAACATGGCGAAGTCCTCGGTGCCGAGGTGCTGCGGGAAGCCGGTGGCGTGGCCGCGCTTCATCAGATCCCGGTTCTGGCCCCAGTTGTCCTCCGGGCCGCCGGGCGGCAGCGGCGGGAACGCCCATACATCCGGCGTGGCCGACATCACGGTCATACCGAGCGGACGGTGTGGATTGAAGTGGACGAACCAGGCGCGGTGCGTGACGTCGTCGACGGGGGTGGAGAAGAACACGGTACTCGGGCCGTTCGCATCGGGCGCGCAGATGATGCCGTACCAGGGCATCACGAAGTTATTGAGGCGCACGTAGACCTGGTCATCGCTGAGCGGGCGGATTGCCGCGTAGCGGTAGCCGTAGGGACGATCCTCGAACTCCAGTCGCGGCGCCAGCGCCTTTGTCATGTGCAAGCGCTGGTTGCCCGATCCGGCGGTGATCTGCGTGGTCGACTCATGCAGCACACCGACGTGCGATGAATCCATCGAAGCTTCCACGCCCTGGACCCAGTTGGTCGGCACTTCCTGGCTGGTGACCGAACGCTGGCTCTCGGGCAGGGAGACGAAGGGCAGCTCGGGGAACTTCGGTGGCGTGTCGCCGCGGCCCAGCCACACCCAGACGATGCCGCCCCGATCTTCCACCCGGTAGCGATTGACGCGCACGTGCTTGCAGAACTGCTGCTGGTCGCCGACGTGGTTCGGCGCCTCGACCACCTCGCCATGCGCGTTGAGCTTCCATCCGTGAAAGATACAGCGCAAGCCGTTGTTCTCGTTGCGCCCCATCAGCAGCGAGGTCTTGCGGTGCGGACACAGTTCGTCGAGCACGCCCACGCTGCCATCGGTGGTGCGGAACGCGACGTAATTGGCGCCAAGCAGGCGCACCCGCACCGGCGCGCCGTCAGCTACCAGCTTGGAGGACGGCACGGCCGGAATCCAGTAGTGCTGGCGGATCATCTCGCCCATCGGTGCGCCGTCATCGACCCGCGTCAACAGCTCATTGTCTTCCTTTGTCATCGGCATGGTGTCTCACTCCCCGTCTTGATAAAAGGCGCGCGTATAGACGCGTCTGCAATTGCATTCAAAGATGTTGCGGCGCTGCGCTTCGCTCAGCCACTCGATGCCTTCGATCACGGGCTTCATGTCGTCGTAGTCGCGCCCGGTCAGCGGGTTGCGCGCGCTGCCGGTACCCGGCTTCTCAGTGCCGAACAGCACGTTGTCTGTGCCCGCCACCTTGAGCAGCAGATCGATGGCCTCCGGCGAGTAGTTGCAGGTGTCGAAGTAGAGGCGCTTGAGCTGCTCATCGAAGCCGGTGGTCTCGCCCTTGCGCGCGGACCATGCGCGGAACCGGCCCATCTGGTAGGGAATGGCGCCGCCGCCGTGAGCGACGACGATCTTCAAGTCCGGAAACTGCTCGAATACCTTGGAACCGAGCAGAGAGACGATGGCAATGCTCTCTTCATTGATGAACTTGAGTGTGTAGGACTCGCGCGCGCTGCAGCTTCCCGCCGAATGAATCAGGCCGGGTACGTCGAGCCGGGTCATGGCCTCGTACAGCGGATACCAGAACGGGTCACCCAGCCCGGGCGGGGTAGGGCCTTCGCCTTCCGTAGGGTCCGGATTGATCAGGCAGCCGACGAAGCCCAGTTCGTTGACGCAGCGCTCCAGTTCCGGCACGGCGCGCTCGGCGGGCGATTCGAGCATGAACTGCGGCAGGCCGGCCACGCCGCGGAAACGGTCGGGGAACAACGCGACGTAGCGGGCGATGAGGTCGTTGCAATGGCGCGACCAGAGCTCCGTGACGCGCCCTGGCTTGACCGAGTGCATCTGCAGGTAAGGCCGTGGCGAGATGAACTGCACGTCGGTGCCGACGGCGTCCATGCTGCGGACCAGCTCTTCCGCTACCTTGCGCACGGAGTCGTCCGCGATTTTCGGCGTGGTGGAGGGGTTGGCACGGCCGCCGACAAGTTCCGCCATATAGCGGAAGCTCTCGGCGGGCATGACGACGTGGGCGTGGGAATCGATGATCATGGGGTTTCAGCCTTGGTTCGCGTCGGCCACGACGGCCAGACACTCGAGTTGCAACTGCATGCCGTGCTGCAGGTCGTGCACGACGATATGGCGCGCGGGACGGTCGCGCGGATCGGGAAAACAGGCCAGCCACTGTGTGTTGACGGGCTCGCGCACGCTGTCGTCCTTGACGTAGACGGTGAGCTTGACCACATCGGCCAGCGTGGCGCCGCCGGCCTCCAGTACGCGCCTCAAATTGACAAAGGCCTGCACGGCCTGTCCCGATGCCGTCGGTGCGAGCTTGCTGGTGGCGGGATCCTTGCCGGACACGGCAGAAGTGCAGAGCACGTTTCCCACACGCGCCGCGGCCGGGATCGGCGCCT
This sequence comes from Cupriavidus malaysiensis, assembly GCF_001854325.1. Classification (NCBI taxonomy): domain Bacteria; kingdom Pseudomonadati; phylum Pseudomonadota; class Betaproteobacteria; order Burkholderiales; family Burkholderiaceae; genus Cupriavidus; species Cupriavidus malaysiensis. Next base: position 1,579,310 of record NZ_CP017755.1, read on the forward strand.
GATGGGCAAGGTCGGGGATATCGATGGAACGCAGCGGTCGGGTCATGGAGTCCTCGTGGGGCCAGTCGGTGTGATCGGATGACGGTGGAAGCCGGTCTCGGTTTCGAAGAAATGCGGCGGGACCATGGCCAGGAATTCGGCGAAGCCTGTCGTGCCAGCCGGAACGTGCAGCGTCATGGCATCGGCGGCGTGTCCTTCGTCACCGCTGACAATCGCTTGCGCGATGCGCTCGTGGTCCTGCAGCGAATGCATGATCTGCGCTTGGGTGACGAAGTCGCGCGGCCGGTAGCGCTGCACGCGGCGGCGGGCATAGCGGATCTGGCTGGCAAGGTAGTCGTTGCGGCAGCCGGCGTAGATAGCCTCGTGAAATGCGGTGTTGGCTGCGGCGTATCCCGCCGCATCCGCCTGTTCGGCGGCTTGCCGGCATTGGCGTAAGCCGTCTTCAAGCGCCCCGTGCAGCGTGGAGTCACCCCGGCGCGCGGCGAGCTTGGCCGCCAATGCCTCCAGTTCGCCCACATATTCGAGCATCGAACGCACTTCACTGATCGACATGCGCGTAACGGATACACCATGGCGCGCAACAATGCATACCAGATCGCTTGCCAACAACTGTTGTATCGCCTCGCGAACCGGCGTCCGCGAGACGTTGAAACGCTGTGCCAGCGCCCGTTCGTCCAGCGGGGTGCCCGGCGGCAGGATGCCGTTCTCGATCTCTGCGGCCAGCGTCGAGCGTATGTCGCCGGCGAGGCTGGCACGACCGCCAGGCTCGCCGGCGGCGGACGCGGAGCCCGCTGCCATCGGGGCCGCGGATGCGACAGGTCTTGTTTGAGTAGCGGTCATGATGCGTGCGCGCTGGGCCAGCAGGGAGCTTGCAGTTTTCCTGCCAGAAAATATACAACACAACTATTGTGGTATGCAAATAGGAAGAAGAATGATGCGCGGATGTTGGCTGCTGGGCTCGATCTTTGTATCGGCGTATGCCAGTTGCAGCGTTATGTTGCAGCGTCATGTGGCGAACTATCCGCGTGCGGCGCGCTGCGGGAAGCATCCGGCGCTGTACTGCTACGTGCCCGGCCTTGGCCCAAGGGGCCTCACCATCCGGCGTGCTGCGGCTGTCGGGATCCTTGCGGGTAAACACTTATGATTGGATGCCAATAATTTTATCTGGTGTATTGAAATTGCTTTTTGTGTATGCCAGAATTCTCAAAAATACAGGAGATGTCGTGCGGCTCACCCCTGGTTCGCACGTGTTCCTGTGCTTCTTCTTCCATCGCAAGGTTGCAAGGCGTACTTCCCATGAATCCTTCCATCGCTTCCCCCGCTTCACCGGAGCAGGCGTTGCTGCCGCTGGGCCGCATCCTTGCGCCAGCATCGATCGCTATCGTCGGGGCGTCGGCCGACCCCCGCTCGTTCGGCGGATTCGTCTTGGACAACCTGGAGCGTTTCGGCTACGCCGGCGCCGTACACCTGGTCAGCCGCAGCAGCACCGAAATCAACGGCCGGCCCTGCGTCAAAACGGTGGACGCGCTGCCGCAAGGGATAGACCTGGCAGTACTGGCGATTCCCGAGGCCGGTGTGCTGGACGCCGTGCGTGGTCTGGCGGCGCGCGGCACCCATGCTGCCGTGTTGTTCGCCTCCGGCTACGCGGAGGCGGGCGAGACGGGGCGCGTCAAGCAGGAAGAGCTGGCGCGGGTGGCGCGTGACAGCGGGATCCTGCTGCTGGGCCCGAATTGCATGGGCTTTACCAATTTCGAAGTGGGTGTGCCGGTGACCTTCGAGCCGCTTGCTCCGCAGCCGGCCGCGGGCCGGGCCGGCGTGGGCGTGGTGGCGCAGAGCGGCGCCATGGCGGCCAATGTGCGCGATGCGCTGAGCGGCCGGGGTCTGCCGCTGACTGCGGTGGTGTCGACGGGTAACGAGGCAGTGCTGGGGCTGGAAGATGTGCTGGCGCACTACATCGCCGATGCGCAGACGCGCGTGATCGCCGTCTATGCGGAACAGGTGCGCCGCCCGCAGACGTTTCTGCGCCTGGCGCGGCAGGCGCGCGAGGCGGGCAAGCCTGTGGTGATGCTGATGCCGGGGCGCAGTGCGCGGGCACGCGAGGCCGCGCAGTCGCATACCGGTGCGCTCGCTGGCGATCACGCCACCGCCTCGGCGGCGCTGGCGCGCGAAGCCGTGGTGCTGGTGGATTCGCTGGACGAGTTGTTCGATGCCGCTGCGATCCTGCTGCGGTTTCCGGTGCCGCCGAGCGGCGGCCCGGCTTTCATGACCGGGTCTGGCGCGATGAAGAACATCGCGCTGGATTTCTGCGATGCGCTGGACCTGGACCTGCCTGCGCTGGGCGAGCAGACGACGGCGCGCCTGCAGGCCATGCTGCCGGCCTACGCGGTGGCCGAGAACCCGCTCGACTACACCACCATCAGCGTGCGCCAGCCTGGGCTGGTGGGCGAACTGCTGCTGGCCATGTTGGCCGACGACAACATCGGCAGCATCGTGCTCAGCATCCCGGCAGGTCCGACGGTAGCCCAGCGCGACAAGGCCGAGCACATCGTGCCGGCGCTGGCGCGCGCGGAGAAGCCTGCGGTCTTGGTGGTCACCGGCGACGCAGGTCCGATCGAGCCGTTTTTCGTCGACGCCATCCGCGCCAGCGGCGTGCCGTTCTTCCGCTCCCCCGACCGCGCGCTGCGTGCGCTCCGGCGCGTGACCGCCTACGGCGAGGCGCTGCAGCGAGCCCGGCGTGCCAACCAGGTCGATCCGGTCGCGGTGGCGTTGCCGGCGCCGCGGCCTCCTTCCGGTGTGTTTGCCGAGTATCAGGGCAAGGCATGGCTGGCTGCCGCCGGCGTGGCAGTGCCAGCCGGTGGGCTGGCGCAGAGCGTAGAGGATGCGGCCACGATCGCCGCGAGCCTTGGCTATCCGGTGGTGATCAAGGCCCAGGCCAGCGAACTGCCGCACAAGAGCGATGTCGGCGGCGTGATCATCGGGCTGGGAGACGAGGCCGCTTTGCGCGCGGGCTGGCAGCAGTTGCAGGACAACGTCGCCAGGCATCGCCCCGGCCTGCGCCTGGATGGTGTGCTGGTGGAGAAGATGGGCGAGCGCGGGCTCGAACTGGTGGTCGGGGCGCGCCGCGACGCCGGCTGGGGGCCGGTTGTGCTGGTCGGCCTGGGTGGCATCTGGATCGAGGCACTCGAGGACGTGCGCCTGTTGCCGGCCGATCTGGCCGAAGAGGACATTGTGACCGAACTCGGACGGCTCAAGGCCGCCTCGCTGCTGCGCGGCATCCGCGGTGCGGCGGCGGTCGACGTGCGGGCGATCGCACGCGTGGTGGCGCTGATCGGAACGCAGATGCGTGCCAATCCGGCCATCCTGGAGATCGACGTCAATCCTCTGCTGGCCTATCCCGACCGTGTGCTCGCCCTCGACGCGCTGGTCGTGTGCGCTGCGCCGCAAGCCTGAGACAACGCAATGAAGCTCGAATTTTCCGCCGCCGACGAGGCATTCCGCCAGGAAGTGCGCGCCTTCGTGCGCGAGAACCTGCCCGCCGATATCAAGCGAAAGGTCGAACTGGGCCTGCGCCTGGAGCATCTGGACTATGTGACGTGGTTCCGCATCCTGGAGTCGCGCGGCTGGCTCACGCCGGGCTGGCCGGTCGAGCACGGCGGTCCCGGTTGGAACCACGTGCAGCGCTACATCTTCGATGAGGAAACCATGCTCGGCAACGCGCCGCGCATCATCGCCAGTGGTATCCAAATGCTGGGGCCGGTACTGATCGCCTTCGGCACCCCGGAGCAGAAGGCAAAGTACCTGCCCGATATCCGCCGCAGCAATACCTGGTGGGCGCAGGGATTCTCCGAACCGGGGGCGGGATCCGACCTGGCAACGCTGCGGACCACTGCCGTGCTGGAGCCGGACGGCAAGCACTTCGTCGTCAACGGCCACAAGGTATGGACCTCGTACGCGCACTGGTGCTCGATGATGTTCGCCCTGGTGCGCACCGATCCCGACGCGGCCAAGCCACAGGAAGGCATCTCTTTCCTGCTGATCGACATGGCCTCGCCCGGCGTGACGGTGCGTCCGATCCGCATGCTGGAGGGGGGTACCGACCTCAACGAGTGTTTTCTCGACAACGTGCGCGTGCCGGTGGAGAACCTCGTCGGCGAACGCAACAAGGGCTGGTCGTATGGCAAGTACCTGCTCGGCCACGAGCGTACCGGCATTGCCGGCATCGGCTCGTGCAAGCAGCAACTGGCGCGGGCGCGCCGGCTCGCGCAAGCACAGGGGCTGGGCCATGACGCGGTGCTGGCATCGAAGCTGGCCCAGTTCGAGATCGAGGTGATGGCGCTGGAGTTCACCGCGCTGCGCCTGCTCAGCGCCAACCAGAGCAGTCGGGTGCCGGCGGTCGAGGCCTCGATGCTGAAGGTGCGTGGCACTGAGTTGCGCCAGGGCATCCATGCGCTGCTGGTGGACATCGCCGGCCCGGGCGCGGTGCCGTTCGATCGCGAGGGCAACCTGCTCGAGGCCGCCGGCCTGGAGCGGGAGGGCGCGCCGGTGCCGCCGGAACTGGCCGCGTTGGCGGCCAACTACCTGGACGCGCGCAAGCTGTCGATCTACGGCGGCGTCAATGAAGTGCAGCGCAACCTGATCAGCAAGGCCTTCCTTGCAGCCTGACCACTGACCGAACATGGACTTTTCTCTGAACGACGAACACATTGCCCTGCAGGACGCCGTGCGGCGCTTTTGCGACGGCGAGTATCCCGCGCACCAGCGCGGCGACGACGAGCCCGCCGAGGTGGCCGCGCGGCGCTGGCAAGGCATGGCGGAGCTGGGTCTGCTCGGGCTTCCGCTGGGTACCGACGTGGGTGGCAGCGGTCTGGGCGCGGTGGAATCGATGCTGGTGGCGCAGGAACTCGGGCGGGCGCTTGGCGGTATCGGCTGGCTCTCCAGTGTGGTGGCCGCCGGCCAATTGCTGGACCAGCTCGGCAGTGCGGCGCAGCGCCAGCGCTGGCTGCCTGCGCTGGCCAGCGGCGGGGCGCGCGCCGCGCTGGCCCTGCACGAGGCCGGCGCACGCTACGACTACCGCCGCCCCGCCACACAGGCCCGCCGCCAGGGTTCGGGCTGGGTGCTCGAAGGCGGCAAGACACTGGTCCTGGATGGCGCCGCGGCGCAACTGCTGATCGTGTCGGCGCAGGTGGAGGGCGGCGGCCCGACCTTGTTCGTGGTCGAGGCCGGAGCGCCGGGTGTCGAAGTGCAGGACTTTGCCACGCTGGATGGCCGCCGCGCGGCCAGCGTGACGCTGCGAGGCGTGGCGCTGACGGCCGGAGATGTACTGGGCGAGGTGGGCGGGGCATTGCCTGGCATCGAAGCCACGGCCGACCGAGTCAACGCCGCGCTGTGCGCGGAAGCCGCTGGCGCGCTGCAAGCGCTGATCGACCTGAGCGCCGAGCAACTCAGGACACGCAAGCAGTTCGGCGCTCTACTGGCCAGGTTCCAGGTGTTGCAGCATCGCGTCGCCGACATGCTGATCGCGCTCGAACAGTGCAAGTCGATGGCTTGCGCCGCGGCCATGGCGGTGGATGCCGGTGAGCCGGCGCTGCGCCGCCGCCTGGTCTCCGCCGCCAAGGTGGTGGCCGGCCAGGCTGGACGTCAGGTCGGCGAGTGGGCGATCCAGATGCATGGCGCCATGGGCATGACCGACGAATGCCGCGTCGGCCACTACGCCAAGCGACTGCTGGTGATCGGCCAACTGTTCGGCGATGCCTCATATCACCTGGACCGCTTCGCCGCGGCGTCCTAGGTTCCGCTGCATCGCTGGGCGCGCGCGGAAAGACAAGATCGACAACAGCCAAAGCGTCGAGAGACAGACGCAAGGAGACAGCAGATGGCCATTTTCAGCAAGCTACGCCGCACCGGGATCGTCCTCGCGGCCGGACTGGGCATCGGGTGGGCCGCGATGACAGCCGCTCAGGAGCGGCAGCCGATCCGGCTGTTGGTGGGATTCCCGCCGGGCGGCTCGACCGACACGGTGGCGCGCATCCTGGCCGACAAGCTGCGCATCGTCCTCGACCAGCCCGTGGTGGTCGACAACCGACCGGGCGCGGGCGGCCGGCTGGCTACCGGCATGCTGAAGAACAGTACGCCCGACGGCTCGACCTACATGGTCGCACCCAACGCCACGGCGATCTTCCCGACCCTGCTCTACCCGCCGGCTGCGCTGCGCTACGACCTGCTGACCGATCTGGCACCGGTCGCGATGGTCGTGTCTTATCCGCTGGCGTTGGTCGTCAGCACGCGGGTGGGCGTCAGCAATGTCAATGAGTACGTGGCCTGGGTCAAGGCTCACCCGAAGGAGGCTGTGTTCGGCACCGCGGGACTGGGTGGACAGACGCACTTCACCGGGCTGCAGTTCGGCAAGGCGGCGGGTGTGGCGCTCAATGTCGTCCCCTACAAAGGCAATGGACCGCTCACCACGGATCTGCTCGGCGGCCAGCTTGCCGCGGCGGTGATGACGGCGGGCGACATTCTCCCGCACCAGCGCAGCGGCAGGGTCAAGGTAATCGGCGTGTTCGCCGCTAAGCGCTCGCCGCTGATGCCGGAGGTACCGACTGTGGCCGAGCAGGGGGTCAAGGTCGACGCTGCTGAGGCGTGGGCGGCCGTCTGGGCACCGGCGCGTACGCCGAAGGCCGAGATCGAGCGCATGCAGGCGGCACTAGGCAAGGTGCTGGCAATGCCGGAAGTCCAGCACACCCTGACGCAGAACGCCACGCAGCACCCTGATTTCCGTCCCGCTGCCGAACTCGATCGGCTCCAGCGTAGTGAGCTGGCCTACTGGGGCCCTGTGATCAAGGCGAGTGGATTCACGCCCGAGCAATGAAACCGAGGCGCGCTTGCGCGCCGCCAGGTCCGCCGAATCGTTGGTGATGCAGGTCGAAGCCTTGCCCTGCGGGTGACATCGGGTCGTCCGCGGCAGGCACCGATCGACTTCACCGCGGTGGCTGGCCTGCCTGTCCCCCGACCTCTGCAATCATCATGAGTCTGAACGGATCCGCATACATCGTGGGTGCCTACGAGCACCCGACCCGCAAGGCCGACGAGCTTTCGGTCGCACGCCTGCACGCCGACGTCGCCAAGGGGGCGCTGGCCGACGCCGGCTTGTCTGCCAGCGACATCGACGGCTACTTCTGCGCCGGCGACGCACCCGGCCTCGGCACTACCACCATGGTCGAGTACCTCGGCTTGAAAGTGCGCCACGTCGATTCCACCGAATGCGGTGGCTCAGCGCCGATCCTGCATGTGGCGCATGCCGCGGAGGCGATTGCCGCCGGCCGCTGCAACGTGGCGCTGATCACGCTGGCAGGGCGCCCGCGCGCGGCGGGCGCGGCGCTGGCCCTGAAGGCGCCGGATTCGGACGCACCCGACGTGGCATTCGAACTGCCGTTCGGTCCTGCCACCCAGAATCTGTATGGCATGGTGGCCCGGCGCCACATGCATGAGTTCGGCACCACCAGCGAGCAGCTGGCATGGATCAAGGTGGCAGCCTCCCACCACGCCCAGCACAACCCTGACGCCATGCTGCGCAATGTGGTGACGGTGGAGGACGTGGTCAACTCGCCGATGATCGCCGATCCGCTGCACCGCCTCGACTGTTGCGTGATGTCGGACGGCGGAGGCGCGCTGATCGTCGCGCGGCCGGAGATCGCCCGGCAGCTCAAGCGTCCGCTGGTGAAGATCAAGGGCACCGGCGAGGCGCCGAAGCACGCCAGGGGCGGCGACATCGACCTGACCTGGTCGGCGGCCGCCTGGGCCGGGCCGGCGGCTTTCGCCGAGGCGGGCGTCACGCCGGCCGACATCAAGTATGCGTCGCTGTACGACAGCTTCACCATCACGGTACTGATGCAACTAGAGGACCTCGGCTTCTGCAAGAAGGGCGAGGGCGGCAGGTTCGTCGCGGACGGTGGCCTGATCTCGGGCGTGGGACGGCTGCCCTTCAATACCGACGGCGGCGGGCTGTGCAACAACCATCCGGCCAACCGGGGTGGCGTCACCAAGGTGATCGAGGCCGTGCGGCAGTTGCGCGGCGAGGCGCACCCCGCGGTGCAGGTGAAGGACTGCGACCTGGCGCTGGCAAGTGGCATCGGTGGCGCGCTCGCATCGCGCCACACCGCCGCGACGCTGATTCTGGAGAGGATCTGAACATGACGAGCACGACGAACGCACAATCCGAAAAGTCCGCCAAGCCAGCCGCCCCGGGCGGCCCGCGCAGGATCCCCGCCCCGCGCACGCTGCCCGAGAGCCAGGCTTTCTGGGACGCGGCCGACGCCGGCCGCCTGCTGCTCAAGCATTGCCTGGATTGCGGCAAGCCGCACCACTACCCGCGCGACATCTGTCCGCACTGCCTGTCCGAGCGCACCGTATGGCAGGAGGCCAGCGGGTTCGGCACGGTCTACTCGTACAGCACGATGGGGCGCGCCGAGGCGGCATACACATTGGCCTTCGTCACGCTGGACGAGGGCGTGACCATGATGACCAACCTGGTCGACTGCGATCCGCGCGGGATCGCTATCGGCCAACGTGTGTGCGTGGTGTTCCGGCAGAGCGAGGGCGGGCACGCGGTACCGATGTTCGCGCCCGCCGGCGCTGCCTGAGGCCAGTGCCGGGCGCACGTAGCGGCCCGGCGCGGCGACAACGAAAGACGGAGTTACCCAATGCAGGACGACAACAGCGCTGCAGGAGAAGCAGGCCAGGCGGGCCAGGCAGGCCCGCGCCGAGGCGCGCTCTCGCGTTTCACCATCATCGACGCCTCGCGCGTGCGCGCCGGTCCCACCGCGATGCGTTTGTTCGCCGACATGGGCGCGCGCGTGATCAAGCTGGAGATCCCGCCCGGAGCGCCGGGTGGCGACGACATGATCGGCGGGCGCGACCACAATCGCGCTGACTACGAGAACCTGCACCGTAACAAGGAAAGCCTGACGCTGAACATGAAGACGGCAGCGGGGCGCGAGATTCTGCATGAGCTGGTCAAGCGCGCCGACGTTTTCATCGAGAATTTCCGCCCGGACGTCAAGGACCGCCTCGGCATCGGCCCCGACGCTTTGCGCGCGGTCAATCCTCGCCTGGTCTATGCCAGCATCTCCGGCTTCGGCCAAGACGGTCCCTGCGCACGCTGGCCCGGCTTCGACTCCATTGCCCAAGGCATGGGGGGGCTGATGAGCGTGACCGGCAAGCCTGGCGAGGGGCCGATGCGGGTGGGCATCCCCCTGGCTGACCTGTGCGCGGGGCACTTCTGCGCCATGGGCATCTTGACGGCATTGCTGGAGCGGGAGGCGTCGGGCGAAGGGCAGTGGGTGCAGACCTCGCTGCTGGAGGCACAGGTGGCAATGCTGGACTTCCAGGCGGCGCAATGGCTGGTCGACGGCAATGTACCGGAGCAGACCGGCAATGAGCACCCGCTGACCGTGCCTACCGGCGTGTTCGCCACCAGCGATGGATACCTGAATATCGCCGCCATCGGCCAGACCATGTGGCGGCGCCTGTGCGAAGCGCTTGGCGTGCCGCAGCTGGTGGCGGAGCCGGGCATGGGATCGGATCCCGAGCGGGTCAAGAACCGCGAGCGGGTCAACGCTGCCGTCGAGGCGGCGCTGCGGCAGCGCACCACCGCCGAGTGGACCGAACGGTTGCTCGCGGCCGGTGTTCCATGCGGTCCGATCCATCGCGTCGACCAGGTGTTCGCCGATCCGCAGGTGAGGCACCTGGGTATCGCCTGGCCGATGATGCATCCGGAACTAGGCGACATCTCGCTGGTGGGCCAGCCGATGCGGCTGTCGCGTTACCAGCGCGAAGCTCCGCCGCGCCCGGCGCCGCGGCAGGGCGAGCACACCGACGGCATTCTCACCGAGCTGGGCTACAGCGCCGAGCGCATCGCCGAGCTGCGCGCAGGCTTCATCGTTTGACTCCAAGGACATTGACATGGCAAGACTGGTCGCCGCATTCGGCTCGTCGCACAGCATCATGCTGGTATCCCAGCGCGAGGACTGGCAGCATGGCTTTCGCCAGGTAGACCCGAAGAACCCCCACTATTACGACAGCGAGGGCAACGCCACCACTTACGAAAAGCTGCTGGCCATCGCGCCACCGGACGCCGAGGCGATGGTGACGCCGGAACGCATGGGCGAGCGCTTCGACCAGGCGGAAGCCGCGATGGATACCTTGCGCGACCGCATTCACGCTGCGAGGCTGGACGTGCTGCTCGTGGTCGGCGATGACCAGACCGAATTGTTCCGCACTACCAACAACCCGGCCTTCGCCATCTACTACGGCGAGACCATCCGCAACGCGAAGCGCGAGGAGGGCTTGTCGGACGGTTGGTACAAGAAGGCGCGCATGGCGCGCCAGGAGCCGGATGCCGACCGCGAATATCCGGTGGCAGCCGGCATGGCGCGCTGGCTGATCCGCGAACTCTGCGACCGCGACTTCGACATTGCCGCCATGGACGGGCTCGAACGCGGGCAGTTCGAGGGCCACGCCTTCTCCTTCATTCACCGCCGCTACCTGCAGGGCATTGATCTGCCCGTGGTGCCGGTCATCGTCAACACCTTCGACCCGCCCAATCAGCCCACGCCGCGGCGATGTATCCAGCTCGGCGCCACGTTGCGCGAGTTGATCGCGGGCTATCCGGAAGACCTGCGCGTGGGGGTGCTGGCATCCGGCGGGTTGAGTCATTTTGTCGTCGACGAAGCGCTGGACGAGGGCATCATCGACGCCATCCGCCGCAAGGACACTGCCTACCTGGCCGCGCTCGACCCCAAGCAACTGCAGGCGGGCAGTTCGGAGATCCGCAACTGGCTGATTGCGGTCGAGGCAGTCAAGGACCTGGACCTCGAGTGGGTGTCTTACACGCCAGGCTACCGCAGCCCGGCCCTGACCGGCACCGGACTGTGCTTTGCCGCCTGGCGCACGCTCGATTGAGCGCCGGCCGCGCCAATCATCGAAAAGAACACGGAGAACACGGAGAACACATCATGACTCAATACGATTCCCACGTGCAGCGGCTGCGCCGGCTTGACTGCTGCGCGGTTTCCGATGCGCTCGACAAATTGCGCCTTCCCGGTGTGGTGACAGGGCTGCCGCAGCGCTCCGGCGCCGGACGCATCGCCGGACGCGCCGTTACCGTCAAGCTCGGCACCGGCGCGCCACCGGAAGGCCCGGCGCGCCATCTGGGTTGCACCGCGATCGAGGCGGCCGGTCCCGACAACGTGATCGTGGTCGAGCAGCGCAGCGGCGTCGAGGCCGGCAGCTGGGGTGGCTTACTGTCGCTGGGCGCCAAGGTGCGCGGCGTGGCTGGCGTGGTCGCCGACGGCCCGGTGCGCGATATCGACGAAGCCATCGGCTTCGACTTCCCGGTGTTCAGCCGCGGGTTGACGTCGCTGACGGCGCGTGGGCGCGTGGTCGAGAAAGGTACCAACGTGGCCGTCGAGGTAGGCCACGTGACGGTTCATGCCGGCGATTACGTGCTGGCGGACCGTAGCGCGGTGATCTTCATCTCGTCCCAGGACATCGAGCGCGTGCTCGAAACGGCGGAGGCCATCGTGCTCAAGGAAGCTGCAATGTCCAAGGCGATCCTGGCCGGGACGCCGATTGGCGAGGTCATGGGCGGCAACTACGAACACATGCTGCAGAGCTGAGGAGGAGCAGGACATCATGAGCCAGAAAGAAGACATCAACATTGAACGGGCCGGCAGGCTGGATACCGCCACACTGAGCGACGCGCTCGACAAGCTCGGGATCGCCGGGCAGTGCTACCGCATCCAGGCGCGCGGCGAAGGCTTCGCCATGGCGGGCCGCGCCTTTACGCTCCAGTACGGCCCGGCGGCCAATCCGCCCGGCACGGTGGGCGACTACATCGACGACGTGCCGCCCGGCAGCGTGCTGGTGCTGGACAACGGCGGGCGCGACAACGCCACCGTATGGGGTGACATCCTGACCGAGATCGCCCACCGCCGCGGCATCGCAGGCACGGTGATCGACGGTGTCTGCCGCGACGTGGCGCTGTGCCGCAAGCTGGGCTATCCGGTGTTCAGCAAAGGCCATTGGATGCGCACCGGTAAGGATCGCGTGCAGGTGGAAGCGACCAACGTCCCGGTCAACATCGGTGACGCGCGGGTGCAGCCCGGCGACATCGTGCGGGGTGATGCGGATGGCGTGGTGGTCATTCCACGTGAACACGAGGCCGCGGTGCTGGATACCGCCGAAGCGGTGGAGCGCGCCGAGGAATCGATCCGCGAGGCTGTGCGTGGTGGCATGCGCCTCGACGAGGCGCGCCGGCAGTTCCGTTATCACCAACTGCAGACCAAGGGAGCCTGAGCATGAAGGAACACGACGCCGCGTCCACCACGCGGACAGCATTCGAGCGGGTGGCGCCGGCGCTGGTGGAGGCGGCGCGTGCGCTGCCGACCGCCACGCTGCATGAGGCCGGCGGCAAGGCCGGGGCCCTGCCGAGTGCCATCAAGCCGGTGGCCCCGTCCTTCCGGCTGAGCGGCCCGGCCCTGACCGTGCACTCACCGGGCGGCGACAACCTGTGGCTGCACCGCGCGCTGGAGATCGCCCGGCCCGGCGATGTGCTGGTGGTACATGCCAGCGGCGTCTTCGAGCATGGTTACTGGGGCGAGATCATGACTACCGCCGCCAAGGTGAAAGGCCTCGGCGGCCTGGTCATCGACGGCTGCGTGCGCGATGGTGTGCTGCTCGAGGAAATCGGTTTTCCGGTGTTCGCGCGTGGCTTGTGCATCCGCGGGACCGGCAAGGACTATGGCGCCATCGGCTGGCTCAATGAGCCGGTGCTGATCGGCGATGTGAGCGTGGCCGCGGGCGACCTGGTGGTCGGCGATGCCGATGGCGTAGTCGTGCTGGCGCGCGAGCGTGCCGAGGCAGTGGTGGCGAAGGCGCGCCAGCGCGAACTGGACGAGGCGGCCATCCTCGCGCGCGTGCAGGCGGGTGAGTCGACCATGCAGATTTATGGCTTTCACTGATTCCACCGACGGCGGACAAAGATGACGACGGACTCTCCCCGCGGCCTGCCGCCGCAGCTCGACATCGATGGTGCGATCGCCACCATCACCCTGCGCCGACCTGATGTGGCCAACCGCCTCGAACTGTCGGATCTCGAACAGCTGCGCCAGCAGCTCGCTGAGGTCGATGCCGCGCCTGGCGTGCTGGTGCTGCGATTGCGCGGCACGGGACGCCATTTCTGCAGCGGCTTCAATATCGGGGAGGTCGGCGGCAGCGAGGCCGGTGCGCGCTTCGAGGCGCTCGCTGCGGCGCTGGAGGCGGCCCGCCCTGTGACGATTGCCATACTCAACGGCGGTGTCTACGGCGGGGCGACCGATCTCGCGCTGGCCTGCGATTTCCGCCTCGGAGCACCAGGCTGCGAGATGTTTGTGCCGGCGGCTCGGCTCGGCCTGCTGTTCTACCGTGGGGGGCTCGAGCGCTATGTGTCCCGCCTGGGGCTTGGCATGGCCAAGCGAGTGCTGCTCGCCGCCGACAAGCTCGACGCGCAGCAGATGCTGGACTGCGGCTTCCTCGACAAGCTCCTGCCCGATAGCGCGGCGCTGGAAGCCGAGGCCGGGCGCCTTGGCGGGGAACTGGCCGGCATGGCACCGCTGGCGTTGCTGGGCATGAAAAAACACTTGAATCGCATCGCGGCCGGCCAGCTCGATGCGGGGGACATCGCACGGGATATCGCGCTGGCGGACGCCTCGGAGGATCTGGCCGAGGGCGCGCAGGCTTGGCGGGAAAGGCGCGCGCCGCGTTTTCACGGCCGCTGAAACCGATGGCGGGAGATTGGATATGAATCGGGAAGGTATCGGCCAGGACGGCTATTTCAAGCGATTGCAGCGCGGCGATGCGGCACCGCCGCCCGTGGCGACGCTGCTGGGCGGGAAGATCGGGACGGTGGATCTGGAGGCGGGCGCGCTCACCTCCGCCTACCAGGCGACGGAATCCTTCCTCAACCCGGCAGGCCAGGTTCAGGGGGGCATGCTGAGCGCCATGCTGGACGACGTGACGGCGATGCTGGTGACCGCCACGCTCGGGGAAGGCGAGGCCTGCGCCACCCTGAACCTGAACGTGACCTTCTTGCGCGCGGCGCAGGCGGGGCCTCTGCAGGGGCGTGCCACACTTGTACGCCGCGGCAGGGATATCTGTAACGTCGCCGGCGAGTTGCTGCAGGAGGGCCGCGTGGTGGCGTCGGCCGTCGCGACCTGCATGATCGTGCGCGGCGGCGATAGCCGTCGCGCGGCAGCGGCGTGAACGGTCGTCAAGAGCCTACGCCCGCCGGGGCGCGGGCCCACGTGCGCCGGGACGTGCGCAACACGACGCGCCGTGCGCTGTTGGCCGCGCGGAAGCTTGCCGCCTCCGCGCCGGTGACTGATGCGGCGGCGCTGTCGGGCTTGTTCGATGCCTGGATGGCGGCGGCCGACGGGCGGGGCCGACTGGTTTGCATGGCGTCGGCGGTGGAACTCGGCCTGCCCGTGGTGCGCTATCTGGCACCGTGCCGGCAGGCGGTCGCTGACGTGGATGACACGGCGCTACGGGCGCTGTTCTGGGCTGCCTGCCGGCGCTTGCAGGATACTTTGCAGGCCGCCGGGTGAGCGAAGCAACGCGCGTGGGTGGCAAGAGTGGTTCCGTCGGCAACGGCAGCAGACCGGCGCCTGGCGTTGGAAGAATGCAAGGAGACAAGGAAATGAAAGAACTGGCCGGGGTGGTGGCGGGTACAAGATCGTCGAAGCGCGGCCTGTACTCCACGTGGTTTCTGTTGCTGCTGACCCTCATCTATGCGTCGAGCTTCGTCGACCGCATCTTCCTGTCGGTGGTAGGGCAGGCCGTCAAGCTGGAGATGAACCTGTCGGATGCCGAGTTGGGCGTGCTCGGCGGGCTGGCGTTCTCGGTCTTCTACTCAGCATTGGGCATTCCCATGGCGCGCCTCGCCGAGCGCTACAGCCGCGTCATGCTCATTTCCCTCTCGATCGCGGCCTGGTCGGCCATGACCGCCCTGTGCGGCACCGCCGGGGGGTTCTGGCACTTGCTCGTTTACCGGCTGGGGGTCGGCATCGGCGAGGCCGGCAGCACCCCGACCGCTCATGCGCTGATTGCCGACCAGTTCCCAGAGGGGAGACGGGCGACGGCGCTGGCTTTGTACGCCTTCGGTCCGCCTATCGGTGTTCTGGCAGGGGCGATAGGCGGTGGTTGGGCGGCGCAGCACTTCGGCTGGCGCCACGCTTTTTTCGCCGTAGGCCTGCCGGGGATCGCGCTCGCCGTCCTCGCCTGGTTGACGCTGCGTGAACCTCGGCATGCGCAGGTCGACGCCGCACCACCCACTGCAGTTCCTCCGTTGCGCAGCGTGGTCCATCTGTTGATGTCGAGCCGCACCTTCGTGCAGATGCTGCTCGGCACCGTGATCGGCGCATTTGCGCAATATGGCATCAACCTGTTCCTGCCGGTCTATCTCGCTCGTGTCTACGGCATGGGGCTGGCTCAGGCCGGCATGGTATTCGGTCTGATCGTCGGGGTCGGCGGTATTGCTGGCAATGCGCTGGGCGGATATCTCTCCGATGCGCTGGGCGCGCGCGACAAGCGATGGTATGCCTGGGTACCGGCCATCGGGACGCTGCTCGGATTCCCCTTGGCCGCGATGGCGTTCACCCTGTCCGACTGGCGTCTGGCGGTGCCCCTGCTGCTGGGCTGCACCATCATGTTGAACGTGTGGAACGGGCCGACCTTCTCGATCGTGCAGGGGCTGGTGACGCCGCGTATGCGCGCGACCGCATCGGCCTTCGTGTTCCTGTTGATGAACCTGGTCGGGCAAGGCCTGGGCCCGACCACCGTCGGACTGCTGAGCGACCGCTTTGCCGCCAGCCTGGTCAAGGGAGGGGGCTACCAGGCCACTTGCCACGCCAGTGCGGCCGGGGCACAGGGACACGCTGCGGCGGGGGCGGTGTCTCAGGCTTGCACACAGGCTGCTGCCAGCGGCCTGCGCTACGCCTTGCTGCTTATGAGCGTCGTCCTTGTCTGGTCCGCATGGCACTACTTTTCAGCGGCGCGCCACATCGATCGCCGCTGAACGCCGCACCCGCCGGACCGGCAGTTCGGCGCGGTCCCGCAAGCGCTCGGCGATGCGCTCCCGCTCCCGTGTGGCCGTTCCGGGAAACTCAGCGAACGGCTTACGCTTCGACCACGGGGTTGGCCGGCTTGCGCCCGCGCCGGGCGCGCGGGCGCTCCGCAGCGGCAGTCGTCGTGGCTGCTGCCATGCCCGATGCTGTCTCCCCCTCCAGGTAGCTGGAGGGGAGCATCGAGAGGAACTCCGAGAAGCCCGTGGTGCCAATGGGGGCGTGATGCAGCATGGCTTCCTGCGCCGCGGCTTCGTCGCCGCGCAGAATGGCGTCGACCAGCGTCTGGTGCTCGCCCAGCACGCGCTGGCGCTGTGCCTGGGAGCCGAAGATCTTGGGCCGGTAGCGCTGCATTAGCCGCCGCATGCTCTTGATCTGTTCCGACAGGTATTCGTTGCGGCTGGCGTCGTAAATCAACTCGTGAAATGCCGCGTTGGCCTTGCCGAACTGCTTGCCGTCGTCCGCTGCGGACGCTTGCTCACACGACCGGGCCAGCGCCTGGAGTTCGGCGCGCTGGGAGTCATCCATCCGACGGGCCGCGAACTTGGCCGCGATGGCCTCGAGTTCGGCAAGGAGCTCCAGGGTTTCGCGCAATTGGGGGATGGAGAGGCGAGAGACGAATACTCCGACTCGCGGAGCAATCCTGACAAGATTCTGGACAGCCAGTTGCTGCAGCGCCTCCCGGACCGGGGTCCGCGACACGCTGAATCGTTCTGCCAGCGTGCGCTCGTCCAGAAGCGCGCCGGGCGGGAAGGCCCCGCTCTCGATCTCGGCCTGAATAGTGCTCTTGATTTCACTTGCCATGCTCGGCTTTTTCGACAAGGTCATTGAGTGCTATGCCAGTGATGTCGTTGATGGGCATTTCGCCGTATGCACGGCCGGGTTCGAGTATACCAAATCAATCTTTTGGCATTCACCGCCAGGCAGGATGGCGCGGTGAGCGGCGCAGATCCGCTACCCTGACGGCCCATGTGGCGTATTGCCTCGGATTGCGCGCACGCCCGGCCCGGGCCGCCCCGGGCGGTCTCCCAGGCAGGCTTTGCTGGCGGCGGAAGCGGTTCGATCGGTGCCCACCATCCGTCGTCGGTGATCGGCTTGCCCATCCCCTCTGTCCTGTTCTCACAACGGATGAGGTTAACAGGTCCGCAGGCCCGCAGGCCCGCCTTGCAGGTTCGCCTTGAGTACCCAGCAACTCTTTTTGAAACGGCTTCCTGGTTCTCCACGAATTCAAGACTCAGGACACTAGCGCCCTGTATCGCGATGTCGTCGACATGCGTCGATCAGGTAGGCGCGCGGCGCGCGCCTTGGCTACAATGGCGACCCGTCGCGGCGCAGGGGCGGAGGCCGGCGCGGCCGCTGCACCGGATTGGCGCATGACGGCATGTCCGGTGCGCTCCGGGCGCGCCCGCCGACCGCGGACAGCCGCGCACCGCCATTGGCCGGCGCTCGGCCATGCCCGCCTCTCACTCCGAACCCGCCTGCAGGCGCGATCCCATGGAAAGCATCGTCATCGAGATCTTCTACCGCCTGTCGACGGCATTCTTCTGGCCGGTGGCGGTGGCGCTGCTGGTGTTGTTCGCGCTGTCGCTGGCCGACCTCGGCGCGCTGCTGGTGCAGGCGCGGCGGCGCGCGCACACCGCCGCCACCGACCTGCCGGCGGTGGCGAACGCGCTGGCGGCGCGCTTGCCGGCGCCCGGCAGCGGCCGCTCGGCCAGCCTCGACGACGTCGCGCTGTCTCCCTCGCTGGCACGCTTCTGGGCCCTGCTGCAGCAACGGCTGGCCCAGCTCGATTCGCACGAGCACCTCGACCTGTGGCTGGACGAGACGCTGCAGCGCGAGGAGATCCGCATCGCCAACCGCCTCGACCTGTCGCGCACCCTGGTGCGCATCGCGCCCATGCTGGGGCTGGCCGGCACCATCATCCCGCTCGGGCCGGCGCTGCAGTCGCTGCTGTCGGGCGACATGGGCAGCATGGTCAGCCATCTGGTGGTCGGCTTCGGCGCCGTCGTGTGCGGGCTGGTGCTGGGTGGCATCGCCTACGTGCTGACGCTGACGCGCGAGCGCTGGGCACGCGCCGACCTGAAGGAGATGGAGAACCTCAGCGAACTGGTGCTGCGGGCCCTGCCGGCCGGCGCGGGGGCGGCCGCCTGATGGCGCGGCCGCTGCAACGCCGCTTCGTGCGGCGCCGCCGCGTGCTGGGCGAGCTGACTTCCATCCACCGCGAGGATCCGCTGGCCGGCGTCGCCAACCTGTTCGACGCCTCCATCGTCTTTGCCGTGGGCCTGATGGTGGCGCTGATGCAGGCCTTCAGCCTCGCCCAGCTGTTCAACCCCGAGGCGCAGTTCACCCTGGTCCAGCGCGACCCCCGCACCGGCGAACTGCATTTGACCGAGAAGAACCGCAAGGAGATCAAGGTCAGCCGCATCACGCCCGAGCAGAAGGCGGGCGAGGGCACGCGGCTGGGCGTGGCGTACCGCCTGCCCGACGGCAGCGTGGTGTACGTGCCCGAGGCCGGCGCTTCGCCTGCCGCCGCCGCCTCTGCCGCCGCCGCGCCGCTGCAGGCGGCACCTGCCGGCCCGCGCTGAACCGTGCCGCAGGGGCTTCCTCCATACCGCCATCCTGCGGCCGGCCCGGGCCGGTGGCTGGCATGGCTGGCCTGCCTGCTCTGGCTGGCGTGGCTGCCCGCCGCCTTCGCGGCGCCGGTGCGCGTGCTGGTGGTGACACCGAACACTCACCTGCTGCCCGCCGCCCTGGCGGCCTTCCAGCGCGCCCATGGCGGGCAGGTGGCCAGCCTTGACTTCACTACCGAGGCACCGGACGCGGCCCGCCTGCAGGCGGCCGACGTGGTCTACACCTATTACGCGCCGGTCGACGTGCTGCGCCGCATGGCGGACGGCGTGCGGCGCGCGCGCCAGCGTGGCGCGCTGGTGCTGGCGGCGCCGGCGCAGAGCGCGCAGGCCGCCTGGGGCATCGAACTGGACAGCGCCGCCGGCACGGCCGCGCAGGCGTACTGGGAGGCCGGCGGCAGCGACAACCTGGCGGGCTTCCTGGCTTATGTGGCGGCCGCGCGCCAGCCGCCGGGCGCGGCAGCCGCGCTGGTGGTGCCGCCGGTGCGGCCGGCGCCGGCGGCGGGTATCTATCACCCGCGCGCACCGGGACCGTTCGACAGCCTCGATGCCTACCTGCGCTGGTACCGCCAGGCGGGTCCGGGGCCGGGCGCGCCGCTGGTGGGCATCGCCTTCTATGCCACCAACTTCCGCCAGGGCGACCTGGCCCAGATCGACACCCTGGTCGACGCGCTCGAACGCGCCGGCATCGGCGCCGTGCCGGTGTTCGGCTGGCCGCTGTCCAGCCTCGACCGCTGGCTCGCGCAGGACGGCCGCACGCCGCTGCGCCTGCTGCTGGCGCTCAACCTGACCATCAGCCGCGACCCGGACAAGGCCTGGCTGGAGCGCCAGGGCCTGCACACGCTCAACCTGATCGCCACGCGCGACAGCCGGGCGGCCTGGCAGGCCGACGTGCGCGGCATCGCCGGCGAACGCTTGCCGATGCTGCTGAATACGCCGGAGCGCAACGGCGCCAGCGAACCCATCCTGTTCTCCACCCAGGAGGAGGTGGGCGGGGCCCGCGCCAGCGCCGCCGTGCCCGAGCGCGTCGACGCGGCGGTGGCGCGCGTGCGGCGCTGGCTGGCGCTGCAGGACAAGCCCGCGGCGGACAAGCACATCGCCATCCTGTACTACAACAACCCGCCCGGGCGCGGCAATATCGGCGCCAGTTACCTGGCCACGCTGCCTTCCCTGCGCGCCATCCTGCAACGCCTGCACGAGGCCGGCTACGACAGTGGCGACAACCTGCCGGACACGGCGACGCTGACCGCGCTGCTGGAGGCGAGCGGGCGCAATGTCGAGACGTGGTCGCCCGGCGAGCTGGCGCGCATGCAGGGGCAGGGCCGGCTCACGGTGCTGCCGCTGGCACAGTACCGCGCCTGGTTCGCGCAACTGCCGCCGGCCTTCCGCGCCGCGGTGCTGCGCGCCTGGGGGCCGCCCGAACGCAACCCGCTGATGCTGGCGGACGACGGGCGGGGCGGGCTGGGCTTCGTCATCCCGGGGGTGCGCTTCGGCAAGCTTTTCCTCGGCCCGCAGCCGCTGCGCTCCACCTTCGAACGGGCGATGGACACCACCCACGATACGGTGACGCCGCCGCCGCACTCCTATATCGCCGCCTATCTCTGGTACCGCCATGCCTTCGGTGCGGATGCGATGGTGCACGTGGGCCGCCACGGCACGCTGGAGTGGCTGCCGGGCAAGCAGGTGGCGCAGGCGGGCGATGACAGCGCGGAAGTGCTGCTGGGCGACCTGCCCAATGCCTACTACTACATCCAGGATGGCGGTGGCGAGGCGATCCAGGCCAAGCGGCGCGGCGCGGCGGTGCTGGTGAGCCACCTGGCGCCGTTGCTGGCCCGCGCCGGCTGGCCTGCGGCGCTGGCCGGGCTGGACCAGGCCATCGAGCAGGAGGAGGCGACCCGCGAGACCTCGCCGGAGCTGGCGCGGGTGTACCGCGAGCAGGCGCTGGCGCAGGTGCGCGCGCTCGGGCTCGAGCGCCAGCTCGGACTCGGCAGCGAGGCGCCCTGGGAGGAGATCGAGCCCGCCGTCCATGCCTTCCTGCACCGTGTCGAGGCGGAGCCGATTCCGCTCGGCATCCACGCGCTCGGCGAGCTGCCGGACGAGGCCGCGCAGCGCGATGGACTGGCCACCATGCTGGCCGGACGCTTCAGCAGCCAGGAAGCCGAGGCCATCGGGCCGTCCGCCTTCGCGCGCTGGGCGGCCGACCTGGTGGCCGGGCGCGAGCCGGCGGCACCGGCCGAGGCAGTGCCGCCGCCGCTGGAAGCCAAGGCCGCCGAGGCCTTGGCGGCGGGCCGGCAGTGGCTGGCCGCGCTGCGCGCTTCGCCGCGCGACGAACTCGACGGGCTGGTCACGGTGCTGTCGGGACGCTACCTGCCCAGCGCGCCGCTGGGCGATCCGGTGCGCACGCCGCAGAGCCTGCCGAGCGGGCGCAACCTGCACGCCTTCGATGGCGCCCTGATTCCCACCCCCGCCGCGTGGGAACTGGGCAAGACGCTGGCGGGGCAGACCCTGGGGCGCTACCAGCGCGAACATGGCAGGCTGCCGGAGTCGGTCTCGATGGTGCTGTGGTACGGCGAGACCGAGCGCCACCAGGGCGCGCTGGAAAGCGAGGCGCTCTACCTGATGGGAGTGGAGCCGGTGTGGAATGCGCGCGGCGTGGTCGACGACGTGCGCCTGATCCCCGACGCCGAACTGGGGCGGCCGCGCGTCAACGTGCTGTTCACCATCTCCGGCATCTACCGCGACGGCTTCGGCGACAAGGTCGCCCTGCTCGACAAGGCGGCGCGCCTGGCCGCCGCCGCCGGCGACAACGCGCTGAGCCGGCACGACCGGGCCGTGACGGCCGCTCTGCTTGCCGCCGGCACCGAGGCCGGCCTGGCCGGCAGCCTGGCGCGCGCGCGGGTGTTCGCCGCCAAGCCCGGCAACTATGCCATCGGCGTGTCGCAGATGGTGGAGCAGAGCCGCGACACCGAGGCGCCCGATGCGGTGGCGGCGCAGTACCTGCGCTACATGAACTTCGCCTATTCGGCCGAGGGCTGGGGCACCAGCGCGCCGCAGGCGCTGGCCAGCCACCTCAAGGACAACCAGGCGGTGCTGTTTTCGCGCGCCAGCACCTTGTACGGCGCGCTCGACAACGACGACACCTACCAGTACGCGGGCGGGCTGGCAGCCGCCACCCGCGCCGCCGGCGGGCAGGCGCCGGCCTTCTGGCTGCACAACCTGCGCACGGCCGGCGAGGCGCGCACCCTCGATGCCCGCGCCTGGCTGGCCACCGAGCTGAACGCGCGCAACTGGAACCCGAAGTGGATCGCCGCCATGCAGGCCTCCGGCTATGCCGGCGCGCGCGAGATGTTCAAGGAGATCGAGCACCTGTACGGCTTCCAGGCGGCCACGCCGGAACAGATGTCGGGCCAGTTCTGGCAGCGCACCTATGACGTCTACGTGGCCGACAGCGAAGGCCTGGGCATGGAGGCCTTCTTCCGCGCCAGCAATCCGCACGCCCAGCAGTGGATCCTGTCGCGGCTGCTGGAAGTCGACCGCCAGGGCAGCTACCGCTTCAGCGCGGCGCAGCGCGCCGACATGGTGCGCCGCTATGTGGCATCGGTGGCGCGCGACGGGCTCTCGTGCTCGGCCAACACCTGCGGCAATCCGGCGCTGATGCGCTACATCGAGGGGCTCGGGCGCGCGGCGGACACCGATGCGCAGGCCATGCGCCGCTTTGCCGGTGCGCTGGCGCAGGCGACCGCGGCGGGACCTGCCGCCGCGCCCGCGGGCACCGGGGCGGCGCGGGGCGGGCAGGCCGTGCCGGCGCGGCAGGCGAGGGACACACGGCAGGCGCTGCGCCGGCAGTCCGCCGCGCCGCCGCGCTCCGCGGCGAAGGCGGCCGATCCGCCGCGGCCGGCCGCGCGCGGCACGCCGGTGCGCGGGCAGGTGATGGAGACGCGCGTGCTGCGGCTCGACGCGCCGGCCCGGCCTGTGGCCGGCGGCGCGGCAGGCGCGCTCGGCGTCGGCGCGCTGATGCTGCTGGCGATCGGCGCCGGGGCCCTGGCCGAGTGGCGGCGCGGCCGGCGCCGGCGCCCGTGAGCGGCGCGCCGCCGCGCCCATGCCGCAGGCGGGGTGGACAGTCCGCGGCGATGTCATTATTCTGGTCGCCTTCGCCGGCCGGCGGCACCCCGCGTTCCCGCGCCGCGCGCCCCTTCCCCTGATCCATTCGATCCGATCGATCCATTCCCCGCCTTCGGGCCCGTGTGTCGGCGCCCGTGGAGTCCCAGCATGCAGACCAGCAAGATCCCGGCCACCATCGTCACCGGCTTCCTCGGCAGCGGCAAGACCACGCTGCTGCGCCACATCCTCGACCATGCCGACGGCCGCCGCATCGCCGTGATCGTCAATGAGTTCGGGGAGCTCGGCATCGACGGCGAGATCCTCAAGGGCTGCGGCATCGGTTGCGACGAGTCGGGCGAGGCCAACGGCCAGCTCTACGAACTGGCCAACGGCTGCCTCTGCTGCACCGTGCAGGAAGAATTCTTCCCGGTCATGGAAGCGCTGCTGGAGCGGCGCGGCCAGATCGACCACCTGCTGATCGAGACGTCCGGCCTGGCCTTGCCGAAACCGCTGGTGCAGGCCTTCAACTGGCCGAGCATCCGCAATGCCTTCACCGTCGACGCGGTGATCACGGTGGTGGATGGCCCGGCCGCCGCCGCCGGACAGTTCGCCGCCGACCCGGGCGCAGTCGATGCCCAGCGCCGCGCCGACCCCAACCTCGACCACGAATCGCCGCTGCACGAGCTGTTCGAGGACCAGCTGGCCAGTGCCGACCTGGTCATCCTCAACAAGACCGACCTGATGGATGCGGCGCAACGCGCGGCGGTGGAGGCGCTGATCCGGCCCGAGATCCCGGCCGAGGTCAAGATCGTGCCCGCGCAGTCGGGGCGCCTCGACCTGGAACTGCTGCTGGGGCTGCAGCGCGCGTCGGAAGCCACCATCCACCTGCGCCCCGACCACCACGGCTCGGCCGGGGATGGCGATCACGCGGACCATCACCACGATGAGTTCGACTCGGTGGTGGTGGAGGCCGGCACGGTGGAGCGGGAAGCCTTGCTGGCGGCCCTGCAGGCGCTGGTGGAGGGCAATACGATCTACCGCGTCAAGGGCTTCGCGGCGCTGCCGGGCAAGCCCATGCGGCTGGTGCTGCATGGCGTGGGGCGGCGCTTCGACAGCTATTTCGACCGCGCCTGGCGCCAGGATGAGACGGCAGCCACGCGCGTGGTGCTGATCGGCGCTGACCTGGAGCGCGAAGCGCTGCAGGCCGCGCTGGATGCCGCTCTCGCCGCGTCGCCCGCGGCCCCTGTATCGTCAGCGGCCTGAGGGCACCCGCATGCACCTGCTGTCGACCCGGCCCGGCGGCTTCGTCGAGGACGGGGCCGGCGTGCTGCGCATCGAGCAGACGCCGGCGCAGATCGTCATCCTGAGCGCGGCCGATACGACACTGTCGCTGCTGGCCGGTGTCTATCCGCGCCTGGGGCCCGGCTACCCGAGCGTGCGGCTGGCCAACCAGATGTACCTGCGCCAGCCGGCCTCGCTCGACCTGTACGTCGACGAGGTGCTGCAGCACGCGCGCGTGGTGGTGGTCGACCACCTGGTCGGCGGCAGCGACTGGTCATATGGCCTGGAGCGGCTGCCCGAACTGGCGCGTGCGCGCGGCCAGTTGCTGGTGATGCTGTCGGGCGACCTGGCCGAGGACGCCAACCTCGCGCGCCGCGGCAATGCGCCGGCGGCGCTGTCGCATGCGCTCTGGCAATACCTGCGCGAGGGCGGTGCCGCCAACGCCGAGCAGTTCTACCGCTGCCTGGCCCACCACGCCTTCGGCCTGGGCGCGCCGGCGCTGCCGCCGCAGGCGCTGCCGGAGGCTGCGCTCTACCATCCGGCGCACGGCGTGGCGACCGCGGCCGACTGGCAGCGCACCTGGCGGGAGCGCGGCGTGGCCGGCGCGCCGGTGGTGGCGCTGCTGTTCTACCGCGCCCACCTGCAGGCGGGCAATACCGAGGTGTTCGAGGCCCTGGCCGAGGCCCTGCTGGCAGCCGGGCTGTGCCCGCTGCCGCTGGCGGTCACATCGCTCAAGGCACCGCTGGCGCGCGAGGTCCTGCAATACCTGTGCGCGGAACATGCGGTCGCGCTGGTGCTGAACACCACGGCCTTCTCGGTGGCCTCGCTGGATGGTGGCGCCGAGGCGGAAGCGCCGCTGGCCGGCGACGCACCGGTGCTGCAATTGATCCTGAGCGGCGGCAATCGCGAGGACTGGCTTGCCGACGAGCAGGGCCTGGGTACGCGCGACGTGGCCATGCAGGTGGCGCTGCCCGAGGTGGACGGCCGCATCATCACGCGCGCGGTCAGCTTCAAGGGCCTGGCCTGGCGCTGCCCGCACACCGAGGTGGACGTGGTGCGCTACCAGCCGGACGCCGAGCGGGTGCGTTTCGTCGCCGAGCTGGCGCGGCGCTGGTGCCGGCTGCGCAGCTTGCCCAATGCCGACAAGCGGGTGGCGCTGGTGCTGGCCAACTACCCCGCCAGCGAAGGCCGCATCGGCAACGGCGTCGGGCTGGACACGCCGGCCTCGATGGTGCGCATCCTGGCCATGCTGCGCGAGCAGGGCTACACCACCGGCGCCTTGCCCGCCGACGGCGCCGCGCTGCTGTGCGGCCTTACCGCCGGCATCACCAACGACCCCGCGCAGCACGCGCTGCGCCCCGCCTTCCAGAGCCTGGCGCTGGACGACTACGAGGCGTGGCTGGCCACCTTGCCGGAAGGCAGCCGTGCCGCCATCTCGGCGCGCTGGGGCGAACCGGCGGCCGATCCGATGGTGCGGCAGGGCCGTTTCATGATCGCGGGCGTGCGCAGCGGCCGGCTCTTCATCGGCATCCAGCCCGCGCGCGCCTACGGTGTCGACGACTACGCCAGCTACCACGATGCCGAACTGGTGCCGCCGCACGGCTACCTGGCCTTCTACTGCTGGCTGCGCCAGGTGTTCGGCTGCGATGCCGTGGTGCACGTGGGCAAGCATGGCAACCTGGAGTGGCTGCCCGGCAAGAGCGTGGCGCTGTCGCCTTCCTGCTGGCCCGATGCCATCCTCGGGCCGCTGCCCCATCTCTACCCCTTCATCGTCAACGATCCCGGCGAAGGCGCGCAGGCCAAGCGGCGCACGCAGGCCGTCATCATCGACCACCTGATGCCGCCGCTGACGCGCGCGGAGAACTATGGCCCGCTGCAGGACCTGGAACGGCTGGTGGACGAGTACTACGAAGCGCTGGCGGTCGATCCGCGGCGCGCGCGGCTGCTGCGCAAGGAGATCCTGGCGGGCATCGTCGGCCAGCAGCTGCACCGCGAGCTGGGCTTCGACGGACAGCCGGCCGCCGCCGACGAGGATGAACTGCTGCGGCGTACCGATGCCTACCTGTGCGAGCTGAAGGAGTCGCAGATCCGCGACGGCCTGCACGTCTTCGGCCAGTCGCCGCAGGGCCGCCAGCGGCGCGACACGCTGGCCGCGCTGGCGCGCTTCCCGGCCGGCGACGGCAAGGGCGCGCAGGCCGGCCTGCTGACCGCGCTGGCCGCCGACCTCGGCCTGGGCGCGGGCTTCGACCCGCTCGACGCCGATTGGGCGGCGCCGTGGCAGGGCCCGCGCCCGGCGGCCCTGCAGGCGGTCAGCGGCGAGCCATGGCGCCACCATGGCGACACGCGCGAGCGTCTCGAAGCGCTTGCGCTGGAACTGCTGGCGGGGCTCGACGCCGAGGACAGGGGCGCGCCGGCGGCGCTGCCCTGGACCGCGCAGGTGCTGGCGCGGCTGGGCGGCGACGTGCTGCCGCGCCTGGACGCCTGCGGCGAACAGGAGCTGACGCAGCTCGCGCGCGGGCTGGCCGGCCGCTTCGTGCCGCCGGGCCCGAGCGGCGCGCCGTCGCGCGGCCGTCCCGACGTGCTGCCGACGGGGCGCAACTTCTATTCCGTGGACACGCGCGCCGTGCCCACCCGCATGGCGTGGACACTGGGTTTGCGCGCCGCCGACCAGCTCATCGAACGGCATCTGCAGGAACACGGCGACTACCCGCGCGCCATCGGCCTGTCGATCTGGGGCACCGCCACCATGCGCACCGGCGGCGACGACTTCGGCCAGGCCCTGGCGCTGATGGGGGTGCGCCCGCGCTGGGCGCCGGGCAGCCACCGCGTGGTGGATTTCGAGATCCTGCCGGCCACCGTGCTGGGGCGCCCGCGCGTGGACGTCACGCTGCGCGTGTCGGGATTCTTCCGCGATGCCTTCGCCAATCTCGTCAAGCTGTTCGACGCGGCGGTACGCGCCGTGGCCGCGCTGGACGAGCCCCCCGAGGTCAATCCGCTCGGCGCGCGCGTGCGCGCCGAGCAGGCCCGCCTCGAGGCGCAGGGCCTGGACGGCGCGGAGGCGGCCGAGCGGGCGGCTTGGCGCGTGTTCAGCGCGCGCCCCGGCGGCTATGGCACCGGCCTGCAGGAACTGGTCGATGCGCGCCGCTGGCAGGACGATGCCGATCTCGCCCATGCCTACCTGCAGGCCGGCGGCTACGCCTACGGGCAGCGCGCCGACGGCATCGAGGCCCGCGCGGATTTCGGCGCGCGCCTGGCCGGGCTCGACGCCGTGGTGCAGAACCAGGACAACCGCGAGCACGACCTGCTGGATGCCAACGACTACTACCAGTTCCAGGGCGGCATGGCGGCCGCCGTGCGGCACCTCGGCGGCGCGCAGCCGGCGCTCTACCATGGCGACTTCAGCTATCCCGCGGCGCCGCGCGTGCGCACGCTGGGCGAGGAGATCGCCCGCGTGATCCGTGCGCGCGTGGTCAATCCCAAGTGGCTGGCGGGCGTGCGCCGGCACGGCTACAAGGGCGCCTTCGAGATGGCCGCCACCGTCGACTACCTGTTCGGCTACGACGCCACCACGCGCGTGGTGGCCGACCACCAGTACGCGCTGGTGGCCGACGCCTACCTCAACGATCCCGTCAACCGCGCCTTCCTGGCGCAACACAATGCGCGCGCGCTGCACGCGATCTGCGAGCGCCTGCTCGAAGCCATGCAGCGTGGCCTCTGGCAGGAGCCCGGCGCCTACCGCGCGCAGCTCGAGGCGCACCTGCTCGATGCCGAGCAGCGCCTGGAAGGAAGCTGAGTCACCATGAGCCTGCCCCAACCCTTTCCATTCAGCGCCCTGGTAGGCCAGGCGCGGCTGCAGCGCGCGCTGATGCTGGCGGCGGTCGATGCCGGCATCGGCGGCGTGCTGGTCGGCGGCCCGCGCGGCACGGCCAAGTCCACCGCCGCGCGCGCGCTCGCGGAGCTGCTGCCGCAGGGGCGCTTCGTGCCCCTGCCGCTCGGCGCCAGCGAAGAGCAACTGGTCGGCAGCCTCGACCTCGACCACGCCCTGCGCGGCGGTGAGGTGCGCTTTGCGCCCGGCCTGCTGGCGCGCGCCCACGAAGGCGTGCTGTACGTGGACGAGGTCAACCTGCTGCCCGACCACCTGGTCGACCTGCTGCTCGACGCCGCCGCCAGCGGCGTCAACGTGGTGGAGCGCGACGGGGTCTCGCACCAGCATGCGGCGCGCTTCGTGCTGGTCGGCACCATGAATCCGGAAGAGGGCGAGCTGCGACCCCAGTTGCTGGACCGCTTCGGGCTGGCGCTGATGCTGGAGAACCTCACCGACGCCGCGCAGCGCCAGGCCGTGGTCAAGGCGCGCCTGGCCTTCGATGCCGATCCGGCGGCGTTCCGCGCCGCGGTGGCGGGGCGCCAGGCGGCGCTGGTGGCGCAGATCGCGCGTGCCCGCGCAGGGCTGGCGGCGCTGCGCTTCGACGATGCCGTGCATGGGCGGGTCAGTGCCTTGTGCCTGGCGGCAGGCGTCGACGGGCTGCGCGCCGACCTCGTCATGCTGCGCGCGGCGCGCGCGCTGGCGGCTCTGCAGGGCGATGCCGCCATCTCCACGGCACATGTCGACAGCGTGGCCGAGCTGGTGCTGCATCACCGGCGCCAGGCCGGCGCGCCGGCTCCGGCCGGTGATGGGGAGGATGACGGGCAGGGTGACGGGCAGGGGAGCGGACGCGATCGCGGGCAAGACGGCCATCCGGCCGCAGCGGCCGCAGCGGCCGCAGCGGCCGCAGCGGCCGTTCCTGGCCGCCCGGCGCCAGGGCAGGGCGAAGCCCCCGCGGGCGCTGCCGGCGGCTGGCAGCCCGATCCAGAGGGCAATCCCTGGGGCGCCATGCCGCCGCCGGCCGGCGGCACGGCCGTGGCGCCGGCGGCGGTCGCGCCGGTGGCGCCCTTCACCCGCCTGAAGGACCCGGCCTACGCCAAGGACGCCCCGCCAAAAAAAGCCTGAGCCACCAGGCCGCCGACGCCGGGATCCGGCGCAGCGGCCACCGGTGGCAAGCTCCCCGCCTGCCCGCGCCCGGCATCCTGCCCGGCTCCCGCGTGCACTGGCCGCGCACGCTCGCGGCCAAGGGCACGCAGCCGCTCGCGCGCGGCCACCTGCGCTGGCGTCCAGCCGCCTCGCGCGGCGGCGTGCTGCACTGCTTCCTGCTGGACTGCTCGGCATCGATGCTGCCGGGCGAACGGCTGGCGCTGGCCAAGGGTGTGCTGCTGCGCCTGCTGGAGCGTGCCTACCAGGCACGCGCCGAGGTGGCGCTGGTGTGCTTCGGCGGCGGCAGCGCGGAAGTCCGCCTGCAGCCGGCGCGGGCCCGCCCGTGGAGCGATGCCTGGATCCGCCCCATCGCCGGCGGCGGTGGCACGCCGCTGGCGCTCGGCACGGAGCGCGCCGGCCGGTTGCTGGCACAGGCCGCGCGCCGCCATCCGGCACAGCAGCGCTGGCTGTGGCTGCTCAGCGATGGCCGCAGCAGCGAGCAGCCGGCGCGTCCGCGCTGGGCGGATGCGGTGATGGTGGTGGACTTCGAACGGCAGGCGGTGCCGCTGGGGCGCTGCCGGCGGCTGGCGGAGGATTGGGAGGGGGAGTACCTGGTGGCGGATCGGCTGATCGGCTGACCGGCTGATCGGCTGATCGGCTGATCGGCTGATCGGCTGATCGGCCGCTAGGACTGCCGCCCTGGGGTCTTGCGGCAAGTGCTTCTTAGAGCCTTTCTTGCGGGTTGACGCAGGCACCATCCAGCGCTGTTCCTGCCTCGAACCTGATAGGCTAGACCAGTCTGTAGACCAGATGAGGTCAGCATGTTTGTCGAAGTCGGTTCCTACGATGCCAAGACCAGGCTCCCCGAGTTGCTTCGGAAGGTGGAGCAAGGCGAGCGATTCACCAATGCCCAGCGTGGGCGCCCGATTGCGGATCTGGTGCCGAGCGCTGACAACGCACGCCACAGCCGTGAGGAGGCCGTGGCGGCAATGCGCTCGATGAAGCGCCTAGTCGATGTCGCTCCCGACACGCTCGAACAATGGGTCGAGGAAGGCCGCCGATGACCTTGGTGCTCGATGCCTCCATGGCCCTTGCCTGGCTGTTCCAGAGCGCGGATCCGGCCCAGGTGGCATTGGCAGAGGCGATGCGCAATGCCGGTGGCGCAGTGTTCGAATGATCGGCATGCCGATCCCGCGCGGTGGCCCGGAGTCGTGAACGCCCGGGCCGGATGTATTGACCTTCGGCATCACGGCACGATGCCCGCGTCCTGCAGCCACGCGGCCATGTCGTCCACCACCTCGGCCATGTGAGATTGTCCATCGGGCCCGCGCAAGCGGTGGTCCAGCGACGCATAGGTCTTGTAGGTGATGTTGCGCTTGCCCGCCTGATGGAGCCGGGCAACCATGGCCAGCACGGCCTCGGGGGACACGGAATCGTCGGCGCCGGCCTGGATGATCAAGGCCGGAGAGCGGCTCGCCTGCAACACGGCCAGCTGATCCGTGTCGAGCGCGTCGCGCCACCAGCGGTAGCCGTGGCCGCTGGCCGCGATTGCCGCCCGCGCCGCGGGCGTGGCGGTGCGGACATGGCGGGCGAAGGCACGCATGCCCCGCTTCGATTCGGCCTTCTCGCGCGGGGTGCCGGGCGCGCTGGCGATGCTGTGCAGCACGTCGTCGAGGAACCATCGGCCGCCGCCATTGAAGGCGATGGTGGCCGAGATGCGATCCGAGCGCGCCGCCAGCAGGTGCGCGACCACTGCCCCTTCGCTGCCGCCGAGGGCCACCACCTGGCGATAGCCGTGCCGGCGCAGCACGTCGGCGATGACGGCGTCCAGGTCCGCGGCGCGTTGTGCGAGGCTGTCGTGCCGAACATAGGCAAGCGGGCAATCCGCGCGTGCGGGATCGTCGCTGTAGGGCAGGCTGGCATCGATACCGTACTTCTCCACCGTCAGGATGTCGGCTGCCGGCATCACCCGCGCAATGTAGGCGCGGATCGCCTCGACCCGGGTCACGCTGTTGCAATCCGAGCCCTGGATCACCACCAGCAGTTGGTCCGCCTGCGCGGAGGCATCGCGCTGGTCGAGGTAGAAGCGGATCCGCGAGCCGTCCGCACGGGCCAGGTCCTGGCTCCGGTCCGCTTCCTCCGCCTGTGCCCATGCGGACTGCAGCAGGCAGGCCAGCGCGCAGGCAAGTATCCGCAGCTTGGATTTCACCGGTTCTCCCAGGGCATGGAACTGTCGTCGAAGGGGGAGACTATAGGCCGCCGCGGAGCGGGAGCCGCGGACATTGCCGCGGTTTGGGAGGTATCCCGCGTCATCTTGAGATGGTTCCGCACCATGCCGCAGGCGGCATCGCACCGGCTCCGGGAGCGGCCGCTTCCTCTCCACCTGCACGCCGGCTTTGTCATGGCACTCACCCCAGCTTCACCTCGATCTCGTCATAGCGCTGCACGCGGTACACCACCATCGAGACCAGCCAGCTCAGCACGAACACGCCGATGATCACATAGCCCAGCATGCCGAAATGTGCGTTGAGCGCGCCGACCACGTCCCACAGGCCGCCTTCCAGGCCGAGCTTGTCGGCGATCAGGCCGAGTGCTTCGATGCCGCCGATGACCACCGCGACGATCACCGAGACCAGCGTGATGGTCATGTTGTAGTAGAGCTTGCGGATCGGCTTGGTGAAGGCCCAGCCGTAGGCGCCGAGCATGAGGATGCCATCGGTGGTGTCGACCAGCGACATGCCGGCGGTGAACAGCGCCGGGAACACCATGATGGTCCAGAACGGCACGCCCTTGGCGGCTTCCGCGGCGGAGAGGCCGAACAGGGCCACCTCGGTGGCGGTGTCGAAGCCCAGGCCGAACAGCAGGCCCATCGGGAACAGGTGCCAGCTGCGGCTGGCCAGGCGGAACAGCGGGCGGAACCAGCGCGCCAGCACGCCGCGCTCGTTGAGCAGCAGGTCGAGGTCCTGGGCGCGCAGCGTCTCGCCGCGCTTGACGGCGCGGAAGGCACGCCAGACCGAGACCAGGATCAGCAGGTTGAAGAAGGCCAGCAGGAACAGGAACAGCGCCGAGACGCTGGTGCCGATCAGGCCGCCGACCGCCTTCATCTCGCCGAAATGCGATTGCAGGGCGGCCGCCGCGATGGCGATGCCGATCGACATCAGCGTGACCACGGTGGAATGGCCGAGCGAGAAGAAGAAGCCCACCGCGACCGGCCGCTTGCCTTCGGCCATCAGTTTGCGCGTGACATTGTCGATGGCCGCGATATGGTCGGCGTCGACGGCGTGGCGCAGCCCCAGCGTATAGGCCAGCACGGCGGATGCCAGCAGCACCGGGTGGTCGCGGAAGGCGGCCAGGGCCCAGATCCAGGCCCCGGCATTGGCGGCGATCAGGATCGCGTAGAGCGCCACGGTCTTGCGGCGCACGTCGGTGGCTTCGTCATTGAAGATGCTGGCGATCAGGCGGAACGGGTGGGCTGGCATGGGGCGCAGGGCAGATGCGGGGTCAGGGAGCGAAGAGACGGTGCCGAAGCGGGGCGGGCATGCCTGCCCAGGCAGGGAGGCCATGAGAAGCGCCGCGACGGCGGCGGGGTGTGCTGGGCGCGCGGGCGGCGCGCCGAAGGGGCTGGCTTGCGGTCTGTCTTCATCGTGTCGTGCCCGGGCATCCCCGCCCGGGCGTGGCAACTGGTGCCGGAAAGGACGATGAAGCCGCGGCCGTGCGCGGGGCATGCCCCGGGGCTGCCCCGCGGCAGGGCCCGGCACGACACCCGGCCGCCCGTCCGCGGCTTCGGTGGTCGAAGTCAGGCCGGTATCCGGGCTGGCAGGCGATGCGCGCGGTGGGCGCCGCGTGCGCGTGGGGGATGGCCGCCTTCCCGCGCTGGCGCGCAGTGGCTGCCGGCACCAGGCCGGCGTGGCGATCCCTTGACCTGCTTACCGTTGCGGGGGCAGCACAGGCATTGCCGCCAGCGTCCCGAGTCCGCGCATGCAAGACTCAAGCCATTGGCGTTGGCGCACCTGTTTCCCGTTTAACCCGCGCCGCTGGCGTGGCGCGGGCACCTGTCATCGTGATCGGTAAATCACGCGCATTGTAATGGCGGGTGGCGCATGCCGCCAGCGCCGTGCCACGCGCTCCGGTGCGCCATGGCGGGCCGGGCGGCGCCGGCCTTGCCGGCCATGTGTTCTTGCAGGGTGGGGCGGGCGCGGCCCGGTTCGTGTTCCCCCGAGCCGCCAAATCGTCGTTTCGGACGACGCCCGGCGCCGGGGCGCTGCCGAGAATCGTCGTAACCGGCCAGGGCCGGCAGACAGACCGCCGGCGCCAGGCCAGGCGGCGGGATCCACCAGGAGACAGGCATGCGGGCGCCCGCGGGCGCAGGACTTCGTGCGCCGGCGAACGGCGGCACGCCGTCGCGCATGCCCGCTTCCGTCTTCGGCGAGGCAGGCATCGTGACGCAAACGCATTCCACAGACCCCGGGCAGCACAGCGAGGCGGCTTCCGTGCTGGTCGAGATCGATCCGGCCGGCTATGCGGTGCTGACCCTGAACCGGCCGCAGGCGATGAACGCATTGTCGGTGGCGCTGTGCCGGGCGCTGGCCGAGGCGGTGGCGGCGCTGCGCGACGATCCGCGTGTGCGCGTGCTGATCCTGACCGGCAGCGGGCGTGCCTTCTGCGCCGGGCTGGATCTCAAGGAACTGGCGGCCGGGCGCGAACTGTCGGCCTTCGTCAGCACCAGCGATCCGGTGCGCGTGCTCGGCACCTTCCGGGGGCCGGTGATCGGTGCCATCAATGGCGCGGCCATCACCGGCGGCTTCGAGCTGGCGCTGGCCTGCGACATGCTCATCGCCTCCACCGAAGCACGCTTCGCCGACACGCACGCACGCGTGGGCATCGTGCCGGGCTGGGGTTTGTCGCAGAAGCTGAGCCGGCTGGTCGGCCTGGCCCGGGCCAAGGAGATCTCGCTGACCGGCAACTTCGTCGGCGCGCAGGAGGCGGAACGCATCGGCCTGGTCAACCGCGTGGTGGCGCCGGAGACGCTGCTGCCGGCCGCCCGGCGGCTCGCCGAAGACCTGTTGTCGGCGGTGCCGGAGATGCTGCCGGAGATGAAGCAGCTGATCGACGAGGGCTATGCGCTGCCGCTGGGCGAGGCGCTGGCGCTGGAGCGCCGGCGCTCCAGCGCGTGGAGCCAGGCCATGCCGCGCGAGGAGATCGCGCGGCGGCGCGAGGCCGTGCAGCAGCGCGGCCGCGCGCAGGCGGCGGGCGGCTGAGCGGAGGCCCTGGCGGTGGGGCCGGCAGCGCGCAGGGACGGGACGGCAGGCGATGGCAGGCGCCGGCAACAGGCGCCGCAACCAATGCAGCGGGCAACGCAACAACCACGAGGAGGAAGGCATGGCGAAGCGGAAGATGGCGGCAGTGGGCAGGTGGCTGGCGGCGGCGGGACTGGCCGGCCTGGCTTGCCTGGCGCAGGCGCAGAAGGCCTACGATACGGGCGCGAGCGACAGCGAGATCAAGATCGGCAACACGGTGCCGTACTCGGGGCCGGCATCGGCCTACGGCACGGTGGGCAAGGCGGCCGCGGCCTACTTCCGCAAGGTCAATGCCGAGGGCGGCATCAACGGGCGCAAGATCCGCTTCGTCTCGGTCGATGACGCCTACAGCCCGCCGATGACCGTGGAGCAGACCCGCAAGCTGGTCGAGCAGGAGCAGGTGCTGCTGATCTTCGCGCCGCTGGGCACGGCCAGCAATGCCGCCACGCAGAAATACCTGAACATGAAGAAGGTGCCCCAGCTCTTCGTCAGCTCGGGCGCCCACCGCTGGGGCGATCCGGAGCATTTCCCGTGGACCATGGGCTGGAACGTCAGCTACCTGACCGAAGGCCATATCTACGCCAGGCACATCCTCGCCAACCGGCCGCAGGCGAAGATCGCGATCCTGTACCAGAACGACGAGTTCGGCAAGGACATGCTGCGCGGCTTCCTCGACGGCCTCGGCGACAAGGGCAAGGCGCTGGTGGTGGCGCAGGCCAGCTACGAGCTGAGCGATCCCACGGTGGACAGCCAGATGATCAGCCTGAAGAGCTCGGGCGCCGACACGCTGGTCGACCTGTCGACGCCGAAGTTCGCCGCGCAGGCGATCCGCAAGGCGGCCGCGATCGGCTGGAAGCCGGTGCACTACCTGGCCAATGTGTCGAGCTCCGTGACCGCGGTGCTCAAGCCGGCCGGGCTGGACAATGCCAAGGACATCCTCTCGGCCGCCTTCGTGCGCGACCCCTCCGATCCGCGCTGGCAGGGCACCCGCGAGCAGGCCGACTTCGCCGCCTTCATGAAGCAGTACTACCCGGAGGGCGACGCCAGCGACGCCTTGAACGTCACCGGCTATTCGATGGCGCAGACCATGGTGCAGGTGCTCAGGCAGGCCGGTGACAACCTGACGCGCGCCAACATCATGAAGCAGGCCGCCAGCCTGGACATGACCCTGCCGATGCTCTACCCGGGCATCAAGCTCAAGACCAGCCCGACCAATTTCCACCCGCTCGCCGGCATGCAGATGGTGCGTTTCAACGGCAGCGGCTACGACCCGGTCGGCGGCGTGATCGGGCAGTAGCGCCCCCTATCACGCCTCACGCCGCCGCGCCGCCAGCAGCCATTCAAGGAGACCAGACAGTCATGGCAATCGAGTTTCCACGCTCGTGGATGAACGAAGAACTGACGATGTACCGCGACACCGTGGTGCGTTTCGTCGAGAACGAGATGGTGCCCGGCGACGAGGCGGCGCGCCAGCGCGGCCACGTCGGCCGCGAGATCTGGCGCCGGGCCGGCGAACTGGGCCTGCTGTGCGCGGACATTCCCGAGGCCTATGGTGGCGGCGGCGGCGACTTCCGCCACGAAGCGGTGTTCTACGAGGAGATGGCGCGGCGCAGCCTGACCGGCATGGCCGCCTCGGTGCACAGCATCGTCGCGCACTACCTGCTCAACCACGGCACCGAGGCGCAGAAGCAGCGCTACCTGCCGCGCATGGCGCGCGGCGAGCTGGTCGGCGCCATCGCCATGACCGAGCCGGGGGCCGGCTCCGACCTGCAGGGCGTGCGCACGCGTGCCGAGCGGCAGGGCGACGGCTATGTGATCAACGGCGCCAAGACCTTCATCACCAACGGCTACCTGGCCGGCCTGGTGCTGGTGGTGGCCAAGACCGATCCGGCGCAGAAGGCCAAGGGCATGTCCATCCTGATCGTCGAGACCGAGGACCGTCCCGGCTACCAGGTGGGCAAGGTGCTCGACAAGATCGGCCTGAAGGCGCAGGACACCTCCGAACTGTTCTTCGACAATGTGCGCGTCGGCGCCGACTGCCTGCTGGGCGGCGAAGAGGGCAAGGGCTTCTACCAGTTGATGAGCGACCTGCCGTACGAGCGCCTGATCATCGGCGTCACCGCGGCGGCGGCGATGGAGGGGGCCTACGAGGCCACGCTGCAGTACACGCGCGAGCGCGAGGCCTTCGGCCAGCCCATCGGCCAGTTCCAGAACACGCGCTTCAAGCTGGCCGAGATCGCCACCCACGTCACGGTGGCGCGGGCCTACATCGACCGCTGCGTCGAGGACATCGTCGCCGGCCGGCTCGACACGGTGGGCGCCTCGATGGCCAAGATGTGGGCCAGCGAGCTGCAGAACCGCGTGATCGACGAATGCCTGCAGCTGTTCGGCGGCTATGGCTACATGAACGAGTACCTGATCGGCCGCATGTATGTCGACGCGCGTATCCAGCGCATCTACGGCGGCACCAGCGAGATCATGAAGGAGGTGATCTCGCGCGCGCTGTAGGCCGGGCAGGCGCCGGTGCGCCGGCGCCGCGGCACAGGGTCGGCGCGGCTGCGGATCAGCGGATCAGCGGATCAATTCCAGGCGGCGCGCGATGGCCACTGCCTGGGTGCGGTTCTGCGCGTTCAGCTTGCCGTTGATATTGCGCAGGTGCGTGCGCACCGTGCTGTCGGAGACGAACAGTTTCTCGGCCAGGGCGCTGTTCGAGTAGCCCTCGGCGACCAGGGCCAGCAGGCGGATCTCCTTGGCGGTGAGCGGCTCGACCAGGGCAGGGCAGTCCGGCGGCAAGGCCGCCTCGCCGGGCCCGGCGCCGCCGCATGCCTGCGCCAGCCGCTGCAGGTAGGCCCGGAAGATCGGGTCGGCGCCGGCGCCGGCCCCTTCTTCCTGCGTCATCGCTTCCACCTGCCGCACCAGCAGGGCGGCGTCGCCCCCTTCGTCGGCGAACAGGCGCACGAAGCCTTCCGCGCAGCCGTTGCGCAGCGCGCCGGTCATGGCCGCCAGCGCGGCCGGGGCGTCGCCGGCACGGGCCAGCGCCATGGCTTGCAGGACGCGCAGCTTGAGGGCGCGGCGGAAGCGCCGGCTGCGCACGGCGGCGTCGATGCCGTCGGCCAGGCGCGGCAGCGCCGACGCGGCGCGCCCGGCGGCGACCAGCCAGCGCAGTTCGGCCATCTCATGGGTCTGGAGATCGTGCGCGGGCAGGCGCAGGCGCGCCACGCGCGCCCACAGCGCGGCATCGTTGGCACGCTCCAGTTCCTCGCGGGCGCCTTGCAGGTGGCCTTGCATGGTCAGCAGGTGGGCGCGTTCCAGCTTGGCGCTGCTGACCACGCGCGGCAACTGGCGCTGGTGGCCCAGGTACTCCAGCTCGGTCAGGCAATGGAAGGCCTGGTCGACGTCGCCGTGGTGGAAGGCGATGCGCGACAGCAGCATATAGCCCTGGATCATGTGGTCGGCGAGGCCGGCATCCCTGGCCAGCGGCAGGTAGACCTGGAGCAGGTGCCGGGCCTGGTCGAGCTCGTCGGCCTCGTAGAGGCTGGCGGCGTACAGCACGCCGGCCCAGGCATTGCCGCCGGTATGGCCCTGCGACGCCGCATGGGTCGCGCCGACGGCGATGCGGAAGCGCGCGGTGGCCTGGCGCAGCCTGCCCTCCTCGAGATCGGTCAACCCGCCGACCGACTCCGAGTACATCTTGATGAAGTGGCTGGCCGCCGCGCCCGGGCTGCTGCGCGCGGCATCGAGCAGGCGGTGCGATTCCTGGTACTCGCCCATCACCGCCGACAGGTAGGCCATGCAGTTGGACAGCACGCCCTCGGCGAAGCCCTGGCGCGCCGGCATGTGGCGCAGCGCCTCGCGGCCGAGCGCGAAGGCCTCCTCGGCCTGGTCCATCACCGCCAGCAGGAAGGGCTGCAGCGCCAGCACGTGCGGCCGCACCTCCGGGTCCGGGTCGGCGGCGCAGCCGTAGCCGTCGAGCCTGGCCTGGGCCTCGTGCGGGCCGTGCGTCAGGCACAGGGCCCAGACATGGACCACCTGCAGCAGCGGGGAGCCGGCGATGCAGGCGGGCGGGATGGCGCCGAACCAGCGCGTCAGCAGGCGCATGCGGCCGCCCTCGAGCAGGGCAATGGCGTGCCGGGCCAGCAAGCGCACCGCGTGGTCGAAGCTGCCGCCTTCGAGCGCGTGGTCGATGGCCGGCACCGGCCGGCCGTGCGCCTCGTACCAGTGCGCGGCGGCGCGGTGCAGGCGCCGGCCCTCGTCGGGCAGTTCGCGCTGGAGCTGGGCGCGCAGGAAGTCGGCGAAGAGGCTGTGGTAGCGGTAGCTCGGCGCGTCGCCTTCCATCGGCGTCAGGAAGAGGTTGTCCGCCTCCAGCCGTGCCAGCATGGCGGCGCTGTCGACACCGGGCAGCAGGTGGTCGCACAGGCCGGCGTCGAGGTGCCGCAGGATGGCGGTGCGCAGCAGGAAATCCCGCACCGGCGCCGGCTGGCGTTCCAGCACGTCTTCGGCGAGGTAGTCGGCCAGGGCCTGGTTCGAGCCCGAGAAGCGGGCGATGAAGCGGTCCCGGTCGCGGTGGTCGTCGCGCCGTTCCAGCGCCAGGGAAGCCAGCCACAGCGCGGCCGGCCAGCCCTCGGCCTTGCCGTGCAGGCGCGCCACCTCGTCGTCGGGCAGCGCGCTGTCGCGGCGGCGGTTCAGCAGTTCGGCCGTTTCCGGCAGCGAGAAGCGCAGCAGGGCGGCGTCGATCTCGAGCAACTGGCCGCGTGCCCGCAGCCGGCCCAGGCCGAGGTCGGGCAGGCCGCGCGAGCCGATCACCAGGCGTCCGCCGCGCGGCAGGCCGTCGAGGATCTCGCGCACCAGGCGCAGCACGGCGGCCTCCTGCAGGGCCTCGAAATCGTCGAGGAACACAGCGAAGGGCGCGGTGCGCGCGGCCAGGCCCGCCATGATGGCGAGCGCCATGTCGGCCGGCGAGCGCAGGCCCGCGTCCGCCATCGCGGGGGCCGCGGCGGGTGCGTCCGCCGCCATGCCGCCGACCGCGGCGGCGAGGCAGGCGAGGAAACGGGACGGGTCGTTGTCGGCGCCATCCAGGGTCAGCCATGCCGTGTCGACGCCGCTGGCTTCCAGCAGCGAGCGGCACTGCACCATGGCGGTGGTCTTGCCGAAGCCGGCCGGCGCCCGCACCAGCACCACCCTGGCGGCGCCGGCGGCGCGCACGCGTTCCCGGATCTCGCCGCGCGCCACCTGGGCGACACTGGTGGTGGGCGGGCTGAGCTTGCTGGTGAGCGGGGTACGGGACGGGTCGACCGGGCTGGGCATGGGCAGGGTGAGGGGTTCCGGGCCATCGGGAAGCACGCGGCGGCGGCCCGGCGTGCCCGAGCATACAACGAGCGCGGCGTTCGGCCACGTCGCACAGCAGCATGGCGTGGCCGGCGCTCGCGGCCAATCGTCTTAAGCGACGATGTGGCGGCGCGCGGCGCTGCCTAACATGGCAGGCATCCTGCGCGGCGTATGCCGCCCCGCCTCCGCCCCTACTGCCTGCGAGCATGAAGAACGATTCCTGGCGCCAGGACCTGGCCTCCTACCGGCTCCGC
The DNA here is from genome assembly GCF_001854325.1 of Cupriavidus malaysiensis. Classification (NCBI taxonomy): domain Bacteria; kingdom Pseudomonadati; phylum Pseudomonadota; class Betaproteobacteria; order Burkholderiales; family Burkholderiaceae; genus Cupriavidus; species Cupriavidus malaysiensis. Next base: position 1,619,354 of record NZ_CP017755.1, read on the forward strand.
TTCGAGCTGCCCACCCGCTACGCGGATGTCGACGCCGAGCGGCACGTCAACAATGTGGCGGTGCAGACCCTCCACGCCGAGGCCCGCTCGCGGCTGCACCTGTCGGTATTCGGCTGGGAGGCGTGGCAGCCGCTGACGGCAACCGTGCGCACGCGCGCGGTGCGCACCGATTTCCTGCAGGTGACCTACTATCCGGCGCCGGTGACCTGTGGCGCCGCCCTGGTGGAGGTGGATGCATCCGGCTACACGCTGGCACTGGGGCTGTTCCAGCAGGGGCGCTGCGTCGGCGTGCAGTCGTGCCGCATCGGCGCCTGGCGCGACGGCGAATGGCGGCCACTGCCGGCGGCGGTGCGCGAAGCGATGCTGGACTTCGGCCCCGATGCGGTGATGGCGGCCGGCCTGCCGGGCGGCGCGCCGGGCCCCGGCGCAGGGGACGATGCCGATGGTGGCGGTGCCGAGGCCGGCGGCTATCCCTGCGCGGACCGGCTGACCACCCGCTTCGGCGACCTCGACGCCGATGGCATGCTGAGCGAGCTCGCGCTGGCGCGCTACTTCGAGCAGGGGCGCTCGCACCTGCTGCTGGCGCTCGGGCAGGACTGCGGCGCGGACCTGCGCCACGGGCCGGTCGGCATGCTGATCGCCAGCACCGGCGCGCGTGTGCTGCGCCAGGTGCGGCCGGGCGCCGAGATGACGCTGGCATCGGGCGTGGTGCGCATCGGCCGCACCTCGGTCGTGCTGCGTACGGCGGTGTTCCAGGGCGAGGCCTGCGTCGGCATCGCCGACAACGTGATGGTCTTCATCGCGCGCGCCGATGGCCGGCCCACGCCGGTGCCCGCCGCGCTGGCGCGGCGGCTGGAAGGCCTCGCCTGCGCCGGCCTGCCGCGCTGAACCGGCCGGCCACGGCATTTCCCCCCAAACCAAAGCGCAGCGGCGCTGCCAGGAGCTGACCAATGACGGGTCCCTTGCAAGGCTTGAAGGTCGTGGAGATGGTCGGCATCGGGCCGGCGCCGTTCTGCGCCATGATGCTGGCCGACATGGGCGCGGAGGTGATCCGCATCGACCGGCCCGGGCCGGCGGGCGAGGTGATGCCCAAGACCGCGCGCTTCGATGTGCTGGCGCGCGGGCGCCGCTCGCTCGCGCTAGACCTCAAGCGCCCGGGCGGCGCCGAGGCCGTGCTGCAGCTGGTGGCCCAGGCCGACATCCTGCTGGAGGGCTTCCGCCCGGGCGTGATGGAGCGCCTGGGGCTGGGGCCGGACGCCTGCCTGGCGCGCAATCCGCGCCTGGTCTACGGCCGCATGACGGGCTGGGGCCAGCACGGGCCGCTGGCCCAGGCGGCCGGGCACGACATCAACTACATCGCGCTGAGCGGCGCCCTGCATGCGATCGGCCACGCCGACGAGCCGCCGGTGGTGCCGCTCAACTACGTGGGCGACTTCGGCGGCGGCGCCATGATGCTGGCCTTCGGCGTGCTGTGCGCGCGCCTGGAAGCGCTGCGCAGCGGCAAGGGCCAGGTGGTCGACGCCGCCATGACCGACGGTGCGGCGCTGCTGTCGGCGATGATGTACGGCTTCAAGGCAGCCGGCAGCTGGAGCAACCAGCGCGGCGAGAACCTGCTGGATGGCGGCGCGCACTTCTACGGTACCTATGCCTGCGCCGACGGCAAGTACGTCGCCATCGGCGCCATCGAGCCGCAGTTCTATGCCGAGCTGATCCGTCTCAGCGGCATCGACGATGCCGCCTTCGCCGCGCAGCGCGACGTGAACGGCTGGCCGGTGCTCAAGCTGCGCCTCGCCGACGTGTTCAAGACCCGCACCCGCGCCGAATGGTGCGAGCTGATGGAAGGCTCCGATGTCTGCTTCGCGCCCGTGCTGGACTGGGACGAGGCGCCCGCGCATGCGCACAACCTGGCGCGCGGCACCTTCGTCGAGATCGATGGCGTGACCCAGCCGGCGCCGGCGCCGCGCTTCTCACGCACGCCGCCACCGACACCGCGCGGCCCGGCCGCGCGCGGCGGCGACAGCGAGGCGGTGCTGCGCGACTGGGGCTTCACGGCGGCCGCGGTGGCGGACCTCAAGCAGCGCGGCGTGATCTGAGCCCACGGCGTGCCGGCATGGTGCCGGCGCCGCTTGCCGTGCGACGCCCGAATCGTCGTTTCCGACGAGCCTGCGGGGGCGGGCCGCGCCAAGAATGGCAGGCATGCGTGGCCGCCGGCCGGCCGGCACCGCGCCGGTTGCCGGCCAGCGTCCGGCAGCCAACCGTCAGCGGTCGCAGGTCGCGGGTCGACGCGGCCATCCCTTCCCATCCCTCCCGGAGCGCGCGCCATGCCACCCCTGCCACAATCGCCGCAGTCCTCGCCGCCGCAGTCCTCGCCGCCGCAGGGGGCCGTTCCCCTGCTGGAAGTCGACGCGGTCTCGGTACGCTTCGGCGGCATCCAGGCGCTCGATGCGGTCTCGTTCCGCGTCGAGGCCGGGCAGATCTGCGGCCTGATCGGCCCGAACGGGGCCGGCAAGAGCACCTTGTTCAACTGCCTGTCGCGCATCTACGAGTGCGGCGGCGGTGCCATCGCCTTCGAGGGCCGGCGCGTGTCCGGCCTGCGCCGCCACCGCATGGCGGGCATCGGCATCGGCCGCACCTTCCAGAACCTGGCGCTGTTCCGCTCCATGACGGTGCGCGAGAACGTGCTGGTCGGTTGCCACAGCCGGCACCACGCGGGCTTCCTGCGCGCGCTGCTGCGCCTGCCGGGCGAGCGCGGCGTGGAGCGCGCGGCGGCCCGGCGGGCGGACGAGATCCTGCACTACCTCGGCCTGCAGGAGGTGGCCGGGCGGGTCGTGGCGGACCTGCCGTTCGGCACGCAGAAGCGCGTCGAGCTGGGCCGCGCGCTGGCCGGCGGGCCGCGCCTGCTGCTGCTCGACGAGCCGGCCTGCGGGCTCAATCATGAGGAACTGGAAAGCCTGGGTGGGCTGATCCGCGATATCCGCGACCGCCTCGGCATCACGGTGCTGCTGGTCGAGCATCACATGAGCCTGGTGATGGCGGTGTCCGACAAGGTGGTGGTGCTGAACTTCGGGCGCAAGATCGCCGAGGGCACGCCAGCGCAGGTGCGCCAGCATCCGGAAGTCATCCGCGCCTACCTGGGAGGCCAGCATGCCGCCGCTGCTTGAAGTCGAGGGCCTGCATGCCGCCTACGGCGGCACCCGCGTGCTGCACGGCATCGACCTCGCCATGCGGCCGGGCTCGGTGACGGCGCTGCTGGGCGCCAACGGTGCCGGCAAGACCACCACGCTGCGCGCGCTGTGCCAGATGATGGTGCGCACCTCGGGCTCGATCCGCATCGGCGGCGCGCGCGCCGACGGCCGCGCCACCGAGGACATCGTGCGCCTGGGCGTGGCCCACGTGCCGGACGGGCGCGGCACCTTCCTCGGCCTGAGCACGGAGGAGAACCTGCGCCTGGGCGCCTACCTGCGCCGCGACAAGGCCGGCGTGGCCGAAGACTTCGAGCGCATCTATGCCTATTTCCCGCGCCTGAAGGAGCGGCGCGCCCAGCAGGCCGGCACGCTGTCGGGCGGCGAGCAGCAGATGCTGGCGATCGGCCGCGCGCTGATGTCGCGGCCGCGGCTGCTGCTGCTCGACGAGCCGTCCTTCGGCCTGGCGCCACTGATCGTGCGCGACATCTTCGACATCATGCGCCGCATCAACCGCGAGCAGGGCGTGTCGATCCTGCTGGTCGAACAGGACGCGGCGCTGGCGCTGGACGTCGCCGATTCGGTCTACCTGCTGGAGACCGGCCGCATCGTGCTGCAGGGAACGCCGCAGGAGATCCGTGCCAACGACGCGGTGCGCCGCGTCTACCTGGGCAACTGAGCGCCCGCGCCCCCGGAGGGCGCCAGGTTCGAACCCGCGGAACCCGCCGGCATGCATCGGCGGGCCGCCAAGACCCGTCCGTGAACGGAGGAGACACGATGGATGCCTTCCTGCATCAACTGCTGTCCGGACTCGCCACCGGCAGCATCTACGCCAGCGTCGCGCTGGCGCTGGTGATGATCTACCAGTCCACCCACCACGTGAACTTCGCCCAGGGTGAAATGGCGATGTTCTCCACCTACCTGGCCTGGGCCATGATCCAGGCCGGCCTGCCTTACTGGGCGGCATTCGCCTTGACGGTGGTGCTGTCCTTCGCGCTGGGCGCGCTGGTGGAGCTGGCGGTGATCCGGCCGATGCGCTCGGCGCCGGTGCTGTCGGTGGTGGTGGTCTTCGTCGGGCTGCTGATGATTTTCCACAGCCTGGCCGGCTGGCTGTTCGGCTTCACCATCCAGCCCTTCCCCAGCCCCTTTCCCGAGAGCGCCTGGTACGGGTCCAGCTACCTGTCGCCGCACGAGGTGGGCGCCATCGTGGTGACGCTGGCGGTGATGGCGCTGTTGTTCCTGTTCTTCCGCTTCACGCCGCTCGGCCTCGCCATGCGCGCGGCGGCGCAGAATCCGCTGTCGTCGCGCCTGGTCGGCGTCAATGTGGGGCGCATGCTGATGCTGGGCTGGGGGCTGGCCGGCGCGGTCGGCGCCATCGGCGGCATGCTGGTGGCGCCGGTGGTGTTCCTCGATCCCGGCATGATGAGCGGCGTCCTGATCTACGCCTTCGCCGGGGCCCTGATCGGCGGCATCGACAACCCCGCCGGCGCGGTGCTGGGCGGCTTCATCGTCGGCGTGCTGGAGAACCTGATCGGCACCTATGTGGTAGGGACCGAGCTGAAGCTGACGGTGGCGCTGGTGCTGATCGTCGCGGTACTGATCGTGCGGCCGTCCGGGCTGCTGGGCAAGACCATCGTACTGAAGGTGTGACCATGACGTCCTTCGATCCCGCCACTGCCGCTCCCGCTGCTCCCGCTGCTCCCTCCGCTGCCGGCGCCGGGGCGCGCGTCCTGCCCTGGTGGCTGGCGCTGCTCGCCGCCGCCCTGGCCGTGCCCTTCGTCGCGCAGGGCTACGTGGTGTTCCAGGCGACCATGGTGCTGTCCTATGCCGTGGCCCTGCTCGGCCTCAACATCCTGACCGGGTACAACGGGCAGATCTCGCTCGGTCACGGTGCTTTCTATGCCATCGGCGCCTATACCTGCGCGATCCTGATGGACCGCTTCGGTGTGCCCTACTGGGCCACCTTGCCGGCGGCGGCGCTGGCCTGCCTGGTGGCAGGCTACCTGTTCGGGCTGCCGGCGCTGAAGCTGGAGGGGCTCTACCTGGCGCTGGCCACCTTCGCGCTCAGCGTGGCGATGCCGCAGCTGCTCAAGTACAAGTACCTGGAGCCCTGGACCGGTGGCGTGCAGGGCATCGTGTTGAACAAGCCGGATGCGCCGTTCGGGCTGCCGCTGACGCAGGACCAGTGGCTCTACCTGTTCGCGCTGGCGGTGGTGCTGCTGATGTTCGTGCTGGCGCGCAACCTGCTCGACAGCGGTGCCGGGCGCGCCATCGTCGCCATCCGCGAGCATCCGCTCGCGGCCGAGGGCATGGGCATCGACAACCGCCACTACAAGGCCAGCGCCTTCGCGCTGTCGGCCATGTTCACCGGGGTCGGCGGCGCCTTGTCCGCCATCGCGGTGCAGTTCGTGGCGCCCGATTCCTTCCCCATGTTCCTGTCGATCTCGCTGCTGGTGGGCGTGGTGGTGGGCGGGGTCGGCACGCTGGCGGGCGCCTGGTACGGCGCGCTCTTCATCATGTTCGTGCCGAGTGCCGCGGAAAAGGTGTCGAAGGCCGCGCCGTGGGCGATCTACGGCGCGGTGCTGATCCTGTTCGTGTTCGTGCTGCCGGGCGGCGTGGCGGGACTGGTGCGCCAGGCGCGGGCGCGCTTCGGCGCGCACTGAGGCCCTGAGTCAACGAATCGAAGACTCAGGGCGCGGACGGCCGGACGCCACACGGGGCGCCAGCACCAGGCTGAGCACGGCCAGCAGCACGCAGCCCACCCCCGCCAGCTGGATCCAGCGCAGCGGCTCGCCCAGCCAGGCGAAGGCCAGCAGCACCGCCGAGACCGGTGCCAGCGCCGTGAACAAGGCGGCTTCCGAGGCGCTGGTGCGGGCCGAGCCCGCATACCAGAGCAGGAAGCCGCAGACGGTGGGGCCGAGCGCATACCAGGCGACCGCCGCCAGGGCCGGTGCCGGCCAGCTGGCCGGCCAGGTTTCCAGGCCGGCCGGCAGCAGGCAGACCGCCAGTCCCTGCGCGCTCATCAGCGTCGACAGCGCCAGCGGCGCGACCGGCTGGCGCAGGCGCCGGTTGAGCAAAATGAACAGCCCTTCGCAGACCACCGCCGCCAGCACCAGCAGCCGGCCCGCCGGCGAGCCGCCGGTGCCGGGGGCGAAGGTGATGGCGCCGACGCCGGCGGTCGCCAGCGCGATGGCCAGCAGCAGCCTCGGGCCGGGCCGCTCGCGCAGCAGCAGCATGGCGATGGCGGCCGAGACCACCGGCAAGGTACCGATGATGACGCCGGCATCGGCGGCCGGGGTCAGCCGCAGGCCCGCGATCAGCAAGGTGGTGTAGCCGACGCTGCCGGCCGCTGCCTGCAGCCACAGCAGGGCCAGGTCGTGGCGGTCCGGACGCGGCCACGGGCTGCGGGTGAGCCGCATCAGCAGCAGGAAGCAGGGCAGGGCCATGGCGAAGCGCAGCGCGGTGGCGGTGAAGGGCGGCAGTCCGGCGGCGATGATCTTGCTGCCGGCGACGGTGCTGCCGACCATGACCATGGCAAGGGCGAGGCAGGCATGGCCGAGGGATCGTTGTGGCATCGGGTTGGCGCGGAAGGAGTGGGACAAGGCACCAGCCTAGGTCCGTGCCGGCATCGCGTCTTGAACGGAATTGCAGGTCCGCTGCAGGAAATCGGACGGTACAGCACCGCTTTTCGCAATGGACTAGTTGTGCTCAAGCGAACCCGGAGTCCGATCGATCGTCAACGCCATGACCTTGGCGTGCACCTGTTGGAGTTGCAGCGAATCGATGGTTTGCCAGCCCAATCTCGCATACAAGCTCTCATTGCGAGGCGTAAAGAGGTACATGCGGGAAAAGCCGAAGCGGCTGGCCTCGCTTGCAAGGCGCTGAGTCAGCGCGGAGGCAATTCCCTGGTTGCGAAAGGCTGGCACGACAAAGACGGAAGAGACCCAAGGCGTAAGGTGCTGGTGCGTGATCGTGCCAGGGACCAGACTGGCTGCGCCTTGCAAGCTGCCTTCTGCCGTCAAGGCGACCAGGGTCAACGGCAGCGCGTGCCGGATGGCGGTCCGCTGGACGCGCAGCAGGCGTTCTTCCATGGTTAGCTGCGGGCTGAGATAGCCAAACAATTGATGCTGCCACTCGGCTACAAGCGGAATCAGTTCGTGATGATTCTCCAGATAATCAATATGCGTCAGCAATTCTTGCGTCTCCCGATGTCATCAGTCAGATGAATCCCTGGCGGCAATCCGTGCTGCCGTGAATCGCTCGCTCATGGCCCTACCGTTGGGAGCGGACTCTACACGCGTTCCTGCTTTCGAACCAAACGCGGCCAATTGGTCAATGTTGGCGCCGGATTGCTGGAAATAGGGGCGGCAAGAGGATGACTTGGCCGGAGTTGGGCGAATTTCTGTTATCGCCCCTCGTGTGGCCATCAGTGATTCCGTATCCACGACGTGGCAGGCAGCGATGGAATTGGCTGTCAAGCCACGGATGACTTTTGGAATCCCTGCCTTACGGCTTCCGCCTCCTGACATCCGGAGCCGCCCCGGCCGCGCGGGCGAAGGCGCCGGGCGCGATGCCGAAGCAGCGTGCGAACAGGCGCGACATATGGCTCTGGTCGGCGAAGCCGGCGGCGGCCGCGGCGGCGGCCAGCGGCGTGCCCCGTGCGATCAGGCTGCGCGCGCGGTGCAGGCGGCGCTGCATCAGGTAGGCGTGCGGCGTGAGCCCGGTGGCGCGGGTGAAGCCGCGTACCACCTGGAAGCGGCTCAGGCCGCTGGCGTGTGCCAGGTCGGCCAGCGTGTGGGCCGTGGCCGGGTCGTCGTCGAGCAAGGCCTTGGCGCGCAGGATGGCGGCGAGGGCAGACGCCATGGAAGGGGGCGCGGCGGCGCTGGAGCGGGTGAGGCGGGCCAGCAGGGCGAGCAGCAGGCTGTCGCGCGCCAGCGCGGCGGTGCCGGCGCCGCCGAGGCGGTCCGCGTCGGCGGCCGTCATCCAGGCGAACAGCCGGCGGAAATCGGCGGTGGCGGCGGGGTCCGCCAGCACGGGCCGCTCGAACTCCTGCGCGCCGCCATCGCCCGCGGCGAGCACTTCCTCGCGCGCCTGGGCGACCAGTGCCGGATCGAGGTAGAGCATGCGCCAGGCACGTCCGCCGTCGCCCAGCGGCGCGCCGTCGTGGACTTCGCCCGGATTGACCGTGATGAGCTGTCCTGCCTGTGCCTCCACCATGCCGCGGCCGCTGCGCGAGCGCTGGGCGCCGCGTTCGATCACGCCGAAGCCGAATTGCTCGTGGGTGTGCCGCGCGAAGGCCAGGCGCGTGTCGGCCGCGATCGCCAGCACGCCGGGCGCGCCGCAGGGAAGGAGCAGGAACGGGCGGGTCGTCATGCTCGTCAGCCCATCTTCGACGATGCCGATGCCAATGGTGCGGGTAGCCCGGCCAGGATCTCCGCGGTGCTGCGCTGGAAGCGGTCTACCAGGAAATCCAGCAGCACCCTCACGCGGGGCGTCATATACCGATTCCGGTGGAAGACGGCATAGATGCCCGGCTCGCTTTCGACCAGGTCCGGTAACAGGACCTCGAGCGCGCCGGCACGGATGTCTGCCGCAGCGTCCCAGATCGTCTTGCGGGCAATGCCGACTCCGGCGAGTGCCCAGGTGCGTGCCAGCGCGCCATCATTGGTTTCCCACGCATTGTCCATGGCGACGGTGTGGGTCGAGCGCTTTCCTCCCGACACGAAATGAAATTCGTTCAGCGGGCCAGCGGCGGTGACCAGGACGATGAAGCGATGCCCGGCCAGGTCTGCCGGGGTGCGCGGCGTACCGTGCCTGGCCAGGTACTCGGGAGCCGCGCATAAGACCCGCCAGTTCGGCGCGAGCCGGCGTGCAATCAGCGAATCGTTCTCCGGCTTGCCAAAGCGGATGGCAAAGTCCACGTCATCGTGCAGCAGCTCAGACAGCGAGTCGGTCAGAGTCAGGGCGATTTTCAGTTCCGGCTGCGCACGGATGAAGTCGTCCAGCCACTGGTTGAGCAGATGGCGGCCGAAATCGGCCGATGCTGAAATCCGGACCTTTCCGCGCACCGCGCCCTGGCTCGCCTGGAGCGCGGCCTCGCCATCCTCGATGGCTCTCAGGGCGATGCAGCAGTGCCGGTGGTACAGCCGGCCCTCTTCGGTCAGGCGCAGTTGCCTGGTGCTGCGGTCGATCAGCCTGGTGTGAAGCGTGGCTTCCAGCTTGGCCAGCCGGGCACTGGCGGCAGCAGGCGAAAAGCCCAGCTTGCGGCCGGCAGCGGACAGGCTGCCGAGTGCCGCCGCTTCCACGAACAGGCGCATATCGCCTAGCCGATCCGTCGCCATCTTTCATTTGGATTTGAATTGGATTCAAAAATGTAGCCAATTATCAAATCCAAGTCCACCCGCCAGACTGCTGCCTTGCAACGCCGGACGAGGGGCGACAGCCGACAGCCATAGGAGGGGCAACTCTATGGACGAAATCAGCAGAACAGCAGCAGCGGATAGCGGGCGCCAGGAGGTGGCGGGCAGGCTGCCGCTGGCAGGCTTGCTGGCATTGACGATGACCAGTTTCATTGCCACGGCGAACGAGGCCGTGCCGGCCGGCTTGCTCCCACAGATTGCGCAAGGATTCCATGTCACCGAAGCCTGGGCCGGACAACTCGTGACCCTTTGCGCGCTGGGGGCAGGCGTGGCGGCCATCCCGCTGACGGCCGCCACGCGTAGATGGCGACGCCGGCAGGTCCTGTTGCTGGTGCTGGCGGCATTTTTCCTCTGCAATGCCGTCACCGCGCTGTCCTCGCATTACGTGGTGACATTGGCCGCGCGTTTTGCCGTGGGACTTGCCACCGGGCTGGCGTGGAGTCTCCTGGCAACCTATGCGCGCGCCATGGTCCCTGCCGCGATGCAAGGTCGCGCGCTTGCGGTGGCCATGGTCGGCATTCCCCTGGCCTTATCGGTCGGCGTGCCGTTGAGTGCCCGGCTCGGCGTCATGATCGGCTGGCGCAGCGTGTTCGGCATCCTGTCGGGCATGGCGCTGATACTGATGGCCTGGGCGCGCTGGACGGTTCCCGATTATCCCGGCCAGGCGGCCGACAGCCGTCTGCCCGTGCGGCAAGTGCTGGCCATCCCGGGGGTACGGCCGGTGCTGTTGGTGGTGATGGCCTGGATTCTTCCGCACTACATTCTCTACACCTATATCGCCCCCTTCCTGGCCTCGGTTGGACTGGCCCGCCATGTCGATGCCGTTCTGCTGATCTTCGGCGTCTCGGCCATGTTGGGCATCTGGCTGGTCGGCTCATTGGTTGACCGCTGGCTGCGCCTTCTGGTGCTGGCCGGGCTGGGTGCTTTTGCCTCGGTCTCGCTGCTGTTCGGCCTGGGGGGCACGGCACCTGCGGTGCTTTGCCTGGGGGTGGCGGTATGGGGGCTGAGCTTTGGCGGCGCGCCGACCTTGTTGCAGACCGCATTGGCCGACGCGGCCGGCAGTCGGGCGGACGTTGCCCAGTCGATGCTGGTGACGGTGTTCAATCTCTCGTTCGCCGGCAGCGGGATGATCGGCGGTGTACTGCTCGAGACCACGGGTGTCGCGTCCTTTCCCTGGGTGGTGCTGTTGCTCGTGAGCATCGGCCTGCTTGCGGCCTGGCGCGCCAGTTCCCATGGATTCACGGCCGGCCGGCGTCGATACGCGCTGGATTCGGCAGCTGGTGCCCGGCCATAGCGCAAGCGCTTCATTTCAATGAATCCAGACTCGGCAAACTAGCGCGCGCGTGACTCCATCAGGTCCAGCTCCCGTACCAGCCGGCGCGCGGTATGGTCGGAGATGCGGTCCTGGCGGGCCAGCGCGAAGAGAGTCTCGCGTTCCGCCCGCAGCCCCGCCAGCCGCATCTCGCGCTCGGCCCGGTCGGCCTTGCGCAACTGCTCCGGATCGGTGTCGCCCGGCACGCTGCCGTCGAGCGCCAGCCGGTGCTGGTAGAGCGAGATGACGTGGGCGGCGGCATTGGCGTAGACGTCCGCGTCGGCGGCTTCGCGCAAGGCGTGGAACTGGGCCTGCTCGATGGCGGCGATGGCCGCCTGCGCGGCCTGGCGCCGGCCCAGGTCTTCCTCCTGGCGCTCGGCCGGCTCCTCGGGAAGCTCCAGCCCGTCGAGCAGGCGCGGCAGGCCGATGCTGGCGGTCAGCAGGGAGATCAGGATCACCGCGGTGGCCAGGAACACCGCCAGGTCGCGCGCCGGGAACGGCTCGCCGGCCGGCGTCAGCAGCGGCAGGGTCAGCACGCCGGCCAGGGTGATGGCGCCGCGCACGCCGGCCAGCGCGGTGGCCACCACCAGGCGCCAGTGCGGCTTGCGCACGGCCTCGCCGCGCCGCCGTGCCGCGTACATCGTGAGCCGCAGCGAGACCCAGACCCAGGCCAGGCGCAGCAGCGCCAGCCCCGCGTTGATCGCCAGCGCGTACACGGCCAGCCACCAGGGACTGAGATGCCCGCTCTGCTCGACCGAGGCCATCGCGCCCTGGAGGATGCGCGGCAACTGCTCGCCCAGCAGCACGAACATCATGCCGTTCAAGGTGAACTGCACCGTATCCCACACGGCGGCGCGCTGCACGCGCGTGGCGGCCGTGGTGCGCCCGCGCAGCTCGACGTAGCTGGTGGTGATGCCGGCCGCCACCGCGGCCAGGATGCCCGAGGCGTGGGCGGCTTCGGCGAGCAGGTAGGCGGCGAAGGGGGTGAGCAGGCTGAGCAGGATGGAGGAGCCGCTTTCCTCGCCCACACGCGGCGCCAGCCAGCGCTGGCCGAGGCTGATCGCCAGCGTGGTGCCGGCACCGACGGCCACGCCGGCCAGGGCCAGCCAGAGGAAGGTCAGCGCGGCGCCGGCGAGCGAGAAGGTGCCGGTCAGGGCGGCCGCCACCGCGAAGCGGAAGCAGACCAGGCCCGAGGCATCGTTGAGCAGGGATTCGCCCTCCAGGATGTGCATCAGGCGCTTGGGCATGCGTGTGCGCGCGGCGATGGCCGAAACGGCCACGGGATCGGTCGGCGAGACGATCGCCGCCAGCGCGAAGGCGACCGCCAGCGGCATGGCCGGGATCATCCAGTGGATCAGGAAGCCGGCGCCGAGCACCGTGAACAGCACCAGCCCGAGCGCCAGTTCCAGCACCACGGCACGGTCCCGGGCCAGTCCGCTCTTGGGGATGCGCCAGCCGTCGAGGAACAGCAGCGGCGGCAGGAACAGCAGGAAGAAGGTGGCGGGATCCAGCGTGACGCCGGCATGGAAGACCCCGGCGATCAGCGCGCCGAGTGCGATCTGGACCAGCGGCAGGGGCAGGGGCAGGGAAAGGGGCGACAGGCGTGCCAGGTAGCCGCTGGCGACGACGGCCGCCAGCATGGCCAGGATGACTTCGATGGCGTTCAATGCGGGTCCTTGTCTAGGCTCGTCCACAAGGGGGACGCTGCGCGGCGGGCGCCGCGGTACGGCGGAAGGAAGCGGAGACAGGGCGGTGGGCCCGACGCTTCCGGCAGGTTGCGGATTATATATACATTCAAGAGTGTATGTAAGTGGCGCCGGAGCGGATGATAGGATGCCGTCACAATTTCCAGCCTCGGCGCAAGCCGCGCCAGCCACTCGCCATGACCTGCCTACCGAATGTCACGATCGCCCTGGAGACGGCCGCGCAGCCCTGCGTTGCCGGCCTGATCGATGAACTGGATGCTTACCAGAAGCCGCTCTATCCGCCCGAGAGCCACCACGGCATCGATATCGAGTCGCTGTGCCGGCCCGAGGTGCTGTTCGCAGTGGCGCGCGGCGCGCAGGGGGAGGCGGTCGGTTGCGGCGCGATCGTGCTGTGCGGCGGTGCCGGCGAGCTCAAGCGCATGTATGTGCGGCCGGGCTGGCGCGGGCAGGGGATCGCGGCGCGCCTGCTCGCCTTCCTCGAGGCGCAGGCGCTGGCGCGCGGCTGCGGCGAGTTCGTACTGGAGACCGGCGTGCGCCAGCCGGAGGCGATCGCGCTGTATGCGCGCCTGGGCTATCGGGAATGCGGACCGTTCGGCGACTACCTGCCGGATCCGCTGAGTGTGTTCATGCGCAAGGCCGCCGGCTAGCATGGCGGCGGCGCGGCTCAGAGCCGCTGGCGCGAAATGACCCAGAGGTGGAGGCCGAGGCTGGCGAGGAACAGGCCGGCGAGGTCCATCCAGTGGGGGCCGCCGCCCAGGCAAAGGGCCACGCCGGCGAGTCCGGCAGCCGCACCGGCGCCGGCACGCCACGTCGCCGGACGGCCTCGGCAATCCGGCGCGCGGGCAACGGACTGGGGCGGAGCGAGGGGTTTGGAGGCGAGGCGGTTCGGCATGGGATTCCTTGCTGTCCCGGAGCGGGGCGCCGGGACGGGCGGCGGGGAAGCGGCTGGCATCCCTGCGCCGGGTCGCCGGCCGGCTGGCGCGGCGGAACCTGGACTCGCACTGTACGGGCGGCCGGAGACAGTTCGAACGAATAAGTTCGACGATGCTTATTTGCTTTTCGCATAAAGCGCGCAGGGCCGGAAGGCAGAAGGCGCGTGCAAGTGCCGGCCGGGGCGGGCGTTGTGAGAAAATCGCCACCTCCTGCTCCGCCGCCCGCCGCCATCCACATCCCGTGCCAAGTGCGGCAATCGACGGCCACCGCCTGCTTCCTGACATGACGCCAGATCCTCTCGATGCCGCCACCGCGGGCACCGTCCCGCCCGACCTGCAGCCCGGCATGCCCTATCGCCACTACAAGGGCGGTGCCTACCGCATCGTCGGTCTCGGGCGCATCGAGGCCGACCTGTCGCAGGTGGTCGTCTACGAGGCGATGCGCGACCGCTCGCAACTGTGGGTCCGTCCGCTCGATGTGTTCTACGAGGCCGTGGAAACCGCGGGCGGGGGCGCGCCGCGTTTCGCCCCGGATTGGCCGCCCGCGCTGGACTGCCTCGACTTCCTGCCGCGCGCGACCGTGCTGCAGGCGCTGGCCTGCTATGACGCGCCTTACCGTCACTACCATGACCGCCGCCATGTGCTGGAGATGTTCGAGGCGGCCCGGGCGCGCGGTATCCGGCTCACGCCCGCCCAGGCGCTGGCGGTCCTGTTCCACGACGCGGTCTACGTGCCGGGCTGCGAGCACAACGAGGCGGCATCGGCCGCGCTGCTGCCGAGCGTGGCCACGGGCGTGGCCGCGGACATGCTGGCGCTGGCCGCGCGCATCGTGCTGGATACCCGTGCCCATGTGCCGTCGGTGGACGAGGCGGAAACGGTGCTGGACCTCGACCTGCTGCGGCTGGCCGCGCCGGCGGATGCCTTTGCCGCCCATACCGAGGCCGTCTTTGCTGAGAACCGGGCCTTGCTGGCGGCGCAGACCGGGCTGCGGGACGAGGCGCTGTACCAGGACTTCCTGCGCCGGCGCATTGCCTTCCTGCAGGCGCTGGCGCAGCGCGAACGCTTGTTCCTGACTCCGGCCTTCGCTGACTGCGAGGCGGCGGCGCGCGCGAACATCGCCGCCATGGCGGCGGCCGCGCGGCGCGCTTGAGCGTCGCCGGCGTCGCCGGCGCTGCTTAGGCACAAGGGGCAGCTACTCGTCCTGCGCGTCCTGTGCGTCCTGTGCGTCGCCGGCGGGCGGGTCGGGTGTGTAGGCGAGCAGGTCGCCAGGCTGGCAGTCCAGGACCTCGCAGATCTTTTCCAGCGTGTCGAAGCGCACGCCCTTGACCTTGCCCGACTTGAGCAGGGACAGGTTCGGCTCGGTGATGCCGATGCGTTGCGCGAGTTCACGCGACTTCATCTTCCGCTGCGCGAGCAGCACATCCAGTGTGACAAGAATGGCCATGTCGATTCAGATAAAGGCCGCGTTCTCGCGCGCGATGCGCGTGGCCTCGACCTGCGCCCAGGCGATGGCCAGCAGCAGGCCGCTCAACAGCCAGAGCAGGCCGTCTCCCAGGTAGACCAGGACGAGCCAGAAGGGTTGTTGCCCGTTGTCGACCAGCAGCAGGGCGAGCAGGGTGCGCGTCAGCGGCAGCGCGGCGCCGAAGGCGGCGACCGCCAGCGCGATACGGCGCAGGCGCATGGCGCCGGCCAGCGTGAAGATCTCGCCGCGCGCGAAAGCGGTGGACAAGCGGCCGGCCTGCCACAGCGCCGTCAGCAGCGCGGTGGCGGCCAGTGCCGACACGGCCAGGCCGGCCACGCGGAACGGCAGGTCGAGCCGCAGGGCGTACTGCGGGCCGAGATCCCCGAGGAAACCGCGCACGGCGGGACTGAGCGCGGCGGCGGACAGGCCGAGCCAGAAAGCCGGCAGGAATGCGAGCGTCAACGCGGAGGCTGCCGGTGCGAGCCAGCGCAGCCAGCGGCTGATGGCCTGCACGCGCGACAGGGCCGCGCCATCGGTGGATGCGGTGAGGAGGGGGAAGCGGTTCATGCGGGCCTCTTCGGAGGGGTTTGCATCGGAATGGAAAGTATTGTACAACAGAAAAAGATTTCTGTTTTACGATAATTTTTCAGATCGGAATCCTGATGCCACTCTCTTTTGCCATGCCATCGCTCGCTACCGTCCGCCGCCTCGCCCCGCCCGCCGCCTGCCTCTGCCTGCTGTCCGCCTGCGCGCCGATCACGCCGTCGAACCCGGATGCCGCACGGGTGCGCGTCACGCAGGTCGAACCTGGTCCATCGTGCCGCTTTCTCGGCGATGTCACCGGCAGCCAGGGCGATTTCCTGCGCGGCGCGATCACTTCCAATGCGGACCTGGAAACGGGCGCGCGCAATGACCTGAAGAACAAGGCTGCGGCGCTCGGCGGCAATGTCGTCACCCTGCTCACCCAGCGCGCCGGGCAGACCGGTTCGCGCGACAACCTGGCGCAGACTAACGTGACCCTGACCGGCAATGTGTACCACTGCCCGCCGCTATGAGTCGTCACGCTGAGACGTCACGCGCGGAGCGTGCGCCATGAAAGCTCTGCTCGCCGTGATGCTCGGCGTGCCGCGGCTGGCCGCTTGCGGGGCCGATGCGCAGGAAGCCAGGCCGGCAGCCGTGGCGCCTGTGCAGGTTCGCGCGGCGTACGGCCCGACCGGTCCGCAAGGGCCGGTTCTGCCGCGGGCCTTGCCGGCAGCCGCCACCGTGCCGGTCGCGCCCCGCGCGACAGCCGCGCCGGGACAGCGGTGAGGGCAACAGCCGGCCGGCTCAGGTGCGCTGGTAGAGGATCACGCCGTCGTCGCGCACGGTCCGGCTCGCCTCGCCGCGATGCACCAGGTGGTTCAGGCAGGCGATGCTCTCGCCGGTCGCCAGGCCCAGCAGGGCGCGGTCGGATTCGGCGATGGGCCGCGAGAACAGCGCGCCGAACACGTCGACCGCGCGGCGCGGCTCGCCCAGGACCTCGCGCAGCCGCTGCAGGCTCTTGTCCTGCCCGCGGCGCAGCTTGTCGAGGCGGGCGTGCAGGCCGCGGAAGCACTCGTTGTGCGACGGCAGCACCAGCACGTCGTCCGGCACCTGGCGCTGGATCTTGTCCAGCGAGGCGTACCAGTCGGCGATCGGGTCGGCGTCTGGCTCCATCGGGTAGACCGAGACGTTGGACGAGATGCGCGGCAGCACCTGGTCGCCGGAAATGAAGAGCTTGAGCGCCGGGCTGTAGAGGCAGGCATGCTCGGGCGAGTGGCCCATGCCGATGACGACGCGCCAGGCGTGGTCGCCGATCGTGATCTCATCGCCGTCCTGCAGGCGGCGGAAGCTGTCGGGCAGGGCGTGGATGTGCTGGCCGAAGCGGCCGAAGCGGGCGCGGTAGGCCTCCAGGGCGGTCTCGCTCCAGCCGGCGGCGCGGTAGAAGGCCACGCCGTCGGGCGGTGCCTCGCGGCCGGTGTCGGAGGTCGTCACGCGGCAGTTGAGGTATTCGAGGCGGCTCATCCACAGCCTGCAGTCGAACTTGCGTGTGAGCCAGCCGGCCATGCCGACGTGGTCGGGGTGCATGTGGGTGACGAACACGCGCGTGACCTTGTCGAGTCCGGGGACGCTGTTGCCGAGGCTGCGCCAGATGGCCACGGTCTCGTCGGTGCGCACGCCGGTGTCGACCACGGCACAGCCATCGCCGTCGGCGATCGACCACAGGTTGATGTGGTCGAGCGAATACGGCAGCGGCATGCGGATCCAGTGCACGCCGGGGGCGACTTCGAGCACGCCGCCGGGCGCGGGCGGGGCGGCGAAGGGATAGGTCAGGGCTGTCTCGGGGGTGTCCTGCGGACGGTCTTGTTTTTCTGTCACGGTGTCATGGCCCGGCGGGTGCTGCGCACGCCCGCCGGATCGGTTGGGGATGCTGCAGCTTACTGCAGAACGGCCGGGACCGGAGCGTCCGCGTGCAGGGAGGGCCCGGCGCATCGCGTCGCGGGTCCGCGCGCGAGGCGGGCGGCACGCGGCCGCCGCGGCACACCGGCCGGGGGCGGCGGCCCTGCCCCGGCCGCTCTTATAATCCCGGCTCTGCCCCGCCGGCCGCCGTGCTGGCGCTGCCCGGGCAGCTTCCGTCTCTTCTCTCGCCGATGACAGTCCAGATGAACCTTGCCGCGCGGCTCGACGCGGCGCAGCGCTTTTTCGACAGCGGCCGGCTCGATGCCGCCGCGCAGCAGCTGGAGGCCGTGCTGCAGTCCGATCCCGGCCACGGCGATGCCCTCGAGGGACTGGCCTACATCGCGCTGCGTCAGGGGCAGCCGGCCGAGGCGGCCGCCTATTTCGAGCGCGCCCTGGCAGTGCTGCCGCCCGACGCGGAACGGCTGGGCGCGGCCGGCATGGCGCACCAGGCCGCCGGCAACCACGCGCGCGCGGTGGCGCTGCTGGACCAGGCGGGCGCGCAGGGGCCGCGCCAGGCAGGCGCCCTGCACGCGGCGGCCATGTCGCTGTCGGCCCTGGGCGACCACGCCGGCGCGCTGGAGCGCCTGCGCCAGGTGGCGGCGTGGCAGCCGGGTTCCTGGGAGGTCCACTACAACATGGGACGCGCGCTCGGCCTGCTTGAGCGCTACGAGGAGGAGGCCGAGGCCTACCGGCGCGCCATCGAGCGCAAGCCCGACAGTGCCGATGCGCATGCCAACCTCGGTGTGGCGCTGGCGGAGCTGCACCGGTTCGACGAGGCGCTGCGCCTGTTCAAGAAGGCGCTGCAGCTCGACCCGAACAATGCCGGCGCGCGTGCCAACCGCGCCAGCACCAACCTGCTGCTGGGCCAGTTCGAGCATGGCTGGCGCGAGTACGAGTGGCGCTGGCGCAGCGGCGCGCAGCCGCACCACGGACTGTCCGGCGAACCCTGGCTGGGCGACAAGCCGCTGGCCGGCAAGACGCTGCTGCTGCACAGCGAGCAGGGCTTCGGCGATACGCTGCAGTTCGTGCGCTACGTCGAGCGGCTCGCCGGCAGCGGCGCCACCCTGGTGCTGCGCGTCCAGGACGCGCTGTGCACGCTGCTGGAGGGCTATGCGGGGGTGGCCGCAGTGATCGGCCGCAGCGAGCCGCTGCCGCCGTACGACTACCACTGTCCCCTGATGAGCCTGCCGCTGGCCTTGTGGAAGGCCGCGCCGCAGATTCCGGACCGCGTGCCCTACCTGCAGGCGGATCCGGCGCGGCGCGCCGAGTGGACGTCCTGGCTGGGGCCGCGCGCGCGGCCGCGCGTCGGCATCGCCTGGGCCGGCAGCGCCACCAACCTGAACGACCGCAACCGCTCGATGCGCTTGCAGGACTGGGCGCCGCTGCTGGCCGCGCCGGCCGACTTCATCGCGCTGCAGAAAGACCCCAGGCCCGGTGACCTGGCCGCCTGGCAGGAGCTGCCGGCGCTGCGCGATGCCGCGCCGGGCCTGCATGCCTTCCGCGATACCGCGGCGCTGGTCGCGGAGCTCGACCTGGTCATCTGCGTCGACACCGCGGTCGCCCACCTGGCCGGCGCGCTCGGCAAGCCGGCGTGGATCCTGCTGCCGTTCACGCCTGACTGGCGCTGGCAGCTCGCGCGCGGAGACAGCCCGTGGTATCCGGGCACGCGGCTGTTCCGCCAGCCGCGCCGCGGCGACTGGGCGCCGGTGATGGCGCAGGTGCAGGCGGCGTTGCGGGAGCGCCTGGCGGAGTCCTGAGGCAGGCCGCGGTGCCGCCTGGCGTGCCGGCGCTCAGAGCGAGGCGCCGCCGCACATCACGATCTGCTGGCCGGTGACGGCGCCGCCGAACTCGCCCAGCAGGAAGGACGCCAGCGCGGCCACCTCTTCCGGTGCGACGAAGCGCCCGATCGGCGGCAGGCGCGGCGGCGTGCCGGCGCGGCCCGGATCGCGCAGGAAGGGCGTATCGGTGGCGCCCGGGGCGATCACGTTGACGGTGATGCCGCGCGGCGCCAGTTCGGCGGCCCAGGAGCGGGCCATGCCCACCAGGGCGGCCTTGGTGGCGGCGTACTGGCTGCGCGTGGGCGCGCCGTTGGCGGTGCGGCTGCCGATCAGCAGGATGCGGCCGCCGGCGTGCATGCGCGGCGCCAGCCGGTCGGCCAGGCAGGCAGCCGCTTCGACGTGGACCCGCCACATTGCCGCGCCGTCTTCCATCGACAGCTCGCCCAGCGCTGCCGTGCGCATGAAGCCGGCCGCATGCACCACGGCATCGACGGCACCGAGGCGCTCGCAGACCTGTGCCAGGCGGGCGAGGTCGCCGACGTCGACCGCCTCGCAGGTGAGGCCCTCGATGGCCTCGGACGGCGGCGTGCGGCACAGGCCGGTGACGCGCCAGCCCTCCTGCAGCAGGCGCATGGCGATGGCGTGCCCGATCCCGGACGAGGCCCCGGTCACGATGGCATGGCGCGCCCGAGCGGGGCGGCTTGGCGTGGCAGGCATGATGGAGCGGTGCATGATGGAGCGGTACTTGCTACGTCAGACCAAGATGAAGGGAAAAGGGCAGGGCCCGCTGCCTATCCGGCGGCGCTTGGCGTCCCGGGGCCGGACTGCCCCACCGTTTCCACGCGCACATCGCCGCGCGCCTCGAACGGCGCCAGTTGCTGCGGCGTGACGTCCTGGTCGGTGATCAGGGTCCAGGGCCGTTCGATCGGGGTCCAGTGTTGCTGGCTGGCGTGGCCGACCTTGTCGGCGGTGACCAGCACGAATACGTGCGCCGACTGGCGGATCACGCATTCCTTCAGGTAGGCCTGCTCGGCCGAGGCTTCGCACAGGCCGTTGCGGGCCACCACGCCGTCGGCGCCGAGGAAGGCCTTGTCGACGCTGATGCGGCTCAGCGAGAGCTGGGCCAGCGCGCCCAGCGTGCTCATGCTGGAGGCGCGCACCTCGCCGCCGATCAGCGTCACCGGCATCCCCGCGGCGGCCAGCGCGGCCACCACCAGCAGGTTGTTGGTGACCACGCTCACCTGTTTTCCGGGCAGGTGGGGGGCCAGCGCGGCCGTGGTGGTGCCGCCGTCGAGGAAGACCGTGTCGCCGTCGGCGATATGGGCGAACGCGGCGCGGGCGATGGCCGCCTTCTGCGCCTTGCCGCTGACGCGGCGCTCCTCCAGCGGCGCCTCCGGCTCGTGCGAGCCGACCGCGGCCGCGCCGCCGTAGGTGCGCAGGATGCGGCGGTCCGAGGCCAGCGCGCGCAGGTCGCGGCGTACCGTGGCTTCCGACATGCCGAAGTGCTCGCACAGCGTGGCGACATCGTTCATGCCGTTGAGGACGGCGTTCAGCATGGCCTCGCGGCGCTTGGTGACTTTCATTGGTGGCGTTCCTGTACCCGTGACGGCGCGGCCCGGGGGGGCGGGCCGCGGCAGGGGTCCAATGTAGCAAATCCCGCCGGCGCGGCGTCCGCCGCGTGGCCGCCCGCCCGCCCGCCTGCCGCCGCGCTCGGCGCGCTCAGCCGCGCACCCAGGACTCGGCCACCGCCACGTACTTGATGCGCTGGCGGAAGTAGGTGAAGGCGATATGCAGCGTGCCGTCGGGGCCTTCCACGATGGAGGGGTAGGAGTACTCGCGGTTGCGCTGGTCGGCCGAGTTGTTGGTCATGCAGTAGCCGTCGCCGATTTCCAGGTTGCGCCGGCGGCGCCAGGTGCGCCCGCCGTCCTCGGAAATGGCCAGCGACAGCGGCGCGCGCGGCGCGCCCCAGAAGGCGGTGCCGCGTGCCGATGCCTGCTGCTCGCGCAACTCGCCGCTGTCCTCCGAATCCTCGATGTCGTCGTAGAGGGAAGCGCGCCGCTCGCTGCTGTGGGAGGCATCGCTCTCGTTGAACACCAGCGCCAGATGGCCGTTGCGCAGCGCCACGAACTGGATCGAGGAGTTGTTGTTGGGCAGCCCGGTCGGCTCAGGCGCGCTCCAGTGGCGCCCGTCGCGCGAGCGGCTGGCGTAGATGGCATCGGCCCAGCGGCTGCGGTACAGCGCCAGCAGGCTGCCATCGGCGAGCGGCTGCACGTTCATGTGGACGCAGCCGACGCTGTCGGGCACCACGTGCTCGTGCCACGTCAGGCCCTGGTCTTCGGACACCATCACGGCGCTGACGTCGTCGTTGCCGACCCAGCGCTCGCCCGGCTGGGTGCGGCACAGGAACACCGGGCAGGCCCAGGCGCCGTCGGGCAGCACGGCGATGGGCTGGCGCACGAAGGTGCCGGGGCGGTCGAACAGGGTCTCGATCGGGCCCCAGCTGCGGCCGCCGTCGTCGGAGATGCGCCGGCGCACGATGGCGGTGTTCTGGTGGCCGGAGAGCTGGGCGGTGTAGAGCAGCCAGAGGCGGCCGTCCGGCGCGGCGAACAGCACCGGGTTCTGTTCGGAGCGCGCCGGATCCTCCGACAGCTTCAGCGGCGGCGTCCAGCGCCGGCCGCCGGCCGGCAGCCGGGACAGGTAGATCGAGACGTCGGGAATGCCTTCCTGGGTGCCGCCGAACCAGGCGCACAGCAGGTCGCCGCCGGGCAGGGCGAGCAGGTTGGCGGCATGGTTCTGCACGCAGGGCGTCGGCAGGAAGGCCTCGCGGCGGCCGGCGTCGGTGCTGGCGAGGTGCACTTCGCCGTCGCTGGCGGTGAGCGCGAGGGCGGCGGCGGGCTGGACGATGGCGTTCATGGCGTGTGTCGGGTGAGGGGTTGGGTCATTGCGCGGAGCCGTTCGGGCGGGCGCCGGCGGCGGGCGCGCCCTGGGCGGCGCGGGCCGGCGCGAACAGCTTCTCGACCACCAGGACCAGCGCCGGCGTCACCAGCGCGACGTACATATTGTCGATGCCGAAGGGGTTGCCCAGCAGGTACCAGGCGGTGGTGGCCACGGCCGCCAGCACCAGGCCGGCGACGGCGCCGCGGCTGCTGCCGAAGAAGGGCAGGTAGATGCCGATCAGGGCCACGATCGAGACCGACAGGCGCAGCGCGCGGGTGAAGAAGGACAGCGCCAGGATCTGCGGTACGAACAGCACGAACACCAGCGGCACGAAGCCGACCGCCAGCGAGATCCAGCGCGTCGCGCGCAGCTCCTGCTCAGGCGTGGGGCGGTAGCGCGGCACGTAGAAGTCCTTGACGATCAGCGAGGCGATGGCCAGGGCCACGGTGCAGACGCTGACGAAGATCGAGGCCACCAGCGAGGTGGTGACCACGCCGGCCAGCAGCGGGTGCATGTGCTGCAGGAAGACCGGCAGCGCGTACAGGCTCTTGATCTCGGGGTAGAGGTACTTGGCGGCGACGCCGATGAAGCCCAGCGCGATCGAGATCGGCACGCACAGCACGGCGGCCATCAGCGAGGCCTGGCGCGCCGCCGCCGGGCTCTTGGTGGCGGAAATGGCCTGGATGATGAACTGGGTGGAGAAGATGGCGCCCGCCGAGCCGATGATCCAGGCGCCGATGGTGCCGCCGCTGAGCGCGCCGTGCCAGGTGAAGTAATGCTCGGGCATGGTCTGCACCATCGGCGCCAGGCCGCCGGTGAGGCGCCAGGCCACGGCCACCAGGATGCCGATGCCGAGCAGCTTGACGGCGCTGTGGAAGATGGTCAGGTAGGCCACGCTCTTGAGGCCGCCCCAGGCAAAGTAGATGGTGCTGATGGCGGCGGTGATCAGCGCCGCGGTGGTCAGGTCGACGTGCATCACCGTGGAGATGGCCGCCGCGCCGCTGACATAGTTGCCGACGTTCACCAGCAGCAGGGCGTAGATCATGATGGCGGAGACCACCAGCTTGGCGCCGTTGCCGTACTTGCGGGCGATGAAGCCGGAGATGGTGAACTCGCCCGAGGCATAGAGCCGCTTGGCCATGAAGAGGCCGAACAGCAGGAAGCCGATGGCCGCCGAGATCACCGACCAGGACGCGGCGATGCCCACGTTGAAGGCTTCCTGGGAGGTGCCGACGGTGGACTTGGCGCCGATGTACTCCGACATCAGCAGCACCGCCACCACCACGGCCGGCATCGAGCGGCCCGCCACCATGAACTGCTCGGAATCGCGGCTGCGCAGGCGCACGCTGGCCACGCTGGTCACCACGATGTAGACCGCCACCATGGCGATGATGAGGACGGTGTCCCCATGCGAGAAGGACGTCATCTCTGTCTCCTGGTCAGGCGCGGGAGGATTCCCGCGGGGCCGGCTTGTCGGTGCCGGCTCTGGGTGCTGCGGTGTCTGTTCTGCGTTGCGCGGGGCCGCGGCGGCCCCGGCGCGAGGGTGAGAAAGTGCGTGCGTGAGAGGGATCAGGCAGCCTGCGCCGGCCGGGCCTGCTCGCGCCGCGTGGCCAGCTCGCAGGCCTGGCGCAGCGCCTCCAGCATGCTGCGTTCGTCCGCGATGCCCTTGCCGGCGATGTCGAAGGCGGTGCCGTGGTCGACCGAGGTGCGGATCACGGGCAGGCCGACGGTGATGTTGACGCCGGCTTCGAGCCCCATCACCTTGACCGGGCCGTGGCCCTGGTCGTGGTACATCGCCACCACCACGTCGAAGTCGCCGCGGCCGGCGCGGAAGAACAGGGTGTCGGCGGGCAGCGGGCCTTCCACCTGCCAGCCGCGCGCCTGCAGCGCCTGCACCGCCGGGATGATCTTCTCTTCCTCTTCGCCGTAGCCGAACAGGCCGTTCTCGCCGGCATGCGGGTTGATGCCGCACACGCCGATGCGGGGCTGTGCGATGCCGGCGCGCACCAGCGTGGTGTGGGCGCGCTCGATGGTGCGCTGGACCAGGCCCGGCTCGATGCGGCGGATGGCATCGAGCAGGCCGATATGGGTGGTCACGTGGATCACGCGCAGGTTCGGCGCCACCAGCATCATCGACACCTCGTCGATGCCGGTCAGGTGCGCCAGCATCTCCGTGTGGCCGGGGAAGATGTGGCCGCCGGCATGCAGCGCTTCCTTGTTGAGCGGCGCGGTGCAGATGGCATCGAATTCGCCGGCCGAGGTCAGCTCGACGGTGCGCGCGATGTAGCGGTAGGCGGCGTCGCCGGCCACGGCCGACAGCTGGCCGTAGGGCAGGTCGGCGGGAATCAGGCCGAGGTCGATGCAATCGACGATGCCGGGGCGGAACACGGCATCGGCCGGCTGCGCGACGGTGCGCACTTCCAGCGCCGTGCCGGCGCGGCGGCCGGCGTCGCGCAGGCGCACGGCGTCGCCGACCACGATCGGGCGGCATTGCTCGTAGACCGCGCGATGCGACAGCGCCTTCATGATGATCTCGGGGCCGACGCCGGCGGCGTCGCCCATGGTGATGCCGATGACCGGCCGGTAGCTCGTTGCAGTCATTGCAGGGTTTCCTTGGTTCGGATGGGCGCGCGCGGCGCGTCCACGGGCGTGGCGGCGGACAGGCGCCTCCACGCGGCATGCAGGGAGCCGGGCGTGCCGAAGCCGCCCGCCTTGGTTACCACCGCCAGCGGCGCGCCGGCACGGGCAGCGTGCAGCAGCGGCATGCCGGGTTCGACCTCTTCGGCGATCCGCAGCGCCTCGATGCCGGCCGCGGCCAGCAGCGCGCGCGCCGTTTCGCCGCCGGTGGCCACCAGGGCGCCGGCCAGCGGCAGGCCGGGCGCCAGCAGCGTGGCCAGGCGCCGGCAGTGGCGCAGGCCGTCGGCCGGGTCGGCGCGGGTGGCCTGGCTGAGCGTGACGAGCACGTCGCGGCGCGCGCGCAGCGCGGCGGCGACGGCCTGGCCCAGCGGCGCGACGGCTTCGTCGGGGCCGTCGACCGGCACCTCGAACGCCAGCAGCGCGTCGCCGGCGGCGTCGCGCAGGCGGGCGGCCTGGGTATGGGAAATGCTGGACATGCTGCCGACCACGGTCAGCACGGGGCCGGGGACGATCCCGGCATCGGTGCCGGCGGCGGCTCCCGCGCCATCGTGGTCGAAGGCATCGTGGCCGTCGGTATCTTCAGCGCCTCCGTCAGCGCCTTCGCCGGCGCGGCGGTCCAGGCCGAGCGCCTGCATCAGCGCGGGCGCGAGGCCGCCGGAGCCGGCCCAGAAGGCACGCTGCAGCGCGGCCGATGCGGTGGCGATGTGCGCGAGGTCATCCTCGCCCAGCGCGTCGCAGACCACGGCCTGGATTCCTTCGGCCTGCAGCGCGGCGAAGCGGGCGGCGAGCGCCGGCCGGCCGGCGCGGATCGCCTCCAGCGGCAGCAGCGCCGTGCGCAGCCCCTGTGCGCGCAGCATCGCGCCAAGGTCGGCGCGTCCCGGGATGCCTTCATTGCGCCACACCTCGGTCTGCTCGACCGCCACGCCGTGCAGCCACTGGCGGCCATCGCGGGTGGTGCGGCCGGTGGCCGGATAGGCCGGGGCGACGATGGCCAGCCCGGCCAGCGGCACCAGGGCGGCGATCTCGGCGGCGGCGTTGCCGCGCAGCGTCGAGTCGACTTTCTTGTACAGGCGCGTGCCGGCACCGGCCAGTGCCTGCCAGGCATCGAGCTGGCGCCGGGCGGCCTCGGCCGGCGCCGCGCGGCGCGAATCGGCATCCACCGCCAGCACGTCCTGCCCGGCCGGGCAGGCGGCGCCCGCGTGCAGCAGCACGGCGCTGCGCAGGCCCAGGCGGGTGCCGGCGACGGCGCAGTCGGCGGCGCCGGACAGGTCGTCGGCGACGATCAGCAGGCGGGCGCGGATGGCGGGAGCGTTCACGGCAGCAGGCGCTGGTAGACCGCCTCGATATCGGCGAGCGACATCGGCTTGGGATTGTTGGCCATCAGGCGCGTGACCTTGGAGGCGGCCACGGCCAGTGCCGGCACGTCCGCCTCGGACACGCCGTAGCGGCGCAGGTCCTGCGGAATGCGCAGCACTTCGGTCCATTCCGCCAGGCGGGCGATCAGCGCCTGGGTGGCGGCCTGCTCGCCGGTGGCGGCGTCGGCGATGCCCAGCGTGCGCGCCACGGTGGCCAGGCGGCCGGCAATCGCGCTCGCGTTGAAGGCCATCACATGCGGCAGCAGCATGGCATTGGCGACCCCGTGCGTGATATGGAACATGCCGCCCAGCGGGTAGGCCAGTGCGTGCACGGCGGCGGTGCCGGCGGCGGTCAGGGCCAGCCCGCCGTACATCGAGCCGAGCATCATGGCCTCGCGCGCCGGCGCATCGTGGCCGTCGCGGTAGGCGGTGACGATGTTGGCGCCGATCAGCCGCATCGATTCCAGCGCGAACATATCGCTGACCGGATTGGCCTTGGTGGAAATATAGGACTCCAGCGCATGCACGAAGGCATCGACGCCGGTCGCCGCCGTGATCGGCTGCGGCAGGTCGAAGGTCAGCGCGGCGTCCAGGATCACCAGCTGCGGCAGCAGGTGGCGGCTGACGATGCCGACCTTGAGGGCCTCGTCCGGCAGCGTGACGATGGCGTTGGGGGTGACCTCGGAGCCGGTGCCCGCGGTGGTCGGCACCAGGATCATCGGCACGCCCGGGTGGGCGATGCGGTCGATGCCCAGCCAGTCGCGCAGCGGGGCGTCGTTGGTCAGGCGCACGGCGAACAGCTTGGCCGCGTCCAGCACGCTGCCGCCGCCGATGGACAGCACGGCCTGCGGCGCGAACGGCGCGATCTGCTCGCGGAACACGGTCTCGATGTTCTCGATGGTCGGCTCCGGCTCGACGCCGCGCACGACGCGCACCTCGACGTCGCGTGCCGCCAGCGCCGCGACCACGCGCGCGATGGTGCCGTTCTCTTCCATCACCGGCTGGGTGATCAGGGCCAGGCGCGCGACCGGGCGGTCGAGCAGGGCCAGCTTTTCGGGCAGCAGGTCGAGGCTGCCGGTGCCGTGCACGAGGTGCTTGACGGTCTGGAAATGGTAGGTGGTGGTCATGGCCGGATCCGGTGGCTGGGTCGGGCGCCGCGGGCTCAGCGCGCGGCGGCGGTGCGGTAGACGGACAGGGCCTCGGCCAGGCGCTCGCGGGTCTTGGCGTCGAGCGGTCGGGCCGGGGCGCGGGCGGGGCCGGCGGGCATGCCGAGCATCTCGGCGGCGGTCTTCAGCACCACCGGCATGGTGCCGAGGGCGAAGGCGTCGCGCAGCGCGCGCAGCGATTCCTGGGCCGCGCGCGCGGCGGCGATGTCGCCGGCCTGGAAGCGGTTCCAGATCGACATCACGACGCCCGGCACGGCATTGGTGGTGGCCGCCACGGCGCCGTCGCCGCCGGCGATCAGCGTCCACAGGATCATCGAGTCGGTGCCGGTGAAGACGGCGAAGTCGTCGCGGCGCAGGTTGATCAGTTGCAGCAGGCGGTCGAAGTCGCCACCGCTGTCCTTGATGCCGCGGATATTCGGTACCTCGGCGAGGCGGCGCACGGAGTCGATGGTCAGCGTTACGCCGGCCTTGGCCGGGATGGTGTAGAGCATGACCGGCAGGGAGGTGGCGGCGGCGATGGCACGGTAGTGTTCGACCAGTTCCGCCTGGGTGGCGCCGTTGAAGTAAGGGGTGATCACCGACACCGCGTCGACGCCGGTGTCCAGCATCTTGCTGTTGAGGGCGATGACGTCGCGCGTGGCATAGGCGCCGGTGCCGGCAATCACCGGCACGCGGCCGCGCGCCTGCGCCACGGTGATGCGGGCGATGCGCAGCTTCTCTTCTTCGGACAGTGCGATGAATTCGCCGTTGGTGCCGAGCACGAAGAGGGCATGGACACCGGCGTCGACCAGGCGGTCGACCAGGGTGCGCAGGCCGGCTTCGTCGACCGCTTCGTCGGGGGTCATCGGCGTGATCAGGGCGGGGATGATCCCTCGGAACGAGATGGTCATGCTTGGCTCTCCTTGCCATGCGCGCCGCCCGATGGAAGGCCGGGCGGCTTGTTGTGCGGGGCGGTCGAGGGTGGCCTCTGCCATCGATGGCAAGGTCCGCACGATCCGTTGGTTTGATCGGTTCGGTCGCGATGCGCGGCACGTTCCGATCGGTTCCGTCATTGTAGTGGATGATCTGGTTGAATCGATCATCGTTAACCCGAGTTTGATTGAAACGATCAAAATAGGGAGGGGCGATCGATCAAGCTGCCGCAATGTGCGGGAAATGCGCGTCAAAGTGGCCTGGTGACTGCGCGCACCCGGTCCGCTGCATGTCTGCCCAGACACTTCCATCGTGCCGGAGCGGTGCCTGAGGCGGCCTTCCCTGTCGCTCCGATCAATGGCCGATAATCGAACTATCCGCGCAAGACGGGCATACAAGAACCTCTGTTTTCTGTGGAAAATACTGGCCTCGCCATGCATCCGACGGATGCACGGTAATCGCACAAAGAAGGCGATTGCCGCATGGAAAGGCATAGAACACCAACTGGAGGATTCTGATCGTGTCGACACGCATCCTGCGCAAGCTCGCCCTGGCCGCGCTGGCCACCACCACCTTCCTGGCAGGCGCCGTCCACGCCGCTTATCCGGACCGTCCCATCAAGCTGGTGGTGCCGTTCACGCCCGGCGGCGTGACCGATGTGATCGGTCGCAGCATCGCCCAGCGCCTTTCCGTGGCGCTGGGGCAGCCGGTGGTGGTGGAGAACAAGCCGGGCGCCAGCGGCATCATCGCCACCGACCTCGTCGCCAAGTCCGCGCCCGACGGCTATACGCTGCTGCTGGCGGCGATCGGGCAGGGCGCGGTCAACAACCACCTGTACCGCAAGCTGCCCTACGACCCGAAGGCCGACCTGGCGCCGGTGATGCTGGTGGCCGAAGGCCATAACGTGCTGGTGGTCAACGGCGCCGGCAGTCCCTACAAGTCGGTCGCCGACCTGGTGGCCGCGGGCAAGCAGGCGCCGGGCAAGCTGACCTACGGCTCCTTCGGCAACGGCTCGTCCTCGCACCTGTCCGCGGCCACCTTCGCCGCGTCGACCCACACCGAGTTCACGCACATCCCCTACAAGGGCAGCGCGCCCGCCATGGCCGACCTGCTGGCCGGCCATACGGCTTTCATGTTCGACAGCCTGAACACGGCGCTGCCGCAGATCCGCGCCGGCAAGCTGCGCGCGCTGGCAGTGACCGGCCCGAAGCGCTCGCCGCTGCTGCCCGACGTGCCCACCATGGCCGAGGCCGGCGTGCCGGGCTACAACATCACGGCCTGGTTCGGCATCCACGTGCAGGGCAAGACCCCGGCCGCCATCGTGCAGCGCCTGAACAAGGAGCTGGTGGCCATTGCCCACGCGCCGGACCTGCGCCAGCGCTTCGCCGAGCAGGGCGTCGACCTGGTGTCCGGCAGCCCCGCCGACTACGCCGCCTTCCTCGACGCGGAAAACCGCAAGTGGGCCGCCATCGTCAAGCAGGCCAACGTCACCCTCGACTGACGCCGAGGCGCGGCAGGGCCGCCGCCTGGAGGAGGCTCTGCGCCTCCTCCGTCCGTTTCCAACACTACTTTCCGCCGCCATGCCACGCCTTCCCGCGCTCCACGGCCTTCGTGTCCTCGACCTGACCCGCGTCCTCGCGGGCCCCTGGTGCACCCAGAACCTCGCCGACCTCGGCGCCGACGTGATCAAGATCGAACATCCCGGGCGCGGCGACGACACGCGCGGCTGGGGCCCGCCCTACCTGCGCGACGGGCAGGGGGAGGACACCAGCGAGGCCGCCTACTACCTCAGCATGAACCGCAACAAGCGCTCGGTAGCGCTCGATTTCACTACGGAGTCGGGCCGTGCCCTGGTGCGCGAGATGGCGGCGTCCTGCGACATCCTGGTGGAGAACTACAAGGTCGGCGGCCTGGCCAAGTACGGCCTGGACTACGAGAGCCTGCGCGCGCTCAACCCGCGCCTGATCTACTGCTCGATCACGGGTTTCGGCCAGGACGGGCCCTATGCGGCGCGGCCGGGCTATGACTTCATGATCCAGGGCATGGGCGGGCTGATGAGCATCACCGGCGAGCGCGACGACCTGCCCGGCGGCGGACCGCAGAAGGCCGGCGTGGCCGTGGTCGACGTGATGACCGGCATGTATGCCACGGTCGCCATCCTGGCCGCCGTGCTGGAGCGCCAGCGCAGCGGCGAGGGGCAGCAGCTCGACATCGCCCTGCTCGATTGCGAGGTCGCCATGCTGGCCAACCAGCCGCTCAACTACCTGACTTCCGGCCAGGCGCCGCGCCGTGCCGGCAACGCCCACCAGAACGTGGTGCCCTACCAGGTCTTCGCCGCCAGCGACGGGCACCTGATCGTGGCGGTCGGCAACGACAGCCAGTACCGCGCCTATTGCGAGGCGATCGGGCGCGCCGAGCTCGGCACCGATGCGCGCTTCGCCACCAACAGCCAGCGCATCGTCAACCGCGACGCGCTGATCCCGGAGCTGGAAGCGGTCATGCGCACGCGTCCGCGCGATACGTGGCTGGCCGCGCTGGCCGAGGCCGGCGTGCCCAGCGGTCCCATCAACGATATCGCCCAGGTGTTCGCCGACCCGCACGTGGTGCATCGCGGCCTGGCGCGCACGCTGGCGCACCCGCTGGCCGGCACGGCGCCCACGGTGGCCAGCCCGCTGCGCCTGTCGGCCACCCCGGTGGAATACCGTAAGGCGCCGCCGCTGCTGGGCGAAGATACCGACGCGGTGCTGGCCGAGTGGCTGGGCATCGACGGCGCCGGCGTGGCCAGGCTGCGCGAGGAAGGAACCCTGCGCTAGTCCGCTACGTCGTTCGCCCCCCGCCCGGGCGGCGGCGCGTCCAGGCCGCCGGCCAGGCGCAGGGCCGGCCGGCGCGCGACATCAACCGACGCGCGCGGCAAGGTCGCCGAGGCTGGCGATGGTGTCGTGCAGTTCGGTGTGCAATTGGACCACCAGCGCGCCGGCCGGCAGGGCGCGCGCCAGCGGCGCCGCCTGGCCGGCCCACTGGGCCGCGTATTCGGCGCTGCCCTGGGCCTTGGCCGCCGCGTGCAGGGCCTTGCCGGCGTCGTAGGCGATCGGATAGTCGGGGACCGCCGGCGCTTCGGCGGCCGCGCCGAGGGCTGTCAGCCGGTTGGCGAAGCCGCGCGCCGCGCGCCCCGAGATCGCGCGCGTCAGCGTGGTGTGGCGCGGGCGCGGCACCGTCAGCGCGGTGCGATAGGCGGCGTCGGCGGCCGATTCGGGGCAGGCGACGAAGGCCGTGCCGAGCTGGGCCGCCTGCGCCCCCAGTGCCAGCACCGCGGCGATGCCCGCGCCATCCATGATGCCGCCGGCGGCGATCACCGGCAGGGCGGTCTTGCGCACCAGCAGCCGCGTCAGCGCCAATGTGCCCAGCCCCTCGTCCTCGCCTGCCGGCTGGAAGATCCCGCGATGCCCGCCGGCCTCGATGCCCTGGGCCACCACCGCGTCGATGCCGGCGGCCTCGATCTGCCGTGCCTCGTCCAGCGAGGTCGCGCTGGCGAGCAGCACGATGCCGGCCGCGTGCAGGGCGTCGATGGTCGGCTGCGGCGGCAGGCCGAAGTGGAAGCTGACCACGGCCGGCTTCTCCTCCAGCAGCATGGCCAGCATGGCGTCGTCGGCGAGGAAGCTGCGGTAGATCTCGCGCAGGCCGGCCGGCGGCACGGCGCCGTGCTCGGCGAAATGGGGGGCCAGGTAATCGAGCCAGGCCTGCTCCCGTGCCGGGTTTGCCTGCGCCGCCGCGTGGCAGAACAGGTTGACCTGGAACGGCCGGGCGGTCAGGGCGCGGGTCTCGCGGATGGCCTTGCGCGCGGCGTCGGCATCCATGGCGCCGAGGCCCAGCGAGCCGAGTCCGCCCGCCTCGGAGACCGCCGCCGCCAGCGCGGGCGTGCTGACGCCGGCCATCGGCGCCTGGATGATCGGAGTCGTGATGCCGAGCCGGGTGAGCAGGTCGCGGCGGTCGTCGGTGGGGTGGGCAGGGTGCATGGCGCGGATTCCAGGTTGACGAGTGATGGGCAGGATGGCGGCCGCTCCGCGCGCTCAGGCCGGATGGCCTGTCCTGCGCGGGCAGCCGGACGGTGGCGGTCAGCGGTCGGTCAGGTGCGCAGCAGCTCCCGCTGGAAGGCCTCGTAGGCGGAAGTGGAAAATCCCTCGCGCCTGACCAGGAAGGTATGGACGGGGCGTACCGGCACGCACTGGAGGGCCGCGGTGTGGCGCTGCAGGTCCAGCAGCGAGCGCGGCACCACGGCGACGGCGGCTCCGGCCGCGACGCTGGCGAGGATGGCGTGATAGGACGGCATCTCGCGCACCGCCAGCCGCTGCCGCAGGTCTTCACCGCCTTCGGCCAGCCACGCTTCCGCGCACAGCCGATAGGTGCAGCCGCGCGCGAAGGCGGCCAGGTGGCGCAGTGCCACGTCCTCCGGCCGGCGTACCTCCGGGTGGTCGGCCGGCAGCACCAGCACCAGGTCTTCGGTGCACAGGTAGGTGCCGGCCAGGCCTTCGCCCAGTTCGCCGACATCGATGGCGGACGGCACCGCCGTCCCCGGGTGCGCCACCACGGCGCAGTCGAGGCGGTGGGCCAGCACGGCGTCGGCGAGGAAGCGCGAGGTGCCGGTGGCGATCTCCAGCGCCACGTCGGGCCAGGCGTGGTGGTAGCGGCCGAGCGGGCGGGGCAGCAGGGTTGCCGCAGCGCTTTCCATCGATCCGACCCGCAGCGTGCCGCTGGGTGCATCGGCGCGCATCGACTGGCGCGCTTCCTCGGCCAGCGTCAGCATCTGCTCGGCATAGCCCAGCAGGCGGTGGCCCTCGGCAGTCAGGATCATGCGCTTGCTGTCGCGCTGGAACAGCGCCACGCCCAGGCTCTCTTCGAGCTGCTTGACGCGCGTGGTCACGTTTGACTGCACGCGCTCCAGCCGCTTGGCGGCACGGGTGATGCTCTGTTCACGCGCCACGGCGCGGAAGATCTCGAGTTCTGCCAGGTCCACGATGGTGCTTCTCTTTTCGTTCTCGTTATGAGAATGAATATTATTGAAGTATCGTAATAGGAGAACTTAATGTCAAGGTGGAGAAAGCAGCAGGCGCGCAGGGGATGTCGTCGTTCTGGCGGATGCCCGCCCTCTCCCCCAGCCCTTCTCCCGCGGGCGGGAGAGGGGAGTCCGGTTGCCGTCAGGCAGAGAACGCGGCGCCTCAGACCGCCGACGTGCCCGCCTGGCCGGCGGCGGCGCCGAACACCGGCGGCGCGGTGACGATCGAGGTCAGCGCCGGCTCGGCCGGCTCGAGCAGTTCGGGGCGGGGCAGCGGGCGGCGCAGCGCCGTGCTGGCGGCGAAGGCCTGTTCCATCGCGTGGGCGACACCGAGCACCTGGCGGTCGGCGCGGAAGCGGCCCACCACCTGCAGGCCGAAGGGCATGCCGGCGTGGTCCAGCCCGCAGGGCAGGCTGATGGCGGGATGGGTGGTCAGGGTGACCACGTAGGTCGGGGCCAGCCAGCGGTAGTAGTTCTCCTGCGGCTCGCCGTTGATGGTCTCGGCGTAGAGCTGGGTCCAGGGGAAGGGCGAGACCGGCGTGGTCGGGGACAGGATCACGTCGTAGTCGGCGAAGGCGGCCTGGAAGCGCTGCAGGATGCGGGTCTGCTCGGCCTGCGCCCAGGCGCTGTCGAGCAGGCTCATGCGGGCGCCCATCTCATAGTTGGCGCGCGTGTTGGGGCCGAGGCTGGCGGGGTCGCGCTCGTAGGCGGCCTGCATGCCGGCGACGAAGCTTTCGGCGCGCAGCACGTCGAAGCAGCGGTGTACCTCGCCCAGGTCTAGCGCGATCTCGTCGCAGCGGCGGAACAGGTGCCGCATGGCGTCGATCTTGGCGCGGAAGGTGCGGCGGATGTCGTCATCGACGGCGCAGGCGCCGAAGTCCTCGGTGTAGGCCACGCGCAGCGAGCCGAGGTCGACCGGCTGCGGCACCAGGAATTCGAGCGGGTCGAGAGCATAGGTGAGCGGGTCGCTGGCCGAGGGGCCGGCGCTGGCGGCCAGCTGCAGGCAGGCGTCGGCGACGGTGCGGCCCATCGGTCCGACCACCGAGATCGGGGTCCAGCCGAGCAGCTTGCGCGAGCTGGGCACGACCCCGGGCGAGGGGCGGAAGCCGACCACGCCGCACTTGGCGGCGGGAATGCGCAGCGAGCCGCCGGTGTCGGAGCCGGTGCAGACCGGCAGCATGTCGCAGGCCAGCGCGGCGGCCGAGCCGCCGGAGGAGCCGCCGGCATTCAGGTTGGGATTGAAGGGATTGCCGGTGGCGCCCCACACCACATTGCGCGAATTGGCGCCGGCGCCCATTTCCGGGATGTTGGTCTTGCCGGTGACGATGGCGCCGGCGGCGCGCAGGCGCGCCACCAGCACGTTGTCCGCGGCGGGCACGTGATCGCGGTAGAGCGCCGAGCCATAGGTGGTCAGCAGGCCGGCGGTGGCCTCGAGGTCCTTGACCCCCAGCGGCAGGCCGTGCAGCAGGCCGAGGGGCGCGCCATCCAGCACCGCGCGCTCCGCCGCGCGCGCTTCCTCGCGGGCACGTTCGTAGCAGGTGGCGGTGATGGCGTTGACGAGCGGATTGACGGCCTCGATGCGGGCGATGCAGGCCTCCAGCAGCTCGACCGGCGAGATCTGCTTGCTGCCGATCAGGCGGCGCAGTTCGATCGCGGACAGCGCGGGCAGGCTTGGGTCGGAAGACATGGAATTGGGCTCCGGAGTGTCAGGTCGGGCAAACGGTGCGGCGCGGCGCGAGGCGCCGGCCGGGGGGGGCGTCCTAGCGGCTGTGTCCGCGCGCGGCCACCGGCCACAGGCCGGCGACGGTGCCGCCGCGCACCGTTACCAGGGTCTCGTACAGGTTGAGGGTCGGATCGCAATGGCCCGGTACCAGCAGCATCTGCTCGCCCAGGGCAGGCAGCGCGTCGGCGCCGGCGCCGGCGCCGGCGGCAGGGGCCACGATGCCGTGCTCGTCGTTGGCGGCGAGATAGTCGAGGCGGCCGTCGCGGGCCCCGTCGCGCCAGGGCAGCGGCAGGCCGGAGTCGGTCGCCACGGACTTGAGGCCGGCATCGACGATCACCCTTGGCTCGGCGCGGCTGGCGGCGGCCACGCTCATCACCGTGGCGGCGAGGAAGAGGCTGTGCTCGAAGCGCAGCCCGTCGGCCGCGGCGGCGCCCTGGTTGCGCCCGTAGTCGGCATCCATGAAGACGTAGGAACCCGGCTGCAGTTCGGTGTAGACGCCGCTGGCGAGGTCGAATTCGACGCTGCCGGTGCCGCCGCCGGTGACCACTTCGCTGCGCACGCCCGCGCCCTGCAGGATGCGCAGGGCGGCGGCGGTGCGCTGGGCCGCGCGCGCCGCGGCCTCGCGCCGCTCGCCGTGGCCGCGCAGGTGCTGGATGCCGCCGTGGTAGGCCTGCAGGCCGCGGAACACCAGCTGCGGATGGCGGTCGATGGCCTCCACCAGGCGCAGCGCGGCGGTGCCGTCGGCAACGCCGCAGCGGCCCTGGCCGATGTCGATCTCGACCAGCACGCTGAGGCGGCTGCCGGCAGTGGCACAGGCCTCGGCCAGCGCCTCGACCTGGCGCGCGTCGTCGACGCAGACGCTGAGGTGGGCATGCCGAGCCAGGGCGGCCAGCAGCGCCAGCTTGGACCCGCCCACGACCTGGTTGCTGACGTGGAGGTCACGGATGCCGGCGGCGACGAAAGGGAGCGCCTCGCTGACCTTCTGGCAGCAGATCCCGACCGCGCCCCGCGCCACCTGGGCAAGCGCGATGTCGGGGCACTTGTGCGCCTTGGCATGCGGGCGCAGTTGCACGCCGGCGCGGTCGCAGGCCGACTGCATGCGTTCGAGGTTGCGCGCGAAGGCATCGAGGTCGAGCACCAGGGCGGGGGTGTCGACGGCGCGGAGCGGCTGGCCGGGCAGGGCCGGTGGCGGCAGCGCGGGCAGCGTGGGCAGCGCGGGCAGCGTTGAGGCGGTGCCGGAGGGATTCGGGGCGGTCGGAAGCGTGGTCATGGGGCAGTCTTGCGCGGCGGGGCGCGCCATGGGCGGCGGCACCGGCCATCATGCGGCGGTGCCGCCGCCGGTGTCAAACCGGGCGGCGGCGGCGCCTTGGACGGTGCCGGCGTGCCGGCGGCGGGCCATGGTGATGTTCGGTCGGCGTGGTTCTGCGGACCTTGGTCAGTCGGCGTCGGCCAGGCGGCGCCGCTCAGTCGGCATGGATCTGCGCGCGTTCGGCGATGGCGCGCATGCGCGGCAGCTCGCCGGTGATCAGCGCGGTCACGGCGGCGCCGTCGGCATAGCTGGGCTCGAAGCCGACTCCCACCAGCTTCTCGCGCGTCTCGGGATCGGCCATGGTTTCGGCCAGGGCCTTGCTCAGCCGGGCCTTGACGTCGGCAGGCAGGCCGCGCGGTGCCACCACCGCCAGCCAGGTGTCCATGTCGATGGCGGGGAAGCCGCTTTCGGCCACCGTCGGCACCTGGGGCAGCAGGCTGGAGCGCTTGGCGGTGGTCACGGCGATGGCCTTGACCTTGCCAGAGCGCACCTGCGGGATGGCGGCCGAGACGGTGTCGACGGTGAAGGGGATCTGCCCGCCGATCAGGTCGGTCATGGCCGGCGAGCTGCCGCGGTAGGGCACGTGCAGCATCTTGATGCCGAGGTCGTGCAGCAGCATCTCGCCGGCGAACTGCGCCGTGGTGCCGGTGCCGAAGGAGCCGTAGGAGTACTTGCCCGGCTGCGCCTTGACCGCCGCCACCAGTTGCTTGAGATCGTGGACGGGGACGTCGCGGTTGGCCAGCAGGATCAGGCCGGTGCGCCCGGTCAGGCCGATCGGCTCGAAGCTCTTGAGCGGGTCATAGGGCAGGCGCGGATGGATCGCCGGATTGACGGTGAAAGTGGTGCCCGAGCTGACCAGCAGCGTGTAGCCGTCAGGGGCGGCCTTGGCAACGAAGCCGGCGCCGACGATGGTGCCCGCGCCCGGGCGGTTGTCGACCACCACGGTCTGGCCCAGGCGGTCGCCCAGCTTCTTGGCGAGCAGGCGGCCGATCACGTCGGTGGCGCCACCCGGCGGGAACGGAATCACCATCTGCAGCGGGTGGCTCGGATAGGTGTCGGCCAGTGCCGCGCCGGCGGGCAGGACCAGCGTGGCGGCCGCGAGGCAGGCCGGCATCCAACCCGGATTCGACTTCGACTTCGACTTCGCTTTCATCAGTGCTCTCCTGCGTGGCAGTGGCGTGCCGCTGGGGCCCGTCCGCCTGCCGCCTGCTTCGTGGCTTCGTGGTTGGGGGGCGTGGTCGGGTCAGGCCGCTGCGAGTCGGGCTGCCTTGGCAAGGAAGCCCTGGTACTCCTCCGGCGGCACGAGCAGGCCGCCGGTGGTCCAGGCCAGGTGGGTGGCGCGTGGCAGCGCGCCGGCCAGGCCATGGTGTTCGAGGTAGGCGCGCCCGGCCGCGCTGCGGCACAGCATGTCGGGGCCGCTGAAGCCGGCCGCGGCCGAGGGCTCGATGTGCAGGCCTTCGCTGGCATCGAGCTGCGCGAGGTGGCGGAACAGGGTCGCATCGGTCACGGTGAAGACGCCCGACAGCAGCGGCGTCATCACCTGGGCGGCCAGTTGCGAGGCGCGCGGCACGGCCAGGCCGTCGGCCTCGGTGCGGTTGTCCAGGCCATAGTCGTAGACCGAGGGATGGCCTTCGCCGGCCAGCATCTGCACCAGGAAACAGGGCGAGCGGACCGGTTCGGCGAAGAAGCAGTGCACGTGCGCGCCGAACAGCTGGCGCAGGCCGAAGGCGATGCCGGCCGGTGCGCCACCGACGCCGCAGGGCAGATAGACGAACAAGGGGTGGTCGGCGTCGACCGCCACCCCGGCAGCGGCGAGCTGGTCGCGCAGGTGCAGCGCGGCGGCGCTGTAGCCCAGCAGCAAGGACAGCGAGCGCTCGTCGTCGACGAAGTAGGCGAAGGGATCGGCCGCGGCCTCGCGGCGGCCGGCGGCCACGGCCTGCTCGTAGTCGCCGGGGTGCTCGACCACGCGCACGCCGCGGCGGCGCAGCCGCTCCTGCTTCCACGGCTTGGCGTCGGACGACATATGCACCTCGGCCCGGAAGCCGAGCGCCGAGGCCATGACGCCGATGCTGAGGCCGAGGTTGCCGGTGGAACCCACCGCGACGCGGTAGCGGCCGAAGATCTCGCGCGCTGCCGGGCCGGCCAGGCGCAGGTAGTCGCTGGCGCCATCGGTACGATCGCTGCCGCCGGCGCCGGGCAGGCCGTGTTCGCGCGCCAGGCGCTCGGTGAACTCCAGCACCTCGTGGATGCCGCCGCGCGCCTTGATCGAGCCGGCCACCGGCAGGCTGTGGTCGGCCTTGAGCCAGAGCGCGCCGAGCGCCGGTTCCAGTCGCAGGGCCTGCTGCATGGCCGGCGCGCGCTGCAGGGCCGATTCGATGATGCCGCCGCTGGCCTGCAGTTCCGGGAACAGCTGTGCCAGCAGCGGGGCGAAGCGGGTGAAGCGGTCGCGGGCGGCTTCAATATCAGCCAGACTAATGTGCTCGCTGCCGGCGGCGAGCGCGGCGGGCGGCACGTCCAGGCGTGCGGGGTTGGTCCAGAGGACCGGCTCCGCAGCCCGCAGGTGGTCCGAAAGGTCCAGGGCCCTCGTGTCGGAGAGGGGGGCAGCGGCGGTGGTCGGGGTCATCTGGGAATCTGGCGTACAAACAGTCATGTCTGGCATTGTTGGCGGCGCCAGGCCCGGTGACAATCCATTTATACTGATTCGGTCATTAGTCAGACTAATTCCGATGCACGGATTTGACACATGAGTGCGATGCTCTCCTCCTCGCTGCTGAGCTGGTTGCGCTGCTTCGAGGCCGCCGCCCGCCATTGCAGCTTCACCCAGGCCGCCGGCGAGCTGTGCGTGACGCAGGGGGCGGTCAGCCAGCAGATCAAGCAGCTCGAACAGTGGCTGCAGCGCCCCCTGTTCCTGCGCACGCCGCGCGCGCTGGTGCTGACGCCGGAAGGCGAGCGGCTGCGCTTCGTGCTGCGGGAGTCCTTCCAGGCCATCGAGAGCACGCTGACGCAGTTGCGCAGGACGCGCGCGCCCGGGCCGCTGGCGCTGAGCTGCGCGCCGTCCTTCGCCATGCGCTGGCTGACGCCGCGGCTGGGCGAGTTCTTCCGCGAGCACCCCGAGGTGGGCCTGCGCGTCTACGGCGAATTCCACGCGCTCGACCGCGCGCGCATGGTGCGCGACGGCATCGATGCCGGCGTGCGCTTCGACCTGGGCGGCTACGCCGACCTCAAGGCCAGTGTCTTCCTGGAAGAATGGCTGCTGCCGGTGGCCAGCCCCGCCTTCCTTGCCGCGCACCCGCGGCTGCGCTCGCCGCGCGACCTGGAGGCCGGCTGGCTGCTGCATGACAGCAGCCCCTGGGATGGCGCCGACGAGTTCGCCGAGTGGCGCCACTGGCTGGCCGAGGCCGGCGTCACCGTGCCGGGCCTGGAACAGGGGCAGCGCTTCAACCTGTCGCAGCTGGCGGTGGGCGCGGCGCTGGCCGGCCAGGGCATCGCCATGGGCCGCTCCGCGCTGGTGCTGGAAGACATCGAGGCCGGCCGGCTGGTCGACCTGTTCGGGCTGCATGTGCGCTCGCAGGCCTCCTATGTGTTCGTCTCGGCCCACGGGCAGACCCCGGATATCGCCAAGGTCGAGGACTGGCTGGTGGGCGAAGGCGCGCGCTTCGACGCGGCCAGGGCACGCCTGCTGGCGGCGACACGGCGCTCCGGCTGAAGGGGAGCGGACCGCGCGCGAGGCTCCTCAACGGCCGGCCGTCGCCACGGGCGGGGCCGTGCTTGCGGTGTCCTTGGCGCCCCCACCATCCTCAGCATCCTTGGCGCCCGCCCCGCCCCAGCCGCCGCCGAGCGCCTTGACCAGCATCACGCTGGCCACCAGGCGCCGGCGCCGCACGGCTTCCTCGGCGCGGGCGCTGGCCAGGGCATTGCTCTCGAGCACGCTGACATCCAGGTAGGCGACCGCGCCCTTGCGGTAGCGTTCCAGTCCTTGCGCCAGGGCCAGTTCGGAAGCTTCGGTGGCGGCACGCTGGCTGGCGGCTTCTTCTCCCAGCGCCGACAGGGCGGCGAAGTTGTCCTCGACGTCCTGGAAGGCGCGCAGCACGGTGGCGCGATAGTCGGCGGCGCTGGCGTCGAAGCGGGCGCGCGCGCTGTCCGCCAGGGCGTGCCGGCGTCCGCCGTCGAACACGGTGCCGGCCAGCGCCGGCCCGAGCGCCCAGAAGCGGCTGGGCGCGCTCAGCCAGCCGGCCAGGCTGGTGCTCTCCAGGCCGAGGCCGGCGGACAGCATCAGGCTGGGGAAGAAGGCCGCGCGGGCCACGCCGACCTGCGCATTGGCAGCCGCCACACGGCGCTCGGCGGCGGCGATGTCGGGGCGCCGCCGCAGCAACTGCGAGGGCACGGCCGAGGGCAAGGGCGGCAGCGGCGGTGCCGCCGCCACCAGCGGCGCCAGCGTGAAGCGCGCCGGCGGCACGCCCAGCAGGGTGGCGATGGCGTGCTCGAGCTGGGTGCGTGTCAGCCGTACCTCGGCAAGCTGGGCCTTGGCGTTCTCCAGCTGGGCGCGCGCCTGCGCCACTTCGCCTTCGGTGGCGATGCCGCCGCGCCAGCGGTTGCCGACCAGCTCCAGTACCGTCGCGTCGCTGTCGACCGTGCGCGCCAGCAGGTCGCGCTCGCGCTCGGCAGAGCGCAGGCTGAAGTAGTCCGCCGCCAGTTCGGCCTGCAGGCTCAGGCGCATGGCGGCGACGTCATCGGCACTGGCCTCGGCGCCGGCCTGCGCGGCATCGACGCTGTTGCTGACGCGTTGCCAGAGGTCCGGCTCCCAGGTGGCGCTGAGGCCCAGCAGGTGGTCGGGCTCGGTCTTGCCGGCCAGCGAGCGGCCGACCACATTGGCCGAGACGTGGCTGCTGCCGCCGCTGGCGCCGGCGACCAGGGTGGGAAAGTAGGCGGCGCGCGCGGCGCGGGTCTGGGCGCGGGCGTCGTCGAGCAGCGCCCGGGACTTGCGCAGGGTCTGGCTGGTGGCGTCGAGCCGGGGCATCAGCGCGTCCAGGGTGGTGTCGCCATAGGCGCGCCACCATTGCGGGGACGGCGCGGCCGCAGCGTCGGCTGGCGCCGCGCCGGCTTCCTTGAAGGCCGGCGGCAGGTCGACCCCGGGCACACTGTAGGGCGGTGCGGTGGCGCACCCGGCCAGGTTGCCGAGCGCGGCGAATGCGAAGAGGGTGAACAGGGTGCGGCGGCCGCAGAGGGTGGCGCGCAAGGCCTGCGGGCGTGACGCGCGCGGGCCGCTAGGGCTAGGGGAGGCGCCCGCATGGCTGGTGCGGCGGCCTGGGGGCGAGGCTGGGAAACGGCAGGTGTCGTCTGGCATGGCGCGCAATCCCTCGTTCACTGGTCGCCGCGGCTCGCCACGAGCCGGACATGCGCGCCGGCCATCAGGCCGTCGCCCGGGTTGGCCACGACCTGTTCGCCACCCTGCAGCCCGCTGGCGATCTCGACATGCGAGCCGAAGTCGCGCCCGAGCGTGACGGGGCGCAGCTCGATCGTGCCGGCCGCACCGACCACCGCCACGCGCGGGCCCTGCGCGCGGAACAGCAGGGTGCTGGCGGGCAGGTCCCAGCCCGCCTGGGCGACCGGCGCGCTCAGATGCGCTTCGGCGTAGGCGCCGGGCAGGATGCGCCCGCCGGCGCTGGCGGCCTCCAGCTCGACACGCAGGCTGCGGGTGCCGGCATCGATGGCCCCGGCGCTGCGCGTCACCGTGGCCGCGAAGCGCTGGCCGGGGTACTGCGGCAGCGACAGCCAGGCCGGCATGCCGGGCGTGACCAGCACGCTGTCGTCCTGCGGCACCTGGATATAGATGCGCAGCTTGTCGCCGGCCGACAGGTGGAACAGCTCCTTGCCGGGGCCACCGTTGCCGCCGGCGTCGACCAGGGCGCCGGTGTCGACGTTGCGCGCTGTCACCACGCCGTCGAAGGGCGCGACGATCCGGGTGTAGGCGGCCTGCTGCGCCAGGCGCGCGACATTGGAGCGGGCCGAGGCCAGCGCGGCCGCCTTGGCCTGCATGTCGGCGCTCTTCTGGTCGGCCTCCTGCTGCGCCACCGAGCGCGAGCGCAGCAGGTCCTGCCAGCGTTCGGCGGTGCGCCGGGCCAGGTCGTAGTTGGCGGCCGCGACGGCTTCCTCGGCGCGCGCCTGGCGCAGCTGGTCGCTGATCTCGGGGGCGTCGATCTCGGCCAGCAGCTGGCCCTGGCGCACCGGCGTGCCGATATCGGCAACCCAGCGGCGCAGGTAGCCGCTGACGCGCGCATAGACCGGCGCGTCCTGGTAGGCACGGACATCGGCCGGCAGCACCAGTTCGGTCTGTGCGCTGGCGCGCCGCGGCCGCACCGTGGCCACGGCGGGCAGGCTGCCGTCGGCGCTGCTGTGCGCCAGCGCGGCGCGTGCCTGCAGGCGTGGATAGATGCCGGCCGCCAGCATGGCCGCGACCGCGGCCAGGGCCAGGCAGGCAGCCTGCCCGCGGCGTGGGCGGCGCGTGCCGGTGGCGGCCGGCGTGGCCGCCGGTGCGGCGGGCAGGGCAGGAGGCGTGGGAGGGTTGGGCGGAAGTCGGGTCATGCCTGGCCTCGGGAAGTCGGGGTCGGAGTCGGGGGGAGGTCGGGGAGCGTCGCGGCGGCCGGGCGGCGCCGCGCCAGCCAGCGGTGCAGCAGGGCGAACAGCGCGGGCACCAGCACCAGCGTGCTGACCGTGCCGGCCGCGAGGCCGCCGACCACGGCGCGGCCGAGCGGCGCGTTCTGGGCGCCGGCGGCACCGGCGCCGAGCGCCATCGGCAACATGCCGATCAGCATGGCCAGGGCGGTCATCAGGACCGGGCGGAAGCGGCCGGCGCCGGCCTGCAGCGCGGCCTCGGCGGGCGCCACGCCAGCGGCCAGGCGCTCGCGCGCCAGGCTGACCACCAGGATGCTGTTGGCGGTGGCGATGCCGATGCACATGATGGCGCCGGTCAAGGCCGGCACGCTGATGGTGGTGTGGGTGGCGAACAGCATCCAGGCCATGCCGGCCAGTGCGCCGGGCAGCCCGCCGAGGATGACCAGGGGGTCGAGCCAGGACTGGAAGTTGACCACCATCAGCAGGTAGACCAGCACCACGGCGATGGCCATGCCGGCCGCCAGTCCGGCAAAGGAAGACTGCATGGTCTGCACCTGGCCGCGCACCACCAGCTCGGAGCCGGGCGGCAGCTCGCGCCGCGCCTCGTTGACCAGGCGGCCGATGTCGTCCGCTACCGCGCCCAGATCGCGCCCGCGCACCGAGCCGAAGATATCGATGACCGGCTGCACGTTGTAGTGCGACACCACGCCCTGCTGGCTGCCGCGCACCACGCTGCCGAAGGTACCCAGCAGCGCGCCGGCGCCCGGCGCGGCGCTGCTGCCGGTCAGGCCGGGGAGGCCGGCGCCGAGCGGGATATTGTCCAGCGCCTGCAGCGAACCCATGGCGTACTGCGGCACCGACACCATCAGCGGATAGCTGACGCCGTTGCGGGGATTGAGCCAGAAGTTGGGCGTGGTCTGGCTGCTGCCGGACAGCGAGATCAGCAGGTTCTGCGCGACTTCGCGCTGCGACAGGCCGGCCTGCAGCGCGCGCGTGCGGTCGACCTGCACGGTCAGGGCGGGCTGGTCGTCGGGCTGCTGCAGGTGTACGTCGACCAGGCCGGGCACGCCGCGCAGGCGGGCGGCGAGCTTGCCGGCCAGCGCCCGGTTGGCCTCCAGCTTGTCGCCCACGACCTGGATGTCGATCGGGGCCGGCAGGCCGAAGTTGAGGATCTGGCTGATGATGTCCGCCGGCAGGAAAGAGAAGCTGATGCCGGGGAAGGCGGCCGGCAGCAGCGCGGCGAGGCGCGCGCTTTCGTGCGCGGCGGAGGCGCCGGGCTTGAGCGAGACCAGGATCTCGGCGTCGGCGCTGCCGATCGGCAGCGCCGAGTCGTAGGTCAGGTTGATGCCGCTGACCGGCAGGCCGATGTTGTCGAGGATGCCGGCCACCTGCGCGGGGCCGATGGCGGCGCGGATGCGGCCTTCGACGGCGTCGGCCAGGCGCGCCGTTTCCTCGATGCGGGTGCCGGTGCGGGCGCGCATGTGCAGGCGGATCTCGCTGCCGTCCACGGCGGGGAAGAAGTCGCGGCCGAGCCAGGGCAGCAGCGCCAGCGAGGCCAGGCAGGCGGCCAGGCACAGCGCGGCCAGGCGGCGCGGCCGCCGCAGCGCGTGGCCGAGCCAGACGGCATAGGCGTCGCGCAGCGCGCAGAAGGCCGCCTCGAAGCGCGCCTGCAGCGCGGCGCAGCGGCGCTGCCAGGCGCGTCCCGGCGCGCTGCCCTCGGCCCGCAGCAGGTAGTGCGCCAGCGTCGGCACCAGCGTGCGCGAGAAGAAATAGGAGGCCACCATGGCGAACACCACCGCTTCGGCCATCGGCACGAACAGGTAGCGCGCCACCCCGCTCAGCAGGAACATCGGCAGGAACACGATGCAGATGGCCAGCGTGGAGACCAGGGTGGGCAGGGCGATCTGCGCGGACCCTTCCAGGATGGCCGCCTC
This sequence comes from Cupriavidus malaysiensis, assembly GCF_001854325.1. NCBI lineage: Bacteria > Pseudomonadati > Pseudomonadota > Betaproteobacteria > Burkholderiales > Burkholderiaceae > Cupriavidus > Cupriavidus malaysiensis. Next base: position 1,664,258 of record NZ_CP017755.1, read on the forward strand.
CAGCGGCTTGCCCAGCTCGCGATGGTGGGTGATGTTCTCGATCGCCACGGTGGCGTCGTCGACCAGCACGCCGACCGCCAGCGCCAGCCCGCCCAGGGTCATGATGTTGAGCGTCTGCCCGAGCGCCGACAGCGCCATCAGCGAGGCCAGCACGGACAGCGGGATCGATACCGCGATGATCAGCGTGGCGCGCCAGCTGCCGAGGAAGAGCAGGATCATGCAGGCGGTCAGGCAGGCCGCCACCAGGGCCTCGTGCAGCACGCCGTGCACCGCCGCGGTGACGAACACGGACTGGTCGGAAACCGGCTGCACGCGCAGCGCGGCCGGCAGCCCGGCGGTGATGCGCGGCAGCATGGCCTTGACCTGCGCGACGATGGACAGGGTCGAGGCATTGCCGCTCTTCTCGATCTCGAGCAGGGCGGCGCGCTTGCCGTCGCGCCGTACCACGTTGGCCTGGGGCGCGTAGCCGTCGCGCACCTGGGCCACGTCGCGCACGTAGACCACGCCGCCGGGACCGCTGCGGACCGGCAGGTCGTTGAGCGCGGCCACGGTGCCGGGGCTGCCGTTCAGGTCCACGCGGTATTCGAGCGCGCCGATCTTGGCGGTGCCCCCGGGCAGCACCAGGTTCTGGGCGTTGATGGCATTGACCACGTCGAGCGGCGACAAGCCGCGCGCCTGCAGCGCGCGCGTGTCGAGGTCCACCATCACCTGGCGTACCTTGCCGCCGTAGGGCAGCGGCACGGCGGCGCCCTGCACGGTGGCGAGCCGGGTGCGGATGAAGTTGTTGCCGAGGTCGTAGAGCTGCTGCTCCGGCAGGCTGTCGCTGGACAGCGCCAGGCGCAGGATCGGCACCGTCGACGCGCTGTAGCTGAGGATCAGCGGCGGCGTGGTGCCCGGCGGCATGTTGCGCAGCATCGACTGGGCGCCGGACGAGGTCTCGGCGATGGCGCGGTTGATGTCGGCGCCGGGATGGAAGAAGATCTTGATCACCGCGACCCCGGCCAGCGATTGCGACTCGATGTGCTCGATATCGTCGACGCTGTTGGTCAGCGAGCGCTCGTAGCCGGTCACGATGCGGTGCGCCATGTCCTCGGCCGACAGGCCGTTGTAGGTCCAGACGACGCTGACCACCGGGATGTCGATGGCGGGAAAGATGTCGGTGGGCGTGCGCATCAGCACCAGCGGGCCGGCCAGCAGCAGGCACAGCGCCAGCACGACGAAGGTGTAGGGGCGGCTCAGCGCGAGCCTGACGATCCACATGGACGGGTTCTCCGGCTGGCGGCGGGCCGGGCGCGGCGGGCGCCGCGCGCCATCCGTGCCCCGGCCCGACCGCGGGCATTGGTTCGGAGCCGATTCTAGGAAGGGGTGGGGGCCGGAAAGCCTGACGATCGCATTACAGAATTGTCATTTCCGCCCCCGGCGGGCGCCGCTATCATCGGCGCAGGCGGTGCACGGTGCACCGCCCGCGCGGTGCGCGCGACATGAGGCAGTGACGAGGCAAGCCATGAAGATCCTGGTGGTGGAGGACGAACCCAAGACGGGGGAATACCTGCGCAAGGGACTTAGCGAGTCGTCCTTCGTGGTCGACCTGGCGGTGACCGGCCGGGATGGCCTGCACCAGGCGCTGGAAGGCGACTACGACCTGGTCATCCTCGACGTGATGCTGCCCGGCCTGAGCGGCTGGGAGGTGCTCAAGGGCCTGCGCGAGCGCAAGGACACCCCGGTGCTGTTCCTGACCGCGCGCGACGAGGTGGAGGACCGCGTGCGCGGGCTGGAACTCGGCGGCGACGACTACCTGGCCAAGCCCTTCGCCTTCGTCGAGCTGCTGGCGCGGGTGCGCACGCTGCTGCGGCGCGGGCCGGTGCGCGAGGCCGAGCGCATCGAGATCGAGGACCTCGAGATCGACCTGATCCGCCACCGCGTGACACGCGCCGGCCGGCGCATCGACCTGACGCCGCGCGAGTTCTCGCTGCTGCATTTCCTCGCCCGCCGCCAGACCGAGGTGCTGAGCCGCACCCAGATCGCCTCCCATGTGTGGGACATGAACTTCGACAGCGACACCAATGTGGTCGACGTGGCGGTGCGCCGGCTGCGCGCCAAGATGGACGACGATTTCCAGCCCAAGCTGATCCACACCGTGCGCGGCATGGGCTACGTGCTGGAGAGCCGGCGGCACTGATGCGCAGCCTGTCCCTGACCACCCGCCTGGCGCTGGCCTTCGGCCTCGTCGCCGCCCTGGTGTTCGGCGGCGCCGGCACCTACCTGTACCGCGCGCTGGCGACCCAGGTGATCGAGCGCGACGATGCCGAGCTGCTGCGCAAGGCCGAGCGGGTGCGCCGCGAGGTCGCGGCGCAGGACGGCATCGACTGGCAGGAACTGCGGGGCGTGGTGTCCGGTAACGACGAGTTCGGGCTGCTGGTGCGCGATGCCGCCAGCACCACGCTGCTGCGCGCCGACGCGGCTGGCAGCGGCTCGGGCGACGGCGCATTGCCCGCCGTGCCGCCGCTGGCGGCCGACGCCATGCTCGGGGCGGCCGCCATCCGGGGCTGGACCGACGCGCGCGGCTACCCGGTGCGCGGCGTGCGCGCGCTGGCGCGCGACGGCCACGGCCGCATGCTGGACTATTTCCTCTACCAGACCGGTGCGGCGCGCGCCCAGCTCATGCGGGCCTACCGCGCCCGGCTGCTGCTGACCGGGCTGGTCGGCTCGCTGGCGGTGGCCGCGCTGGGCTACCTGGCCCTGCGCGCGGCCATGGCGCCGCTGCGCCGCATCGCGGCCGGCGCCTCCGACGTCACCGTGCGCCACCTCGCGCTGCCGCTGGATCCCGCCCGGCTGCCGCCCGAGCTGCGCGAACTGGCCGCTGCGCTGCAGCAGATGATGGACCGCCTGCGCGACGGCTTCGAACGCCTCAGCCAGTTCTCCGCCGACCTGGCCCACGACTTCCGCACACCGATCGGCAACCTGCTCGGGCAGAGCCAGGTGGCGCTGGCCAGCGAGCGCAGCGTGGAGGAATACCAGGCGCTGCTGGCCTCGAACATCGAAGAGTACGAGCGGCTCGCGCGCATGATCGAGAACATGCTGTTCCTGGCCCGCGCCGAGAACGCGCGCGTGGCGCTCAAGCCGGCCGTGCTGGACCTGGAGCGGGAACTGGCGGGCCTGGGCGACTACTTCGAGGGCCTCGCCGAGGCCGCCGGCGTGGCGCTGGCGGTCGACGGCCGGGGCCAGGTGCTGGCCGATGCGCTGCTGCTGCGCCGCGCGGTCGGCAACCTGCTGGCCAACGCGATCCGCTTCACGCCCGCCGGCGGCACCGTCACGCTGCGCGGGTACGCGGAGCGGCAGGGCAGCGCCATCTCGGTGGCCAACCCGGGCCCGGGCATCGCTTCCGAGCACCTGCCGCGCCTGTTCGACCGCTTCTTCCGCGCGGATCCGGCGCGCGCCAATTCCGGCGAGTCCTCGGGGGTGGGGCTGGCCATCGTCAAGTCCATCATGGACCTGCACGGCGGCAGCGTGGAGGCGGTCTCGCCGCCCGGCGGCATGACGGTGTTCACGCTGCACTTCCCGGCACAAGGGGAGCAGGGGTCCGCATCGCCGGGCAGTTGAAGCGGGGCACCGGACGCGGCGTGTTCCAGCCTGGCGTGGCCAAGGCCCGCTGCAGGAAGGCGGCCAGCGCGGCCGCCGCTGCGCCCATGCCAGCGGCCGGACGCGGCACGCCGAGCGGCTCGGTCGGCCTCGCCCAGATCGACTTCGCGCAGATCGACTTCGCGCAGGTCACCGCTGTCGGGCAGGTGGCCAGCCAGGCCGGCCCAGGCCGGCCAGCAGGAAGGTGACCGGTTCGCGCCGCAGCAGCAGCGAACCCGTCAGGTTGGCCGAGCGCCCGCCTGGCGCCGCGCGTAGGCCTGCAGGCCGCTGTAGGCCACGCGCAGCAGCGGCGCGTCGACACCGAGGCGCGCGCCGGTGGCGATCATGTCGCCGACGATGGCGTCGGCCTCGATGCGGCGCGCCTGGGTGGCGATATCGCGCATCATCGAGGCCGCCCAGCCCGAGCCCGGTGCCAGCAACTGCGCGCGCATGGCGGCCAGCGCCTCGGGACGCGGCACATGACCGGCGGCGCTGGCGATGGCCACGCATTCGTCGAGCAGGCGGCCTGCCGCCTCGGCGCCATGGTCGGTGCCCATGATCTCGCCGATGGTGGCGCGCAGCAGGGTGGTCACCGCCGCGCCGGCGCAGATCATCACCCATTTCTCCCAAATATCCTGGTCGATCTGCGCGGACAGCAGGCGTGTGCCGGGCGCTTGCGCGGCCAGTGCGTGGAAGCTGGCCGCGGCGGCAGCCTGGGCGTCCGCGCGGGCCCCGACCAGCAGCCGGTCGCCGGGGCTCAGGTGGCGGATGGTGCCGTCGGCGGCGAGCGTGGTGGCGATGTAGGCGACGCCGCCCAGCACGCGCGCCTTGCCGAAGGCCGCGTCGAGGCGCGGGTAGACGGCGCCGCCGTTCAGCAGCGGCAGTACCACCGTGGCCGGGCCGAGTGCCGGGGCGATGGTGGCGATGGCATCGTCGAGATCGAAAGCCTTGCAGGTCAGCAGGACCAGGTCGAAGGCATGCCCGGATTGCGCTACCTGCCCGGCCGGTACGGTCTGCACCGGGCGCGCGATGTTGCCGAGCGGGCTGTGCACGGCCAGGCCGTCGCGGGCGAGCTGGGCGGCGCGGCCGGGGCGCACGGCGAAGCGCACGTCGGCGCCGGCCGCCAGCAGGCGCGCGCCGTAGTAGCCGCCCAGTGCGCCGGCGCCGAGGACGAGGATTCTCATGGTGGATGTCTCCGTAGAGGCTGCGGTCGGGATCGGATCAGGCCAGGGCCCGGCGCCGCGTGGCCCGGGCCGGGGCGCGCGGCCTGTCCCAGCCGCCGCCGGCGATCGACCACAGGATGCAGCTGCCGTAGACCGTCATGGCGAGCGCGCCGAGGGCGAAGTAGACGGGCAGGCCGGCGCCCCAGGCCAGGGCCAGCGAACCGGCGCCGGCGAACAGCAGGAAGCGCAGCACGCCGGCCGCCAGCGGCCATTCGAGGCGGCCCGCGCCCTGGCTGGCGAAGTACAGCGAGAAGCCCATGGCGAAGAAGCCGTAGAACGGCCCGACGATATGCAGGTAGGTCGAGCCGGTCGCCAGCAGCTGTGCATCGGCACCGAACAGGCGCAGCCAGGCCTGCGGCCATAACGATGCGGCCAGCCCGACCAGTTCGGCCAGCACGAAGGCCATGGCGCCGCCGGTGATGGCGATGCGCCGCGCGCGCGCCACCTGGCCGGCGCCGATATTGGCGCCGACCAGGGCGACCATGGGCGCGCCCAGGCCGAAGGCGATCGGGATCAGCAGGTACTCCAGCCGTGCCGCGGTGGCATAGCCGGCGAGGGCGGCGGTGCCGCCGTGGCGCCCGACCTGGGCCGTGGTGACGGCGATCAGCGCATTGGTGAGGATGGGATTGAGGCAGGCCAGCGCGCCGATCGTCAGGATGCTGCGCATCGGCCGCCAGTGGAGCCGGCCGGCGGCGAGGCGCGCGGCGCAGCGCCCCGACAGGCAATACCAGCCGAGCACCGCCGTGCCCGCCGCATAGTAGGCCACCAGGGCCCAGGCGCCGCCCGCGACGCCGAGCCGCGGCAGCGGGCCGAGGCCGAAGATCAGGCACGGCGAGAGCGGGATCAGCAGCGCGGCGCCGCAGCAGATCACCAGGCCCGGCACCGTCATGTTGCCGGTGCCGCGCACCACGCTGGCCAGCGCGTTCATGGCCCACATCAGCGGCAGCCCGGCGAACAGCACGCGGCCATAGGCGCTGGCGGCGTCGAGCGCGGCGCCATGCGCGCCGAGCAGGGCGAACAGCGGACGCGCGCCCAGCCACAGCAGCAGCGAGAACAGCACGCCGATCAGCAGATTGATGGCCAGCGCATGGCGCGCCAGCTGCGCGACCAGGCCGCTGTCGCCGGCGCCGAGCGCGCGCGCCACCGCCGAGGAGATGCCGCCGCCCATGGCGCCCTGCGACATGTTCTGCATCAGCATCAGCACCGGCACCACCACCGCCACGCCGGCCAGCACGTCGGTGCCGAGCCTGGCCAGGAACCAGGTCTCGATCAGCCCGGTCGACGACTGGGCCAGCATCATCAGCATATTGGGCCAGCTCATGCGGGCCAGGGTCGGGGCGATCGGGGCTTCCAGCATGGCGCGCACGCGCGCGTCCGGCGCGCGCGGCGTGGCCGTGCCGCCAGTGCGGTTGGAATGGCTGCTCATGTTCTGTTCTCCCGCGGCGAGGGCGGCCGCGTCGTTGTCATCCGGGGCATGAAGATATTTGCATATGCACGTATGTGCCGATCCAATTTACTTGCATATGCCCGTATTGGTCAAGGTGGATTAGAATGCAGACCATGCCGCCGCGCGATCCGCGCGGCCCATCCGCCACCGGAGCGCCGCATGCGGCGCGCGGGAGGCGGGTCTGGCGCAGGGCGCCATCAGGCATCGACCCCATGCCACCAGTGCCACCAGTGCCACCAGCACATGCCATCCGCAGGGAAGAAGGAAACCGACCATGCCGTCATCGACCATCAAGGACCCGCTGGTCTGCAACGGCGCCGCGCTGCGCAAGGCGACGCGGCGCATCAGCCAGCTCTACGACGCCGCGCTGGCGCCATGTGGCCTGAGCGTGTCGCAGCGCTCCGTGCTGCTGCACATCGCACGCGGCGGCAGTCCCACCATGACCGAACTGGCGCACGCCATGGTGCTGGACCGCTCGGCGCTGGCGCGCAATATCCAGCCGCTGGAGCGCGACGGCTACCTGGTGCAGCGGCGTGACGAAGAAGACGGGCGCAGCCGGCGCGTGGAACTGACCGCGGCCGGCCGCGCCAAGCTGGCCGAGTCGAACCGGTTGTGGCGGGGCGCCCAGGACCGTTTCGAGACTGTCTACGGCAGCGAGCGGGCGGCGGCGCTGCGCGTGGCGCTGGCCGAGATCTACTCGGACGAGTTTGCGCAGGCGTTCGAGCAGGGCACGCCGTTGCCGGCGGGGCGTGGCGCGGAGGCCGCCTAGGCGGCCGCTTCGGTCAGGGGCCGCCGCGGCGGCCCCGGTCGACACCTTGGCGAGGCAAGACCCTGGTTGCGCTTCGCTCGTCGTGTCCTAATCACAAATTCGTGGACTCCGTCAGCCCTGAGTCCGTCCATAAGCCGCGCGATGCGTCGTCACCAATGCGCGCAAGGCTCCAGCCCTGCCGCGCTTTGCTCCTGGCCTCGCACGTCCGTCCATAAGCCGCGCGATGCGTCGTCACCAATGCGCGCAAGGCTCCAGCCTTGCTGCGCTTTGCTCCTGGCCTCGCACGTCTTCGTTTTCCCGACAGACTGAGTTCTTCCCCGAATTCAAGGCGCCGGACCCTGGCCGGGCACCCACCAGCGCTGCAGCCGCCGCGCGGCGCCGTCGAGCGCGAAGCCGAGCGCGCCGATGACCAGGACCGTGGCGAGCAGCTCCGAGTAGGCGAGGCGGTCGCGGGTATCGAGGATGAAGTAGCCCAGGCCGGCGTCGATGCCCAGCATCTCCGCCGGTACGAGGACGATCCACACCACGCCGATGGAGAGGCGCAGCCCTGTCAGCACATGGCTGAGCACGCCCGGCAAGATCACGCGGCACAGCAGTTCGGCGCGCGTGGCGGCCAGGCTGCGTGCCAGCAGCAGCCAGCGCGGATCGAGCTGGCGCACGCCGGCGGCGGTATTGAGCAGGATCGGCCAGACGCCGGCGAAGGCCAGCAGGAACAACACCGAGCGGTCGCCCACGCCGAGCACCATGACCACGATCGGCATCCACGACAGCGGCGAGACCATGCGCAGGAACTGGAAGGCCGGCGACAGCGCCGCATCGACCCGCTGCAACCCGCCTACCAGCAGACCGGCCGGCACGCCGGCCAGAAGGGCGATGGCCAGCGCGGCGAGTACGCGGCGCAGGCTGGCCCAGGCGTGCTGAAAGAAGTCGGGCTGTTGCAGCAGCCCGGCCAGGCTGGACAGGGTGGCGGCGGGGCTGAAGCGTGCCGCCAGCACGCTCGTGCCGTGCGCGCCGGCGGTCGCCCACCACCAGGCCAGGGCCAGGGTGCCCAGCCCGCCCAGGCCCAGGCGCAGCCCGGCGCTGCGTCGCCACAGCGCGGCGGCCGTCATACCGCGATTTCCTCCCGGCGCGCAAAGTCCTCGACCATGCCGAAGGCACCGGGGCCGCCAGCGGCTGCGATCGCCTGGCGCACGAAGCGGTCATCGACCAGTTCGCGCGCGGCCTGGCGCGGGTCCAGGCCCGCCAGGAAGGCGCTGTTGCCCTCGATCAGGGTTCCTTGCAGCCGCCGCACCAGTTCCTCGGTGTAGCTCGGGTAGGGATAGGGCTGGAAGTCGATGCGCTTGTCGTTCCAGCCGGCGTGCCGGATTGCTCCGCTGGCCAGGTAGCGGCCGCGCTCGGCAGGGTCGGGGTCCAGCACCTTGCGCAGCACCGGGAGCGCGTGCGGCGTGTAGCGGTTCGGGCCGTCCTTGGACAGCAGGGCAGCCGCCTCCGCGCGATGGTCCCGCGTCCAGCGCTGTGCCTTGACGATGGCGTTGACCACCTTCTGCGACCAGGCCGGGCGGCCATCGAGGTCGTGCTGGTGCATGAATACGACGCAGCAGGCGTGGTTGCGCCAGACGTCGCCGGTAAAACGCAGGATCTTGCCGATACCCAGGGTCTCCGCGGCGGCATTGAACGGCTCGGCCACGATATAGCCTTCGATCTGCCGCGCGGCCAGTGCCGGCGGCATGTCCGAAGGGGGCATCACCACCAGCTTGACCTCGCCGGGGCCGGCCGCGCCGCCCTTGCGTGCCACCGGTGTCAAGCCTTCCTGCCTGAGCAGCGCCTGCAGTACCACGTTGTGGATGGAGTACCAGAACGGGATGGCGACGGTCTTGCCGCCCAGGTCGCGCAGCGAGGAGACCTGCGGCGCCACCGTCAGGCCGGAGCCGCCCACATGGTTCCAGGCCACCACCTTGGCGGGCACCCCGCTGCCGAAGCGCGCCCATACCGTCATCGGCGAGAGCAGGTGCACCACGTTGACCTGGCCGGCGATGAAGGCTTCCACCAGTTGCGCCCAACTGCGCAGCAGCACCGGCTTCTCGGCGCGGATGCCCTGCTGGTCGAAGTAGCCATTGTGATGAGCCACCAGCAGCGGCGTGGCGTCGGTGATCGGCAGGTAGCCGATGCGCACCGGCGCATCGGGCTCCGTGGCCGCGCGCGCCTGCAGGGATCGCAGCAGCGGCAGGGCGCCGCCGGCGGTGAACAGGGCGGAGAGCTTCAGCCACTCACGCCGCGAGATCGGTACCTGGCACATAGTGTTCCTCAAGCGGTTCGGTAAGGGGGGATGCGCTTGGCGCCCGGCGCGGCGGCATGGCTTGCCGCAGTGCCTTGACCAGCCCCACGCGCAGCTCGCCCAGGGCTTCGACGCTCGCTTCGCGCGGATGGGGCAGGGTCACCGTCCACTCCTGCACGATGCGCGCCGGCGTGCCGCCGAGCAGCACGATGCGGTCGGACAGCAATAGCGCTTCGTCCAGATCGTGCGTGATCAGCAGCACGGCCGGCCGTCGCGGCCCGGCGCCGGCGCCGACGAGTTGTCGTAGCAAGGCCTGCATGTGCGCACGCGTGACCTCGTCGAGCGCACCGAAGGGCTCGTCGAGCAGCAGGACGCGCGGCTGCCGCGCCAGGCAGCGCGCCAAGGCCACGCGTTGCGCCATGCCGCCCGAAAGCTGGGCCGGGAACAGGTGCAGCGCATGGCCAAGGCCCACGGCATCCAGCATCTGCGCGACACGCGCCTGCCGCTCGTGGCGGCTGCTGGGCGGCTGGTGGCGGAAATCGAGGCCGAAGCCGGCGTTCTGCCCGACCGTCAGCCACGGCAGCAGGCAGGGATCCTGGAAGGCCACGGCGACGCCCGGATGCGGTCCGCCGAGGAGCTCGCCATCGAGGCGAACGCTGCCGCGGGTAGCCGGCTGCAAGCCGGCCAGTACCCGCAGCAGGGTGGACTTGCCGGCGCCGCTCGGGCCGATCAGCGAGACGATCTCGCCGGGGCGCAGGGTCAGTCCGACCCCCGCGAACAGCGCCGGCGCGCGGTCCGTGCCGTAGTGCAGGGCCAGGCCCTCGGCCTGCAGCCGCACGGTGCTCATGCGGCCTGGCGCGCGCTGCCGCGCGCGAGTTCCGTCCGCAGCTGGACCAGGCTGGGCGTGACGATGGGCAGGAAGGCGGCCTCGCGCCAACGCCGCGCGAAGCCGCCGTGACGGCCGTGCAGGTAGCCGGCGCCGCCGCGCGCCTGCAGTTCGAGCTGGGCCGCCTGCTGGGCCAGCTCCGCCAGCTGGATGCGCAGCAAGAACAATGCGCGCGGGGCGTCGACGAAGGCGCCGGCATCGACGCCGGCGCTCAAGCGGGCCGCGGCCGCGTCGAGGTCGGCCGCGATCGCCCCGGCCGGCTCGGCCAGCAGCGCTCGGCCGCTATCCTCGCTGCCGCGTACCGACGCCAGGCAGCGCCGCGCCAGGCCGATCGACAGGCCGCATTGCATGCCGAGGAAGGCCGGCCGCACGCGCGGCAAGTAACTGCGCGCGTCTTCGTGCAGCAGGTGTTCCGGGCCGAGCGGGACCTGGCTCAATGCCAGGGCCGCGGTGGCGGTGCCGCGTAGCCCGACCAGGTCGAGGTCGGCGCTGCGCTGCACACCGGCCTGCGTGGCTGGCACGGCGAACACGGCCGGCGCGCCGCCGGCCACGTCGCTTGCCGCCACCGCCACGACGAAACGCTGGGCGAGCAAGTTGGTGGCCCAGGGCAGGCGGCCGTCGAGCTGCCAGCCGTCCGTTCGGCGCCTGGCCTCCACCTGCAGCGCTTCGATGCCGCCAAGGAATTTCATCGCGTTCGACAGGCCGCTGGCACCGGCCGTGGTGCCGGCGAGCAAGCCGGGCAGGTATGCCTCGGCCAGGGCGCGATTGGGGGACTGCAGCAGATATTCGATGAAGACCCGCTGTGCCCACAGCACGAATGCGGCCGCCTGGGAATGCCGGGCCAGTGCGGCCACGGCGCCGATGGCCGAGCTGCAGCTACCGCCGCTGCCTCCGGCGGCGATGGGCACGCCGGCACCGATCAGGCCGGCGGTGGCGAGGCGCGGCAGCAGTGCCGCGGCATCGGTGCTGCCGCAGTCGAGGCCGTCGGCGTGCGCGTCGAGCCAGGCGGCAAGTTCGGGGTCCAGCGTCATCGCTACCTCCATTGGGGGCTCAGGCAGTGGCCGGCGCCCAGCGGTAGGGCTCCAGTTCGGCATTCAGCGGTGATTGGGCGAGGTTGTTGGCAAAGTTGCAGAGCGTGGCCAGGCTCACGCCGAGCACCACGTCGAGTGCCTGGCCGGCCTCGAAGCCAGCGTGGAGGAAGTCCTGGAGAGCGGCGTCGGGCACGGCGCCGCGCGTGGCGATGATGGCCCGCGTGAAGGCCGCCAGGGCCTCGTGGCGCGCTTCGCGCAGCGGTGCCTGTGTGCGCAGCGCCTCGACCTGGTCCGTTTCCAGCCTGGCCTTCTTCAAGGCCACGGCGGTATGTCCGGCCACGCAGAAGGCGCAGCCGTGCACGGCCGCGGCGGTGATCTGCACCACCTCGCGCTCGGCCAGCGTCAGTCCGCTGCGGCCGTTGATCTCGCCCACTGTCAGGTAGGCCTCCAGGGCAGCGGGCGAGTGGGCCAGCGCGGCGATCAGGTTGGGCAGGAAGCCATTGTTGGCGATGGCACGCTCGACGAAGGGGCGGCTGGCCGTTGGCGCGTTGTCGGCGCTCAGCAGAGGGAGTCGGCTCATGGCAGTTGCGGCGGGGGTTGAACGAGCGCCCAGTGTCGCGTGCGCAGGCCAGCGGCACCATGCGCGCGCGTCGCCAATTCCTGCGCGTTCGTCTACATCTGCGTGGCGGCGAGCGAGGCCGTGGTGGAGGCCTGTGCCCGTCGCCGCCAGGCTCCCGGTTGCAGCCCGGTGGCCCGGAGAAACGCCTTGGCGAAGGCGGATTCCGAGCGGTAGCCGACCCGTTCCGCCACCTGGGCGATGGCAGCCCCATCGTCCAGCAAGCGCGTGGCGATTTTCATGCGCAGCAACTGCAGGAAGGTCGCCGGCGGCTCGCCGCAGGCGGCGGCGAAGCGTTTGCAGAAGGTGGCGCGCGACATGTGCACGCGTGCCGCCATGGCCTCGATCGACCAGTCGCGTTCGGGATGGCGGATCAACTCCAGCACCAGCGCCGAAAACTCGGCGCTGCGCAGCATCGGCCACAGGCCGCGGGCCACTTCCTCGCGCGCGGACAGCGCGCGGATCACGTAGAAGAACAGCAGCTCGACCAGGCGCGCCACCAGCGGCGAGGCTTCCGCGCCGCTGTGGCGGGCTTCCTGCTCGATCAACTCGAACAGCGCGCGGATGCCGGGGGCGGCCGGAGCGTCCGCCGGCAGGACCAGATAGTCGGGGAAGGGGGCGAGCAGGGCCTCGGCCATGCCGGCGCGAAAGTCGAAGAACCCGCATGCCAGCCCGGTTCCACCCGCGAGCGGGACGCCCAGCGGCTGCATGACCGCCACCGGCAGGCAGGCCGCCGCGTCGTCGGAAGGGCCCAGGTGGTGGGGGATGTCACGCAGGAAGAAGACGGCGTCGCCGGCACTCAGCCGCAGCGGTGCCTGGCGGCCCGGCACGTGCAACCAGCATTGCCCGTGCAACACCAGGTGGTAGCCGGCGCGAGCGCGGCCGGCCAGCGAAGCGCGCCATTGCCCGCAGTACTGGCCGAGATGGAAGACCGAAGTTTCGAGAGCCAGGCTGCTCAGGACCCAGTGGATGATTCTGTCGACATGCTGCATGACATTGCTTGCGGGAGCACCGCGCCCGGGACGAGGGGCGCTACAGGCTAGCGGATGCCGGCGGTGCCGCGAAGGAAGGAGTTGTCATGTCGATATGCGGCGGGCCCCGGGGCGTATGCCGTGGATGCCGGCAGCGACGCGGCGGTACGGGTGCCTTTGCAGCCGTCAGGAAGCGTTCTGCATGCGTTGTGTGCCGCCGATGGGAGCGCCGCCGTCATCCAGCCAGCCGAGAGGTCGCTCGCATGCCTGTCGTCTGGTGATCGCGAGGGCGGAGCAAAAAGGGCGGGAAAATAATCTCCCGGATTTTCCGTGAGCTGAGAAACGAGCGGCTGGAATTGTAGGCAGGACATTAATACAATGATGTTCGGTTGTGAAGGTATTAATGTATTGCATTGTTTATGGTTTTATGCGGCTGGGGCGCGCTGATCGGCATGTTTTCGGCTGAATAGTGTGGGTATTGATGAATTTTGACCGATATTTGCATGGGCGCTGGCTGCTGGTGCAGACATGGAGGCATGCTTTCACATGAGACATTGGTTCTCTGTAATGTCATCTTTTCGGGTTTGAAACTGAAATACTAAGGAAGTCACGGAAACGTCATTTCTCAAAACTAGACTTCGCCGCCGAACTCAACGCCGTTTGCTGATTTTGGCAAATCTGGCATTTTCAGAAGCGATGTCCTCAAGGAGTGGGAAATGGAGTGGAGCCAAGCACGACAGTCGGCGGTATTGCTGACGTCGATCGCGAGCGCCTGCCTGCTGGCTGCATGCGGCGGCAATGGTGACGGCAGTTCCAGCAGCACCGGCGGTACCACCAGCGCCGCGACGACGTATGGCGGCGTGGTCCTGGCCACCGCCTACGTTCCCGGCAGCACCACGGGCAATCCGACCATCCAGCCCGGCTACTATGCCGGCGCCACCGTTTGCGTGGACGCCAACAGCAACGGCAAGTGCGACAGCGGCGAAGCCTCGGCCAAGACCGACGCCAACGGCCGCTTCAGCCTGCAGAGCAGCGCTTCCGGCCAACTGGTGGCGGATATCCCGACTTCGGCCACCAATACCGCCGCCGGCAAGGCAGTCTCCAGCCACCTGATCCTGCGCGCCTCGGCGGCGCAGGTGGCGGACCAGGGTGCCACCGGCGTCGTCATCAGCCCGATGTCGAGCGAGGTGCAGCGCCTGGTCGAGGCGAACAACACCAGCTATGCCACCGAGAAGGCCAACCTCGCCGCCCGCCTGAGCGGTCCGGCGCTGGGCACGGCATCGGTGACGGTCAGCGGCGCCGATGCGCTGGCCGACGCCAACAAGCTGTCGGGCGCGGCGCAGCAGGCGCTGCTGTTCGAGGACAACCAGCTCGTACAACGCTACACCTACGCGACGACCAAGTTCGACCGCGGCGACATGTACCCCGACAACCTCGCGGTGGCCGGTGGCGACCCCTCGCTGCCCGCCCTGGCCTCGGCCGGCAAGGTGAGCACGGCGACCGCGGTGACGCCGTCGACGGCACAGCAGACCATCACCTTCGCGCAGGCGCAGCAGGCTGCCTTCAACGTCGAGGGCGTGCCGCGCTACGACAATATCTTCGTCATCATGATGGAGAACAAGAGCACGAACACCATCCTCGGCTCCGCTTCCGCGCCCAACATCAACAACCTCCTGAGCAGCGGCAACCAGTTCAGCACCTACTACGCCACCGGCAACCCGAGCGAGCCGAACTACACGGCGCTGGGCGGTGGCGATGACTGGGGCATCACCGACGACGCCTGGTGGGGCTGCGGCGCGGGCGCGCCGGGCAGCGCTACCAGCAACGCGCCGACCGATGCGGCGTTCGCCGGTGGTACCGCATCCGACGGCCAGCCGCTGCCTGCGCTGGCCGCCACGCCGCCGCTCGACTCGAACCACCTGTCGAACTATGGCTCGGTCGGCTGCAGCGTCGGTTCCACGGCGAACCACAACGTCTCGGCCCCGAGCCTGTTCACGCTGCTGTCGCAGGCCGGCATGACCTGGCGCACCTACAGCGAGTCGATGAACCCGGGCCAGGATCCGCGCGCCGACAGCATCGCGGACGCCGCGGTGACGGATACCTACACCGGCGCGGGCGGCCCCGGCACCGCCAACTACGCGGTGCCTAAAGGCCTCTACAAGACCAAGCACCACCCGGGCATGGCCTACCAGAGCACGCGCAACCTGCCGGAGTTCATGGCCAACAACCGCACCGTGGGCGGCTCGCAGTACTCCGCCACGGACTGGGCCAAGTCGACCGCCTACACCATCCCGACCGGCTACAACTACGACCAGCTCGGCACCGACCTGGCCAAGGGCGACGTGGGCAACCTGAACTTCGTCATGCCCGACCAGTGCGATGACATGCACGGCGTGGGCTCGGATGCGTCCTGCTCGGGTACCAACCTGATCCTGCGCGGCGATGCCTACGTGCAGCAGCTGGTCACCAAGATCCAGTCCTCGCCGCTGTGGAAGAACCCGCTGCGCCGCGTGGCGATCGTGGTGATGTTCGACGAAGGCGCCGGCAGCAGCACCTCCTGCTGCGGTTGGAATGCCACCGGCAGCAGCGGCGCCCCCCAGCCGATCCAGCAGGATTCGAGCGGCAAGTGGGCGGCGGTGGCCACCCCGGTGACCAACTACAACAAGGGCAATATCGGCCACGGCAACTCGATCTTCGGCGTGCTGACCAATCAGCCGAACGCGCCCAAGGGTATCGTCGACAGCGACGCGTACAGCCACTTCTCCTTCGTGCGCACGCTGCAGGACATGTTCCAGATCGCCGACCCGCAGACGCCGTCGACCTACCTGGCCCGCGCCAAGTACACCGAATCGTTCATCGCGCAGAACATCCTGGTCCTGCCTGAGTTCGCTGGTAGCGCGGATACGCACTTCGACTCGGTCCGTCCGATGAACCACGCCTACGTGATTCCCAAGACGTACTCGCAGCGCCTGAACCCCGGCGATGTCACCGGCACCTCGCTGGCGACCGCCCAGGTCGGTCCGGACGCCACTCAGGCCAACGCCTGGGCGCTGTCGAAGTAAGCTGCGGCGACAAGAAGCGCTAAGAAGAAAAAAGAAGCGCCAAGAAGCAAGAAGAAGTACGAAGAATGGCCTTGCCTCAGTGGGACTACCCCCCGGGTAGTCCCGCGCCGGAGGCAGGTGCCATGCCGTTACGGCGGGCCGCATTGACCGGCGGCCCGTTATCACGATCGGTCTCGCATTGCATTTCTTCCGGCGTGCCGGCTCCGCGGCATGGAGCGCGTGCGCGGAAGTGCCATCAAGCAGAGGGAAATCCCCATGGAAATGCCACGTGCCGTCAGGCTGGGAGTGCTGGTCCTGCCGCTGTTGCTTGCTGCCTGCGGCGGCGACGGTGGAGATGGCGCCGCCTCCGGCAGCGCTTCCGCCTCCCCGGGGGGCGGATCTTCGTCCTCGCCGGGCGGTGGAACCTCGTCGACGGGCACCCCCTTGAGCCTGGCGGCCCAGGTCGGGCAGAAGGTGTTCTTCGACAAGACCCTGTCGGGCGGCCAGAACATGTCGTGCGCCAGCTGCCACGATCCGGCCTACGCCTACGGCCCGCCCAACAGCCTGGCCGTGCAGCTCGGCTCGGATCCCACCCGGTCCGGCCTGCGCGCCGTGCCGTCGCTGCGCTACAAGGAGGCCACGCCGGCCTATAGCGACAGCGCTTCCAACCCGGACGGCGTCACGCTGAGTGCGCCCGGCGGCGGTTTCATGTGGGACGGCCGCGCCGACTCCCTCGCCAGCCAGGCGGCGCTGCCGCTGCTGAACCCGGTCGAGATGAACAACACTTCCCAGGCCGCCGTGGTCACCGCGGTACAGAAGGGCAGCTATGCCGCGCTGTTCACGCAGGCCTTCGGTGCGTCCGCCTTCAGCGACACCGCGGCCGCCTTCGCCAGCATCGGCCAGGCCCTGCAGGCCTTCCAGATGGAAGAGCCGAGTTTCCACCCGTACAGCAGCAAATTCGACCTCTACCTCGGCAACAAGATCGGCGGCACGCTGACCGCCGCGGAGCTGCGCGGGCTGGCGGTGTTCAACGACACCGGCAACTGCTTCGCCTGCCATTACTCCGGTGCCAATTTCAACGGCACGCGCGGCCTGATGACGGACTTCACCTACCAGGCGCTCGGCGTGCCGCGCAACGACAACTCGATCCCGGGCAATCCGTCGCCGATTCCGAAGAACAGCGACAGCAGCTACTTCGACCTGGGTTTGTGCGGTCCTGAGCGGACCGACCACACGCCCAGCCCGGCGGGCAGCGCGAGCGCCTTCTGCGGCTTGTTCAAGGTGCCCACGCTGCGCAACATCGCCTCGCGCACGGCGTTTTTCCACAATGGCGTGCTGCACTCGCTGCAACAGGTCGTGCATTTCTACAACACGCGCGACACGCATCCGGAGTACTGGTATCCGAGCACGGGCGGCAGCGGCTCGCCGACCGCCAATCCCGGCTATGCCTTGTTCACGCAGACGTTGCCGGGCGCCACGCCGCAGAAGTTCAACGACCTGCCTGCCACCTACCAGGGCAATGTCGACGAGGAGGTGCCGATGGGCACCGGCAAGGGCGGCAGCAATACGCTAGGCAGCGGCACGCAGCCGCGCCTGCCCGGCGATACCCCGGCCATGACCGAACAGGACATCTCGGACCTGATCTGCTTCCTCAACACCCTGAGCGACGGCTACCAGGCGCCCGCGACGCCGCCGACCAGCGGCACCTGCGTCAATTGAGATTGAGCGCGCGCCGCCGACCCATGCCGCTACCGACGATTTCACCCGATTCCGCAATCACGCCTACCATGACCCGACGCTTCCATGCCGCCCGCTACGCCTGCGGCGCCCTGTCCCTGATCGCCGCGGCCCTGCTGGCCGCCTGCCATGACAAGGCGGCAGTCAGCCAGGAGAATTTCACCAAGACCATCAATGACTACCTGGCCAGGCGCGGCAATCTCTGCGTCGGCAAGTTCGACTGGCCGATCTATGTCACGACCGATGACGAGGCCGCGCGTACCCGCGACGCGCAACAGATGCCGGTGCTGGAAAAGCTGGGCCTGGTGGCAGGCAAGAGCGTCACGGTCGAGCGCAAGGGCGAGGACGGTGAAAGGATCACGGCGCAGGCGCGCCAATATGACCTGACCGCCGAAGGGCAGAAATACTATCTGCACGTGCCGGTGGTGATCGCCACGGCCGCCAGGCAGGTCACCCATTCGGCGGACTTCTGCGTGGCCAAGCTGACGCTCGACAAGGTGGTCGGCTGGGAGCCGCCCCAGCAACGCGATGGCGAAACCAAGACCTCGGTGCTGTATACGTACAAGGTCGAGCCCGCGGCATGGACCCAGGACGCCGACGTGCGGCGGGTGTTTCCGATGGTCCAGCGCGTGATCGAAGGCGCTGGCACGATGCAGTTGCGCGCCGGCGTGAGGCTGACCCAGGATGGCTGGGTGGCCGAGGAGTTCTTCCAGCGCTGAGCAGCTGGGAACGGGCCGGCCCTTGCCGCTGGCAGGCCCGGATCCCGGACCGCACGACAAGGGTTGGCGAGCGGCCCGCCGCGCCTGTCAGTCCTGGGCGGCACCGCGCGGCACGAAGCGGCGCGAGCGGATCCACTTGGTGGCCACCCATTTCTCGCCGGCCGTGACCGGCGCAGCGGCGTGCAGCGACAGCGGGTCGCTTTGCCCGAATCGGTTGCCGTATTCGAAATAGAAGGACTGGCCTTGCTGCGGCACGACCGCATAGCCGATCTGGGGGAAGACCGTCTCCCCGCCGCCGGGCACGTCGTTCAGGTACATCAGCAAGGTGCCCACGCGCTGGCCGCTGCGCGCGATCGATTCCCGGTTCGCCTCGTTGCCCGGCTGCAGGTAATCGACATGCGGGGTGGACTCGGCGCCCGCACTGTAGTGCAGCATTTGCAAGCCCTCACCGTTTTCCGCCGGGATGCCGGTCAGCTTGGCGACGCGGTCTTCGAGGGCAGCGATCAGCGGGGTCTCGCGTGGCAGGAAGAACATGCCGTCGCTGCTGCGATGACCGGCCACGATATCGCGGCCGGTCACCGGGTCGACCACGGTCGAGCGGCGCAGGCGCGGGCGGGCCAGGGCAATCAGCGCCTCGCATTCGGCGGTGCTCAACAGGCCCGACATCAGTACGCCCGCCGGGCGCTGCAGCCGTGCCAATACGCGGACCTCGCGCTCGCCCAGGCGAAAGCGGGCGCCTTCCGGCACGCGCAGGGGCTCGAGGCGGTAGGGCGCGTCGTCTGCGTCGATCTCCAGCGTGTCGCCCGGCATCGGGCCGCCATGCGCCAGCGCGGACGCGACGGCGCCGACCATCGCCTGTGCCAGTTCGGGCTTGGCGTTGCGGTTGACCAGTTCCTGGATAAGAGCCTGCGGTTCGACGCCGCGCCTGAGGTTGTGGGCGATCCAGTCCCTGACCTCGGGCGCGAAATTGACGGTGATGGACATCGCGGGCAGCCGGCGAGCGTAGCGGCAGGCCGGGCAAAATACCGATTGTGGCGCTGTCCCGGGTCAGATGTATGACAGGGCGAAGGTGACGCGCCCCGCCATGGGGACGGCTGCGGTCGCGGTGGCTCGGAACGTGGGCAGGGCTCTATCGGCTCTATCTAATAGGCAGGGATCGGGCGTCAGCGATAAGTGATTAATCGGACGCTTCTGATCAGTTTAGGAAAGACCTTGCAAGTTTCGCTGCGAGGTATTAGTATTCGCCCCCTCGCAACACGAAGCGCAGCGGCAAAGCCAGCAGCGACGCGGGTTGCGGGGTTGGCAGGGTGGTGGGTAGTGCTGCAAAGCGCGACTGACCGAAGCGAAAAAGATGCTTCGAGCCTGTTGACGAAACGCAGAAAGTTGTTCATAATCTCGTTTCTCTGCTGCTGACAACGCAGCGGCGCGGTAAGCAAAGCGAATCGCGTGAGTTCTTTAACAAACAAACAGCCGATAAGTGTGGGCGCTTGATGCGGGAAGCGGAAGACCTCGGTCTTCTAGCTTACAAGTTATCAGTGCTCGCACAGTAAACATGTTTGGTTTCGTCTTCGGACGGAGCCAGTCAGTTTTCTGAGAGTGAGCGACCGCTCGAAAGAGCGAGGTTTGCGCAGGCAACTGCGCGGAACCACACAGAGATTGAACTGAAGAGTTTGATCCTGGCTCAGATTGAACGCTGGCGGCATGCCTTACACATGCAAGTCGAACGGCAGCGCGGACTTCGGTCTGGCGGCGAGTGGCGAACGGGTGAGTAATACATCGGAACGTGCCCTGTTGTGGGGGATAACTAGTCGAAAGATTAGCTAATACCGCATACGACCTGAGGGTGAAAGCGGGGGACCGTAAGGCCTCGCGCAATAGGAGCGGCCGATGTCTGATTAGCTAGTTGGTGAGGTAAAGGCTCACCAAGGCGACGATCAGTAGCTGGTCTGAGAGGACGATCAGCCACACTGGGACTGAGACACGGCCCAGACTCCTACGGGAGGCAGCAGTGGGGAATTTTGGACAATGGGGGCAACCCTGATCCAGCAATGCCGCGTGTGTGAAGAAGGCCTTCGGGTTGTAAAGCACTTTTGTCCGGAAAGAAATCCTTTGGGCTAATACCCCGGAGGGATGACGGTACCGGAAGAATAAGCACCGGCTAACTACGTGCCAGCAGCCGCGGTAATACGTAGGGTGCGAGCGTTAATCGGAATTACTGGGCGTAAAGCGTGCGCAGGCGGTTTTGTAAGACAGGCGTGAAATCCCCGGGCTCAACCTGGGAATGGCGCTTGTGACTGCAAGGCTAGAGTGCGTCAGAGGGGGGTAGAATTCCACGTGTAGCAGTGAAATGCGTAGAGATGTGGAGGAATACCGATGGCGAAGGCAGCCCCCTGGGACGTGACTGACGCTCATGCACGAAAGCGTGGGGAGCAAACAGGATTAGATACCCTGGTAGTCCACGCCCTAAACGATGTCAACTAGTTGTTGGGGATTCATTTCTTCAGTAACGAAGCTAACGCGTGAAGTTGACCGCCTGGGGAGTACGGTCGCAAGATTAAAACTCAAAGGAATTGACGGGGACCCGCACAAGCGGTGGATGATGTGGATTAATTCGATGCAACGCGAAAAACCTTACCTACCCTTGACATGCCACTAACGAAGCAGAGATGCATCAGGTGCCCGAAAGGGAAAGTGGACACAGGTGCTGCATGGCTGTCGTCAGCTCGTGTCGTGAGATGTTGGGTTAAGTCCCGCAACGAGCGCAACCCTTGTCTCTAGTTGCTACGAAAGGGCACTCTAGAGAGACTGCCGGTGACAAACCGGAGGAAGGTGGGGATGACGTCAAGTCCTCATGGCCCTTATGGGTAGGGCTTCACACGTCATACAATGGTGCGTACAGAGGGTTGCCAACCCGCGAGGGGGAGCTAATCCCAGAAAACGCATCGTAGTCCGGATCGTAGTCTGCAACTCGACTACGTGAAGCTGGAATCGCTAGTAATCGCGGATCAGCATGCCGCGGTGAATACGTTCCCGGGTCTTGTACACACCGCCCGTCACACCATGGGAGTGGGTTTTGCCAGAAGTAGTTAGCCTAACCGCAAGGAGGGCGATTACCACGGCAGGGTTCATGACTGGGGTGAAGTCGTAACAAGGTAGCCGTACCGGAAGGTGCGGCTGGATCACCTCCTTTCCAGAGCGTGCTTCCCAAGTGAAGCGTTCACACTTATCGGTCTGTTTGCTGTTACAGCCAAGGGTCTGTAGCTCAGGTGGTTAGAGCACCGTCTTGATAAGGCGGGGGTCGTAGGTTCAAGTCCTACCAGACCCACCAAGTTATCCGAGGGGGATTAGCTCAGCTGGGAGAGCACCTGCTTTGCAAGCAGGGGGTCGTCGGTTCGATCCCGTCATCCTCCACCATCGACCTTGGGTTGGACAAGCCAAATGCAAGCGCTTAGCGTTGAGCGCTTGCATTTGGCGTTGGCCAAGCGATGCGAAAGCATCGGCTGTTCTTTAACAATATGGGATGTAGTAAAGGTGTCACGGCGTGTTGATGAGACGCGCAGTAGTTTAACGTGATACCGGGTTGTGATTGTATCAACCAAAGTATTTAAGTGATCGAAAGATGACTTGGAATACGGCACAAATGCGAGAACTCAACCTGTAATGAGCGTTTCAAGCGCGAGCTTGAGACACACTCGTTATAGGGTCAAGCGAACAAGTGCATGTGGTGGATGCCTTGGCGATCACAGGCGATGAAGGACGCGGTAGCCTGCGAAAAGCTTCGGGGAGCTGGCAAACGAGCTTTGATCCGGAGATGTCCGAATGGGGAAACCCGGCCCGTATGGGTCATCCCTTGCTGAATACATAGGCAAGGGAAGCGAACGCGGCGAACTGAAACATCTAAGTAGCTGCAGGAACAGAAATCAACCGAGATTCCCAGAGTAGTGGCGAACGAAATGGGAAGAGCCTTGTACTCTTTAGCAGCATTGTTAGCAGAACGGGATGGAAAGCCCGGCCATAGCAGGTGATAGCCCTGTATGCGAAAACAGCGTTGTGGAACTAGGTGTACGACAAGTAGGGCGGGACACGTGAAATCCTGTCTGAAGATGGGGGGACCATCCTCCAAGGCTAAATACTCGTGATCGACCGATAGTGAACCAGTACCGTGAGGGAAAGGCGAAAAGAACCCCGGGAGGGGAGTGAAATAGATCCTGAAACCGCATGCATACAAACAGTCGGAGCCTGGAGACGGGTGACGGCGTACCTTTTGTATAATGGGTCAGCGACTTACATTCAGTGGCAAGCTTAACCGATTAGGGCAGGCGTAGCGAAAGCGAGTCCGAACAGGGCGTTCAGTCGCTGGGTGTAGACCCGAAACCAGATGATCTATCCATGGCCAGGTTGAAGGTGCGGTAACACGTACTGGAGGACCGAACCCACTAGTGTTGAAAAACTAGGGGATGAGCTGTGGATAGGGGTGAAAGGCTAAACAAATCTGGAAATAGCTGGTTCTCTCCGAAAACTATTTAGGTAGTGCCTCGTGTCTCACCTTCGGGGGTAGAGCACTGTCATGGTTGGGGGGTCTATTGCTGATTACCCCGCCATAGCAAACTCCGAATACCGAAGAGTGCAATCACGGGAGACAGACATCGGGTGCTAACGTCCGGTGTCAAGAGGGAAACAACCCAGACCGCCAGCTAAGGTCCCAAAGATTGGCTAAGTGGGAAACGAAGTGGGAAGGCTAAAACAGTCAGGAGGTTGGCTTAGAAGCAGCCACCCTTTAAAGAAAGCGTAATAGCTCACTGATCGAGTCGTCCTGCGCGGAAGATGTAACGGGGCTAAGCCAGTCACCGAAGCTGCGGACGCGCGTAAGCGCGTGGTAGGAGAGCGTTCTGTAAGCCTGTGAAGGTGTCTTGTAAAGGATGCTGGAGGTATCAGAAGTGCGAATGCTGACATGAGTAGCGATAAAGGGGGTGAAAGGCCCCCTCGCCGTAAGCCCAAGGTTTCCTACGCAACGTTCATCGGCGTAGGGTGAGTCGGCCCCTAAGGCGAGGCAGAGATGCGTAGCTGATGGGAAGCAGGTTAATATTCCTGCACCGTCGTATGATGCGATGGGGGGACGGATCGCGGAAGGTTGTCCGGGTGTTGGAAGTCCCGGTCCCTGCAGTGGAGAAGGCGCTTAGGCAAATCCGGGCGCAGGATTCAAGGCTGTGGGGCGAGCGACCATGTGTCGCGAAGCAATCGGAAGTGGTTCCAAGAAAAGCCTCTAAGCTTCAGTCATACGAGACCGTACCGCAAACCGACACAGGTGGGCGAGATGAGTATTCTAAGGCGCTTGAGAGAACTCGGGAGAAGGAACTCGGCAAATTGGTACCGTAACTTCGGGATAAGGTACGCCCTGGTAGCTTGACTGGCCTGCGCCAGAAGGGTGAAGGGGTTGCAATAAACTGGTGGCTGCGACTGTTTAATAAAAACACAGCACTCTGCAAACACGAAAGTGGACGTATAGGGTGTGACGCCTGCCCGGTGCCGGAAGATTAAATGATGGGGTGCAAGCTCTTGATTGAAGTCCCGGTAAACGGCGGCCGTAACTATAACGGTCCTAAGGTAGCGAAATTCCTTGTCGGGTAAGTTCCGACCTGCACGAATGGCGTAACGATGGCCACACTGTCTCCTCCCGAGACTCAGCGAAGTTGAAGTGTTTGTGATGATGCAATCTCCCCGCGGCTAGACGGAAAGACCCCATGAACCTTTACTGTAGCTTTGCATTGGACTTTGAACCGATCTGTGTAGGATAGGTGGGAGGCTTTGAAACCGGGACGCTAGTTCCGGTGGAGCCGTCCTTGAAATACCACCCTGGTTTGTTTGAGGTTCTAACCTTGGCCCGTGAATCCGGGTCGGGGACAGTGCATGGTAGGCAGTTTGACTGGGGCGGTCTCCTCCCAAAGTGTAACGGAGGAGTTCGAAGGTACGCTTGGTACGGTCGGACATCGTACCTAAAGTGCAATGGCAAAAGCGTGCTTAACTGCGAGACCGACAAGTCGAGCAGGTGCGAAAGCAGGACATAGTGATCCGGTGGTTCTGTATGGAAGGGCCATCGCTCAACGGATAAAAGGTACTCTGGGGATAACAGGCTGATACCGCCCAAGAGTTCATATCGACGGCGGTGTTTGGCACCTCGATGTCGGCTCATCTCATCCTGGGGCTGTAGCCGGTCCCAAGGGTATGGCTGTTCGCCATTTAAAGAGGTACGTGAGCTGGGTTTAAAACGTCGTGAGACAGTTTGGTCCCTATCTGCCGTGGGCGTTGGAATCTTGACGGGGGCTGCTCCTAGTACGAGAGGACCGGAGTGGACGTACCGCTGGTGTACCTGTTGTCTCGCCAGAGGCATCGCAGGGTAGCTATGTACGGAAGAGATAACCGCTGAAAGCATCTAAGCGGGAAACTCGCCTGAAGATGAGGATTCCCTGGAGGCTTGACCTCCTTGAAGGGTCGTTCGAGACCAGGACGTTGATAGGCTGGGTGTGGAAGCGCAGTAATGCGTTAAGCTAACCAGTACTAATTGCCCGTAAGGCTTGATCCTATAACCAGTGTGTTTCACTGGTTGACGTATCGCGTGTGCCCAGAACGGTGCCGATACCTCACAACCAAGACTACATCCCTATTCGCTGCGACGGCTCAACCCCGGCGCAGCAACCCCTTATGCCTGGTGACCATAGCGAGTCGGAACCACCCCTTCCCATCCCGAACAGGACCGTGAAACGACTTTGCGCCGATGATAGTGCGGACTACCCGTGTGAAAGTAGGTCATCGCCAGGCTCTCCCTCCCGCAAAACCCCTCGACAGCAAACGCTGCGAGGGGTTTTGTCTTTGCGGCGGCCGGAATGCCAGCGTGCGGCGCGCCGGAGTGATCGCTCCCGGTGGAGCGTTCGAGCAGGTCATGGGAAAGTCCTGCGGACTGAAACCCGCCGAGCGGAAACCTGCCGCGGATTCGCCGCGGAAACGAGGAAGAGCGGGATGAGACCTGGAGAAGAACCTGGCAACCAGGTGCAAGCAAGGGCTGATCAGGGTGCATCAAGGGGGGAAGCAGGGACAGCAACGCCTGGCCGGCGGGCGTTGCGCACAGGACCCCTGCGCAACGCCCGGGGTTCAGCGGGCGATCAGCTTCAGTCCGGCGGGCAGGGCCTCGCCGAATACCCGCCCTTCGTCCGCGACGTCGAGATCCACTGCCTCGTGGACCATGGCAATCCAGCTTTGCGGCGCACTGGCGGCCGCCAGCCTTTGCACCACGGTAGCGCGGATCTCTTCGGGCAGGTCGCGGCTGCGGTCGCCGCTCATGCGTGCGATCTGCGCGGCGGCGAAGGCGGCGGGTTCCACCTTTTTCCAGTCGAGTGCCAGGATGGCTTCGACCCAGGTGACGGCAATCTCGGCCGGTACCACGTGGTGCGCGCTGCCATAGAACGGCCGGCGGGCGCCGAGACGACCCACCGCCCACCAGCTCTGGATGTTCTCCGACGGCTTGCGCAGCCGCGCCAGCAGCCATCCAGCCACTTCGATCTTGCGTTCGGCGGGGACCTGCTCGAGCGAGCCGGCCAGCCGCACCATGTCGGCATAGCCCATTCTCGCCGGACCGGCGGGCCGCTTGTACAGGCCGCTACCCGACGGTTGCAGGTAGAAGGCCAGCTCGTCCAGCACGCGCAGTTGGGCGTTCTCGTCCAGGCCACCGGCCGCGCGGCGCCATAGCGTCCACCATTCCGACCAGTTCTGGCTTTCGTTGACGTACTGGATGCCCTGTTCGTAGAGCGTCCACAGCTGTTCCACACGCCATTCGTCGAGCGGGTAGCCGAATCCCGGGCGCACGCAGTAGCCGATCAGGTTCAGCCACAGTCGCTCGTGGTCGGCACTGCGCCGCCGTCGCTTGGCGCGCTCCCAGAAGGCGCCGAACAGTTCGCGCAGCAAGGCGCTGTCCCATTGCACGCGCGTGCCGAGCAGGTGCTCGAGCTGGCCGCGCAGGCCCTTGACCTCCTTGGGGCCGACGTCCTGGGCGCGCGCGCCGAAAGTGCGGTCGATGGCCTCGATCGCCTGCGGCAAGGCGGGGTGTGCCGCCTCCGCGACCGACGTGGGCGAAGGGGTTTCGTTGCCACGGAGCTGGAATTCGAGACGCCAGCGTCGCGTGGCATCCGCCACCTCGCTGCAATGGACTTCCAGCGTGCCGACTTCGGTGAGCGAGGTGCTGAGCTGCACCTGGGTTTCCCGCGCGCTGCTCGCGCCACGGGCTTGCACCACGGTGGCGATCGGCGGCAGGCGCACGAAGTCGCCGCTGGCGAGGTCGGTCAGTTCTCCCGGCTGGTAGACCGTGTCGGCGACCGAGGAGGCCAGGTGGAATTGCACCGGATGGCCGAGCCGCAAGGCGAAGATCCGTTCCGACAGATGGACTTCCTGGCCTTCTTCGGTCCCCTTCGGCAGCAGGCAGATCCCCTGCTGGCCGCTGCCCGGGTCATCGAGCACGAGAAAATAGCTGCGCGGAGAACCGCCGCCGATACGTGGTGCCTGGCCGCTGCGCGCGCGCGCATAGGCCACCGCGCCACGCGCGACGGCGAGATCGGTGCTGTCGTTGTGCAGGACATTGAGCGCCGCGCCGCGCCAATTGCCCAGGACCTCGGCGAGGCGTCCCGCCAGCGCCTCGGAGCGGAATACGCCGCCGTTGAGGAGCAAGGTATCGGGCATCGGCAGGCCGGTGCCCTGCGCGGGCATGTCCAGCGCCGCGCGCGACTGCGCTGCGTGCTGGCCCAGGAAGGCCGCGACGTGCCGCGTAACGGCGGGGTCGGCTGCATAGGGCAGGCCGAATTCGACGATGGCCCCCCGAGCGCGTGCCGGACGTTCCTCCGGCCCGGAGCGGGGAAAGAAGCCGTCGACGACGAGCTGCTCGATCTCCTGCCGCGATACTTCGACGGAGCGTGCGCCGCCGATCAGCCGCGATCCCGCACCCAGCAGCGTCACCGCCACCGAGGCGGGCGGCTGCGCGCCGAGCAATTCTTCCTTGGCGACGCGGCAGCGCGCGACGAGTTGGGACAGGCCGCTGGCTGACAGCCGCGCCGGCGCGGGCCCGAGCCGCTGCTCGACCAGGTGCGCCAGGGCGAGGTCCATATTGTCCCCGCCGAGCATCAGGTGGTTGCCCACGCCGATGCGGGTCAGTTGCGGCTGGCCATCGGCCATCTCGACGCGGATCAGCGTGAGGTCAGTGGTACCGCCGCCGACGTCACAGATCAGCACCAGGCGCGTTTGCGCCAGGTCCTTGTCGAGCGTCAGGCGGTGCCGGAACAGCCAGTCGTAGAGCGCGGCCTGCGGCTCTTCGAGCAGGCGCACGGAGGGCAGGCCGGCCAGGCGCGCTGCCTCCAGCGTCAGGGCGCGGGCGCCTTCGTCGAAGGACGCGGGCACCGTCAGCACCACGTCCTGGTCTTCGAGCCTGGCTTCGGGAAAACGATGGTTCCAGGCCGCGCACACATGGCCGAGGTAGCTGGCGCTGGCCGCCACCGGCGAGATCTTGCCGACTTCCTCGTCGGCGCCCCAGGGCAGGATGGGCGCGGTACGGTCGACCGAGGCGTGCGACAGCCAGCTCTTGGCGCTGGCCACCAGCCGGCCGGGCACCTGTGCCCCCAGCGAAGCCGCGAGGCGGCCGACCACGGTGCGCCGTGCGGCCGCGCTGGCGGCGCTCTGCCAGGGCAGTTGCAGGTCGTCGCCGCTCAGTTCGCCGGGTGCGGCGTGGTAGCGCACGGATGGCAGCAGCGGTGGGGCCGCCACTTCGCCGAGGCCGACCAGCTGGTCGATGCCCAGCACGTGGATCTCGTCGGAGTCCGCGCTGG
Source organism: Cupriavidus malaysiensis (assembly GCF_001854325.1). NCBI lineage: Bacteria > Pseudomonadati > Pseudomonadota > Betaproteobacteria > Burkholderiales > Burkholderiaceae > Cupriavidus > Cupriavidus malaysiensis. The sequence goes on from NZ_CP017755.1 coordinate 1,692,451, forward strand.
CATAGGCGACCACCGTGTTGCTGGTGCCGAGGTCGATGCCGACGATGTACTGCGCCATCGCTAGCGGGCCCGGTGCCGGGTCAGGCTTTGGCATGCGCGTTGCCGCGCACGTCGAACTCGACCTTCCAGCGTTCACCGCCGCCGCGGGGTACGGCTTCCAGTTCGAGCGTGCCGGTTTCGGTCACGCGCGCATGCAGCCTGACCGGAACCACGTCGCCGGGCGTGCGCCCGTCGGCAGGCAGCGTCGCCTGGATCTCCTCGAGTTCCTGCAGTTCCTCCGGGCCCCAGAAATCGAGCAGGGTACCGACCTGGTCCTGGCGGCGCACCGAGGAACCGAAGAAGCGGAAGTGCACGGGCTCGCCTACCACCAGGCCGAACTCCTGCGCCGGCAAGGCCGCTTCGCTGCCTTCCTCCATGCCGAACGGGGCCACGCAGAGTGCCTGCAGCGGCGGCTCGAAGCCGGGTACGGCGGGCATCGACGATTCGATGGCGATGTAATAGGAGCGGGCGGTGCCGCCACGGATGCGCACGCCCTTGCCGCCGCGCACGTAACCGTAGTAAGCCGCGCCGCGCGCGACGGCGAGATCCAGTTCCGCGCCGTCGAGCAGGCGGGCCGGGGCCGCGCCTTCCGCGGCCAGCCAGCCGTTGAGCGTCTGCATGACGCGTTCGGCCAGCAGGCCGGACTTGAACACGCCGCCGTTGAACAGCACGGCGGTCGGGTGCAGGAAGGTCGCGCCGGCAGGCTGCGCGGCCGCCACGCCGTCGAGCTCGCCGAGCGCCGCCACCTGGCGGCCGAGGAAGGCGGCCAGGTGGCGCGTGACGGCGGCATCCTGCGCGTAGGGCAGGCCGAGCTGGGTGAGGCCGGCGCGCGCGCGGTTGAGCGGGCGCGCCGAGGCATCCACCTGTGGGAAGAAGCCTTCCAGGATGATCTGCGTCAGCTCGGTGCGGGTCAGTTCAGTGCGGATCGAGCCGCCGATCAGCTTGGCGCCCCGGCTGGGCACGACCAGCGGCACGGCGTCGACGTCCGGCTGCGTGAGCAGCGTTTCCTTGGCAGCGCGGCAGGCATAGGTGAGCGCGCGCAACTGCCACGGATCGGCCTGGGTGCCCTGCGCCGCCAGTTTGCGCGCGACCACGTGGGCGAGCGCCAGGTCCATGTTGTCGCCGCCGAGCAGGATGTGCTCGCCCACGGCCACACGGTGCAGTTCGAGATTGCCGTCGCGCTCGACCACGGCGATCAGGGACAGGTCTGTGGTGCCGCCGCCGACGTCCACCACCAGGATGATGTCGCCGACCTTGACCTGCTTGCGCCAGTGTCCGCCGCTCTTCTGGATCCAGCTGTAGAGCGCCGCCTGGGGCTCCTCGAGCAGGGTCAGGCGGGCGAAGCCTGCTGCCGCGGCCGCCGCCGCGGTCAACTCGCGCGCGGCCGGGTCGAAGGAGGCGGGGATGGTCACGGTGACGTCCTGCTCGGCGAGCGGCGCCTCGGGGTGGGCGTGGTCCCAGGCTTCGCGCAGGTGCGTGAGATAGCGCACCGAGGCTTCGAGCGGCGAGACGCGCTGCACCTCGGGCGGGGCATCGCTAGGCAGGATCGGCGCGCGGCGGTCCACGCCCGGGTGGCACAGCCAGCTCTTCGCGCTCGACACCAGCCGGATCGGCGTGGCCGCGCCGCGGCTGCGTGCCATCTCGCCCACGGCGAAGTCGCGCCCGGTGTTCCACGGCAGCGCCAGGTCGCCCGGCGCGAGTTCGCTGGCATGCGGCAGGTAGAGGAAGGAGGGCAGCAGGTCACGCTCTTCGATGGCGCCCGGCGCGGTCAGCTGCGTGACCGGCAGCACGCCGAGGCGGGTCGTCTCGCCATCGCTGGCGCTGCGGTCGACGTAGGAAACGGCGCTGTGGGTCGTCCCCAGGTCGATACCGATGGCATAGCGCGGCTCGCTCATAGCTCGACCTCGGCGGGGGCGATCACGCTGGCGTCATGGCGCTCGGCCAGGCGCGGCAGGCGCACCTCTTCGACCATCCAGCCGCGGTGGCTGAGGCTGCCGTGGAAGGGCGCGCTGCCCACCACGTTGCCGGTCAGGCGTACGGCGGTGGCGTCGAAGCCTTCGGGCAATGTCACGCGGCTGCCTTCGGCCTCCGCGCGTACCGGCCGGATGGTGAAATGCTCGCGCAGCACCGCGCGGCATCCTTCGTGCACGACGCGGGCGGCGGCGCCGATCTCGGCATCGGAATATCCGGCGATGTCCTCTTCGACGAAGTCGACCAGGCGCGCGTCGCGTTGCAGCAGGCCCAGCAGTTGCAGGGCGGCGGCGGGACTCGCTTCCTTCAGCACAGGAGTCGGGGCCGGGGCAGGCGCCGGAGCGGGGGCCGGAGTTGCTGCCGCGGCTGCGGGCGCCGCCGGCACGCCGTCACGGATACGCACCACGCCGCGCGCGAACTCGCGGTCGCCGAGGATGCGGAAGAAGGTCCCTACGGCCAGCGAGATCCTGCCGAGGAAGGATGGGTTCGAATCAGTCATCGAATACTCCTGTGTGCTCTGTCATGGGGCCCGCCGCCAGGGCGGCACGAACCAGGCGCGAGGGCCTGGCGGTCCCGCGGGCCGCGGCGCCATGCCGGCGCGCCCGCCTTCGGTCGATGCAATTCCGCTCGGGATTGTGCCTGAACGCAGGCGGGCAAGGAGCCCGGCTCCGGTTCCGCTTGCCGGGAGCGCTTGCCGGAGGGCGGGCCTGGCGGCCGCGGCCGGTCCGCTCACACCGGAGCCCGGTCCTGGTGCCGGGCGGGTGGCGGCCTGGAGGGCCGGCCGGCACGGTGGCCGGCGCTTGGCGGGTGCCTGTGGCGCCTCAATTTTCCCGCAGATAGGTGATCAGCTGGTCTGCGCGGCTGGGGTGGCGCAGCTTCTTCATCGCCTTGCTTTCGATCTGCCGGATGCGCTCGCGGGTGACGTCGAACTGCTTGCCGACTTCTTCCAGCGTGTAGTCGGTCGCCATGTCGATGCCGAAGCGCATGCGCAGCACCTTGGCCTCGCGCGGCGAGAGCTCATCGAGCAGTTCCCGCACCACTTCGCGCAGGCTGGCCTGCATGGCGGCATCGGCCGGCGTGGCCGTGTCCGAGTCGGCGATCATGTCGCCGAGGTTGGTGTCGCCATCCTCGCCGACCGGCGTCTCCATCGAGATCGGTTCCTTGGCGATGCGCAGGATCGAGCGGACCTTCTCCTCGGTCATTTCCATGCGCTCGGCCAGTTCCGCCGGATCGGCTTCCTTGCCGGTGCGCTGCATGATCTCCCGCGCGAAGCGGTTGAGCTTGTTGATCTGCTCGATCATGTGCACCGGCACGCGGATCGAGCGGGCCTGGTCGGCGATGGCGCGCGTGACGGCCTGGCGCACCCACCAGGTCGCGTAGGTGGAGAATTTCCAGCCGCGGCGGTACTCGAACTTGTCCACCGCCTTCATCAGGCCGATATTGCCTTCCTGGATCAGGTCGAGGAACTGCAGGCCGCGGTTGGTGTACTTCTTGGCGATCGAGATCACCAGGCGCAGGTTGGCCTGGGTCATCTCGTGCTTGGCCTGGCGCATCTGCCGCTCGGCGGCCAGCATCCTGCGGTTGACGGCCTTCAGCTCGGGCAGCGGCAGGGCGGCGCGGGACTGGATGTCGATCAGCTTCTGCTGGTACGACTCCAGGTCAGGCAGCGCGCGCGCCACGGCGTTGCTGTACGGGCGCGCGTCGGCGACCAGCGACTTGCCCCAGGCAAGATTGGTCTCATTGCCGGGGAAGCGGGCGATGACATCTTCGCGCGGCATGCCGCAGCGCTCGACCAGCAACTGGAGCACCTGGCGCTCGACCACGCGCACGTCGTCGACCATGCCCTGGATGTCGGCGCACAGCCGCTCGATGGTGCGTGCGGTGAAGCGGATCGCCCGCAGTTCTTCGCGCACGGCATCGCGGGCCGAGGCGGCTGCGCTGGCGCCGGCGTCCTCGCGCATGCGCGCGAAGTGCTCGGCAACACGGCCGAAGCGCGTCAGGCACTCGTCGCGCAGCTGGCGCAGGTCGGACTCCGCGCTCTGGCCGGAGCTGTCGTCGTCGTCGCTGTCGTCGGCGTCCCCGTCCTCATCGTCGGCGCGTTCCTCGCTGTCGGCCGTGTCGGCGCTGTCGACGGCGGCACCCACGGCGGCCTCGGCCACGCTTTCGTCGCTCAGGCCATCCACCAGGTCATCGATGCCCATTTCCTCGGCGGACACCTTGGCCGACAGGTCGAGGATGGTAGCGATGGTCGAGGGACACGCCGAGATCGCATGGATCATGTCGGCCAGGCCGTCTTCGATGCGCTTGGCGATCTCGACTTCCTGCTTGCGCGTCAGCAGCGTCGCCGAGCTCATCTCGCGCATGTACATGCGCACCGGGTCGGTCGTACGGCCGAACTCGGAGTCCACCGTCGAGAGCGCGACCTCGGCTTCTTCGTCGGCCTGGTCATCGGCCACGACCACCGCGTTGTCGCTGAGCAGGAGCGTCTCGGCGTCGGGGGTCTGCTCGTAGATCTTGACGCCCATTTCGGCGAAGGTGGCTACGATGCCCTCCATCGCCGCGGTGTCGGCGAAGTTTTCCTGGAGGTGGTCGCTGATATCGGCGTGGGTGAGGTAGCCTCGCTGCTTGCCCAACTGGATCAGCGCGCGCAACTGCAGGCTGCGTTCAGCGGCATCCAGCGTGGGATCGGGCCGTGCCGTGCCCCCCGCGCCGGTTCCATCGAGGCCCTTGCTGGCCCCAGCCTGTCCTGTTCTGGCCGCCGTTCGTTGTGCGCCGCTCGTCATTTACCGTCTTTTTCCTTGCTCAGTCGCTTGTCCTGGCGGCAGCGCGCACTGACAGGTGCGCGGTCTGGGCTGCCGCCGGGATTCGTTGTAATGGGGATCCGCGTAGGGAATCGCTGTGCCCGCGCCCCGCACTCGGGGCGAGTGGGATTTTCGGCCGGGGCCCGTATTCTACAGCCCCCGCTGCGTCGCAGCACGTCCCGTCGCAGGAAGTACACACGACAAGGATCGCCCTGAGCCTTCATCTGGGGGCAGCAGGGCGCACTTTCAATGCCAGTTGCGCATTGCCCGGTCCTTGGCGCAACGCCGGGCCGCCGCGCGAATGCCGGTACTACCGACACTATATAGCGAGCACGGGCGGGTATCCCTATATAGTAGTGGCAGGCCAGCCCCGGGGGGGAAGTCAGCCATGAAGACGAAGGAAGCGAACGACCATCCGTCTGCATCCGAGCAGATCGACGCGAGGATACAGCAATTGGGCGACTGGCGGGGCGAGATGCTCGCCCACCTGCGCCGCCTGGTCAAGGAGGCCGATCCCGGCGTGGTGGAAGAGTGGAAGTGGCGAGGCGTGCCCGTGTGGTCGCACCACGGCATCCTCTGTACCGGCGAGACCTACCAGCGCGTGGTCAAGATGACCTTTGCCAAGGGCGCGTCGCTGGCCGATCCGGCCGGTCTTTTCAACGCCAGTCTCGAAGGCAATACACGGCGTGCGATCGATTTCCACGAGGGCGGGCCGATCGACGAGGCGGCCCTCAGGGATTTGATCCGGGCAGCCGTGGCGCTGAACCGGTCCAAGGCATGAGGCAGCGGCTGTCGACGGCTTCCTGAACCGGCGGGCCGGCGTGGAATCAGTCCAGCCGCAGCGCCGCCCGCCACAGGTCCAGGAAATGCGCCTTCTTCAAGGGATCCTGGTAGACCAGCAGGCCGACGCCCAGGCCGACCGGCCGCGCGCGCGGCACCGGGGCCGCACCGCTGCGCACGGGCCGCATGCCCGACTCGCTGGCGATCACCGCCTGGCCTTCCCTTGACAGCAGGTAGTCCAGGAAGCGCGCGGCCAGGTCGGGGCGCCTGGCCTGGCGGGGGATCAGGGCCGCGTGGGACAGCACCAGCGTGTAGTCGTCCGGGTAGACGATGCGCAGCGGGGTGCCGCGGTCGATACGCTTCTGCGCATAGGAATCGAGCACGTTGTAGGCCATTGCCGCCTTGCCTTGGGCCAGCAGGTCCAGCATGTCGTCGGACGAGTCGCTGACGATGACGTTGCTGCGTCCGAAGGCGGCCAGCAGGGCACCGGCCATGCTGTCCAGGCGTGCGTCCTGGGTCGCGGCAAGATAGCCGATGCCGCTGCGCCGCACGTCGTAGGTGGCCAGGCGGCCCGCCAGCGGCTGCGCCGGGTCCTGCAGCCGCGACAACAGTTCGCGGCGGCTGCGCGGCACCTGGCCTGGGCCCAGCTGGCGCGGATCGTAGACCATGACCAGCGCCTCGACCGCGATGCTGAAGACCTCGTCGCGCCAGTTGGCCCAGGCCGGCAGGTCGCGTGTCTGCGCCGAGATGTGCGGCAGGGCGCGGCCGTCGTTGACCAGCTTGGTCTGCAGATCCATGCTGCTGCTGACGACGAGATCGGCGCGCGGCATATCGGCGGGGCCAGGCCGGCCGCCGGGAGCGGCCTGGCGCGCATACAGTTCCTGCGTGGGCAGTTCGGTATAGACCAGGCGCAAAGCGGGGTTGCGCCGCCCGAAGTCTTCCAGCACGCCACGGAATACGCGCAGGCTGGTGGAGCCCTGCACCACCAGCACGTCGGCGGCATCGCGCGGTCCCAGCACCGCGGTCTCGAAATCCGCCGCGCCGCAGCCGGCGCTCCAGAACAGCGCCGCGATGACCGCCAGGGCATGCCGGCGCCGCGGCCGCCCGGCAGGAAGAGGGAAGGGACGGGCGTTCATGATGGCAGGGCCGGCAGGGTCAGGATGGCATCCAGCCCGCCCTGCGGGCGGTTGCGCAGGGTCAGGCGGCCCTGGTGGCTGTCCGCCACCCGCTTGGCGATCGACAGGCCCAGGCCGGCGCCGGCCGTGCGCGGGCCGGGCCCGCGCACGAAGCGCTCGAACACCGAATCTTCCAGCTGCGGCGGAAGGCCCGGCCCCTGGTCGGAGATCGTGACCTGCCAGTCGCTGCCGGCGCGCGCCAGCCGCACGTCGAGCCTGCCGCGCGCGGCGGCGCCGTGGCGCAGGGCGTTGTCGAGCAGGTTCTTCAGCGCTTCGCGCAGCATCAGGCTGTCGCCCAGTACCCATGCCTGCCCGGCCCCGGCCCCGTTCTGCGGGAGGTACAGGCGTACGTCGGGCCGTGGCTCGGCCTGGGGCACGCTGTCGTGCAGGGCTTGCGGCAGGATCTCGGCCAGGTCGATGCGCGCGAAGTCGTGGGCATTGCTGCGGTGGAGAACACTGGCGTCGCTCAGCAGCTGGTTGACCAGGCGCGACAGCCGCTCGGCATTGCGCAGCACGGCCTGCAGGCTGTGCCGCTGTTCGTCGCTGTCGTCTTCCTCCAGCGCCAGCTGCAGTTGGGCGCGCAGTGCGGCCAGCGGCGTGCGCAACTGGTGCGCGGTCTCGGCGATGAACAGGTGCAAGGTATCCAGGTTCTCCTCCAGCCGCGCCATGAAGCCGTCCAGCGCGTGCACGAGATTACCCAGTTCCTCGGGCACCGGCGCCGCGATGGGGTGCAGGTCGGACACCGTGCGCGCCGACAGTTCGTCCTCGATGCGCCGGATCGGCGCCAGCGAGCGGTGCAGTCCCCAGTAGGCCAGCCCGAGCGCGGCGGCGGCGAAGGCGACCAGCGCCAGCGTGCCGTGCCACAGGATGCGCCGGGCCAGCGCATCGTGCGCCTCGCGCGTCTGCCCGACCTGGACCCGCGCCACGGCGGCGCTTTCGGGGCCGGCCACGTGCCGCTCCATCCAGGCGAAGCGCACCGGCTGCCCCTGGTAGACTGCGTCGAACAGCTGCGGCGTGCGCGCCGCCTCGGATGTCGGCGCGCGCGGCGGCGCGGGCAGGTCCGCATAGCCGGTGACCAGGCTGCCGTCGCGCGCGCTGACGCGGTAGAACACACGGTCGCGCGGCGCCTGTTCGAGCAGGGCGAGGGCGGCGTAGGGCATGTCCAGCTGCCAGCCATGCTGCCCGTACTGCAGGCTGTCGGTGATCGACAGCACCGAGGCCGTCAGCAACTGGTCATAGGTGATGCTCGCGGTCTGGTAGGCATAGCCGCGCACCATGGTGTAGAGCGCGCCGAGCCCCAGTGCGAACAGGGCCAGCAGCATGGCCAGCAGGCGGCGCCGCACCGACAGCCCGGTCCGGCGCGGCACCGGCGGCGCCGCGCCGGCGGCAGGCATCACGCGGGCTCCTGGCTGCCGCCGGCATCTTCCTCGCGCACGCTGAGGAGGTAGCCGACACCGCGCTGGGTCTCGATGCGCAGGGGCGAGCCTTCGAGCTTGCGGCGCAGGCGGGCGATGTACACCTCGATCGCATTGGGCGCGGCGTCGTCGTCGAAGGCGAACAGCTTGAAGGCGATCTCCTGCTTGCTGACGGTGCCGTTGAGGCGCGCCAGCAGGATCTCCAGCAGGCTGTACTCGCGCTTGGGCAGGTCCAGGCGCTGCCCCGCCAGCCGCACCTGGCGCGCCGTGCTGTCGATGACCAGCTCGCCGAAGCGCTGCACGCCGGAGGCCTGCGCGCCAGGCCGGCGCAGCAGGGCGCGGCAGCGTGCCTCGAGTTCGCGGAAATCGAAGGGTTTGGCGAGGTAGTCGTCGGCGCCGGTGTCGAGCGCGTGCACGCGGTCCTCGATATCCACCCGCGCCGTCAGCGCCAGCACCGGGGTCTTGCTACCGCGCTCGCGCAGCCGTTGCAGGACCTCGAAGCCGGACAGGCGCGGCAGGCCGATATCCAGGATCACCAGGTCGAAGGCCTCGTAGGCCAGCACGCCGTCGGCGCTGAGGCCGTCGTGCTGCCAGTCGACCGCATGGCCGATGCGGCGCAGCCGCCGCACGATGGCGTCGGCCAGGTCCTCGTCGTCTTCGATCACCAGAATTCGCATCGCGCGATTTTCGCACAGGGTGCCAGCTGGCGGCCCGGAAAGCCGGCCGCTGCGCGGCGATGACAGGTTGATGACAGGTTTTCTGTCCTAACCTCGCGCCTCCGCCGCCCGCCACCCGGCCGGGCAGACAATACCAATGTGCACCAGGAGACAGTTCCCATCATGCTTCTGACCTTGCTCGGCTTCGGCATGGTGATCACGTTCATGACGCTGATCATGGCCAAGCGGCTGTCGCCGCTCGTCGCGCTGATACTCGTTCCCATCCTCTTCGCGCTGGCCGGCGGCTTCGGCACCGGCATCGACAAGATGATGCTCGACGGCATCCGCAAGATCGCGCCAACCGGCGTCATGCTGATGTTCGCCATCCTCTATTTCGGCGTGATGATCGATGCCGGCCTGTTCGACCCCATCGTCGGCCGCATCCTGCGCGCGGTGAAGGGCGATCCGCTGAAGATCGTGGTCGGCACCACAGTGCTGGCGCTGGTGATCTCGCTGGACGGCGACGGCTCCACCACCTACATGATCGTGGTCGCCTCGATGCTGCCGCTATACCGCCGCCTCGACATGAACCCGCTCTCGATGACCTGCCTGGCCATGCTCGCCAGCGGCGTGATGAACCTGACGCCCTGGGGCGGGCCGACCGCGCGCGCGGCCAGCGCGCTGCACGTCGACGCGGGCGAGATCTTCGTGCCGCTGCTGCCCGTGATGGGCCTCGCCGTCGCCGCCATCCTGCTGCTGGCCGTCAAGCTCGGCCTGCGCGAGCGCCGGCGTCTCGGCGTGCTGGCCTTGCCCGACGGCGCTGCGCTGCACGCGGGCTACGACGAGGACTGCGCGGTCTCCGGTCCCGCCGCCGCGGCCGAGGAAGACGCGGACCTGCGCCGTCCCCGCCTGCTGTGGGTGAATGCCGCGCTGACGCTGGCGCTGATGGTCAGCCTGATCCTGGGCGTGCTGCCGCTGCCGGTGCTGTTCATGATCGGCTTCGCGGTCGCGCTGATCATCAACTATCCCGATCTCGCCGAGCAGCGCCGGCGCGTGGCGCACCATGCGGGCAACGCCTTGTCCGTGGTCTCGCTGATCTTCGCCGCCGGCATCTTCACCGGCATCCTGTCCGGCACCGGCATGGTGGAGGCGATGTCGCGCAGCCTGCTGGCGGTCATTCCCGACGTGCTGGGGCCGTACATGGCGGTGCTGACCGCGCTGCTGAGCCTGCCCTTCACCTTCTTCATGTCGAACGATGCCTTCTACTTCGGCGTGCTGCCCATCCTCGCCGAGGCGGCCCAGGGCTACGGCATCTCGCCGGCGGAGATGGCACGGGCATCCCTGATCGGCCAGCCGGTGCACCTGCTCAGCCCGCTGGTGCCGTCCACCTACCTGCTGGTGGGCCTGGCCGGTGTCGAGTTCGGCGACCACCAGCGCTACGCGCTCAAATGGGCCGCCATGGTGTGCCTGGTCATGCTGGTGGCTGCGCTCGGGTTTGCGCTCTTTCCCCTGGTGGGGCGGGCAGGCTGACCATCGCCGTGCGCCGCGGCGAGATCCGCGCGGACGTCGTTCCGGCGGCGGAATCGGAAGTCGTCAAGCTGGTCAAGACGCCGCAGATGGCGGCCTTGCATGGTGGCGCCTGTTTTTGCCTCGCGGGCGTGGTGCAGGGATGGAACGGGGAAACGACGCCGCAGGCGAATGGCCTGGAGATCCCTTGCACCATGATCTGGGGCGCCTACGCCGTCCGCTTCGCCCTGAGCGGGGCTCTGTTTCCGCGACAGGGCCGTCGCCGTCCCGCGGGCGCGGCATGCCGACGGGAAGTTGGAGGGCCGATCCGATCATGACGGCCGTGCTAGAGTCGAACCTCCCTCTCGACCGCGCATCCCTATGCCGCCATCCGTCGAACATGAGCCCGTCCATTCCGCAGGCGATCAAGCCGGCATGGAAAGTGCCGCGGCTAGGCAGGTTCCGGCAATCGTTCCCACGCAGACCGCCCTGGTGGTGATGCACTACCAGACCGACATCCTGCAGCTGTTTCCATCGGTCGCGCCCGTCTTGCTCTCCAACACTCGCAAGCTGTGCGATGCCGCGCGCGCCAAGGGTGTCAGCGTCTATTTCGCCAAGATCCACTTCGGCCCGGGCTATCCGGAAGTCAGCCCGCTGAACAGGAACGGGCAGGGAATCAAGCAGCTTGGACTTTTCGTCGACGACCAGGTCTCGCCGGAACTCGGCCGGCAAGCCGCGGAGCCGCTCATCATCGCGCACCGTGCCAGCGTGTTCTTCGGGACCGACCTGCAGGTGCGGCTTTCCGCGCAAGGTATCAATACCCTGATCATGGCGGGCATTGCGTCGACCGGTGTGGTGCTGTCGTCGGTCGCGTATGCGAGCGATGCGGACTTCCGCCTGTTCACCGTCAAGGATTGCTGCTACGACCCGGATCCGGTCGTGCACGATCATCTGTTTGCCACGGCGTTCGATTCGCGCACGACGGTGCTCTCGCTCGCTGATGCCTTGCGGCTGCTGGCGTAGGCCAGCAGGGCGGGCAGGCCGGCCGGGATGGCCGCCATCTCGATCCTCTTGCTTCCGCACGATGAAGCACCTATGCCGAGAGCAGAAATCGGCAGCATTCGCCGGACTTCGCGTAGACTGCGCCAGATCCCCGTTCGCCGATGGATGGTTCCGCTCGTGGCGACGGTCGAAGCTCCCCCTATGCAAGGAGGCGTCACGCATGCATGCAGTGCCGTTGCCGGATACCAGTGCCATCGACCCGCCCGCCAGCGCGCCCGTGCGCGACCTGCGCCGTGTCCCCATCCATCCCGATCATTGGTATCCACTGGCCTGGTCCAGCGAGGTCAAGCGGGGCAAGGCCCTCGGCGTGCACTTTGCCGGCGAGCCGATCGTACTGGTCCGTACCGAGTCCGGCGCCATCTTCGCACTGGAAGACCGTTGTGCGCACCGGCAGGTGCCGCTCCATGCGGGCGTGGTCGAAGGCGAGTCCCTGCGCTGCGGCTATCACGGCTGGACCTATGACGGCACCGGCCGCTGCGTCGACGTGCCTTACCTCGGGCGGGAACGCCTCCCCAACGGCGTGCGAGCCTATCCCTGCCGCGAGGCGCACGGCCTGATCTTTGTCTTTCCCGGCGCGGCGGCGCTCGCCGGCGAGCGGCCGCTGCCGGACCTGCCATCGGTGGCTGACACGGCGTACAAGACGCGCCGCTTCGGTCGCGAGGTCAAGTGTCACTACTCGTTCATGCACGAGAACCTGATGGACATGAACCACCAGTTCCTGCACCGGCGGCAGATGGGGCAGATGCGCGCGCGTTCCCTGGGCCGGCGTCGCGGCGAGGACTGGGTGGAGGTCGATTACACGTTCTCGCGCCTGGAGGGCAAGCAGCCGGTGGGCGAGGCGCTGGTGTTCGGGGCCAGCAAGAACAGCGCCGACCAGAACGACAAGGACGTGATGACGGTGCGTACCGGCTATCCGTACCAGACCCTGAAGATCCGTTCGGGCGACGGCACCCTGGTGATGGACCTGTGGATCGTCTACGTGCCGCTGGATGCGGCGCAGCGCACCAACCGGACCTTCGGGCTGCTTTCCATCCGCAAGCCTGGCATTCCGTTCGCCCTGGACCTGGCCTGGCCGCTGCTGGTCTGGTTCACGGAGCGCATCTTCAAGGAAGACCGCTGGATCGTCGAGCGCGAACAAGAGGCCCACGACAGGCAGGGAGCCGACTGGAACCAGGAGGTGTTCCCGGTCATCAATGAACTGCGCGACCTGTTGCGCCACTGCGGCGGCCGCACCGTGATCCCCATTCGCGAGGTGAGCGGAGCGGCATGAACCGAGCCAAGGCAGCCGCGGTTTGCGCCGGTTCCGGGGCCGGCGCAGCCTGGGCAGGGTTTGCCGGCTGGAGTTTCAGGTGTGGCGCGGCCGCCTCTTCGGCCAGTAGCGCCGGCCCAGCGGCTCGATGAGAAGGTGGTGCTCCTTCACCTCGACCACGCGATAATCACCGACCCTGTGCTGGTGTCCAGCCAACAGCTTGACTGGCCACATGCGGTTCTGATATTCCACCAGCGTTTCGTCATAGTGGTTCCAGTGGGCGATATGCACGCGCGCGCCATCATCGGAAACGATGTTATGGCCGGTTTCCTCATACCGCAGCAAGGCATCATCCGCGCCGAGCTTGTTGCCGATCCAGCGGGCCAGGACGAATGACGCCAGCGCGATGCCGATGGATACGACCGAGTCCGCCCCGAGCAGCGTCGATACCGCGCCGGATATCGCGGCAAGTGTCACGCAGAGGAACAGGCCGGACATCGTGACCACGTCCATGACAAGGGCCAGAAGGCCGATGGCTCCCCACAGTTCAAGACTCATTTCTGCCTCCCACGCTTGTCGGGTACTGCTTTCCCCCATATTGAGGGGAATGCCATGGACGCGGATTGATGCAAGGCAAGGATTTCGGTCGCGGCCGTAGCCGCCCCGGTGCCGACCACTGCCGCCGGTGCGCGCCCTGCCAAGGTGCCTTGGCGCTTGCCGGCCGGTCAGCAGGGGAAGGCAAAGCTGTCGCGCGGCTGGCAATCCGAGCGAGGCGGCTGTTCCGCATAGGCGGCGCGAGGGCTGGGCGCGCCCTCAATCCATGCCTTTACTCCTATCGGAGACGGCACCTGTTTCGTCATAGGCCACGATGCATAGCGCCTCGGATGGATGCGGCGGTACGAAGTAACTGGTGATCCGCTCGAACTCCGCGTCCGACGCCTGGAAAGGATGGTCCCCCCGCGCATTCCGCGCGCGCAGGCGCGCCTTGCAGACCGCATCGCTCACATCGAGATAGTGAAGCCGGTGTCCGCAGCCGGCGGCCTGCGCAATGGCGAGGCCCCAGGCGCGAGCGGCCACTGTGTTGAACGGAACATCGAGCACCACGGACACGCCGGCGCCAAGCAGGGAACGGATGTGGTCCGCCAGGACGTCCTTGATGCACCTGGCGCGGTGGACGTAGGCATCGATCGACAGGACCTCGCCCGGATAGAGGCGAGACAACCAGACATCTTCGCTGATCAGTACCGTGCGCGCATTGCGCGCGAGCAGCGCGGTGAGCGTCGATTTTCCGGCCGCGATCTTCCCGCACACCATATGCAGCAATACCGCATCATCATGGGTAAGCGCCTCACCATCCTTGCTCGCAGTCTGCATTTCCAGGCTCTCCATCAGGTCTCTCCATCAGGTGCCCAGAAAGCAGAAACCCGCCTCCTGGGCGGGTTGTCGTGACATAGTTGCAGTCGAAAGCTATCCCGCCGGGTCAATGTCGGCGCGAATAATCGAGTGGGTAGGCGATCGGTGCATCGGCATAGGTTAAGCAATCCCGGTCCCAAGTGCAAGCGGTCCGCAGCGCGTCAAGCGCCTGCGTGGCGGCCGCTCAGGCCGGCTTGATCATGTCTCGCGCATAGGCGAGGCCTGTGCCATACCCGCCGCCATGCTCGACCACGATGGCGCGGGCCTTTTCATAGGTGTCGTGGCGGGTCCAGTCTCTCTGGAATTCGAGAAGCAGTTGGAGCCAGGAAGTCATCACGGCGCCAGCAGAAGCCATCCGCCGCAAGGCCAGGTCATGGCTTGTCGGCGTCAGTCCGCCGCAAGCATCGGCAACGACGACGACCTGATAGCCCTCGGACAGCGCCGACAGAACCGGAAAACTGACGCAGGCCTCCGTCAGCAGGCCCGCAATGATCAGCGTGCGCTTTCCGGTCGCCGTGATCGCGCTGCGCACCGCGTCGTCTTCCCATAGGTTCATATTGCGGCGCTCGATCGGCGTGATGTTCGGCAGCACTTCGCGGAAAGCCGGCATCAGCGGGCCGCTGTATACCTTCGAGGCTGAAGTGGAAACCACCACCGGCAGGTCAAAGGCGACGGCCGTCTTTGCGACCGCAAGCCCGTTGCTGCGCAGGATCTGGGGGTCTTGAGAGCCTGCGGCGAAGGCAAGGCCTGCTTGTTCATCGACGAGGATCAACGCGCAATCGGCGGGTTCGAGCAACGGTAGCTTGGACATGGGAGTTCTCCTGTTTATCTGGGAATGCGATCGAGCTTCAGGCCGCGGCCTGCGACCAATCCGCCCACCGCCAGCGTGCCGGCGAGGATGCCGAGAGAGGATGAGGTATGAGCATGCCTCAGGAATCCGCTGGCAAACGCAAACGCAGTGAGTTCCCAGCTGCTGGCAATCTTCTTGATGCTCTTCATCATCAGTCCGGAAGGAAGTGGATGGTCGGTCAGGCCTTTGCATTGGGATGACCGGGCGCGCTATGGAGCGGAGCGCCCGGTCGGTGCATGCAGGATCAGCGTTCGATCACCTGCGCATGGACGGGCGCCAGCGACTCGTGCCTGGTGGCGGTGCGCTGCTCTGCCTTGTGGACCATCGTGTAAGCGTAGTCCACGCCCATGCCGTAGGCACCCGAGTGTTCCTTGACCACCTGCATGACCGCGTCGTACGTATCGCGGTTCTTCCAGTCGCGCTGCCATTCGAGCAGCACCTGCTGCCAGGTCACCGGCACCACGCCGGCCTGCACCATGCGCTGCATCGCGTAGTCGTGCGCTTCCTTGGTGGTGCCGCCCGAAGCGTCGGCCACCATATAGATCTCGTAGTCGCCTTCGAGCATCGCGCAGAGCGCGAACGTGGTGTTGCAGACCTCGGTCCAGAGGCCGGCGACGATCACCTTCTTGCGGCCGTTGGCGGCCAGCGCGTCGCGCACCTTCTGATCGTCCCACGAGTTCATCGAGGTGCGTTCGAGCGTCTGCTTGCCCGGGAACACATCGAGCAGTTCGGGGTAGGTATAGCCCGAGAACGAGTCAGACTCGACCGTGGTGATGGTGGTCGGGATGTCGAAGATCTTGGCCGCCTTTGCCAGGCCGACCACGTTGTTCTTCATGGTCTGGCGGTCCATCG
Source organism: Cupriavidus malaysiensis (assembly GCF_001854325.1). NCBI lineage: Bacteria > Pseudomonadati > Pseudomonadota > Betaproteobacteria > Burkholderiales > Burkholderiaceae > Cupriavidus > Cupriavidus malaysiensis. The sequence goes on from NZ_CP017755.1 coordinate 1,708,220, forward strand.
ACTGCACGCCGAAGGCCATCTGCGGCTGGTGGTCGATGAAGATGAGCTGGCTGTTGTGCGGAGTCAGGACTTCGAGCTTGGCGTTGGTCATGGGGTTCTCCCTGTGCGGTCTGATTCAATGGAATTGAAGTTTTCTGCCGGCGTCGCTTTCTTTTGTGCGCTGCCATGGGGAGAACTATAGTGGCGATAGCTTTACTCAAAGCGATCGTTTGACGGATATTTTATTCAAATATTTTGAATTTGCAGGGAACGGCTTCTGGAGCAAAGGTGAGGGGGCAGCGATTCGGTGCGAAAGCGCCCCGGGTCGATGGATCGGTCGTGCCGCGTGGTGTGAGGCAGGGCGGTGCTGCCGGCATGCCACCCTGCCACGATGATGCTCCCCGGGGCAGGCCACCACAAAGTCGCGCCCGATGTTTCCGCCATATCCATGGCAAGCCGTTGATTGACATGAAAATCACGCGATTCGCCTGGCCGGGCGGACGGCCGGAGAGGGGGGCGGTTACCGGGGAATTTGCTCCCACTCGATGCCGAAACGCGCAAGATACTTCCTCAGGCGGTCGGCATCGTTCGCTTGCTTCTTGCTCTGGCGAGACACGGCGAACAGCACGCGCCCAGCTTCGGACAGGCTGGCAGATGACCGGCATACCTCCAGCACTTGCTCCAATTGCACGCGATCGAACAGGTCCAGTTCACCGGCCTGCGCACCAAGAACGGTGTCGACCAGGCCCTGCTCGCCGTCCATGCTCCACGTTCCCTGAAGCCGCTGCACTTCCTCGCTGGCCACCGCCTCGGTGATGCGGCCGGCATCCGCCAGCGTAGCCATGCGCGTTACCGATGCGGATAGCTCACGGAAGTTGCCAGCCCAGGCTGCCTGGGTTGATGTGGCAAACGCCAGGTAGCGGCGCTTTGCCTCCACGTTGAAACGCACCAGTTCGCCTTGTTCCCGGCCGATACGGTCCAGCTCGAAGTCCAGGTTCGGTTCAATATCCTCGCGCCGCTCGGCGAGTCCCGGCAGCGCATAGGTCCAGAGATTGATTCGCGCGTACAGATCCTCCCGGAACGAGCCGGCAGCGACCATGCGCCGTAGATCACGGTGCGTGCCGGCGATCAACTGGAAATCGCTCTCGATTTCCTTGTCGGCGCCGACCGGCAGGAAGCGCTTTTCCTCGATGGCCTTGAGCAGCATGGCCTGCTCGTCGAGCCCGAGTTCGCCGATCTCGTCGAGGAACAGCAGGCCTGCATCCGCTGCCCGCAGCAGGCCGGCCCGCGCACTCTGTGCTCCCGTGAAGGCGCCCTTGACATGGCCGAAGAGCGTGGACATTGCCGCATCGCCGCGCAAGGTGGCGCAGTTGATCTCGATGAAGGGGCCTGATATCTGGTGGCGCCCGCGTTTCAACTCGTAGACACGCTTGGCCAGGAATGACTTGCCGGCCCCGGTCGGGCCGACCAGCAGCATCGGTGCGCGCGAGCGGGCGGCGACCCGCTCCAGTTGCTCGATCAAGGCATTGAAGCGTGGGTTCCGTGTGGCGATGCCGGCCTTGAGGAACGACACCGTTTCGTCCCGTTCGCGGCGAAAGCGTTGGGCGATGCGGTTGTATCGCGAGAGATCGAGGTCGATCACGGAGACGCTGCCCGGCCCGCCAGGCCCCTCGTCGGTAGGCGGAGGTGGAGACGTCTGCACCAGTCGGGCGGGAAGGTATCGCGCCTCCGCCAGCAGGAACCAGCAGATCTGCGCGACGTGTGTGCCCGTGGTGATGTGCAGCAGGTAATCCTCTTGCTCCAGGTCGAAGGGGTAGTCGCGTGCGAAGTCATGCAGCGTGGCGTAGACCTGCTCGAAATCCCAGGGATCGTGGATCGAGATCGGCGCGAGCCTGACTTCGGTGCGCGGCGAGCAAGTGGAGATGTCGTCGGCGATGCGCTGCGCCAGCCTGGCGTGACTGGGCGGGTGCAACAGTTCCAGCCGGTCGATGGGCAGGTCGGGCTGGCTGCAGAGGCTGATCGTTGGCCGCCATTTCCGCCAACGCTTGTCCCGACCACCGAGGTCGAGCACGGTGCCAAGGAAGCCGATGGCGACGGTCTTGCGCATAACGTATCTCAGAAGATAAGTAACGCGAAGATATTATCAAAGATTGCGATATGAGCTAGCCTGCCAACTGTTGCTGGATGGGGCTAAAATGCTTTTGAATCAATGGCTTAAGAATATCATCCGTTCAGTCCCTGGCTGTTGGCACACTCCTCGCTAAATCTGGTTCAGCCGGATGTCCCGCTGGCCCGCGAGCGAGGGTTCTCAACCGCCCTGCTCGTGCGCCATCGCCGAACCTGGGTTTGTTGCGACGGCGTATGCCGCCATGCGCGGAGGAAGGCGATCGGGGGCGCTTGGCGCTTCGCCTGGGCTCGATTCCCTGGGCATCCCGCACTGTTCGGAAGCTCATCGGGTAGAGCAGTCGGCTTCGGCCTGCAGGTGGCGGGTTCGAATCCCGCCCGAACACTGTCCTGAACGGGCAGTCTTGTTATTGGTGTATCTCGGAATTCAGAATTCAGGATTCAAGATGAGTGCAATCGACTATCAACTGATGGAACTGGCGCACGGTAAGCCAGTGAAGATGTGGACGAACGGCGTGGCCGTCGAGGACGACGCCCGCCGCCAACTGCGCAATACCGCCAGCATGCCGTTCGTGTTCCGCCATCTGGCGGTGATGCCGGACGTTCACCTGGGCAAGGGCTCGACGATCGGTTCTGTGATTCCCACGCAGGGGGCCATTATTCCGGCCGCGGTCGGCGTCGATATCGGCTGCGGCATGATGGCCGTGCGCACGACGCTGAAGGCAGCCGATCTGCCCGATTCGCTGGCGGCGCTGCGCCGCGCGATCGAGCGCGCCGTACCGCACGGCCGCGCACCGGGCCGACGCGATCCCGGCGCGTGGGGAGAGCGTGCGCCGCACCACGTGGACGAGGTGTGGAAGACGTTGGCTCCGGGCTTCGACCAGATTCGCCAGAAGTATCCGAAGCTGGAGAAGACCAACAACTACGTCCACCTGGGTACGCTCGGTACCGGCAATCATTTCATCGAGGTCTGCCTGGACGAAGCCGGCAGTGTCTGGTTCATGTTGCATAGCGGCTCGCGAGGCGTGGGCAATGCCATTGGCTCACTGTTCATCGAGCTGGCGCAGCAGGACATGCGCCAGCACATCGCGAACCTGCCCGACCGCGATCTGGCCTACTTCGAGGAGGGAAGCCGGCACTTCGATGACTATGTCGAGGCGGTCGGCTGGGCGCAGGAGTACGCCCGCCGCAATCGCGAGGTGATGATGGCGGCCGTGATCGCCGCTGCGCGCGGGGTGATCGGCAAGCCGTTCAGCGTCGACGAGCACGCGGTGAACTGCCATCACAACTACGTGCAAAGGGAGCGCCACTTCGACACCGATGTGTACGTGACCCGCAAGGGCGCCGTATCGGCGCAAAAGGGACAACTCGGAATCATTCCGGGGTCGATGGGAGCGAAGAGCTTCATCGTGCGCGGCCTGGGTAATCCGGAGAGCTTTTGCTCATGCAGCCACGGCGCGGGACGCACGATGAGCCGCACCGAAGCCAAGCGCCGCTTTACGGTGGCGGATCAGGTGAAAGCCACCGCGCATGTGGAGTGCCGCAAGGACGAAGCCGTGATCGACGAGATCCCGATGGCATACAAGGACATCGATGCGGTCATGGCAGCGCAACGCAGCCTGGTCGAAATCGTCCACACGCTACGCCAGGTGGTGTGCGTGAAGGGGTAGGGCAAGAAGGGGGGAGGGCGCAGTCCGTCCCCCGTCGACAGAGAGAGGAACCATGCAGTTTGCCGAACCACAAACTTTGCGCAGCGCCCATCCGGTGGCGCCGGAGGTGCGCGCGCGCTTCATGGCGGAACTGGAGAACGTCGAGCGCCATCACGGGGTGAAGATTCCTCGACGATGTTGTTCAGGTATTTGATCTGGCGGATAACGATAGGAGCTTCACGTTCGGTCGATCTTACATGTGGCTGGACTGCTGAATCGGCATCCACCGATTCAATGAGGGACGAGCTTTTTCTTGGCGAGTTCTAGCGAGTCAAGAAAGGCCCGCCTTGTCGACTGCCCGGTACAGATACTTCCACTGGCCGCGTACCAGGATGTAGGTTTCATCCATGCGCCAACTCTTTCCCGCCGGGCGTTTGTGCCGGCGAAAGAGTTTGTTAAGCACCGGCAGCATCTTGAGCGCCCAACGATGTACGGTCGAGTGATCGACCGAGACGCCGCGCTCGTCCATCATCTCCTCGAGATGCAGCAGGCTCAGCGGATAGGCGACGTACCAGCGCACGCAAGTCAGCATTACCTCCAGCGGGTAGTGCAGACGCCTCAAGACCTTCGCCATTTCCAGATTCATGTCTGCCAATGCGCACTGTGTTCAACATCGGCACAGTCTACCGGATGCTTATTGCGACAGAACCCTGCGGCGCATCGAGTTGCAGTTCAGCACGCCTACGTGGACCGAGACCTCGGTTGCCTGGGAGCCGATCTCGCGTGCCCGGAATTCAGTTGGTAACTGGTGGTTCGAAATCATGCTACTAGCCGATGAGGTCGATTATAAATGCCATCGAACGGTAGAATCTGCCCCGCCTTGCGCAGTATGGAAGGTGAGATAGACTATAGAGCCATTCAAATGGCTATCAGTACGAAACCTGGTAATAATCCCGCAAGATTTCCGAAATGCGATGAGACACCAATTCGCATTCGGTGCGCGTCAACGGTATGAATTTCGCTGCCCAGGCTCCCTTATGGACGTAGTCCGGAAACCTTGGTGACTCACCCCACCGCCAGTCGGGGTGATGTGCTTGGCGACTTCGACCCAATACGTGAAGATGTACACGACGGTGATCCTGAACATTCTTAGGGCCAACTGGCGGTGCAGCGTCATTGAGAGTCCAGTTTCCCGCTTCCCAATAGTTCAGGCATCCATCTCGCAGTTGAGGAAGGGTCTCGAGCATAGCTCGTCCCGTCGCAGCTACCAAGTACGACCATTGCGCGAGCTCTTCTGGCGTAAGTTCGCTTCGTTCCCATACAGGTCGCGGCGGATGAACGAGGAGGTGGCCGCCATCGGCTCGATCACAAAGGACGGTGTTGGGGAGGGCGACATTGCCACCAGAGAAAGAGAAGAGATTTGAATCCATATGCAGAAGCTTGATCCCGTGAGTAACGATATTCGCTGCCGGAGGGTACGGCAGCAGACACAGCAAGAGGTTGATCTGACCTATCGAAGGAACCTGGATTCGATGCTGCGCATGTGTTCATCACCTTGGAGGGCAATGATCTCCTTCACAGACGGTAGATATGAGTCGACCTGGCGAATCCCTCTATCTCTCCGAATCGTTGCAAAGACATCCTTCATGGCGCCAACGGCCGCGCGGATCGCGTGGTTTCCGTAGATCACGATGCCAACCTTCCGAAGAGCCTCAATGTCCGGCTCGGTCAGTTGGGGATAGGCAGTAGGGACCAAAACCAAAGGAATCCTTCCAGGCCAGGCACGGATGAAGTCGAGCACCTCGTCAGGCGTCTTCTGTTTGGAGTGAATCAGAATCGCGTCTGCGCCAGCTTCCTCGTACGCCAAGCCGCGTTCGATAGCTTCTGCCTGGCCTCGGCCGGCAATCAACGCCTCGGTACGTGCTACGACGACAAGATCGGCATCCCGACGTGCATCTACTGCTGAGGCGACTTTCCCCTGAAACTCTTCAATCCTCACAAGATCCTGGCGGCCGGCCTCGCGCAAGCTCGTGTCCTTGGGGAACGTCTTGTCCTCCATGACAATTGCGGATGCTCCGGCCTCTTCATATTGCCGAACGATGTAGTTGACATTTACTGCGTTCCCAAAGCCGGTATCGATATCTGCAATGAGAGGGATGGACACCACGGAGGCAATTGCCCGCATCATCTCCAGATGGAGTCCCATCGAGAGGATGTTGGCATCGGGCACGGCGTAGCTGGCAGAAAGCTCAAAGCCGCTGCCCCAAATTCCGCCAAAGCCGGCTTCCTCTGCCAGTTTTGCGCTAAGAGGATTGTGCGCCGCCATGGCAGTGAAGAGCTTGCCGTCTTCGAGGGCCCTTCGAAGAGTCTGGTTTTTTGTCATCTGCAAAGTTCTGTGTTTGGTGAGGGTCTCAAGAATCGAGCTCATAGTTCCCAGCGCAATTGAGCGCATGCAGTAGCGATCCGATTCATCGCCTCTTCGAGCTCACTGTCGGACGCGGCATAAGAAATGCGGAAGTGTCCGGGCAACCCGAACGCAATACCGGGCACCACTGCTACCCCAGCCGTCTTCAGAATGAACATCGCCAGATCGCTGTCGGAAGAAATCAGGTTGTTGGCTGCATCGCGTCGGCCAAGCAGATCGTGGCATCCGGGGAATGCATAGAAGGCACCTGGCGGGACGTCGCATGTGATGCCGTCAATGGAACGAAGACGCGCAACAATGCTATCCCGGCGCTGGCGAAACGTCTCAACGAAGCCGGGCAGGAAGTCCATCGGACCATCCAGTGCGGCGATTGAGGCGGCCTGGCTAATTGAGCTGGTGTGTGACGTCGACTGCGACTGAACCAGGTTCATGGCCTGGATGAGTTCCAATGGGCCAGCTCCAAATCCCACCCGCCAGCCTGTCATGGCGTAGGCTTTGGAGACCCCGTTAATGGTCAGGGTACGTGCAGCAAGTTCCGGCGTGACCGCTGCGGGCGTGGCGAATGGCGTATCGTCATAGCGAATCAACTCATAGATGTCGTCGGCCAAGATCCACACGTGCGGATGCCGGAGCAGTACTTCCGCTAATGCGGCGAGTTCGCTGTGGCTGTAGACCGCACCCGACGGATTGGATGGAGAGTTGAGCATCAGCCATTTGGTCCGTGGTGAGAGCGCTTCTTTGAGCTGATCCGGTGTCAACTTGAAGCCAGAGGCTGCACTACAGCGGACGATGACTGGCTGGCCCCCTGCAAGCTGGACCATCTCCGGATAAGAAACCCACGCTGGGGTGGGGATCACCACTTCGTCGCCCGGATTGACGGTTGCCTGCAGCGCGTTATATAGCAGTTGCTTAGCCCCGCATCCGACCTGAATTTGCTGTGGGCTGAAGGTCAGACCATTGTCAAGCTGGAACTTGCGGACGACGGCTTCGCGCAGTGCAAGCGTGCCGGCAACATCCGTGTATCGCGACTCATTGCGGTCGATGGCAGCTTTAGCCGCCTCACGAATATGCTCGGGCGTCGGAAAATCCGGTTCCCCCTGGCTGAGCGTAATGACATCGTGGCCTTCTCGCTTGAGCTGCGCAGAAAGGCGAGTCATCTCTTTCGTGGCCGATGGCTTGGCCCCAAGGACACGATGTGCCAGGAAATTCCTGTGGAAGTTGTCGGTGGCTGTCATTCAATCGCTCCTATTTTGAGGTGGAGTGCCCAGCGATCAAGCGCCAGCGGGATGAAGATTGTCAGGAGAAGCAGCAAACTATATGCACAGGCAAGTGCAAGGCGGCCGCTGTCGATTTGCTGAAAAATCTCGATAGGCATTGTGTTCATGCCTCCGAAGTACAAGACAGCCAACTTCCTGTCAGCACGAGCCAACCGCTGTTGAAGTAGTTGGTCAGCGCGATGCCAAAGACTGTTCCCGCAACTGCCAGCGGCAGCATTACAAGTCCGTCCAGGGTGCGACTGAGAAGATAAGCCCGTTTGACGACCAGGTAGGCCGTGGAAACTGAGAACAACACACCGGCGACGGTTACAACTGTCGCCAAGGTTAGGGAATTAAATAGTGGCTCCGGTGCACGGAAAAGCGCGTACTGAATGTGGCTCAGTGTGAAGCCGCCATACTGCAGCACGGGGCCGACCGACGGAGTGATTGCCGTGACAGTCACCACGAGTGTCGGCAGCAGCGATAGCCCGACCACGGCGAGTACGCAAGTAATAGCGAGCTTGGCTCGCCAGCCGGAAATGGTCAGCGGTGCTGGGGTCCGACCTGACTCCATCTGGAACTGTCTACGTTCAACAATACCCTTCTGAATCAGCAGCATTCCGATGCCAAGGAACACAAGCAGGGAAGCCACGGTCGGGTTGCCACCCATCTCGCTGACGAACTCGTTATAGGCTTTCACCGCAAGTACTGGCGTGCGAGCACCAAGGATCGCTGGTACTCCGAAGCCACCGATTACATGTGCGAAGACAATCAATGCACCGGAGAACACGGAGGACAAGACCAGCGGTGTTGTGACGCCAGACAGGACCTTCCCGAGTGGGCGCGCCAAGCTAAGGGCTGCTTCCTCCAGGTTCCTACTGGCACGTACTACTAACACCTTGATGCCGGGATTCTCTTTGGTGAACTGCTCGACGACACGGTTGACCGTCTCGACGTCGTTAGATGAGTACAGGACAACTTCCGCGGCAACTGAACTTCGAATGCCAAGACTCTCCAGTATGAGCATTCCGCATGGCATTGATGCACGCTTGAACTTCACCTTCGTCTCCTTGTGGGTTTTGGCGGCGAAGGAATCGTAGGCGTTTGTTCAAGGCTATACTATGCTCTCTCCCGCTGCCCATCAGGCTTTCATTGGGAAACAATGAGTTTTACTCATGCTGAAAAACGCAGATGTACCCCTGATAGCAATCCGCGTGTTCGTTACTGTTGGTAGACACGGGAACTTCACGCGGGCAGGTGAGGCCTTGGGCATCACCCAAAGCGCGGTGAGCAGGCACATTGCCACCCTGGAGGCTCTGGCGGATCGCCCATTGTTTGAGCGAAAAGGTTCAAACATTGCAATGACACCGGCAGGTACCCAGTTCTATGACGCGGTAAAGGACGCTGTCTCGACGATTGAATTGGCCACGCAGCAGATGGCGCAAGCACGGTATACGCCGGACCGATTGACGGTGCGTACCTCGATGCCGAGCTTCGCGATGACGGTCATCGTGCCTGTGCTGGGAGCCTTCACAGCTCGGAATCCCGTACAAGTCGACCTGATAACGTCGCTATCTGCTCCTCAGGCGCAGGAACTCTTTGATGTGCTAATCACCCGTGACCAGAGCCTGCCAGGTACGGAGAGTTGGGAGCTGATTCGCGAGGAGTTGGTGTGCGTGGGTTCGCCTTCTGTCGCTACAACACATCGCGCGGTTGCGCCGTCCCGGTGGCCACTAATCGCAGCCAGGTCAAGGCCGGATGCAATTCCAGTGTGGGCTGTAGCGAAGGATATTTCGCCTGAACGCCTTCATGTCAGCGCAGTCTACGACCATCTGTTCTTGGCCGTGGCCGCCGCAATTGGTGGTGCTGGCCTGCTGATTGTCCCGAGTATTCTTGTGCGGGATCAACTGCGTGACGGTACGCTTGTGCTGGCGGATGACCAGCGCGTTGCTTCGGGCGCGAGCTATACAGCGTATGTTCACCCGCAGGGTAAGAACGTTCGGGTGGCTCAGGAGTTCTGTCGTTGGTTCAAAGGTGCCCTCCGAAGGCGCCTGCAGGACGAATAGTGTGTTGACACATTTACGGTCGCAACGGTGACAGATTTAATACGGTTTGCGGCCTTCGGCGGCCAGCACATCGGCACATGCAAAGCCCAGCCCTTTGCTCGCGCCGCATACCTGGCATGTTTGCCTTGCAGTCCGAAGTCCATTGTTGCGCTTCTTTGGAGGACCGCCGCAGCTTTGCTAGAACCGGACATTACCGCGTTGCTCCTACAGTTAGTGTCTAGGCGGTTCTCAGGTGTCGCGTGGCTGGCTGTCGGCACGAGCGTGCTTTTTATGCGGAGTGGGAGGCTTTGGCAGGGTTTCGGTGGGGCGGTGGGGCTGGCCTGACGCGACGGCGTCTCGCGCCGGGTGGGGCGGTGGCGGCGCGGTGGCGCCAAGTTCAACTGTCCGCATGCTGGCGGGGGACCGCGGAGCCGCGTGCCCGGCCGGGGCTATCGCTCGGACGCCGGCAAGGTGTCGCGCCTCGGCCAGGCCGGTTAGGGACGCTTGGCTCAGATCGGTGGCGACCAGGCGGTTGCCGACCGGGTTCGGCCAGAAGCGGTCGTTCAAGTCCATGCTTTGTCGTGGCCGCGCTCGCAGCGACAGGCGAGCAGTTTGATTTGATATTCCCAGAGGGGACTGACATTGCATTCATCGACGAGGTTTATGGTCGATCCGATGAGGCGTTGTTGGATGCTGCCTTCGCCGATATATGGACTCGTCCGGTGAGCGTGGTCGCTCCCGTTGATCTGCACCAGCTCGCCCAGGCAGGCGCGGCGGTTCCTCGGGTGGTGCACCTTAGGCGGGCGCAGTTTCCGGGGCACCCAGAAGCCGGCATCGATCATGATCCGGCGAACACAAGCCTTGGAAATCTCAATACCGTGCCGCTCGCGCAGCTTCTCGGCCGCCAGGGTCGGGCCAAAGTCGGCGTAGCTGTCACGGATCAGTCCGCGCACGCGAGCCTCCAGGCCGGGCGGCAACTGGCGGTTGCTGGGGCGGCCGCTGCTTGCGCGAAGCGAGGCCGCTCGGCCCATCCGCCCGGTACCGCTGCGCCAAGCGCTCCACCTGCCGGCGCGACAAGCCCAGCTTCTCGGCGGCGCGCCAGACCGCCAGGCCGTGCTCCACCACGGCCTGTATCACCTTGAGTCGGTCCAGTTCGCGCATCGTCACGGTCAGGATCTCGGGCTTGCCCATGGCGGCCTCCAGTCTCGGACGGACGGAAAGCCGCCAGCTTGCCAGGGCCGACAAGCGCTGCGACAGTTCTAGTTGGCCCAAGTACGACAATACTATTTGGCCGTAACATCCTTTGTCCAGGCTAAGTTGAAATGTCCGGTCGCTGGCTAAGTTAAAATGTCCGAAATCCAAGCCGGCAGAATGAGCAATGACGGTAGAGCGCAGTGAAATCATTGATGCAATTGGCATAGATGCAGTGACAGGTGCGGTTCATCTAAGCATCATCGACCCGCTCCCCTGGGACTTGAAACACCTGCAACTACTTCAAGAGAAAATCAATACATATCTCGGCTTTATCGAGTCTGGTGAGATTTATGCATCCTATCCTGAGGCAAAGCGTCGCCAGCTTATCGTGGACGTCATCTCAAGGTTCCGACCAGATGAAAGCGCGATGCAATTCTTGGTGCGAGCCAACGAGATCGTAGAGACCTATGGAGCTTCACTCCTCCTGCGTCACTCAGGCAAAGGATACGATGGCGATATGTCTTAGGCTTCAGCGGTGGTGGTTCTCTTGGTCTAGTCGTCAGTACCGTTTAACGGCCATGGCTGTTGCTGCAAACGCGTCAGCGCCTCTAGCATGTCGTTCTGATCCAGCGATCGCTGCGACTTCTTGCCGGGCGGTCGCCCACGCTTGCGCGGAACCCCGTCCGTGCTTGGCACAGATTGCGACCGCGTGTTGTCGCGCTTCTCCTGAACGTATTGCGCCAACTGCAACACGTGCCCCAGCCGCTTGTTATCCACGATCGCCCCCTGATCGACTTCCGACAGCTTGTCGTAGGTGGTGTAGGGCAGGGCAGTGCCATTGGCCCGAGGTTCGATCTTCCCGTCCGGGTAGTGGTAGACATCGATGTAGCGACCGGCCAGCTTCCGATGTTCCGGGGTGTCAGTCAGCAGGTAGAGCATCTTGTCGTACTGAATCGTCAGACTCTTCGACACGCAGCGTGGCTCGCGCCAGGTGAAGATCAGGTCCAGGTCCTCGTCGGGTCGCAGCGGACGATGAGCGTTATGGCTGTTCCGGGGCACCTTGGCGAAGCGTGTGTTGTAGTCGGCGATGAACTCCGGCATGAAGGCATTGGCGGCCTCCATCGAACTGATCCCGCGCAGACGCAGTTCCTTGACCAGGCGGTCCTGCAGCGTTAGGTGGGTCCGCTCGACGCGGCCCTTGGCTTGGCTGCTGTTGGCGCAGATGCTCTCGATGTTCAGCTCGAACAAGGCCCGGGCAAACTGGGTATGACCGTCGCCACCGGTCGCGTTCGGCTTGTTGTTACGGAAGACGCTGGCCTTGTCGCTATAAAAGGCCACCGGCTTTCCATGCCGATCCAGATAGGCTCGGGTCGCTGCAAAGTACGTGAACGTGGCCTCAGAGTGGGTGAAGCGCAGTTCCATGATCTGGCTAGTTGCATCGTCCACGTAGACCAGCAGTGTGCAAGCTGGTGCCCGGTCTTCGAACCAGCGGTGGTCACAGCCATCGATTTGGATCAGCTCGCCCAGGCACGCCCGGCGGTTGCGCGGCTGGTGGATCTTGGGCGGCCGCTGCTTGCGGGGCACCCAGAGGCCAGCGCCAACCATCAATCTCCGAACTGTCTCCTTGGCCAGGAACAGACCATGGACTTCGCGCAGTTTCTCCGCGGCCAACGTCGGCCCGAAGTCGATGTAGTGCTCCCGAATGAGGTCGAGCGCCGCAGCCTCGCGCTCCGCCGGCAATCGATTATTGCTGGGCCGCCCGCGTCGGCGAGAAACCAATCCCGAGGCGCCTTCCTGCCGGTAGCGATCCAGCAATCGCCGGAATTGCCGACCTGTGATCTCCAACCGCTCGGCGGCCACACTGGGCCGCAATTCGCCGTCTACGACCGCCTGGACGGTCTTGAGCCTGTCTAACTCGCGCATGCTTACCGTAATGACCTCAGATCTAGCCATCGCCTGGCGTCTCCATCGCATCTAACCGGGCAGGCTGGATAGCATGAACGACAGGCTAGGCGGACATTTCTACTTAGCCAGATCCGGACATTACAACTTAGCCGCTACATCCTTGTTACGCATAATTAGTCTTATGTTAAATATAAGACGAATCCGACCGAAACGATAGAAGCCGCCAAGCGCAATCCACGCGCGCCTTGCCCCATCACCAGGCTAGCCGGCGGCCGCCTGCAGCTCGAGTACCTCTCTCCTGAAACGCCCGCCACGCTCCTGCGCCGTTCCTGGCTGCGGCATGCTTCATGATGCACATTCGTGTAACGTAGAATACGCCGCAAAACGCTAAGAAAACCAATGCGCAGCCTATTCCTGCTAGCGATCCTCGCGGCCGCCTTCAATGTCCACGGCGCGAGCAAGTGCCGCAATGGCGGCCGCATCCTTTATCTCGACGACGTTTGTCCGCCTGGTTACACCGATATCACAAGCGGCCAAGGCGGGAGCGTGTCGGTCATCGGTAAAAGCGCCGAGGTAAAGCAGCAGGAGCAGGCCTTTCTGCAGGAGCGCAGGGTCTCGGAGTTGCAATACCAGGCCCAACTGGCCCAGGAACAACGGCAGCTCGTTGCTGCAGAGAACAATCGACAAGGCGTTTGCAGTGCGATCGATGGCCAGGTTCGGGCGGTCGAGATCCAGATGCGCCAGATCAACGGTTGGCAGTTCATGGACCAGCTCAAACGGACCCACCGGCAGCTGCGCGACCAGCAGTTTCAGCTGGGCTGCGGGAGGTAATCGGCTCGGCAAGGCCAGGCCCTGGCGCAAGCTGCCGGCTGGCCCCAACGACGGAAAAGCAATGCCGACTGGCCAGCGTGCGGCACCGCCGGATTTCCGCAGAGGTCGCAGCAAGGCCTCGGCTTGTCCGTTTCTCACCGCCTGGCACGCTTCCTGATCTCCGCGGTCTCCTGGCGGATCTGCTCGCCGATTTCGCGGAGCTGGGCCCGCAGGCTGGCGAGATGCGCTTGATCCGCTGGCTTCGGTTGACGATTGCCCGAGTCGTTCGCAGCGTCGAGGGACATGGCTTCGATCATCAACTCGGTCCCGCGCGTGATGTCGGCCACCAGTGGCTGCCGGGGGTCTCCGGGGCGGAGCTTGACGCCGCTGAGTTCGGTGTCGATCTGTCTGAGCGCGGGGATGTATTGGTTGCGTTCGCGTTCCGCGATCGCCTTGGTCGACAGGGTCCCGGCGCGCAGGGCTTGTTCGTCCGCCTGAACAGACTTGAGGATGCGGACGAATTCAAGCAGTCCGTGCTTCATGTGGTCTTCGCTGGCGAGGGCCGCGCGCTGGTCCAGCGCCGCCTTGGGCGCAAGCATCGCCAGTGCGGCAATGGAAAGCGTTCCGAGGGCCAGTCCGGCCAGCAGGCTGACCGCCGCCGTGCGCTGGTAGCGGCTCATGTCCAGGCGCGCGGGCAACAGCCAGGCTAGCGCGCTGCCACCGATCAGGCCGCCGATATGCGCGGCATTGTCGATGCCTTGGCGCGAGAAGCCTTGCAGCAGCGCGTAGGCGATGAAGACTGCGAGTTGCACGATCAGGCGCTTGCTGAGGGTCTCGGGAATCTGCTCGCGGTTCTTTCCCACGGCGACCAGCATGGCACCGGTCACGCCGAAAACCGCGCCCGATGCGCCGACCGAGACCACGTGCTGAGCGGCGAAGTGCAGGCTCAAGGCGCTGCCGAGCAGTCCGGAGGCCAGGTAGATCAACAGGTAGGCGCGCGCGCCGTAGATCCGCTCGACCGTGACACCGGCGGTGTACAGGCCAAGCATGTTCATCGTCACGTGCATCAGGCTGGCGTGCAGGAAGATGGCGCTCAACAGCCGCCACCACTCGCCCTGCTGCACTGCCGATGCGGCATTTCCCCCCAATGCGAACAGGGTGCTCGCCGGTGTCTGCGCGATGCCCCCGCCCGAGCGCAGCGACAGCAGCCAGATGACAACGTTGGCGGCGATCAAGGCGCGGGTCATCCAGGGACGCGGGCTCAGCGCATGGAGTTTCTCGGCAAATTGCCGTTCGGCGGCGAACTGGTTGGTCCGTATCCTGGCGACGACCGGCATCTGGCCGGTGGCATCCAGGCGGCAGTGGATGGCGTCGAGCAAGCGCTCGCGGTCGGCATTGTCGAACGCCGCCAGGGGCAGCGCCACCCTGCCCGCGCATGGCTGGCTCCAGGGCAGGATGCCGCTGCCGGCGGTGCCCGCATCCGGCTTGAGCTGCAGTTCCAGGAACGCCCCGCCTCGCCGCATGCGCACCGTCACCTGGTCGATCTCGCCCCAGTCGACGCGCTGGCTCTTGCCCTGGAACCGCGGCGACGCGATCGACTCGCTATCGAGCGTGACCAATGGCTTGCCCTTGCCGAGCTGGCGGCGCATGGCCAGCTCGGCGTACAGCAGGATAGACAGGATCACACCGGCCAGCGGGGCGAGAAGCTGGGGATGGCCGCGTAGCTTGAGCACAAGCAGTAGCAAGAGCGCGGTAAACGTCAGGCGCAGCGTTAGGCGGTTGGTCCGCAGCGGGCTCTTGGGGGAGGCAGAGAAACGTTCCTCCGCGACCTCGGCGTGCATCAGTTGCTGGCGCATGCCTTGCATCTGGCTCGACGGTTCCATGGTCCTCCGCCCTCCCCTGGTTTCCGCGTCGGCTCCCAACGCCTGACGCGGCAAGGTGTTGAGTGTGTTGAGTGTGACTGGATGAGCGTGACTGAGACAGCCCTCCGCGATCGGGCGAACCGCGTGCCGCTCCTGCACGCAGGGTGCGGACTTGCGCCGCTGCACTTTTCAGGGACGCGGCCTGCATGCCGCGCTCGCGCCGGATACCGGCAAGGCGCGCCGTTTCGGCGAAGCGGGCGCCATCGCGCGAGAGAGCAGTGTGGCGGGCCGGCGGTGGCTTGTCGGTCTGCCGCCGCACGCTGCAGGGAGTCCGGCGCGCGTATGCTGTATACACAACAGACCGGCGCCGGTGCGCGCTGTGTTGCCGGCGGACCTGGCACAGGACTGCGCGCGGCGGCGCCGTGCCCTCTCCTGCCCTGCCTAGATCACTGTCCCGCCGTTCGGGCTGATGACCTGGCCGACCAGGTAGTGCCGGTCGCCGGCCAGGTGGACCACGGTCGACGCATACTCGGCCATGGTACCCAGGCGCCCGGCCGGGCAGATCTGCCAGAACTGGCGGGTCTTCTCCTCTCCTGCACTGGCCAGGTAGTCTTCGAAATCTGGCGTCAGTACCCCGCCCGGCGCCATCGCGTTGACGAAGATGTTGGCACCGGCGACCTCGGCGGCGACCGACTTGGTGAAGGCGATCACCGCGCCCTTGGTGGCGCTGTAGTGCGGGCTGTGCGCGCTCATCGCCGACAGGCCGGCGACCGACGCGATGTTGACGATGCGGCCGTAGCGCTGCGTCTCCATCTGCCGCAGCGCGGCGCGCGTGCAGTAGAACACGCCGTGAACATTGACGTCCCAGAAGCGATGCCACTCCTCGTCGCTCAGCGCGCTGGTGAACTGCAGTGACTGCCGCGGCAGCGGTGTGGTCAGGTAGGCATAGTGGCGGTTGCGCCGTTCGACGTCGGCCGGCCGGGTCGGGATCACGGCGGCGTTGTTGATGAGGATGTGCAGGCTCCCGCATTGCCGCACGATGTCGTCGACCATGGCATCGACCGCCGCGCTGGCGGAGACGTCGCAGGGGAAGGCGAGGCAGCGGGCACCGGTGGCGGCCACCGTCGCGCGGGTATGCTCCAGCGCCGGCAAGTCGATATCGCACACGGCGACGGTGGCGCCGGCCTGGCCGAGCGCCAGCGCGATTGCGCCGCCGAGGCCGCGTCCTGCTCCGGTGACGAGCGCCACGCGGCCGTCCAGGGCCCGGTTTTCCTGAAGCATGGTGCTGTCTCCTTCAGCGTGTGGCGTGGATGCCGGCAAGCGCCGGCCGGCGGGCACAGCGAGCGGCACAGGCAAAGGCGATGGCGGAAGCGATCGCCACCAGGTCGGTGCCCAGCAGGACGTAGGTGATCGGCGACGCGGTCCCTTGCCGGCCGAGCAGGTCGATGGCCCAGCCGGCCAGCAGGTTGCCGGCCGAGATCGCGAACACATTGATGCACAGCATCGAGAAGCCGGTCATCGTCGAGCGCGTGTGCGCCGGCACGCGCGCCATGATGGCGGCGTTCGCCGGCCCGTAGACCGCCAGCGGCAGGAAGGCGCCGGCGCACATGCCGGCATAGAAGGCCGGCGAACCCGGTTCGGCGAAGCGGTAGGCGATCATCAGCGGTGCGCACAGCAGCACCAGCAAGGCCATCAGCGCGGCGTGCCCTCCCGGCAGGCGGCGCGCCGCGCGGTCGCCGAGCATGCCGCCGACGACGGCGCCGAGCGTGCCGAACACCAGTTGCAGCAGCCCGATGCGGGTGGCGATGACGGCCGCATCCATGCCGCGTTCCTTGACCAGCCAGAGCTGCGTGAACGACAGCCCGGCAAAGACCACATGCACCAGCACCACGCCGGCGAGCAAGTGGCGCAGCGGCCGGCTTTCCCGTATCAGGCGCAACACTGCTGCCATCTGCTGCAGGAAGGGGGCGCCGCGCTCCGTGATCGCCTGCGCCGTGCGGTCTTCCCGCAGGCAGGCCAGCGGCAGGGCCAGGGCCATGCCGGCGGCACCCAGTGCATAGAAGGTGGCGCGCCAGCCGTGGCTGGCGCCGAAGGTGCCGGCCAGCAGGAAACTGCAGCCCACGCCCATCGGGATGCCCATGAAGAACACCCCCATGGCGGTGCTGCGGCGCCGCTCGCTGAACAGCTCGGCCAGCAGGCTCACTGCCGCCGGCACCAGCGCCGCTTCGCCGCTGGCGACGAAGAAGCGCGCCAGCACCAGCTGGCCGAAGCTCTGCGCATGGCCCGAGGCCCAGGTGCAGAGGCTCCAGATCAGCACGCCGGCGGCAATCACGCGGGTACGGCTGAAGCGGTCGGCCAGCGACCCCAGCACCAGCGCCATCGCACCGAAGCTCAACACCCATACGGCGCCGACCAGGAAACCGTACTGGGCATTGCTGAGGTGGAGTTCCGCGATCACTTGGGGCGAGAAGCCCAGCAGCATATTGCGGTCGATGTGCGCCAGCAGGTGGATCACCAGCAGGCAGGCCAGCACGGCCGGGGGGCGCTTCTTCCAGTCCATCAGTCGTCTCCGTTCAGGGCAAAGACCGCGCCCGCGGGCGCGCCGGCGCGGCGGCACACTGCCGCCGCTGGCCGGGGTGCGGCAGGGTTGCCGTCAGGCTGCCTTGCGCAGCGGTACGCCACGCTGCGCCGTGCCGCGGTTGGGCACCATGCCCAGGTGTGCGAGGGTCTCGTCGGCGCCGCTCCAGAAGGTGCCGGTCCGGTAGATGCGGTGAGCATCCTCGCCGCTGGCCACCTCGCGGTGCAGTTCGCGCGCGATGCGCACCATCTGCTCGACCTGCCGGACCGAGCTGGCGCGCTCGCCGTCCGGGCCGAACAGGGTGTCTTCGATGCCGACTCGTACATGCAGGCCCAGCGCGATGGCCATGGTGTTCATCGGCACCACGTTGCGGTTCAGCGTCTCGATGGTCAGCACGGCGCCGTCGGGCGTGCGGCGCGCGAACTCGATCATGTCGGCCGGATGCAGGCCGGCGGCGCCGCCGCCGATCGCCACGTAGTTGAGCACCAGCGGCCCGCAGTAGTCGCCACGGCGGATCAGCCGCTCGACCGTCTCCAGCGAGGTCAGGTTGCCCAGCATGAAGTGCGGCTGGATGCCGTTGGCGACCAGGCGGCGGATGTGCTCCACATGCCAGGATGGATTGGACGGCACGATCATGTCGCGATAGGCGGCCTGCAGGGCGGGACTGGCGAGCGAGGTGCCGGCGACGTCCGCCGCGGTCATCAGCTCCATCACGTTCATCTGGCTGGTGTTGATGGCCACCGTGACC
This sequence comes from Cupriavidus malaysiensis, assembly GCF_001854325.1. Taxonomy (NCBI): domain Bacteria; kingdom Pseudomonadati; phylum Pseudomonadota; class Betaproteobacteria; order Burkholderiales; family Burkholderiaceae; genus Cupriavidus; species Cupriavidus malaysiensis. The sequence continues at coordinate 1,726,795 of NZ_CP017755.1, forward strand.
TGGTCCGGGCGCGGCTGCAATTCGGCCAGCATATGGCGGGTGTCGTCGTTGAGCCAGCGTGCGGCCTGGCCGTCGTCTTCCGGCGCGAAGGAGATCGAGCCGCCCACCTGCAACACCATCTTCGGCACGGCTTCGCGCAGGCGCGCCAGCATCTCGTTGAACATCGACAGCCGCTTGCTGCCCTTGCCGTCGGCCTCGCGCACATGCACGTGCAGCACCGTGGCGCCGGCGTTGTAGCAATCCACCGCCTTCTGCACTTGTTCGTCCAGGGTCACCGGGATGTCATCGGAGTCGCCCGGCAGCCACTGGGGGCCGTAGGGCGCGACCTGGATCACCAGCTTCTCCTGGTTTTCGGGCAGCAGGGAATCATCGAGGAAATGCATGTTCTGTCTCCTTGTGGTTCGGGATCGGGCTGGCGCGGCACGCTGCCGTGCCAGCAGAAACTCGCGGAAACCCGGGCAGGCGCGCCGGCCTCAGGCCGCGGCGGCTCGCACCGTGTCCTCGCTGTGCGCCGGCTCCAGCGCGGCCAGTTCTTCCAGCAGCATCGGCATGCCCAGGCTGGCCGAGTGGATGCCCAGCACGCTGACCGCCTGCAGCACGGCAGCGATCTCTGCGCGGGTGGCGCCAAGTTCGAGGGCCTTGCGGATATGGCGGCGGGTACCCGGCGCGTACATATGGGTGCACGAGGCATCGACGGCGATGGCCAGGAACTCCAGCACCTTGGGCTCCAGCACGCCGGCGAGCACCGGGTGCATGCCCATCGCCATGAACTTCTCGGTCCACGCCGGATCGACTTCCGCCAGCGCGTCCCAGGCCGGATTCCAGTTGCCCGTGGCACGCAGTTGGTCGCAGATGGGGGTGGCGCCGGGGGTGCTCACTTGGCCTTTGTCGATCGGCATCGTCGGTCTCCTTGCAGTCCCGGCTGGCGGGGCGCTGTGTCTGGTGTGGGGGGGGCGGCCCCGCCGGACGCTGTTTCCGTGCCGTGGCCGTGGTCGAAGTATCGCCGTTTGACCCGTCGTAATTTGACGTTTTGGGAAATTGACTTTACATTTTGGGAGAGTCCGGGAAAACACCATGCCTTACTTCGTCCGCAGTGCGAGCCTGATCAACTATGTGGAAGTCGCGCGCTCCGTGGGCCTGGAGCCGAACCGGCTGTTGCGTGCCGAGGGCATCAGTTCCTACGCCCTGCTCGATCCCGACAGCCGCATTCCGGTGGATGCCGTCGGCAGGCTGCTGGAAGCCTCGGCACGTGAAGCGGGCATCGAGGACTTCGGCCTGCGCATGGCGCAGACGCGGCAGCTTTCCAACCTGGGCCCGCTTGCCATGGCCGTGCGTGAAGAACCGACGCTGCGCCGCGCGATGGAGGCGATGGCGCGCTATATGCGGCTGCACAACGAAGCACTGGTCACACGCGTGGAGGAAGCCGAAGGCCTGGTGATGATCCGCGAGGACCTGATCGACCAGGCCGCGGTGCCCTTGCGCCAGTCGACCGAACTGGTGATCGGCGTGCTGTTCCGCACGCTGCAGCTGTTCCTCGGTGCGGGCTGGAAGCCGCGCAGCATCTGCTTCACGCACGGCCCGCCCGCGAGCACCGCCACCCATCGGCGCCTGTTCGGCATGCCGGTGCTGTTCCACCAGGAGTTCGACGGTATCGTCTGCCGGGCGGCGGAGCTGGAAACGCCGCTGCCCGGCTACGACGCCGCCATCGCGCAGCAGGTCCGGCAATACATGGATGCCATGCTGGCGCAGTCGAGTTCCAGCATGGCCGATAAGGTGCGTGAACTGGTGCTGGCGATGCTGCCGCTGGGCATCTGCTCGGTGGAGCGGATCGCCGGCCAGCTCGACGTGGACCGGCGTACCGTCCATCATCACCTGAGCGCGTGCGGCGAGAGCTATTCCTCCATCCTGAACGCGGTGCGCGTCGACCTCGTGGTGCGCTATATCGAGAACCGCGAGCGGCCGCTGTCCGAGGTGGCGACCCTGCTGGGCTTCGCTTCGCTGAGCGCCTTCTCGCGCTGGTTCGGCGGACAGTTCGGCTGCAGTGTGTCCAAGTGGCGGACACGCCAGGGACGATGACCCGCTGCGGCCTTGCCGGTGATGCCGGCGGCGCTGATCTGCATCAAGCCGCCCACGCCTTGCACGGCGCACAATGGCCGCAGGCGCTCACACAGGGTGAGTGGCCATTGCAGGCAGGACACGCCAGGAGGAAAGCGGATGTTTCCCGAGTATCGCGAGCAGATTTCGGTATTGAAGACACAGGATGCGCACTTCGCGCGCCTGTTCGACCGTCATAACGAACTGGACCAGCAGATCAAGAACATGGAGGCCGGCATCGTCCCGGCCGACGAGCTGGCGATCGAGCAGCGCAAGAAAGAGAAGCTCCACCTGAAGGACCAGCTCTACGTGATCTTGCGAAAGACGGCCGGAGACTGATATCTGATATCGCGCTGCCGCGCGCGGCACTTCAATTGGTGCGGTGGCGCGGCCGGGCCGGATGATGATGCCGCGAACGGAGCAGCCCGCGCCGGTGGCTGAAGATCGAGCGTACGGCAAACACGTAGACGGCAAGGATCAGCAATGCCAGGAGCAGGAGCAACACGAACGGTGTCGCCATGGCAATCCCTCCGGGACCGCGCGGTCCCTGTGCGTGACATGGATGAGGCACATTGGCGCCGCGGCGCCGGGGACGGCGCCGTCGGATGCGGGCCGGGCACCATGCGCCCGGCCGGAGTGGGCTGGCGCCGCAGACGATCGCCCGCGCGCCAGACACGGTGCCCTTCCAGTGTAGTGCGCCGGCGCACCGACGGCGGCCGCCGGCCTGCGTTGGCAGGGTTAACCAGCGCATGCGCGCTGGCGTCGCGAGCCTGCCGGCGGGGCTGCGTGCTGCATCCTGCCCTGCTGCCGCGCGCGCCGCGCGGTGCCGGGGTTTCACCCACCGCCTAAGCTAAGTCGAAACGATCAGTTCGCGCCGGCGCGGCCGCTTCCTATACTCGCCCTCCTCGCGGCAAAAGCCGCATACCGATCCCCGGGGAGAGCGATGTTGAAATCATTGGGCAAGCTGGCGGCACTGGCCGCCCTCGTGCTGGCGGTCGGCGCCGTCGCCGCGCAGGAGCGCACGCGTATCAAGGTGGGCGTGTCGGTGGGCAACGCCGAGCAGACCTTCGAGGTCGTCAAGAAGGTGGCCGCGCGCGACGGGCTGGACATCCAGGTCGTTGTCTTCAGCGATTACCTGCAGCCCAACGAGGCGCTCGCCGCCGGCGACCTCGACGCCAATGCCTTCCAGCACAAGCCCTTCCTCGACAGCCAGATCAAGGCGCGGGGCTACAAGATCGTGCCGGTGGGCCTGACCTTGACGGCACCGCTGGGCATCTACTCCAAGCGCTACAAGTCCGTCGACCAGTTGCCGGCGGGGGCGCGTATCGGCATCCAGAACGATCCGTCGAACGGCAACCGCGCACTGCTGCTGCTGCAGAAGGCCGGCCTGCTCAAGCTGCGGCCGGGCGTCGGCGAGAACGGCGTCAATGCCACGCCGCTCGACGTGGTGGAGAACCCGCGCAAGCTGAAGCTGATCGAGCTGGATGCGGCGCAATTGCCGCGCGCCCTCGACGATCTCGCCGCGGCCTCGATCAATAACGACTACGCCTTCCGCGCCGGACTCTCGCTGCAGCGCGACACCATCGCGGTCGAAGACGCGAAGGGGCCCTACGCGAACCTGATCGCCACACGTGCCGAAGACAAGGACAAGCCCTGGGTCAGGAAGCTGGTCAAGGCCTACCAGTCGGAGGAGGTGCGCCGCTTCATCGAGAGCGAGTTCAAGGGCTCGCTGGTACCCGCCTTCTGAAGCCGCCCCGAGCGGCGCGCCGCGCGGCATGCGCCGCGCGCATATGGATTCCCGCAATGCTTCGTTGTCCGGCGCTGCGGGTTTCGCTACCGTGTCTCGTCAGCAGACACCTCCCCAACGCCTGAGCAGCCGGCCGCAAGCGGACCCAGACCGCGGCCGAGGGCGGCGCTCATCGGCAACCGACAGCAGGAGCCGCGCATGGCAAGCAATGGATTCGGATTCGATAGGCAGACCGGCCACGCGGACACCGCGGCCGACGTCCTGGTGATCGGCGGCGGACCCGCCGGCACCTGGGCCGCGCTGGCGGCCGCCGAGGCCGGTGCGCGCGTGGTACTGGCCGACAAGGGCCATTGCGGCACCTCCGGCGCCACGGCGGCGGCGGGCACCGCGATCTGGCACGTGCAGCCCGAGCGCGCCGCGCGCGAGGCCGCCAAGGCGAGCCGCTACGAACTGGGTGGACGGCTGGCCGAGCCGCACTGGATGGACCGCGTTCTCGACCAGACCTATGCCGGCCTGGAGCGGCTGTCCCAGTGGGGCTACCCCTTTCCGCGTGACGCGTCCGCACGCGAACAGCGTGCCTCGCTGCAGGGGCCGGAATATATGCGGCTGATGCGCAGGCGCGCCAAGGCGGCCGGCGTGCGCATCCTCGACCACCATCCCGCGCTCGAACTGCTGCGCGACGAGGCCGGCGCGGTGCGCGGCGCGCGCGGACTGCACCGGCAGGCCGCCGACGGTGCTCCGGCGCACTGGACGGTGCGCGCCTCGGCGGTGGTGATCGCCACCGGCGGCTGCGCCTTCCTGAGCCGCGCGCTCGGCTGTAATGTGCTGACCGGCGACGGCTACCTGATGGCGGCGGAGGCCGGCGCGGCGCTGTCCGGCATGGAGTTCTCCAGCGCTTATGGCCTGGGCCCTGCGTTTTCTTCGGTCACGAAGTCGCTGTTCTACCAGTGGGCCACCTTCTACGACGGCCTCGGCCAGGAGATCGAAGGCGCAGGCTCGGCGCGCGGCCGCGGCTTGATCGCCAAGACGCTGCAGACGCAGGCCGTCTACGCCCGGCTGGACCGTGCCGATGCGCGCGTGCGTGCCTGGATGCGCGCGTCCCAGCCCAACTTCTTCCTGCCCTTCGACCGTCTCGGCATCGATCCTTTCACCCAGCGCTTCCCCGTCACCCTGCGCCTGGAGGGCACGGTGCGCGGCACCGGCGGCCTGCGCCTTGCCGATGCGCACTGTGGTACCGGCGTCGCCGGCCTCTACGCAGCCGGCGACGCCGCCACGCGCGAGCTGATCTGCGGCGGCTTCACCGGGGGCGGCAGCCACAACGCCGCCTGGGCACTCTCTTCCGGCTGGTGGGCCGGCCAGGGCGCAGCGGCGCATGCCGCCCGCCGCGCCCCGCCCGCGGCGGCCGGATTGCAGGGCGCCGGCAGTGCCGGCCTGCGTGGCGAGCCGGTGGCCGAGGCCGACAGCGCGGCACTGGTGCAGGCCGTGCAAGCCGAGGTCTTCCCCTATGAGCGCAACTGGTTCCGCGACGGCGAGGCGCTGGCGCAGTCGCTGCAGCGGCTGGATGCGCTGTGGCAGCACTGGCGCGGCATCGTGCCGGGCGCGGGGACGGCCTTGTCCACTACCGGACAGGCGCTGCGCACGCGCGAGGCGATCGCCATGCTGGCCACCGCGCGCTGGATGTACCGCAGTGCCCTCGCCCGTACCGAGACGCGCGGCATGCACCGCCGGCTCGACCATCCCGCCCTCGACGAAGCACAGCGCTACCGCCTGCTCAGCCAGGGACTGGACGAGATCCGCATCACGCGCGAGCGGGTGGCTGATGCGGCCGATGCAGCCGATGCAGCCGATGCAGCCGATGCAGCCGATGCAGCCGGCTGGCAGGAGGCCGCATGATCGAGGCGCTCGACCCGGCCCGCTGCACGTCCTGCAATATCTGCGTGCGCGTCTGCCCTACCAATGTGTTCTCGCCCCAGCCGGGCGGCACGCCGCGCATCGCGCGCCAGCTCGATTGCCAGACCTGCTTCCTGTGCGAGGTCTACTGCCCTGAGGATGCCCTGTTCGTGTCGCCGCTGGCCGACAGCTGCGTGCCGGCGGACGAGGCGGCGGCCAGGCTGCCGGTCCATGCGGGTGCTTACCGTGCCGCGGTGGGCTGGGGCCGCGGACGTTCGCCCGGGGCGGCCGAAGACCGCAGCCACGCGCTGCTCGCGCTGGTGCAGCGTTAGCAGCCGGCGCAGCGCCTGGCCTGCCCTCGGAGCCCCGCCATGAAAGACCTGCTCGATTGGATCACCGCCATCGGCGCCGGCTTGGTCGTCTACGCCGCCCTCAGCCATCCGCTCTATCCACCGGGATCCGCCAGTGCGCGCAAGGCGTCGCGCCCGCCGCCCCAGCGCGGCGGCGACGCGGAAGACGCCGCCGCGGAGCCGCCGCTGCGCTGATGCCCGCAGGGTCGCGCGCGTTCATCTCATTCACCTTACTCACCTGCCGCGCAGCGATGCGCGTCGATGCTGCGCGGTGACGCAGGGTGTCGATGCGCGCCGGACCGAGTAAGCATCTACGCAAATATTCGTGGGAAGCGCCACCCTTGCCATGCTGCAATGCCAGCATGGCTGCGGGCCTCCAGCAAGCACCGCAAGCCGCTGCGGCAACACCCTCCGGCAGCGGCAGGCGCCGCCGGGCGTTCGCCCCGGGCTGGTTCCCACCGGGCCCCAAGGCAGCCAGGCCGGTCCGCCGGCCATGATCGAACCGCGACTGCCATGACAACCTTGTCCGATTTCCCGACCCATGCCATTCCCGTGCCGCCGGCACGGCTCCCCGAACCTCACCGCGTGCGCCGCATCGCCGATGACGCCGAGGCCCTGCAGCGCGCCCACGAACTTGCCGCGGTCTTTGCCGCCGGCGCCGCCGAGCGTGACCGCGAGCGCCGCCTGCCGTGGCAGGAACTCGACCTGTGGTCGGAAAGCGGCCTAGGCGGCATCACCGTGCCGCGCGCGCACGGTGGCGCCGAGGTGTCCTACGCCACGCTGGCGGAGGTCTTCGTCATCCTGTGCGCCGCCGACCCGGCGCTGGGCCAGATCCCGCAGAACCATTTCGGCCTGCTGGGCGTGCTGCGCGAGATCGGCAGCGAAGCGCAGAAGCGCCGTTTCTACGGCGAGATACTGGCCGGCGCGCGGCTGGGCAATGCCGGCCCCGAACGGCGCTCGGCCGACAGCCCCACCGTCCTGCACGGCACCACGCGCCTGGTGCGCACCGAGCACGGCCTGCGCCTGAGCGGGCGCCGCTTCTACTCCACCGGCGCGTTGTTCGCCCACCGGGTGCCGGCCCGCGCGCTCGACGAAGCCGGCCGCGCGGTGCAGGTCTGGTCGCCGCGCGAGGTGCGCGGGCTCAGCGTCATCGATGACTGGTCTTCCTTCGGCCAGCGCACCACCGCCAGCGGCACGGTGGTGTTCGACGACGTGCCCGTGTCCCCCGACGACGTGCTGCCGCTGTGGCAGCTCGCCGAGCAGCCCGGTCTCTACGGCCCCAATTCGCAACTGATCCAGGCCGCCATCGACCAGGGCATCGCCGAGGCCGCGCTGGCCGACGCCATCGCTTTCGTGCGCGAACGCGCGCGTCCCTGGATGGATTCGGGCCTGGCGCGCGCCGCCGACGACCCCTACATCATCCAGGACGTGGGGCGCTTGCAGATCGATGTGCACGCCGCGCGCGAGGTCCTGCTGGACGCCGGCCGCACGCTCGACGCCATTGCCGCCGGCCCGCTCGACGCCGCGGCCAGCGCGCGCGCCTCGGTGGCGGTGGCGGAGGCCAAGGTGCTGACCACCGAGGTCGCGCTGGAGGCCAGCCAGAAACTGTTCGAGCTGGCCGGTTCCTCGGCCACGCGCGCCGCTTACAACCTCGACCGCCACTGGCGCAATGCGCGCACCCATACGCTGCACGATCCGGTGCGCTGGAAGACCCAGTTGATCGGCAACTACCACCTGAACGGCGTGCTGCCCGCGCGCCACTCCTGGAACTGAGCCGGAGCCCTGCCATGTCCCTGCTATCCCAACCCCTGCCGGAGGCCGCCGGTGCCAGCCGGCCCGCGCCGGCGGCGCCCCCGGCCCCGCTGGCCCGCTTGATCCGCGACGACACCGAGGCGCTGGCCGTCGCCCAGGCGCTGGCGGCCCGCTTCGCGCCCGAAGCCGCTGCGCGTGATCGCGAGCGGCGGCTGCCGTGGGCCGAGCTCGACGACTTCAGCGCCAGCGGCCTGTGGGGCATCACGGTGCCGCGCGAGTACGGCGGTGCCGGCGTGTCCAATGTCACGCTGGCCCAGGTGGTCGCCACCATCGCCGCCGCCGACGGCTCGCTGGGCCAGATCCCGCAGAACCACTTCTATGCGCTGGAAGTGCTGCGCGTGGGCGGCAGCGAGGCGCAGAAGCGCTTCTTCTTCGCCCGCGCGCTGGCCGGCGAACGTTTCGGCAACGCGCTCGCCGAGATCGGCCACAAGGACTTCAAGCGCCGCACGCGGCTGAGCCGCGAGGGCAGCGGCTGGCGGATCGACGGCAAGAAGTTCTACTGCACCGGCGCGCTGTACGCGCACTGGATCCCCACCCTGGTGGTCGCGCAGGAAGACGGGCGCGAGGTCAGCTACCTGGCCTTCGTGCCCCGCCGCGCGCCCGGCGTCACCATCGTCGACGACTGGGACGGCTTCGGGCAGCGCGTCACCGGCAGCGGCTCGGTCAGCTTCGAGCATGTGCACGTGGAGGCGGATTGGGTGGTGCCGTTCCAGGCATCTTTCGACACGCCGACCACCATCGGCCCGGTGGCGCAGCTGTTGCACGCGGCCATCGATCTGGGCATCGGGCGTGGGGCTTTCGCCGCCACGCTGGAATTCGTGCGCGAGCACGCCCGGCCCTGGGTCGATGCCGGCGTCGAGCGTGCCGCCGACGATCCGCTGGCGATCCAGCAGGTGGGCGACGTGGCAGTGCGCCTGCGCGCGGCGGAAGCGCTGCTGCACCGGGCCGGGCGCATCGTCGATGCCACCCAGCGCGGGCCGGACGCCGACAGCGTGGCCAACGCATCGGTGGCGGTGGCCGAAGCGCGCGCGCTGACCACCACCGCTTCGCTGCTGGCCGGCAGCAAGCTGTTCGAACTGGGTGGCACCGGTGCCACGCTGGACCATCTCGGGCTGGACCGTTTCTGGCGCAACGCGCGCACCCATACCCTGCATGATCCGGTGCGCTGGAAATACCACGCGGTGGGGAACTTCTACCTGAACGACCGGAACCCGCCCCGGCACGGAGCCCTGTGATGGCCGCCAAGCCTATCCTGCTCAACGCCTTCAACATGAACTGCGTGGGCCACATCAACCACGGCCTGTGGACCCATCCGCGCGACCGCTCGCTCGACTATCACACCCTGTCCTACTGGACCGAGCAGGCCCGTATCCTGGAGCGCGGCCTGTTCGACGGCCTCTTCCTCGCCGACATCGTCGGCGTCTACGACGTCTACCAGGGCAATGTCGACGTGACGCTGCGCGAATCGATCCAGCTCCCGGTCAACGATCCCCTGCTGCTGGTTTCGGCCATGGCCGCGGTCACGCAACACCTGGGTTTCGGCGTCACCGTCAATCTCACCTACGAGGCGCCCTACCTGCTGGCGCGCCGCTTCTCCACGCTGGACCACCTGAGCGGCGGCCGCGTCGGCTGGAACATCGTCACCGGCTATCTCGACAGCGCCGCGCGGGCCATGGGCCTGGACGGCCAGATCGCCCACGACGAGCGCTACGACCGTGCCGACGAGTATCTGGAAGTCCTGTACAAGCTGTGGGAAGGCAGCTGGGAGGACGGTGCCGTGTGGCGCGACAAGGCGGCGCGCGTGTTCGCCGACCCGGCGCGGGTGCATAAGGTGCGCCATGCCGGCCGCTACTACCAGGTCGAGGGCTACCACCTGGCGGAGCCCTCGCCGCAGCGCACGCCGGTGCTGTTCCAGGCCGGCAGTTCCGGGCGCGGGCAGCGCTTCGCCGCACGCCATGCCGAGTGCGTCTTCATTTCGCCGCCCACCAAGGAGGCTGCGCGCCAGACCGTCAAGACCCTGCGCGAACAGCTGGTGGCGGCAGGCCGGCGGCCTGACGACGTCAAGGTCTTCATGGGCACCGCGGTGGTCACCGCCCGCACCGAGGCCGAAGCGCGCCAGAAGCATGCCGAGTACAAGGACTACGCCAGCCGCGAGGCCGGACTGGCGCATTTCGCCGCCAGCACCGGCGTGGACTTCGGCCGCTACGACCTCGATGCACCGGTCGACTATGGCGGCGGCAACGCCATCGAATCGGCCACCCGCACCGCCCAGCAGCACGGCTGGACCCGGCGCAAGCTGCTGCAACTGTTCGAACTGGGCGGGCGCTATCCGGCCATCGTCGGCGATCCCGGCCAGGTGGCCGACGAACTGGTGTCCTGGATCGACGAGACGGGGATCGATGGCTTCAACCTGAGCCGCACGGTGGTGCCGGAGAGTTATGCCGACTTCGTCGAGCTGGTGGTGCCGGCCCTGCAGGAGCGCGGCCGCTACAAGACCGCCTACGGGGAAGGCAGCCTGCGCCAGAAGCTGTTCGGCGCCGGCGACCGCCTGCCGGCGCGGCATGCGGCCGCCGCCTTCCGTGTGCCGCCGGGCTGAGCCGGCCCCCGGCGCTACAGGCGCTTCGGGCGCTTCGGGCGCCGGCGATTCTTTCCCCTTTTCCTTGCTTGCAGACTCCGCATCATGAACCAGAAACGACGACTGTTGTGCTCCCTCCCCGCCCTGCTGCTCGCTGCCGTGGCGGCGCTGGCGCCGCTCTCCGGCGCCCGTGGCGCCCAGGCGGGGCCGCTGAAGATCGGCGTCACGCCGGGCGCCCTGGCCGACTCGGTCGAGGTGGCCGCGGCCGAGGCCCGCAAGAAGGGCCTGGATGTCAAGGTGATCGAGTTCACCGACTGGACCACGCCCAACGTGGCGCTGGCCTCGGGCGATCTCGATCTCAACTACTTCCAGCACCAGGCCTTTCTCGACAATGCCGTCAAGGAGCGCGGCTACGCCTTCCGCAGCGTCGGCATCGGCGTGCTGCCCAATATCGGCCTCTACTCCAGCCGTATCCAGCGCTTCGACCAGCTCAAGCCGGGCGCGCGCGTCGGTGTCGCCAGCGATCCCGTCAACCAAGGGCGCGGCCTGCTCCTGCTGCAGAAGGCCGGCCTGATCACCTTGCGCGCCGGCGTCGGCGCGCGCGGCGGGCTGGATGACGTGACGGCCAACCCGAAGCAACTCAAGTTCGTCGAGATCGAAGGGCCGCAACTGGTACGCGCGCTCGACGACGTCGACCTGGCACAGGGCTATCCGGCCCACTTCGTCAATGCCGGCAAGGCGAAGATCGCCGGCTCTGCCCTGCTCTACTCGGGCGTGGACGACGCCTACTTCGCCATCCGCTTCGTCAGCCGCCAGGACAATGCCGCCGATCCGCGCATCGCACGCTTCGTCAAGCTCTACCAGTCGTCGCCCGCGGTGCGCAAGCAGCTCAGCGCCTCCTATGCCGACGACGACAAGCTCTACAGCCTGCCCTGGCTGAAGCCCTGACAGCCGACGCCATGAGCCACGTGTCATGAGCAACGCAAGCGCAATCGAACGGCGCGGCATCGCCGGCATCCCGCGCGGTGAAGCCGCGCGTCCGCAGGCAGCCATCGAAGCGGCGGCGGACCGCCGCGCTGCCGGCACCATCGCCTTCCAGGGCGTGGGCAAGGTCTACCAGGCGGGGGCCGGCGCGGTCCATGCTCTGCAGGACGTCGACGCCGAGATCCCGGCCGGCAGCATCTTCGGCATCATCGGCCGCAGCGGGGCCGGCAAGTCGAGCCTGCTGCGCACCATCAACCGGCTGGAGCAGCCCAGCCGCGGCCGCGTGCTGGTCGACGGCGCGGACATCGCCGGCCTCGACGCCGCCGGCCTGGTGCGGCTGCGCCGGCGCATCGGCATGATCTTCCAGCACTTCAACCTGTTGTCGGCCAAGACGGTGCGCGAGAACGTGGCGCTGCCGCTCAAGGTCGCCGGCGTGCCGCGCGCCGAGATCGAGCGCCGCGTCGGCGAACTGCTGGGGCTGGTCGGGCTGGCCGGCAAGGAAGACAGCTATCCTGGCCGCCTGTCGGGCGGGCAGAAGCAGCGCGTCGGCATCGCGCGGGCACTGGTGCATCGCCCGGAGATCCTGCTGTGCGACGAAGCCACCTCGGCGCTCGACCCCGAAACCACGCAGTCGATCCTGGCGCTGTTGCGCGATATCAATCGCCGCTTCGGCCTGACCATCGTGCTGATCACGCACGAGATGCGCGTGATCCGCGACATCTGCGACCGCGTGCTGGTGCTGGAGGGAGGCCGCGTCGCCGAGCAGGGGGCGGTGTGGCAGGTGTTCGGCACGCCGCGCCATGCAGCCACGCGCGCCTTGCTGCGGCCGCTGGAATCCGCGCTGCCGGAGGACCTGGCCCTGCTGCTGCGGGCCGAGCCGCCGGCCTCAGGCCGCTACGAGCAACTGGTGGAGCTGCGCTACGCCGGCGGGGCGTCGGAGTCCGACCTGCCGGCCGCCGCACCCGACCTGGCCCGCATCGCCAGCGCACTGGGCGGCCGTGCGCGCCTGCTCCACGCCGGGCTCGATCGCATCCAGGCCCGCACGCAGGGACGGCTGCTGGTGGCGGTGCCGTCCGGCATCGCGCTGCCGCCCGTCTTTGCCGCCCCCTCTCCCACCCACGCCAAGGTCCTCGGCTATGTCCCCGCTTACGATTGAACGCATCTGGCAAGGCTTGTTCGACACCCTCACCATGGTCGGTGCCTCGGCCCTGGTGGCCGTGGCCGCCGGCATTCCCCTGGCCCTGGTGCTGGTGCTGAGCGCGCCCGGCGGCGTGCTGGCCGCGCCGCGCCTGCATCGTGCACTGGGCAGCGTGGTCAACGGCTTCCGCGCCACCCCCTTCCTGGTGCTGCTGGTGGCGCTGCTGCCTTTCACCCGGCTGGTGGTCGGCGCCACCATCGGTGTGTGGGCCGCGGTGGTGCCGCTCGCCGTCAGCGCCACGCCCTTCTTTGCCCGCATCGCGGAGATCAGCCTGCGCGAGGTCGACCGCGGCCTGGTGGAGGCGGCGCAGGCCATGGGCTGCAGCCGCTGGCACATCGTCTGGCATGTGCTGCTGCCGGAAGCCTTGCCGGGCATCGTCGGCGGCTTCGTGATCACGGTGGTGTCGCTGATCGGCGCCTCGGCCATGGCCGGTGCGGTGGGCGCCGGCGGCCTGGGCGACATCGCCATCCGTTACGGCTACCAGCGCTTCGACACCACGGTGATGGCGGTGGTGATCGTGCTGCTGATCGGCCTGGTCAGCCTGGTCCAGTGGGCCGGGGACCGCTGGGTGCGCTATCTGCGGGCACGCTGACAGGCCGATCGCCAGGCCGATCGGCTCGCCGTAACGTAGCGGCCGGAACGGGCCGGGCAGCGTCGGGACGGATACTACGGATACGGAGGCGGCGCAGTTCGCAGATGGCGCGGCGGAAGGCGGGGCAAAGGCCCCGCCTTCCGCTGCCGCTCCGGAATGGTCGCGCAGGCTGGGCCCCGGGGCTGCCGCGCTCAGGCCGCTCGCGCTCAGGCAGCCCTCAGGCAGCTCTCAGGCAGCCCTCAGGCAGCCTTGACGCCGACCGACCAGTAGTAGGTCGGCGCGGACCCGTTGATCAGGTTGTCGCCCAGGGCGCGCGCCTTGTAGATGACCGGATTGTGCGAGGCCAGCGTGCGCGCGTTGCGCCAGTGCCGGTCGAGGCGCCGGTCCTCGTCCAGTGCCGAGGCGCCGCCGATGTCGAACAGCCGGGTGGCCGCCGACAGTACCAGCTCGGTGACGCCGACCTGGGCCCTGGCCACGCGCAGTTCGAGTTCGTCGAGGCGTTCGCCCGGCACCGGCACGCCTTGCTCGCGCAGGCGGTCGATGTCGCCCAGGCCGCGCGCCAGGTCGGCGGTTGCCGCCGCGCTGAGGTAGGCGGCCGCGCCGATCTGGCCGACCACCTGCTGCACCAGCGGGTCCTGCGCCGCGGTGGCGGCGCTGCCGTGGCTGTAGACGCGCGTGCGGGCCCGCACGAAGGCGGCCGCGTCGCGCTCGATGGCGCGGGCGATGCCTGCCAGCGTGGCCAGGTGGCAGAGCTGGAAGTAGGCGGTCATCGAGGTCGGCGCCTGGCGCGGAATCGCCAGTACCTGCTCGTCCGCGACGGGCACGCCGCGCAGGCGCGTGGTGCCGGAGCCGGTCAGGCGCTGGCCGAAGCCACGCCAGTCGTCGACCCGCTCCACGCCCGGTGCGTCGGCCGGAACCACGGCGTAGACCGGATCGCTGTCACCGGGCCGGCTGGCCACCACCACGATCCAGTCGGCATACAGGGTGCCCGTGCTGTAGAACTTCTCGCCATCCAGGCGCCAGCCGGCGCCGTCGCGCGTCAGCGCGGTGCGGTGGCGGCCCAGCGCGCCCTCGCCACGCTCGGTGGTGGCATTGCCGAAGATCGCGCCCTGTCCGGCCAGGCGCAGCCAGCGTTCGCGCTGCGCAGCCGGCACCTCGGCATACAGGCGCTCGATGAAGCCGAAGTGGGCGCGCAGGATCTGCGGCAGGTTGGAATCGGCCTCGCCCAGTTCGACCAGCAGCGCGAACAGTTGCTCGACCGAGGCGCCCAGGCCGCCCAGGGCCGGCGCCACGCGCAAGGCGCCGAAGCCGGCCTCGCGCAGCCAGGTGACGGCGTCATGGGCCAGCTCGCGTTCCTGCTCGCGCTGCGCGGCCCGCGCCGCGATGCGGGCGAAGATCGGACGGAAGCGTTCGGCCAGCGCCTCGCTGGCGGGAGGGTGTGCGGTCATCGTGCTCACGCTCCCGTCAGGCGGCATGCTGCAGGGCGACCTGGCGGCTGGCGGGGAACAGCGGCGCGGCGCGGTCGGCGGCCAGGCGGATGCGTGCCGCCAGCGCCGCGCTGCTGACCTGGTAGCTCTCGAAGTCGGCCGGCCCCGCGAAGACGCCGATCGGCAGCGTCAGCGCCTGCAGGAAGCCGAACAGGGGGCGCAGCTGGTGCTCCAGCACCAGGGCATGGCGGTCGCTGCCGCCGGTGGCGGCGAGCAGCACCGGCTTGTCCACCAGCGCCTCCTGGCCGACCAGGTCGAACAGGTGCTTGAAGTGCCCCGGATAGGAGCCCCGGTAGACCGGTGCCGCCACCAGCAGCAGGTCGGCGCTTTCGATCGCGCGCAGCTCGCGCTCGACGCTCTCCGGCAGTTCCTGGCGCGACAGCGCGCCGCCGAGCGGACGGGCGATCTCGCCCAGGTTGACGATATGGCTGCGCAGCAGCAGGCGGCCCTGCAGTTCGGCGATCAGTGCCTGCAGCAGAGCGAGCGTGCGCGACGGTTGTTGGGCGCTGCCGTTGACGGCAACCACGTTGAGCTGGACGGCCATGGGGAGATTCTCCGGTCGGATCAGGATGAGGGCATTTCCCGGAGGGTGCGCGGCGCCTCGCTGGCGGGTGCGGCCCGGGAACAGCGGCAGCAGCGACGGCATCAGTCACAGCAAGAGCAACGGCCGGCCGCTGGCGATGACAAAACGATAGCGCAGGGCCGGCGCGCACCGAAGGACGCATTTCGACTATGCATAGACGCGGCCGGCGCATATCGCCATGCGGCAGGCGGCCCGGCTGCCGCTCGACGTCACAGCCGGAAACGTTGCCGGCCGCGATCGCGGGCTAAGCTTGGATGCCAGTCCGGGCCGCCTTCGTCCGCCGCCTGCGGCAGCCGTGTTCTTTGACCGCTTTCCTCAGCCACCGCCCGGAGATCCTCGCCCATGCGCGTCCCTTTCCCCGTCCCTCTCCCCTTCCCCGTCCCTCTCTGCTGTGCCGCCGCGTTGCTGCCGCAGCTGCTGCTGTGGCTGCTGGGGTTGTCCGCCGGCGCGGCGGCGCAGGGCGCCGTGGCCACCAAATGTCGCGACGGCGCCCGCATCCTGTATCAGTTCGGGCCATGCCCGCCCGGCCATGTCGAGATCACGACCGCCCCGGGCGGCACGCTGTCGGTGCTCGGCAAGAGCCCGGCGCAGCGGGCCCAGGAGGAGGCCTTCCTGGCGGAGCGCGAGCGCCAGCAGCGGCAGGAACAGGCATGGCTGGCGCAGCAAAGCCGCAGCCTGGAGCTGGCGGAGCAAAGGCGCCACGAAGCTTGCCAGCGCCTCGCGCGGCGCCTGCGTGATCACGATGCGGCCGCGCAGCGCACCAGGAATGCGGAGCGTCGCGAGGCCCTGCAGCGCGGACGGCGCGCCTTGCAGGAAGCACAGCGCCGGCAGGATTGCCGCCCGTGACGGGCCCGCAGTCCTCCATCCTGAAGCCGCGCGAGAGCCGGCCCAGGCAGGCCATCGGCGAACTGGCCGTGGCGAGGCCGGGCGTGGAGATCCTGGTCGTGGAGATGCCGGGCGAACAGGCGCCGCGCTGGCGCGGCCCGCCGGCGGCAGCCGACGCCGCGCCAGGTCTCGATCCGGAGGGCAATGCCGCCGTGGCCGACACCTTGCTGCCGGCGCTCCTTCACAGCTGCACCTAGACCATCTTAGGCGGGGCGGCCGAGGTCCGGCTGGACATCATCGCCAGGACCGCGCTCAGCCGTGCCAGCCGCCGGCCAGCAGCGCCTTGGCCACCATGCCCAGCGCCACCAGGCCGGCGATCACGGCAAAGCCCTGCTGCAGGCGCGGGCCGCTGATGCGCTTGGAGACCAGGCGCCCGCCCAGCATGCCGGCGATGGCGCCGCCGGCGAAGGGAATGGCAACCGGCCAGTTCATGCGGCCGGCAATGGCGGTGGACACCACGCCCGAGGTCGACACCAGGGTGATGACCGCCAGCGAGGTGGCCACGATGGCGTGCATCGGTGCATTGGTGGCGCGCCGCAGCGCCGGCACGATGACGAAGCCGCCGCCGACGCCGAGCAGGCCGGACAGGAAGCCCGCGCCCACGCCCGAGGCGGCCAGCGCGCGCGTGCAGGCGGCGGTCCAGACGAAGCGGCCGCTCTGCGTGTCGAGCTGGCAGGGCTGGGGCGGGCCGCTGAAGGCCGGCTGCGGTGCCCCCTGCCCGGCCGGCGCGGTGGCCTGGCGGTACATGCGCACCGAGACATAGGCCAGCACGGCGGCAAAGATCAGGGTCAGCGGGCCGCTCGGCAGCTTGTGCGCCAGCCACAGGCCCAGCGGTGAGAAGACCACGCCGGCGGCCGCCATCAGCGCCGCCGCACGGTAGCGCACGATGCCGGCGCGCAGCCCGATGGCGGCGCCCACCGCCGCCGACACGCCGACCGCGAGCAAGGCGATCGGGCCCGCCTCGGCCACGCCCAGGTGCAGCACGAACAGCAGCAGGGGCACGGCCAGGATGGCACCGCCGGCGCCAGTCAATGCCAGGATCAGGCCGACCACGCCGCCCAGGATCGCACTACTTCCCATGGTTCTCTCACTTCCTTTTGTCTTATTTCCTGGTCCGGTCGGCCGTCTGTGATGGCGCCGATCCTGCCAGTGCATGTCGTCTTGGCTGCGCCGCGGCGCAGCCTCGCGCCGGCGCGGCTCAGCCCGCCAGGCGCAGTGCCACGGCCAGGGCCAGCGCGAGCGCGCAGGCCCAGCCCGAAAACAGCCAGCGCCACAACCAGAAGCGCGGCAGGAAGCCGACGCCGCGCACGAAGCCCGCGCTCATGGCCCAGAACATCAGCGCCGCGATGCCGTGGTCGGCCTGGCCGGCCGCGTTGGACATCGCCTGCGGATAGACGGTGGCACCCACCATCAGCAGCAGCGCCGCGCCCAGGCAGGCCAGATGCAGCCGCGCCTGCCCGGCGGGGCTTTGCTCGCCATCGTGATGCTCGCGGCCGTCACTGTTCACCGCTCGTCCTCGCTCCGCATGCGGGCGTCGCTGGCTTCGCCCCACATCGCGTTGAGCACGGCCAGCAGCACGGCGAAGCCGACGCCCAGAACCCAGCTGAAGTACCACATCGTCGTTTCCTCCTGTCTGTGGGAGATGCTGCGGGAGATGCCGGCCCGGCTCAGTAGGCCGAATGCTCGTTGGCGCGGATATGCTCGGCGGTGACCTTGCCGCGCATCACGCGGTAGGCCCAGCCGGTGTAGCTGACCACGATGGGCACGAAGATCAGCGCCACCCAGAACATCAGGCCCAGCGTGAAGTGGCTGGACACGCAGTCCCAGATCGTCAGGCTGGCCTGCGGCAGGCTGGAGGACGGCATCACGAAGGGGAACATGGCCGCTCCGGCGGTGCCGATGATGCCCGCCAGCGACAGCGCCGAGGCGACGAAGGCCAGCAGCGTGCGCCCTGCCCCGGACAGCGCGGCTCCGGCCAGTGCGCCGGCCACGCCCAGCGCGGGCAGCAGCCACAGCGCCGGCACCTTGCCGTAGTTGGCCCACCAGGCCCCGGCGCTGCGCGCCACGGTCTTGGCCATCGGGTTGGACGGCGCGGCCGGATCGATGGCCGAGGTGATGGCGTAGCCGTCGATGCCGCCCCAGCGCAGCCAGGCGCCGGCGGCCAGGAAGGCCAGCACCGCCACCAGCGCGGCCCAGGCGGCGGCGCGCCGGGCGCGGCGCTGCACCTCGCCCTCGGTGCGGTGCGCCAGGTAGATGCCGCCGTGCATGGTGATCATGGCGCTGGACAGTACCCCGCACAGCAGCGCGAAGGGGTTGAGCAGCTGCCAGAAGGTGCCGGTGTAGGTGGAGACCATGAAGGCATCGAACTGGAAGGGCACGCCCTGCAGCAGGTTGCCGAAGGCCACGCCGAAGATCAGCGGGGGCACCGCGCCGCCCACGAACAGGCCCCAGTCCCAGGCGCTGCGCCAGGTGGGATGGTGGATCTTGCTGCGGTAGTCGAAGCCCACCGGGCGGAAGAACAGCGCCCACAGCACTGCCAGCATGGCCCAGTAGAAGCCGCTGAAGGCGGTGGCGTAGACCAGCGGCCAGGCGGCGAAGATGGCGCCGCCGCCGGTGATGAACCAGACCTGGTTGCCGTCCCAGTGCGGGCCCACGGTGTTGATGATGACGCGGCGCTCGTCGTCGCTGCGGCCGACGAAGGGCAGCAGCGTGCCCACGCCCATGTCGTGGCCGTCCATGATGGCGAAGCCGATCAACAGCACGCCCACCAGCAGCCACCAGATGATTTTCAGGGTTGGATAGTCAAGCATGGCGGTCTCCTCAGGCGTGGCTCGGCTCGAACTGGTAGCGGCCGGTGCCGAGGCTGCCCGGGCCCTGGCGGGCGAACTTCACCATCAGGTAGACCTCGACGACCAGCAGCAGCGTGTAGAAGCCGAGGAAGCCGGCCAGCGAGCCGTACAGGCTCTGCACGCTCAGCGTGGACACGCTCAGGTGGGTGGGCAGCACGCCGTAGATGGTCCACGGCTGGCGCCCGTACTCGGCCACGATCCAGCCCAGCTCGATGGCGATCCAGGGCGCGGGCAGCATGCACAGCGCCCAGCGCAGCAGCCAGCGCGGCGCCAGCCGCTGCGGGCGCAGCGTGGTCCAGAAGGCCAGGCCGAACAGCGCCAGCATCAGGAAGCCCAGGCCCACCATGATGCGGAAGCCCCAGAACATCGGCCACACGCGCGGCACGGTGTCGTTGACCGCCTGCTCGATCATGGCCGGGGTGGCCTGGCGCACGTCGGTGGTGTATTTCCGCAGCAGCAGGCCGAAGCCCAGGTCCTGCTGGTGGCTTGCCAGGGTCTGGCGCGCGCTGGCGTCGTCCGGGTTGGCGCGCAGCGCCTCCAGCGCCAGCACGGCCGGGATGCCGTTGCGGATGCGCTCGCGGTTGCGCACCTTGATGTCATGGATGCCCGGGATCTCCTTGGTCACCGAGCGCGTGCCGATCAGGCCCATCACCCAGGGGATCTCGATGGCCCAGTCGTTCTTCTGCGCGGCCTCGTTGATGCCGGCCACCAGGTTGAAGCTGGCCGGCGCCGGCTCGGTCTCCCACATGGCCTCGATGGCGGCCATCTTGGTCTGCTGGGCCTCGCCCACGGTGTAGCCGGACTCGTCGCCGAGCACGATCACCGAGCACACGCTGGCCAGGCCGAAGGCTGCCGCCACGCGGAAGCTGCGCCGGGCGAACTCGAGGTCGCGCCCGCGCAGCAGGTACCAGCTGGAGACCGACAGCACGAACATGGCGCCGGTGACGTAGCCGGCCGAGACCGTGTGCACGAACTTGGCCTGGGCCACGGGGTTGAACACCACGGCCCAGAAGTCGGTCATCTCCATGCGCATGGTCTGCCAGTTGAAGGCGGCGCCGACCGGATTCTGCATCCAGCCGTTGGCGATCAGGATCCACAGGGCGGAGAGGTTGGTGCCGACCGCCATCAGGGTGGTGACCAGCAGGTGCTGGGTGCGCGAGAGGCGGTCCCAGCCGAAGAAGAACAGGCCGATGAAGGTGGATTCGAGGAAGAAGGCCATCAGGCCCTCGATGGCCAGCGGAGCGCCGAAGATGTCGCCGACGTAGTGGGAGTAATAGGCCCAGTTGGTGCCGAACTGGAACTCGAGCGTGATGCCGGTGGTGACGCCGAGCGCGAAGTTGATGCCGAACAGCTTGCCCCAGAAGCGCGTCATGTCCTTCCAGATGACCTTGCCGGTCATCACATAGACGCTCTCCATGATGACCAGCAGCCAGACCATGCCCAGGGTGAGCGGCACGAACAGGAAGTGGTACATGGCGGTGGCGGCGAACTGCAACCGGGACAGGTCGACCAGGTGCTCCGAGATCACGGCTGTGCTCCTTGTGCTGTTGGGGGCGGACCCAGGCGGTCGGCGGCGCGCCGGGCATCCACGGCAACCCGCTGGTCGGCCACGAAACACCACCAGAGCAAGGCCAGCACGGCAATCTTCACCGCGACGGCGAGCAGCAGGTGGCGCAACAGTCGTCGATCGTTGGGGGTCATGCCATGGAGCTGATCAAGAAGCGTGCCAGTGGCGACGTTCTCGAAAAGTCATATCGATTCAGTAGCTTAGTCGGCACAAGGCCACTTTGCCAGTCGGCGCGGCCCTGGCAATCTGGCAGAAGATGGCAGTCTGGCAGTGTGCTGGCAGTCGCCTGACAGTGATCCGACCGTGATGCGTCAAGGATCCGGCCATGATCCGGCCATGATCCGGCGGAGGCGCGACCACGTGGCCTGCGCCCTGCCGCTCAGGCCAGGCCGAGGGACTTGAGGCGCCGGTAGAGCGTGCGCTCCGACAGGCCGAGGGCGGCCGCCAGTTCGCGCCGCGTGCCGCGGAAGGCCGCCACCTGGCGCCGCAGTTCGGCCTCGTCCAGCACCGGAGCGATCGCCGCCGCCACCGCGGCTGTCAGCGCCGCCCTGCCCGCCGGTTCGGGCGGCGGTGCCAGGCCCAGTCCCGGCGGCAGCGCCTCCACCCCGATCACGCTGCCTTCGGCAAACAGCCTGGCGCGCTCCAGCACATTGCGCAGCTCGCGGATATTGCCGGGCCAGCGGTGTGCCTGCAGGCGCGCCATGGCGGCCGCGTCCACGCTCAGGCGGCGCCCGCCCGCGCCGCCGCGCTGCAGGAAGGAGTCCACCAGCAGCGGGATATCGTCCAGCCGTTCGCGCAGCGGCGGCAGGTGGACCGGGAAAGCGCTGATGCGGTAGTAGAGATCCTGGCGGAACTCTCCCTCGGCCACCATCTTCTCGAGCGGCTTGTGAGTGGCCGCCACCAGGCGGAAGTCGGCCTGCTGGGTGTCGACGCTGCCGACCCGGCGGAAGGTGCCCGATTCGATCAGGCGCAGCAGCTTGACCTGCATCGACAGCGGCACGTCGCCGATCTCGTCGAGGAACAGCGTACCGCCCTGGGCGGTCTCGACCAGCCCCTTCTTGCGTGCCACCGCGCCGGTGAAAGCACCCTTCTCATAGCCGAACAGCTCGCTTTCGAACAGCGTCTCTGTCAAGCCCGAGCAATCGACCACCACCAAGGGGCCGCCGGCGCGCCCGCTGGCTTCGTGCACGGCGTGGGCGAACAGTTCCTTGCCGGTGCCCGATTCGCCCAGCAGCAGCACCGGCAGCATCGACGGTGCCACGCGCTGCACCGCGCCCAGCGCGGTGTTGAAGGCCGGCGCCCGTCCGACCAGGCCGTCCGCGCTGGCCTGGGCCGAGGCATTGCGCACGGTGGCCAGGCGCTCGACGAACGCCACCACTTCGCGCCGGGCGTTCAGGATGGGCCGCAGTTCGACATCGACATGCTCGGGGCCGCGCGGCGTGTGGTGGATATGCAGGACCCGGTTCGGCCCCATGGTCTCGCGCGCCTTGCGCATCGGACAGTGCTCGCCGGCCTGGTCGCAAGGCATGTCGTAGTGATGCGAGATGCGGTAGCACTTATGGCCGATATAGGGCCGGTCGACCGCGCCGAACTGGCGCCGGTAGGCCGTGTTGGCGGCCAGGATGTTGTACTCGGTGTCGAGCACGATCATCGGCTGCGGATCGTGCTCGAGATAGGAGATCAGCGCCTCGACGGGCGCTTGCGCGTCGGCGGCAGGGGCGGCGACGACGCTCGGGAGATCGGCCATGGGGGGCTAGCCTGGGGCGAAGGACAAGGCATTCTAGCAGGCGCTGCCACCACTGCCAAACTGGCAGTGGTGGCAGTTCGCGGGGCCTGCCACGTGCCGTCGAGCCGTACCGGCCAGGTGCGCGCATCGGCCCGGCTGCGCTCCAGGATCCTTCATGAATTCAATGACTTGGCTTTTCCCGTGGAGCCTTCCGGTGGGATGGCATGGATCTTGAGAATCCAGGCCAGACCGTGCCCGCGGCGCCATCGACACGCCCGGGCGCCGCTTCGCACACATGGCGGCGCGTGAACCCCGCCGCCCTACCAGGAGATACCGATGCCAACCCGCTCCCGCATGCAGGTCGAGGGCTTTTTCGACCCCGATACCTGGACCATCAGCTACCTCGTGCTGGACCCGGCCACGCGCGCGTGCGCGCTGGTCGACAGCGTGCTGGACTACGATCCAAAGTCCGGCCGCACCCGCACCGCCAGCGCCGACCGCCTGGTCCAGCGCGTACGGGAACTGGAGGCCGGTGTGCAGTGGATCCTGGAGACCCACGTGCATGCCGACCATCTCTCGGCGGCACCCTACCTGCGTGAGCGGCTTGGCGGCCGTATCGCCATCGGCAGCCACATCACCACCGTGCAGCAGGTATTCGGCCGCGTCTTCCATGCCGAGCCCGCTTTCCGCCGCGATGGCAGCCAGTTCGACCACCTGTTCGAAGACGGCGAGCCGTTCCGCATCGGCAGCCTGGAAGCGCGCGCCATGCACACGCCCGGCCATACGCCGGCCTGCATGACCTATGTGGTCGGCGATGGCAGCGAAAGCGCCGCCTTCGTCGGCGACACCCTCTTCATGCCCGACTACGGCACCGCGCGCTGCGACTTTCCCGGCGGCGACGCACGCACCCTGTACCGCTCCATCAACAAGGTGCTGAGCCTGCCGGCCGAGACCCGGCTCTATATGTGCCACGACTACCAGCCGGGCGGCCGCGAAGTGCGCTACCTCAGCACCGTGGCGGAGCAGCGCGAACACAACGTCCACGTGCGCAACGGCATCAGCGAGGACGAGTTCGTCGCCATGCGCCAGGCGCGCGACGCCACCCTCGGCATGCCGACGCTGATCCTGCCCTCGGTGCAGGTGAATATGCGCGCCGGCCAGTTGCCGCCCGCCGAGGCGGACGGCGTGCACTACCTGAAGATCCCGCTCAACGTCCTGTAAACGTCCTGTAGCCGACGCCGCCAGCCGGGCCGGGGCCGCCCTCCGGCCTGCCAGGCCCGCTCTTCCCTCGGCCTGCCCGCCCCACCCTCCGGGTCCCGGCCGCCCCCACTGGAGACTCCCATGAAGATCCGCCCCCTCTCGGACGCGCTGTCCGTATCCGACCAGATCACGCCCGCCGACGTTGCAGCGATCGCCGCGCAGGGCTTTCGCGCCATCGTCTGCAACCGACCTGACGGCGAGGCGCCCGACCAGCCCGGCGTCAAGGAGATCGAGCGCGCTGCCGCGGCCGCCGGGCTCGCGCTGTCCTACCTGCCGGCCGCGCCCGGCCGGATCGACGACGAACAAGGCCGTGCCTTCGGCACGCTGCTGGCCGGACTGCCCGCACCGGTGCTGGCTTACTGCCGCAGCGGCACCCGCTCGGCCACCCTGTGGGCGCTGTCGCAGGCCGGACGGCTGCCACCGCGTGAGATCCTGGCGCGCACGGCCGCCGCCGGCTGCGACCTGCAGGGCCTGGCGCCCCGCCTGGGCGATGGCGCCGGCGCGGCGCCGGTGCGCGTGGACGAAGCCAGCCACGAGGTCGTCATCATCGGCGGCGGCGCCGCCGGCACGGCCGTGGCGGCCAGCCTGCTGGCGCGCAGCCCCGGACTGGACGTCGCCATCATCGACCCGGCCGACGTGCACTACTACCAGCCGGGCTGGACCCTGGTCGGCGGCGGTGTGTTCGAGGCAAGGGTCACCGCGCGCGCGATGGGCTCGGTGCTGCCGCGCGGCGTGCGCTGGATCCAGGCGGCCGTGGCGGCCTTCGAGCCGGAGCGCAATGCCGTGGTGCTGGATGGCTGCCGCGTGGTGCGGTATCGGCAGCTGGTGGTCTGCCCGGGGCTGAAACTGGACTGGTCCGGCATCAAGGGCCTGCCCGAGACACTAGGCCGCAACGGCGTCACCTCGAACTACCGCTATGACCTGGCGCCCTACACCTGGCGCCTGGTGCAGCAGCTATCCGGCGCCGGCGGCGGGCGCGCCGTCTTCACCCAGCCGCCGATGCCGATCAAGTGCGCCGGCGCTCCGCAGAAGGCGATGTACCTGTCGGCCGACCAGTGGCGGCGCGACGGCGTGCTTGGCCGCGTCGATATCCAGTTCTGTAACGCCGGTGCGGTGCTGTTCGGTGTGCCCGACTACGTGCCCGCGCTGATGGAGTATGTCGGGCGCTACGGCATCCATCTCAACTTCGGCCAGACCCTGGTGAGCGTGGACGGCGCCGCGCGCCAGGCTACCTTCAGCCGTGCGCTGGCGGATGGCGGCAGCGAACTGGTGACGCGCGAATTCGACATGCTGCACGTGGTGCCGCCGCAGAAGGCACCGGACTTCATCCGCGCCAGCCAGCTGGCCGACGCGGCCGGCTGGGTCGAGGTCGATCCGGCCACGCTGCGCCATCCGCGCTACGAGAACATCTTCGCCCTGGGCGATGCGGGCAACACCAGCAATGCCAAGACGGCTGCGGCCGCGCGCAAGCAGGCGCCGGTGGTGGCGCACAACGTGCTGGCGCTGCGCGGCCAGGCGCAGGGCGAGGCGCGCTACGACGGCTACGGTTCCTGCCCGCTGACGGTGGAGCGCGGCAAGGTGGTGCTGGCCGAGTTCCTGTACGGCGGCAAGGTCGCCCCCAGCCTGCCGCGCTGGCTGCTCGACGGGACCCGCCCCACCCGCGCCGCCTGGCTGCTCAAGGAGCGCATCCTGCCGCCGCTCTACTGGGACGGCATGCTCAAGGGCCGTGAATGGCTGGCGCAGCCGGCCGTCGGCGCCTGAGCGGTATCCGGGGCCCCGGTGGGCCCCGGCGGCCCTTGTCCTGGCGCGGGCGAGGCGGCAGAATACGTCCCCAAAACCAACCAGCAGAATCGTCCGCCCCGCCGCGAGGCAGGGCGGCAGGACAGGGAGAAGGGATGGGAAACCGGGGCCGGGCCGCCATCAGCGCGGCCGCCGAAGCCGTTGCGGCTGCACGCTCCGGCCAGGGCGCGCCACGCGCAGCGGCAGCCGCGCCGCAGGCGCCGGCATGTCGCCGGCGTAGCGGCGCCCCCGTGCCATCGCCCTGAGGCCTGTCATCTCGCATCCACCCTGTCGGATGCGCTTCCCTTCCCCACAGTCGCTCCCCGCAGCCGTGCCGCACGTTCGCTCCTTTCCCGCACTCCGATCGATGCCAAGTCCGTTCCGCCCCACCTCGCTGGCCACGCTGCTGGCATTGCCCACCCTGGCGGCGCTGGCCGTGCCTGCCGTCGCGCAGGCCGCCGGCCCCGACCTGGCCGCCGTGCGCGCCAGGGTTTCCGCCAGCGTCTACGCCGTGCGCGCGCTCGGGGCGAACGAGGCGCCGCTCGCCGCGGGCTCGGCCGTGGTGATCGGGCCCGGGCAGCTTGTCACGGCCTGCCAGGTGCTGGCCGGCGCGCGCGCGATCTCGGTGCGGCGCGATAACGTCAGCTACGGTGCCACCCTGGAGGCGCCGGACATCGAGCGTGACCTCTGCCTGCTGCGCGTGGCCAACTTCCAGGCCCCCGCCGCCAGCGTCAGCACCAGCGCCGCGCCGGCTTTCGGCCAGCGTGTGCTGGCCGTGGCCAGCGCGGATGCCAGCGGCGTGACGGCGGTCGAGGGCACCGTCTCCGGCCTGCAGGCCGGCCCGGATGGCAAGCTGGTGCGCATCGAATCGACCGCGGCGCTGCCGAATGCCATCGGCGGCGGCCTGTTCGACGACAGCGGCAAGCTGATCGGCGTGATGGCCGGACAGGGGCAAGGCGCGCAAGGTGGCCAAGCCGGCCAAGGAGGACAGGCACCGCTCCGGGCCGTACCGGCCGCCTGGATCGGCATGGTGGGCGAACGCGGCGCCGCCGCGCTGGCCCAGTACCGCGCCG
This sequence comes from Cupriavidus malaysiensis, assembly GCF_001854325.1. NCBI lineage: Bacteria > Pseudomonadati > Pseudomonadota > Betaproteobacteria > Burkholderiales > Burkholderiaceae > Cupriavidus > Cupriavidus malaysiensis. The sequence continues at coordinate 1,753,246 of NZ_CP017755.1, forward strand.
GGGCGCCGGCGGCCCGTCCGGCGCCCTCCGCGCCCGCGGCCCAGGCAACTTCGGCAGCGCCCGCCGCCGACGGCATGCCGCGCGTGGGCGAGCAGTGGCGCTACGAACTGGTCGACAAGATGACCAAGGCCCGGCGCGAGGTCTCCTACCGCGTGGACCGCATCGAAGGCGAGCGGGTGGTCTTCAACCAGGGTGCGCGCGTCGAGAGCGGCGACGGACGCGTGGTGCGCATCACCGCGGCCACCGGCGGCGATTTCGACGAGGCCTCGCCGCCGGGCGGATGGGTGCCGGAGGACGTGCGCGCTGGCCTGCGCTGGAAGCTCAGCTACCGGCAGCCCGTCACCGGCCTGCAGACCGACCTGACCGGCGAGGCCGGCGGAGAATCGACCCTCACCGTGCCGGCCGGCACCTTCCGTGTGCTGCGTCTCAGCTTCAAGGGCTACGTGTCCCGTCCCTTCTATGGCTTCACCGGTGGCGGCGCGGCCAGTTCGGTGCCTTACAGCGCGGTGGCCTGGTATGCGCCGGAACTGAAGCGCGTGGTGCGCTTCGATGCCCAGTACTCTTCGCGCTGGTCCCACCTGGACGAGAGCCTGGTACTGGTCGAACACCGGGTTGACTGACGGCCGACCGCCCGGGATGCGCGGCCGGACATCGCACTGCCCCGCCCCGTACCCATCCTGGGCCGCGCACGTCGCCTCTCAGCGGCCAACGTGGTGGCGTTCCCACGGCGGCTGCGTGCCAAAGCGGGCCTCCAGGAAGTCGATGAAGGCGCGTACGCGCGGCGGCATCAGCCGGCGCTGCGGCATCACGGCGTAGATGCCGGTCTCGGGCAGGGGGAATTCCGGCAGCACCGGCTCCAGTTGGCCGCTTTCCAGCTCGCGCCAGACATGCCAGACGGAATGCAGGGCGATGCCCAGGCCGGCCACCGCGGCGTCGGCCAGCAACTCGCCGGTATTGGCTTCGATGCGCCCGTCGACCGGCACCGCGATCTCGGCGCCGCCGTCCCCCTGGAAGCGCCACACGTCCTGCCGGCCCTGGTGGCCGGTCAGGAGCAGGCAGTCGTGCTTCGCCAGGTCCTGCGGCACGCGCGGCCGGCCGCGCCGGCGCAGGTAGTCGGGCGAGGCGCACAGCAGGCGGCGGTTGGGCGCGAGCTTGCGCGCCACCAGGCTCGAGTCCTCCAGCGCACCGATGCGCACCGCCAGGTCGAAGCCGCTGCTGACCAGGTCCATCACATGGTCGCTCAGGTTGACGTGGATGCGCAGCGCGGGATGGGCGGCGAGGAATTCCGGCAGCAGCGGCGAGATGTACAGGCGCCCGAACGAAGCCGAGGTGGTGACGCGCAGCGTGCCGCTGACGCCGGTGCCGGCCCCGCGCAGCGAACTGCCGAGGGCCTCCAGGTCGTCGACCAGGGCCCGGCCCTGCTCGGCCAGCAGGCTGCCCTCCGGGGTTGGATGCAGGCGCCGCGTGGTGCGGTGCAGCAGCCTCACGCCGAGGTCGGCCTCCAGGCGCTTGAGCCGCTGGCTGGCCACCGCCGCCGAAAGGTCGAGGCTGCGCGCGGCGGCGCTGATCGAGCCCAGGTCCAGGACGCGCAGGAACAAGCCGATATCGCCGATCCGGTCCATGATTATCAATATTTTCTTGAAAGTGATTATCGATCATGCCGGTTTCCGCGTCGGATGACCAGGGGCAAACTGCGAACTCCATTCGCTTACCGCTCCGATCATGTCTTCCGCCTCTCCCCGCGCCCTGGGCTCCGGTGCCCCCGCCGGCCGGTTGCCCATCGCGCTGTATGCGCTGACCGCCGGCTCCTTCGGCATCGGCTGCGCCGAATTCGTCATCATGGGCTTGCTGTTGCAGGTGTCGGCCGATCTCCAGGTCTCCATCGCCGCCGCCGGCATGCTGGTCTCCGGCTATGCCCTGGGCGTGTTCGCCGGCGCACCGGTGCTGACCCTGCTGACCCGGCGCATGCCGCGCAAGGCCGTGCTGCTCTCGCTGATGGTGATCTACACGATCGGCAATGCCGCCTGCGCCCTGGCGCCCGACTACACCACGCTGATGGTGGCGCGCGTGCTGACCTCGCTCACCCATGGCACCTTCTTCGGCGTCGGCGCGGTGGTGGCCACCAGCCTGGTGCCGGAAGCACGCAAGGCCTCGGCGATCTCGATCATGTTTTCCGGCCTGACCCTGGCCACGCTGCTGGGCATGCCGGCCGGTGCCTGGCTGGGCCTGCATTTCGGCTGGCGTGCCACTTTCTGGGCCATGAGCGTGATCGGACTGGTCTCGCTGCTGGTGATCGCCCTGCTGGTGGCGCGCAGCCGCGATGCCGCGCCCGCGGTGCCGCTGCGCGAGGAACTGCGCACCATGGCGCGCCCGCAGGTGTTGCTGGGCCTGGCCATGACGGTGCTGCAATCCATGGGCATCTTCGCCGTCATCACCTATGTGCAGCCGCTGCTGACGCGTGTGACCGGCTATGGCGAAGGCGCCGTCTCGCCGATCCTGCTGCTGTTCGGCGCCGGCATGATCGTCGGCAATATGCTCGGCGGCCGCTTTGCCGACCGCAGCCCGGTGCGTGCGGTGCTGGTGAGCCTGGGCGCGCTGGCCGTGGTGCTGGGGCTGATGACCCTGGCCGTGCCCAGCCGTATCGGCATGGTGGCCTTCGTCGGGCTGCTCGGCGTGGCGGCCTTCGCCACGGTGTCACCACTGCAGTTGCGCGTGCTGCACCATGCGCGCGGTCCGGGGCAGAACCTGGCCTCCAGCTTCAATATCGCCGCCTTCAACCTCGGCAACGGCCTGGGCGCCTGGCTCGGCGGGCAGGTCATCGACCACGGCCCCGGGCTGGCCTCCCTGCCCTGGGTGGCCGCGCTGCTGCCGCTGGCTGCGCTGGCCGTGGCGCTCTACAGCGTCCGGCTCGAAAGCCATGCGGCGCGTACGGCGCCCGGCGCGGTGGCCAATTCCTGCTGAGGTCCGGCGTCGACCGCCTCAGCCATCCTGCCGCCCTTCGTAGGCGGCAAGTTTCTGCATGGCGCGCGCGGCGCTGGCCAGCGTGGCGCGTTCCGCGGGGTCCAGCGTCTGCTCCAGCGTGGCGGCGAGCCAGCGGCCGCGCGCCGCCATGTCCTCGGCCAGCACCGCGCGGCCGTGTGGCGTGACGGCGAGCCGCGTTTCGCGCCGGTCCGCCTCGCTGCGCGTGCGCGTGATCCAGCCCGACTGCTCCAGCTCGGCGAGGATGCGCGTCAGCGACTGCGGCCGCAGCCGCTCCCGCTCGGCCAGCCGCACCGCGCTCATCGGTCCCTCGCGATTGAGGGTGCTGAGAGCACCCAGTGCCGACAGTGCCGGGCCGCCTTGCGGGCGTTCCGCGCGCAGGCGGCGCCCCAGTGCCAGCACGGCGCGCATGATGGATTCCACCGGATCGTTCTGCATTCCCGAAATATACTACGCATTGCGTAGTAATATCCGCGAATACCTTGCCCGGCAAGAGCATGCGGCTCGGACACGGGAGACAAAGTGGGAACGAAGACACATTTTGCGCAGGTCCTGCGCTGGTCGGCCGAAGGCCGCGCCAGCCGCGCCGAGGCGCTCGCGGCCGGCCTCGGCATGGGCCTGCCGATCCTGCTCGGGGGACTGGCCGGCGCCCTGCCCGCCGGCATGGCGGCCGGGCTCGGCAGCATGGCCGTCAGCGCTACCGTGCGCGGCGCGACGCTGGGGGAGCGCTGGCAGGCCTTCCGCGCGGCCTTCGTTCCGGTCCTGCTGGCGGCCGCCAGCGCGGTCTTGCTCGCCGGCCACGGCCAGCTCAGCGGCGTGCTGACGGTGGCTGTCGTCGGCAGCGTGGCGCTGGCGAGCAGCTACAGCCGCGAGCTGGCGGTGGCGGCGACTCGCTATCTGCTGTTCCTGCTGATCTCGATGGGCCTGGGCGGCGGTGCCCGCGTGCACGCAGCGGTATTGCTGCCGATCGCCGCCGGCGCGCTGTGGACCGCGCTGCTGGGGATGCTGCTGGCGGCCCTGGCCGGGCGCCTGCGTTCCGCCACCGCCCCTGTCGGCGCAAGGGCAGGACCGGCCGCCGCGGCACAAGCGACAGCGGTGACCGCGGCCCAGCGCTGGCGGCGCTGGCGCCAGTCGCTGCGGCAGGCAGCGGGCTGGCAATATGCCGTGCGACTGAGCCTGGCCCTGGCCGCGGCCACCGCGCTGCAATGGACCTGGCCGGCCCATCATTTCACCTGGAGCGCCATGACCGTCGCGCTGCTGACGCAACGCCAGCCCGAGCCGATCTCGGCCAGGTCGACGCAACGCGTGCTAGGCACCGTGCTGGGCGTGGGCCTGGCCTCGCTGATCGTCGGCCATCATCCCGCCTTGTGGCTGCTGGCGCTGGGCGCCGGCGCGCTGGCGTCCGCGCGTCCGGTGCTGCGTGCCGGCAACTACCTCGCTTACTCGGCGGTGATGACGCCGCTGATCCTGCTGATCCTGGAGGCGCATGCGCCGCTGGGCAGCGGGCTGCTGTGGGACCGCGTCGCCGCGACGCTTGCCGGCGCCGGGCTGGTGCTGCTGGTCGACCTTGCCGCTGTGCGCCTGCTCGCCGGCAGCGCCAGGGCTACAAGCGCGGCTACAACTGGGGGCACAACTGCGGGCACAACTGCGACTACAACGAATCGCAGAGATACGCCGGCTTGAGCGCGCGGAAGGCGCGCTGGGTCGGGTCCGCCTCGGCCGGCGCGTCCGACCGGGCCGGCGTGCCCAGCCGTGTCACCAGGATGGAGCAGGCCTTGGCGTCCGCTTCGCGCCAGTAGCGCAGCTGGTATTCGGCGCCGGCCAGCGGCACGAACGACACCCCGGCCGCGCAACGGTATTTCGTACCGTCCTGGCTGGACGCCGAGACGGCGGCGATATAGAGCCGTTTGCCTGCCGCCAGCCAGCGCTCGCGTGTGTGCGCCGGCGGCTCCGGGGAGTCGCCGCCGATGTCTAGCTTCTGCGGCGGCCCCAGCGCCGCAAGCTGCTGCCCGGTGCCGGCCAGGATGACCACATGGGGCGTCTCCGGGCAGCGCGCCGGGTCGAGCACGGTGAAGGTCGTATTGTCGTCGGTGCTGGTCAGCAGGCGGACCTTGGCGGCGGGTGCGCCGGCCGCGACGTGGTAGCGGGGGGCGCACGCGGCGAGCGGAATGGCGGCAGCCGCCAGCAGGGCGAGGCCCGGGCGGCACCGCCCCGGCCAGGCTGGCGATGGCGGCGGCAGGTGCGGGATGTCCTTCGGCATGGCGGCAGCGGGGAGTGGCGCACGCGCCAAGCATAGCCGCTCGCCGCCTCGGGTGGTGTGCAGGCAGGGCCGCGCGAAGGCCAGACATGTGCGGCAAGGCACATGGCGGGACGGCCCGATCGCGCACGGTGCCAGCGCAGGTACTAAGCATCTGAGCAAATATTCGTGGGCAGCCGGCAAGTGCCATGCTGCAATGCGCGCATGCCCAGTCCCGCCCCGCCCCCCTCTCCTGCGGCCGCCGCGGCCCCGCCCCTGCTCGACATCCGTGCGCTCACGGTGCGTTTCCCCGGCCGGGACGCCGTGCGTGCGCTCGACCTGCGCATCGACAGCGGCGAGATGCTGGCGCTGGTCGGCGAGTCGGGCTGCGGCAAGTCGACCACGGCATTGGCGGTGATGCGCCTGCTGCCCGCCGCGGCGAGCGTCGGCGGCAGCATCCTGCTCGACGGGCGCGATTTGCTGGCGCTGCCGGAAGCGGCCATGAGCGGCACGCGTGGCAGCCTGGTGTCGATGATCTTCCAGGAGCCGATGAGTTCGCTCAACCCGCTGCAGCCCATCGGCCGGCAAGTGATGGAGGCCATCCTGCTGCATCGTCCACAGGCGCGCGAGGCAGCGCGCCGCGAGGCGGAGGCACTGCTCGAGCGCGTGCGCTTGCCGCAAGCGGCACGCCGTGTCGGCGCCTATCCGCACGAACTCTCCGGCGGGCAGCGCCAGCGCGTGATGATCGCCATGGCGATTGCCTGCCGGCCGCGCCTGCTGATTGCCGACGAGCCGACCACCGCGCTGGATGTCACCACCCAGGCGGAGATTCTCGCGCTGATCGACCAGCTCCGGCACGAACTCGGCATGGCGGTACTGCTGATCACGCATGACCTGGGCGTGGTCTCCCAGGTGGCAGACCGTGTCGCAGTCATGCATGGCGGCAACAAGCTGGAGGAAGGCCGCACCGGGCGGATCTTCGCCGCGCCCGCGCACGCCTACACGCGTGGCCTGCTCGCCGCCTCGCTGCACGGCGGCCGCGCGCTGCACTACACGCGCGACCGCCTGGCCGAGATCCGTGCCAGCGCCGACGGCAGCTTCCACCTGGCGCAATCCCCGCAACCCGCGCCGCAGACGCTCACGCGCCGCCCCGACGCGCCGGACCCCGCCGTGCCCTGGCTGGTGGTGCAGGACCTGCGCGTCAGCTATGCCGGCGGTGCCGGCCGGCACACCGCGGTGGACGGCCTCGGCCTGAGCCTGGCGCGCGGCGAGACGCTGGGGCTGGTGGGCGAATCCGGTTGCGGCAAGTCGACGCTGTCGCGCGCGCTGATGCGGTTGGTGCCGGCCGAGGCGGGCCGCATCGAACTGGAAGGGCGCGACCTGCTGGCATTGCCGCCGCGCGAACTGCTGCCGTGGCGCAAGCGCGTGCAACTGGTCTTCCAGGACCCCTACGGTTCGCTCAATCCGCGTCACCGCGTGGAGGACATCCTCGGCCACGCGCTGGCCATCCACGGCTTGCGCGCCCGCGCCGAACGCGTGGCCCGCATCGCCGCCATACTCGACGACGTCGGCCTGCCGCGCGGGGCGCAGCGCCGCTATCCGCATGAATTCTCCGGCGGGCAGCGCCAGCGCATCGCCATCGCACGTGCCTTGGTGCTGCGTCCCGACCTGGTCATCTGCGACGAGCCCGTCTCCGCGCTCGACGTCTCGATCCAGGCCCAGATCCTGAACCTGCTGGTCGACCTCAAGGCCGAATACGGCTTGACCTATCTGTTCATCTCGCACGATCTTGCCGTGGTGCGCTACATCGCCGACCGCGTGGCGGTGATGCAGGCCGGGCGCATCGTCGAGAGCGGTTCGCCGCAGGCGCTCTGGTCGGCCCCGCACCATCCGTACACGCGCGCCCTGCTCGACGCCGTGCCGGGTCGCCGCGGGCCGCGCGGGGAGGGCCTGGCGATGCCGCAGCCTGCCCCGCGCCAAGCCCTGGCGGATGCGCTCGCTACTTGCTGAGGTCGTCTCTGCCCGTACCCATGTCCGTGTCCGGCCGCCGTGCCCTCGTGCCGCCGTTCCACCGTTCGCCCTTCTTTCGTCAGCCTTTCCTGTCTCCGTCATGACCGATCACGATACGCCCGCGGCCGCGTCCGCCAGTTCCAGCATCACCCTCGCCTCCCAGGCGGATCCGGCCGCTCCCGGCGCGCCGGCCAACCTGCGCCGCCGCGGCGTGCTCGGCGCCACCGGCGCCCTGCTGGCCGGAGGCCTGCTGCCGCTGTGGCTGCCGGATGCGCTGGCGCTGGACAAGGCCTTGCCCGATACCGAGCAAGGTGCGCAACGCGGCGGTGCGCTCGACGCCGTGGTGCATCCTGAGCCGCCCACGCTGGCTTTCTTCATCAACACCGCCACGCCTGGCCGCACGGTGGTGAGCAAGATCTTCGACGGCCTGCTCGACTACGGCCCGGACCTCAAGCCGCGCCCGCAGCTGGCGGAAAGCGTGGAGGTGTCGCCCGACGGTCTGAGTGTGCGCCTCCGCCTGCGCAGGAACGTGTCGTGGCATGACGGCAAGCCCTTCACCGCGGCCGACGTGAAGTACTCCGCCGAGGAGATCTGGCCCAAGTACGCCCCCACCGCGCGGCGCGTGTTCCAGCACCTGCGCAAGGTCGAGGCGCCCGACAGCCACACCGTGGTGCTGACGCTCGCCAAGCCGACGCCGGTGATCCTCAACGCGCTCGACGTGGTCGCCGCGCCAGTGCTGCCCAAGCACTTGTACGCCGGCACCGACGTGCCCAACAATCCCTACAACAACAAGCCGGTCGGCACCGGCCCCTTCGTCTTCCGTGAATGGGTGCGCGGCCAGCATATCGCGCTGGAGCGCTTCGACAAGTACTGGGCACCCGGCCTGCCCTACCTCGACCGGATCACCTTCAAGATCATTCCCGACGTGGCAGGCCGCGCCGCCGCGCTGGAGACCGGTGCCGTCCAGTACGGCGAGCGCAACCCGGTCACCTTCGCCGATGCCGACCGGCTCGCGCGCTCGCCCAAGCTGGTCGTCAGCACCGGGGGCTATAACGGCTTCGCCGGCTGGCTCTGGCTGATCCCCAACCTGCGCGACCCCATCCTGGGCAACCTGAAGGTGCGGCAGGCGCTGTTGCACGCGATCGACCGCGATGCCCTGACCAGGACGGTCTGGGGCGGCTACGCGGCACCGGCCACCGGCCCGGTGTCGTCGTTGCTGAAGACCTTCTACACCAAGGACACGCAGCAATATCCGTACGACAAGAAGAAGGCCGAGGCACTGCTCGATGAGGCGGGCTTCCCGCGCAAGCCCGATGGCTGGCGTTTCAAGCTCAACCACGACTACATTCCCTTCGGCGACGACTACCGCCGCACCGGCGAATTCGTGCGGCAATCGCTGCGTGCGATCGGCATCGACGTCACCCTGCGCGGGCAGGACCTGGCGGCCTGGACCAAGAACGTCTTCTCCGACTACAACTTCCAGCTGGTCAGTTCCTGGGGCATCAACTGGCAGGACCCGCAGATCGGTGTCGAGCAGCACTACTGGTCCAAGGCCGAAGCCAAGGGGACGCCGTGGCAGAACGCCTCCGGCTACGCCAGCGCCGAGGCCGACCGGCTGCTCGAGGCCGCCCAGGTCGAGCGCGATCCGGCCCGGCGTGTCGAGCTGTACCGGCAGTTCCAGGGCGTCGCCCAGCGCGACCTGGCCCTGCTCAACCTGTTCGAGTTCCGCTGGTTCGGTGTCTGGGATAAGCGCCTGCGCAACGTGACCGACACCTTCGACCACAGCCAGAACAACTTCGCGCGCGTCTGGCTGGCGACAAAGTGAGCCGGGCATGAACCGACGCATCCTGGCCCGCTTGCTGCAGCTCGCCGGCGTCGTGCTGGCCACCGCGGTGCTGAATTTCCTGCTGCTCAAGGCATTGCCGGGCGACCTGGTCGATACCATCGCCAGCGAGAGCGGCAGCGTGCCGGCCGAGTACGTGGCGCAGCTGCGCAGCCTGTACGGCCTCGACCGCAGCACGCCGGCCCAGCTGCTGGCCTATCTCGGCCAGCTTACGCACGGTGACTTCGGCTACTCCTTCCGCTTCGGCGAGCCGGTCCTGCACCTGGTGCTGGCACGTCTCGGGCCCACCGTGGCGCTGGTCGGCACGGCGCTGCTGTGCTCGACCGTGGCGGGCGTGCTGCTCGGCGTCGCCGCGGCGCGCCGGCCGCACGGCCTGGTGGACACCGCGCTGTCGGCGCTGGCCACGGCGGGCTACTCGGCGCCGTTGTTCTGGACCGCACTGATGCTGATCGTGCTGTTCGGCGTACGGCTCGAATGGCTGCCGATCGCAGGCGTGCGCGAGGTCAATGCCGGCTACCACGGCCTGCGCTTGCTGCTGGACTACGCCGCGCACCTGGCGCTGCCGGCGCTGACGCTGTCGATCTACTACGTTGCGGTCTACATGCGGCTGACCCGCGCCGCCATGGTGGAGACGCTCGCCGAGGACTTCATCCGCACCGCCCGTGCCAAGGGTGCGCGCGAGGCGCGCGTGCTGTTCGGCCATGCGCTGCGCCATGCGCTGTTGCCGGTGTTCACGATGCTGGGCGTGCAGAGCAGCGCGCTGCTTGGCGGTTCGATCGTGGTGGAGACGGTGTTTGCCTGGCCGGGACTGGGGCAGCTTTCCTTCGAGGCCATCAAGAGCCGCGACCTGCCGGTGCTGCTGGCGGTGCTGCTGTGCAGCGGCGCCCTGGTGGTGCTGGCCAACCTGCTGGTCGACCTGGTGCAGACCTTGCTCGACCCGCGCGTGCGGCGCCAGGGCACCGCGCATCCCGAGGAGACGGCCGCATGAAGCGCTGGTACCGGCAACCCGCCCTGCTGATCGGGGGCGCCATCCTGAGCGTGGTGGCGCTCGCGGCCGTGCTGGCCGGCACCTTGTTCCCCGGCGACCCGCTCGACATGGTCGGGGCACCCTATGTCTGGCCCGGCGGCGATGCCCGCACGCCGCTGGGCACCGATCTGATGGGGCGCGATCTGCTGGCCGGACTGGTGCACGGCGCGCGCGTCTCATTGCTGGTGGGCGTCGGCTCGGCCCTGGCGGCGCTGGTGCTCGGCATCGCCGTCGGGGCCGCCTCCGGTTTCTATCGCGGCCGCGTCGATGCGGTGCTGGGCCGCGTCACCGAGTTCTTCCAGACCATCCCCTCGTTCCTGCTCGCCATCATCCTGGTGGCTGTCCTCAAGCCCACGCTGGGTACCATCGTGTTCGCGCTCAGCGTCACCGCGTGGCCCAGCGTGGCGCGGCTGGTGCGAGCAGAGTTCATCTCCCTGCGCGAGCGCGAATTCGTCAAGGCCAGCATCGCCGTCGGGGCCAGCGACATGCACCTGATCTTCCGCGAGATCCTGCCCAATGCCTGGACGCCGGTGATCGTCTCGACCGGCTTGCTGGTGGCCAACGCCATCCTTTCCGAGGCGGGCCTGTCCTTTCTCGGACTGGGCGATCCCAATGTGGTGAGCTGGGGGTCGATGATCGGCCTCGGCCGCGACGCCCTGCGCACCGGCTGGTACATGACGGCGCTTCCCGGCCTTGCCGTGGTGGTCACCGTGCTGGCGCTGAACCTGCTGAGCGACGGCCTGCATGCCGCGCTCAATCCCAAGCTGAGGCGTACCGTGCGTGAGTCCTAAGGGCTCAAGCGCTTAAGCGCTCAAGCGTCAAGCGCGCCAGTGCAGCGCCGCCCGCAGGTGTGACGCGAGGATCGAATGCGCCGCGCCGACGACTCTGGCGGCGATAGTGGCTACACCGGCGCGCGGCATCGAATATGGGCCCTGGTCCGCTGCGTCATTCGAAATCCCCCCGATCGACAGCACCTGCGGGCCGTATGCGCGTTGCAGATGCTCGCCATCGCCGTGCCATAGCCGTGCTTTGCGCCTAGCCTATGACCCTGAGACCCTGAGACCCTGAGACCCGGAGACCCGGAGACCCGGAGACCCGGAGACCCGGAGACCCGGAGACCGGATGCACCGCAGCTTGGGTGCGTTTTCCTTGACGCAATGGGCTAATACCATGGCATGGATTCGATCGCCTCGACCACCTCCGCCTGGTGCTCGATAAAGAACTCCCCGTGGTTGCTGTTGGCAATGACGATGCGACGGCTATCCGGCAGGGCTGCGGACAACGCTTCGAAATTGCGCTCGCGATCCTGGCGTGACTCGCGCAAGCGCATCTGCGCGTCTTCCCGGGTCTGTGCATCGACAGGCTCCGTAAGCCAGGGGAAGAGGTCCCGCAGCCCGCGGGGGTCCGCCTGCAGGATAAGCGCAGGAGCACGGACCGCACTGTAATCCGGTGAAAACCGCATCGCCTCCGTGAGCGTCACGATGGATACCTCGGAAGGAGTGGCGGGGCGCACGCTACCGTTGGGCAGCACTTCGCAGGCATCGCGCAAGTTCGCCTCGATTGCAGGCGACCAGGTTTTGTGGATGCGCTTGGCAAAGGCGACGGCGGCGGCAAACGATGCGCCGTCGGCCGCCTGCGGGTCCGGGCTCAGCAAGGCCGGGTTGCGCGGCACCCGGGACGGATCCCGCTTGGCGAGTGAGTAGTCGTAGGTGGTGTCCATGTAGACGAGCCCGCGTACACGCTGCGGATATCGGCCGGCAAACAGGGTCAGTTCGTTTCCGGCAATGGAGTGGCCGCATAGCACCACGCTGCCGACATGCAGGGCAGCCAGAAGGCCGTCGAGATCGTCGACCAGTGCGGCGGTATCGTAACGCCAGCCGCGGCTTGGCAGCGGCTTGTCCGATTGGCCAAAGCCGCGCCGGCTGACTGCGAGGACGCGCGCGCGATCGGCCAGTGCGGCGGCCAGTCCATTGAAGAGCTGGGCGGTCTCCCCCTGTCCCGCCAGCAGGACGACGACCCGTTCTGCATTGCCGGGATTCCAGTCGCGCACATGAAGGGCCACACCGGTCCGAAGTGGCACGCGCCGGTCCTGAACGGTGGCTTGCGGCGTTGCGCCGCGGTCTGCGTCGCCGCCGCCGCAGGCGCTCAAGGCTGGCAGCATAAGCGTGATGGGCCAGCAGGCTAGCGCCTGCATCAGGCGACGGCGGTCGTGGCTCGAAGAGGGGAAATCCATCGGATCGTGCGCTCCAATCATTGGGGTCAAGGCCGGGACCAAGGCTGGCAATGGGCCATCCTGTAAGCGCTGAGCAAGAAGGCGGGGATCGTGACGCGCACATGCATGCGCGCGCGCCGCCAACAAGATGGCTTTGGTCATGGGAGCGCCAAGTCTAGGGAGAAGCGCGTGCCGCATGTGTGCGGAGTTGTGGCGAACTGTGCGGATCCCTGTGCGCTGGCGCTGTCGAGGGATGTCTCGGCACCTCGTTGCCGTGGCGCTGATGGATTCGCACAAAGATGCGCAGATTCGAGACAGAGCGATGGTCCAAGCATCGATGCGATGCTCTGCGCGCTCGCCGGACCGGATGGCATTGGCGGAGCAGGCCTGAAATCCAGGCGGCCCAGGGAGGCATCGCCGATGTCCCGTGGCGTAGTGCTACCGTGCCATCACGGCGTGCACGCGGCCTGATGGTCAGGCGCGGGAAAAATCCAGCAGGTCCTGCGGGCGGACAAGGAGTGGCGTCGCGCAGTGCGTCTGTAACGCCGCCGCGGCCGTGTAGCCCCAGGCTACCCCGCGGAACGCCATGCCGGCGGCGCTGGCGGCCTCCGCATCGCGGATTTCGTCGCCAACGTACAAGGCTTCGTCCGGACGCACACCAGCGGAAGAGACCAACGCCCGAAGCTTGCGCGCCTTGCCGAACATCGAGATGCCGCAGCTGAAATCGGCGATCCGGCCGCTGACGGCGGGACCGAGGATCGCGCGCACGACGTCCTCGCCGTTCGACGTGGCAACGGCAAGCCTGATGCCACGCCGTGCCAGCGTATCCAGCGTCTCGGCCACGTTCGGGAATAGCGAAACCTGCGCGATGCGCTCGCGCATCAGCTTCCTGACATCGATGGTAATGGCCGGCGCCTTCCACAGCGGCACGCCAAGCAGCCGCATGATGTGTTGCGCGGAGCTGCCGCGCGCCTGCTCGAGCAACTCGCCCTCGAGCGGGCGAAACCCGTGTTTGCGCGAAGCGACTTCAACGGCTTGCAGAAAGCACGCCATCGAATCGGCCAACGTGCCGTCGAAATCAAACGCGATGAGTTTGTAGGTCATGAAGAGTGCAGCAGCGCTGCGAGGCAAATGTAGAACGCATCAAACGTGTCAGCGCTTTGTAATCATCACGGTCGCTTCGAGGCCATGGCGCCCATGCCGGCAGCCACTCCCTTACGAATCCATGCGTGATCGGTGGGCATTTTCGCATTGCTTGGCCCAGCCAGGCGAGCATGAGAAGGCTCCACTGGACGGGACTTCGGGGAAAGCGCTTCACAGAGAGAGAAAACCTATGGGGGCGCTGAGCCGGTAAGCGTCCAACGCCTCGATCCCTTCCTTGGATCCGCAAGATCCGCAAACATCGACACAAATACGCACAATTTCAACATGGACAATCCATTAGGCTCTGTCAATGCTGCATCGGCCGCATCGACGCTCCCACTGTTTTTTCAGGCTTGGAGATGCGCGGCCTACTCTGATTCGTCACGTCAAGCCGATTCCTTATGAAGCCAGTTCGCTTGGTTGGGCCTTCGTGGCTCTCTTCTCCGGACCGCTTCTTTCCATCGCGCAGCAGCAAGGAAGACTGGCGACGCGAGCCCACTGTTACGCTTCCAAGAGGCCAATGAACGAGAATCCGATCCGTTTCGATATCCAACAGGTCTTGAGACTGTTGCCACACCGCTATCCCTGCTTGTTGATCGATCGCGTGCTTGCCTTGGAGCCGCGTGCGGCGGTGACCGCGCTCAAGAATGTGACGGTCAACGAGCCCTATTTCGTTGGCCACTATCCGGCAAGCCCCGTGATGCCTGGCGTGCTGTGCATCGAGGCATTGCTGCAGACCGCCGCGATCCTGGTCGCTGTCGAAGGGGACGCTGACGTCGAGAGTAAGCTGCATCGGTCGATCGAGATCGAAAGGGTGCGCTTCAGGCGATCGGTCTACCCAGGGGACCAACTGCTGCTCCACGTCGAGCTCGAGCAGGATCGGGACGGAGCCATGCGGTTCAAGGGTACGGCCACAGTGGACGGCGCCATCGCCGTCGAGGCAACCATTTCAAGCAGATGGGGCGGGCCGGGAACAGCACCGAACCCGACCGGTCGCGCGCAATCCGGTGCCTAGCCTCACGTGCCACCGACGCCTGCGCCCTCCCCTTCGCGGTCAACCTGACTGGTGCGAAGCGTAACGACATTGGTCTGCTCTCCCGCTTCGTGCATCGCGCCGACATGCACGGAGCTTTCCTCAAGCGCGGGCAGCAACGTTGAGTGCCGGCCCGCCGTGCATGATGTCAATGCAATCCACCAATGAGCCGGTCATTCCAAAGTTCGCGCCGCGGCATTGCCTCCATTGGCGCGGCGGGACTTCATCTTGAATGAGTTCTTAGTCAACGGAACAGATAATCAACGCCCAAGACGAATGCTTGACTCTTGACCTCGGCGCCGTTGCCTCCTTTCCATTTCAACTTGTCGTAGTTCGTGTATTGCGCGCGTATGCGCCAATTCGATGAGATGGCATAAGCCGCTCCGGCTCCGAATGTGATCACCGCCACGGAGCGGCTGCTCGAATCGATGTCTCCTGTGCGCTGCCCGTGCTCCAATCCTAGCCCAACGAGGGCCAGCAAGGAGAAGCGGTCGGTAATTGGCAGATGCCCGACGACGCTCGCCGTCATCCCGCCGATGGCGAAACGGTCCTTTTGACCATCAGTTCTCGCTTCAACGGAACCCAGGGTGGTGACTGTGCTTTCGACTGATAGGTAGCGCGAGAACTGATAGCCGCCCCGCAGTCCGACGGCGACGTGATTCGATGAAGCGTCCGTCCATCCCGGACTGGATGGGCTGACTCCGATACGCGCATACCCGAGGTCCGCGCCGAGGTAAAAGAACTCCTCGGCAGGAGGGGACTGGCGTGCCTGTGCGCTTGGCGCTCCGGCGCCAAGTACTGCCATGATGAACGTTACCCCGCCAAAAAGTGATCGATACGACATAAGTATAGATTTGCGATAAAAAATATCTGTAATACAATAAAGTTTTGTTGTTATACAATACGCAAAGTGACGTCCGCAACCTTTTTATGGAGATCAGCATCTTGAGTTCTTATGCAGCCTCGCATCCGGAGAGCACAGCCATGCGGCGCATCCGCAAGTTGTCTGACAGGATGCGGTGTCTGACCACCAGCGGCGCGGTGATCGCGCTTGCGTCCATGGTGTGGATCTGGTTTGGGTTGCCCGACGCGACCCTGGAAAAGGTGGTGCGCCAGCACATCCCGGCAAGTTCTGCCTTTGCCGTGCACGTTTCCCTGTGGCACCGGGTCGAGGGCTTTCTTGCCACCAGTATCAGCTTGGGGCTGCTCAGCTGCGCGCTGTATCAGGCTCGACAGATGTTCGTGACCTTCGGGCGTGGCGAGGTCCTGACGGTTGAAGTCGCCAAATGCCTACGCCGCCTGGCGATGGCTTCGATATCTCTGGGACTGTCCAGTCCGCTGGTTAAACTTCTGGTGGGCCTATTGCTGATTGGTGAACCAGGCAAGCCCTACTGGATTTTCATACTCACGCTGGGGGACTATTTCGTGTGCCTGCTTGGCGGCCTGCTGCTGGCAATTGCGTGGGCGTTGGTTATCGCTGCACAGGTTGCGGAGGAGAACAAGGGCTTTGTCTGAAGGACGATGGCAGTGCTGGTCCACTGCGTCATGCGAAAGGCACCCTTGCTCGACGGCGCCTCCAGGCCGGACAGGCATTCAAGGCCTGAGCCGCGCTCCAAGTCGCCGGGCCATGGAAGTGCAGGCGCCCGGCCCCGGCCACCGATGAGCCGGTCGCCGGGTTGGGGCGCTATCGGCGTGCCCAGGGGGCTTCCTGTGCGAATGGCATGCCCTGCTCAGGACATGTGATTCAGCAGCCAGGAGCCGGGAATCTGGAGTACTCCATGCGCTGCCATATGGCCCAGCATGGCCGCCTCCAGGCCGCGCCGCCAATACAAGAAGCCGAACACGACGCCTGCAAGCCCATTCAGCACCAGTGCTCGCAACACCAACATCGGTGTCAGAGGAACCACGGCGGCCGTTGCCGGCAGGTGAGCCAGTGCGAAAAGCAGCGCCACAAGGCCAATTGCTGTCCGGAATGCCCCGGGAGCCGGCATGCCATCGGCCTGTTTCCACCATCGCCCCGCAAACCAGACCAGGAGCGGCAGCAGGAACAAACGCATCAGGAGTTCCTCGGTCAGCCCGCCATACAAGACGCCCGCCAGTAAGCGTTTCCACAACGGCACCCTGAACAGCGACTGCATTGGCGCGGGAAGATGAGGGAAGAAACACAGTGCATCGACCGCAACTAACACGGCTCCCAGGATTGCCCCGGCCAGCAGTCCTGCCCGCAAGCCCACCGGCGACGGTGTCCCCCTGCCTTCCGTCCAGGCCTGGAGAAGCGGCATTCGCAGTCCCACCTTGCTGGACAAGCGCATCCCCAAGAGAATAACGACCGCAAGCAAGAACCCGTTCTGCACCAGGACCACTGCTACCAGCCACGGCAACGGTACAGCGGACTTGGCAATCGGGGCGGTCCCGGCCACCGCCAGCATATCGGCCATATCGGCCATATAGGGCATGCCGGCTATCACGCCCGACAATCCTGCCAGCAGCAGGATGGCGAAGATCTTCTTGTTGATCGTCTTGAACATAGGATCTGCAAACAGGTGGACAAGCACGGAGGGAGGCTCCGAGCTTCTACCCACGAAGCTCAGAAGCGTGTGCGCCCTGGAAACATCCTTCACTTATCGCTGCGCCTGATCGAGGCCGACTGCGCTTCGCGGCGGGCGGGCGCGGCTATCGCGGCCGCTCGCCGCTCCCTGCCCCGGTCCGGTCTCCCGGGTTGTCCTGGGACCGCGCCGGCTCGCTCCTGGGGAACATCTTCCTGTTCAGCACGCCGGTGGGTTCCTGGTCCTGGGTTTCATTGAAACGCCACTTCCTGGCGGTGCCTTCCCTGTCGAACAGGATGACGAGCTCCTTGCTGTCGTTCTCCTGGCCACCCAGCAGGACACTGGCGTTCCTGTAGAAGTTCAGCAGGCTGGGCGTCGATTCGCGGTAGCTGTAGATCCAGACCTCGGCGCCGCTCGCGAACCGGATTTCGTTCTGCGTATTGCCGAGCCAGTCCTTGATGTCCGCCTTGGTCATCGACTTTCCAGACATCCGGTTCTCCAGTCTGGCCGGGGTCATCTCGGCGACGTTCTTGTTTCCGGCGGAGGCACATGCGCCTGACAGCAGCGCGGCCATGACGATCGCACATGCCTTGCCTGACGAAGTCCCGGGCAGCGGATGGAGCCATGGCATGCGGCTCGGATGAATGGTCAGGTCAGGCTCAGGCATCGTCCATGTATTCGAATGTGACCAGTGTGTCGTCGGGCCACTTGCTGCGTTCCAAGGGCAATTCATAAAGGCGATCTTTCAGGTAAGGCGGATCGTGAAACGGGTTATGCATCGCCAGGCCGCCATACAGCCAGATGGTGGGCAGCACCAGTTGTTTGCCGCCGTGGCGCAGCGTGACGCTGAAGATCGGCCTGTCGGCGATGAACAGGTAGCGAAAGCCGCCATGCTCATAGGCGGTTTTCACCTCGTTCAGGGGAACCACGCTACTCAGCAGGAAGCCGCCAAGCGCGGCGGGCGCGTGGGCCAGGCACTGGCCGGGTTCTTCCAGGCAAGTGGCTTCGGCAGCCGAGCCGGAGCAGACCTGGCGCAATTCGCTTGGCCGGCTGGGATCGCTGTCGATGTCGACCAGGCACTCCAGCCGCAGGTCTCCAAGGCGCCGGCTGCCGCGTGGCAGGCCGGGGGTACGGACTTCGGGGCGCCAGGTCAGGCTGCCTGCGGGCTTGTTGCTTACCACGGTGGCCTCGCCTTCCAGCGCAGCATGTTCGCGCGGTATCGAGAACGTCTGGTCGGGGGCGACCCGCAGCGGCGCTTGCGTGGCGTTGCCTGTCAGGCTTAGCGCGATGTCCGCCATGGCGATGTTGGGCTGGCGCGCATGGAGCCGGAAGCGCAGCACACCTTGCGGTGACAGTTCATGGTTTTCCGTGAAGGTATTCATGCCTTTGAGGATGGCCCGGAACGACCTCTCATCAGGCGGATAGGGCTGCTCGGCGGGCGCAGGGGGGCGAAGTGCTGCCTGCGCCAGAGGCCGCTTGCCACCCGGCGCGCCGGGCGCGCCGCATGCGTGCGGTGCCGCAAGCGCGGCCAGCGCCAGGGCGGCCGTCAGGACAGCCAGCTTGCTTGCCGGCGAAGGTCTAAAGGGGGGGCTTCGTCTCACCGCATATCCTCAGGTTTCTTGTCTTCGTCGTGCACCAGGCGCTGCCTGGTGCCATCTCGTCATCGATTCCGCTCAGCGCGGCAAGCGCATCACGAAGCAGCAACCACCTGTTGCGGGGCAAGTCAGAAGCAGATCTCCGCCATGCAGCCGTGCGATGTCGCGCGCGATCGCCAAGCCGAGGCCGCTGCCGCTGGTGTGTGCCGCGCTGCGCCCGCGCTCGAAGCGGTTGAAAATGCGCTCCCGCTCGTCAGGGGCGATGCCGTGGCCATCGTCTTCCACGAAAATCTCCATGCTCGTCTCGAACTGGCGGCAGCCCAGGCTGACGGTGCCCCCGGAAGGGACGTAGTGGATCGCGTTGGCGATCAGATTGTCGAGCGCGCTGATCAGCAGGTCCTCGTCCGCCTCGATCCGGCAAGCGGGAGACGGCTTCAGGCCCAGGTCCAGTGCCTTCGCGATGGCCAGGGGGGCGTATTCGGCGATGCGCGCCTGCAGCAGCTCGGGAATGTCGACCGCGAGTTTTCGCGGTACGCGCTCCAATGCGTCGAGCCTTGCCAGCGTCAGCACCTTGGTGAGGACCTGGGCCGAGCGCTGCACGCCGCGTTGCAGGGCCGCCTGCAACTGCGCCAGGCGGGCCGGGTCGCGTTCTTGCGCCAGCACGTGGACCTGGGCGCTGATCACTGCCAGCGGCGTGCGCAGTTCGTGGGCGGCATCGGCGAAGAAGCGCCGTTCTGTGCTGCGCAGCCGCGCGACCTGTGCAGCCTGTGCATCCAGGGCGGCGATGATGGGTGCCAGTTCCAGCGGGTCATCGCGCAGCCGCGCCAGCGGCGTCGGGTCATCGGCCGTGCGCTGCCGGATACGCTCGGACAAGCTGGCCAGCGGCTTGAGTCCCATGCGTGTGGCAAGCCACAGCCCGCACAGCAGCATCGCATGCAGCACCAGCAGCGCGAGCAGGAACACGTGTGCCAGCTCAGCGTTGTTACGCTCATAGAAGGCCTGGGACAGGCCGACCACGGCCCAGATTTTCCGGTCGGGGCTCCAGGCCCCGAGCCAGTACCAATGGCCTAGCTGCGTGCGAGTCTCCACGGGCGCGCTGCCGGGGCGAGTCAGGGGCAGCGTGTCGGTGAGCGCGTCGCGGGCCAGCAAGGTGCCGTCGCGATCCCAGATCTGGATAGCGAACTCATGGGGTTTCACCGTGATCCCCTGCGTTGCCACGATTTCCTGGAGCTGCCGGGCTACGGCCTGGGCCCGCTCCGGCCGGGTGTCGAGACTGGCAAAGCGGGCGCCGGCGCCGGCGATCATCGACAGCTCGCGTGCGAGGGTGCCGCCTTGCGGTGCCTGGCTGCGCCAGAGCTGCCCCAGGGTGACCAGGCTGTATAGCACCAGCACGCTGGCCGCCTGCCACAGCAGCAAGCGACGGAACAGGGAGGGCTGGCACAGGAGCCGCAGCAGCGGCAGCTGTTCCAGCCAGTGCCGGATGATCTTCATGGCGCGCTCAGCATGTAGCCAACGCCGCGGATGGTCTGTATGGCGCTGGCGCCCAGCTTGCGCCGCAAGGCGTGGATCTGGAACTCCAGCGCGCCGGCGCTGGGCACCGCCTCGTCAGGCCAGACCCGCAGGCATAGTTGCTCGCGTCGAACCACGCGGCCACTGGCAGCCGCCAGCTCGCGCAGGATGGCGTACTCGCGCCCGGTCAGCCCGATCGGCTCACCGCAGCGCGTGACCGATTGCGACACCGTATCGATCTCCAGCTCGCCCACCCGCCAGCGCGGCGCGGCATGGCCCGCAGAGCGGCGCATCAGGACATGCACGCGTGCGATCAGCTCGGGCATCATGAAAGGCTTGATCACATAGTCGTCGGCGCCGCCATTGAGCGCGCGCAAGCGGTCGTCCAAGGCCTCGCGTGCCGAGATCACCAGTACCGGCGTGGCGATGCCACGGCGGCGGATCCGCTCCAGCAGCGAGAAGCCTTCGCCATCGGGCAGGTTCAGGTCGAGCAGGATGCAGTCGAATTCCCGGGTTTGCAGATGGGCATTGCCATCCACCAGCCTGCGCACCCATACCGTCGGCAGATCGGCTTGGGCGAGCGCCAGTTGCAGGGCATTGCCGAAATCAAGGTCGTCTTCAATCAGGAGCAATTGCATGGGGTGGTTTGCGATGCGCCGGGGTGTGGGCGGGCTGGGAGGGCGGTCCGCCTTGGCAGAGAACGGATTGTTCCCGAACGGGCTTTGAATTGGCTTTGGAAGCGCCGCTGAAGCGGCCGGGGAAAGCCGAGGTGGATCCCGGCGGCCAAGCCCAGAAGCCCATGCAGGGCGCCAGTGGAAAGAAGGCTGACCGGGATGGGCAAAAGATCCTCCACATCGCCGGCGACCCTGAGAAAGCCGGCCATGGATCAAGCACCGGTTGGCGTCACTGAAGATCCGGCAGGTCGTCGCGAAGCCGGCTGGCGGGCCGGCCATCGCTGCTTCAGGTCATCGAGCCCGGCTTGAACTTGGTGCGTCGGACTGCCACCGGCCGCCGCGGCGCCACCGGGTGCCGGGCTGCTGCGGCTTCGGCCCGCTCGCGTTCGGCCCGCCGCCGCGTTTCGTCCAGTTCGCCGTGCAGTGCCTGCCGCGCGGCGTCCGCCTCGGCGCAGGCCTGCTTCCAGGCGCCGGCCTCCTTGGTCGCCGCGTCGCGTTCGGCCTGCAGCGCGGCGCGGGCTTCGGCGGCTTCCAGCGCCGCCTGCTGCGCCCTGCCCTGTTGCGCAGCCAGCTCGCCCCGCAGCTCGGCCGCTGCTTTCTCGGCGGCCTGGCGGGCGCCGCGTTCCTGGTCGATCTCACGCAGCGCGCGCCGTTCGCTCGCGGTTGCGCGCTCTTGTGCGAGCCGGACCTGCTCACGCATCTGCTCCAGTTCTTGCGAGAACTGTGTGCGCAATTCCAGCAACTGACGTTCGAGCGCAGCGATCTGCTGCTGTGCGGCCTCGTGGCGGGCACGGCTGGCGGCATGGGCCTGCTTTTCCGCTTCCAGCTCGCCCTGGCGCGCGGACTCGGCCAGCCTGGCCTGCTCCAGCGCCGCGCGCACGGTGGCGGTTTCCTCCTCCGCGGCAACTCGCGCCGCCTTGGCCTGGTCGCGCTCGGCCTCGGCGTCCGCAGCCTGCAGGCGGGTCTCGGCGCGCAAGGCGGCCAACTCGGCCGCCGCGGCTTCGTTGGCCGACTGCCAGATGGTCTGCACCGCCTCCGCCGCGATCTGCTTGAGCGCGTCCGGCAGTTCCGGGTGATCGATCTTCACGCGCGTCTTCTCGCGCAATTCCTGCCAGAACTGCGCCAGCACCTCGGTCGGCGTACCCATGCTGCCCTTGCGCACCAGTCCGTAGAGCTTGTTGGCGGTCGGCGTGATGCCGTAGCGGAAGAACAGCAGGCCGCAGACTTCCTTGTACAGCGCGCGCGTTTCGGTGAAGCGTGCCCGCAAGGCGGCCACGTCGGCTTGCAGGGCGGTGTCCAGCGGGGGCGATTCGGGGCTTGCGCTCATGACGATGGAGATGGCTTCGAATTTAAAAATATTACTACGTAAAACGTATATTTTCTATTTCTTTGATCTAGTCTTTAGACATAAGTGTGCTTCTGTCTATAATGCTGAATCGGTCGCAATCCGACCCTCCCGCCTCGCAAGATGGACCACGCCACGCCCTCCCTGCCCTCGCCTTCGCCCTCACCCGCGCAGCTCGCGACGCTTCCCGCCATCCCGTTGGAGCGCCTGCGCCTGCCTGCCGATCTGTCCGGTGCCCTGGGCGCGAACCGGGCCGCGGGTGCTGGGGCGCAGATCGCCGCGCAGGACGACGTGGCCGCCATCACCGCCTGGCTGGCGCGCTACGCCGACAGCCAGGCGACCTTGCAGACCTATCGGCGCGACGTCGAGCGCCTGCTGCTGTGGGCCGTGCAGCAGCGCGGCAAGCCGCTTTCCTCGCTGACGCACGAGGACCTGTTGCTGTATCAACGCTTTCTCGCCGACCCCCAGCCGGCGGCGCGCTGGGTGATGCCGCCGGGCAAGAAGCTGGCGCGCAGCCATCCGGGCTGGCGGCCTTTTGCCGGACCGTTGTCGCCGGCCAGCGCACGGCAGGCCATGGTGATCCTGAACGCCTTGTTCGCCTGGCTGACCGAGGCCGGCTACCTGGCTGGCAATCCGCTGTCGCTGGCGCGCCGGCGCCGCAGCCAGACGCCGCCGCGCGTGACCCGCTACCTCAGCCATGCCATGTGGGATGCCGTCAAGGAAGCCATCGAAGCCATGCCTGGCACGGCCGCCGAGGCCTCGGCGCGCGAACGGCTGCATGCCGCCCGCTGCCGCTGGCTCTGCACCCTGCTCTATCTAGGTGGCCTGCGTGCGGCCGAAGTGCTGGACACCAGCATGGGTGCCTTCTTCTGCCGGCGCGATGCGCTGGGGGTGGAGCGCTGGTGGCTGGAGGTGGTGGGCAAGGGACGCAAGACGCGCCTGGTGCCGGCCACCGATGAGCTGGTCGCGGAGCTGGCGCGCTATCGCCGCGCCCATGAGCTGCCGGCCATGCCGCAGTTCGGCGAAGAGCGGCCGCTGGTACTGCCGGTGATCGGCCGCGACAAGGCCTTGTCGCGCGGCGCCCTGCACCTGATCCTCAAGGAGGTCTTCGCCATGGCGGCGGCGCGGATGCGCGCGCGCGGTCCCCAATGGGAAGCCCAGGCGGCGGTGCTGGAAAGCGCATCGGCGCACTGGCTGCGCCACACCGCCGGTTCGCACATGACGGACCGGCAGGTCGACCTGCGCTTCGTGCGCGACAACTTCGGCCATGCCTCGATCGCCACCACCAGCGCTTACCTGCACAGCGAGGACGATGCGCGGCACGCGGCCACGCAGGAGCGTCACCAGATCGGCTGGGGGCGCAAAGGCTGAGCCCCGCAGCGGGCGCCCGGGCTGCCCCGGGGCGGATGGGGCATGAACGATGGCTGTTGCCTGGCTCCTTGGGCGCCGCCGAGCGGATGGCGGTGTGGAGTCCCTGCCGGCCAGGCGATCTGCAATCCGCCAGCCGAGCATTCCAGGACGGCATCCACCTTCTCGCTCTTGTGTCCGCGATGACCTGGCTGGAGTGCCGCCGGCGAGGTGTCGCCGGGGAGTGACAAGCCCGATGCTCTGCGCCGGGCTCCGGTCGGACCCGGCCCGATGCCGGGGCCGCACCCAGATAAAAAAAACCCGCCGGTCCTTGCGGCCGGCGGGGTCTTCAGTACTGCCACGAAGACAGGGAGTGTTGTCGAGGTTCAGTCTGCGTGAATGCCGCGCGACTTGATCAGCGGGCCCCACTTGGCCATCTCGCGCGCCAGGTAGTCATGCAGCGCCGCGGGCGTGCTGCCGATCGGCTCGGCGCCGATGCTCGCCAGCTTCTTCTGCACGTCGGGCTTCTTCAGCGCTTCCACCATGGCCTTGTTCAGCTTGTCCACCACGGCCGGCGGCGTGCCGGCGGGCACGAAAGCTCCGAACCAGGGCGACAGTTCATAGCCGGGCACGCCGGCTTCCGCCACGGTCGGCACATTCGGCAGGGCCGAGGAGCGCTTGGCCGTGGTGACGGCGATGGCGGTCAGTTTGCCGGAGTCGATCTGCGGCTTGGCCGAGGTGATGCTGTCGAACATGTAGTCCACCTGCCCGCCCAGCAGGTCGCTCATCGCCGGGGCACTGCCCTTGTAGGGCACGTGCAGCATATTGACACCCGTCATCGAGGTGAACAGCTCGCCCGCCAGGTGGATCGAGGTACCGTTGCCGGCCGAGGCGTAGGTGTATTTGCCAGGATGCGCCTTGGCCTGGGCGATGACTTCGGCGATGGTCTTCTCGGCGTGCTTGGACTTGTTGGTCACCAGCACGTTGGGCACCACGGCCAGCAGCGAGACCGGCGCGAAGTCCTTGACCGGGTCATAACTGAGGCGGCCGTAGAGGAAGGGGTTCACCGCCATGCCGTTGGCGACGATGATGAGGGTGTAGCCGTCGGCAGGGGCGCGCGCGACCATCTCCGCGCCGATATTGCCGCCGGCGCCCGGACGGTTTTCCACCACCACGGCGGCACCCATCGAGCGGCCCATTTCCTGGCCCAGCACGCGTGCGATGTTGTCCATGGCGCCGCCGGCCGGGAACGGCACGATCCAGCGCAGGGGCTTGTCCGGATAGGCCGCGTGGGCGGCGCCGGCGCTCACGGCCAGGCCGGCCAGCAGCGCGGCCGCGCAGGCCTGGTGAAGGCGCGCGGACAGGCGCGCGAAAGGTTTTGCGTTCAAGGTCTCCCCCCGTGTTTGGTTGGTTTGTCGTCGGTGCCGGTGTCGCTGACGGTGTCGCGCGCTCAGCGGATCGACGACGGATGCTTGGCCAGCGGCGTCACGTGGATCTTCATGTACGGGAACAGGGGCAGCCCGGACAGCAGGGTGTGCAGCTCATCGTGGGATTCCACGTCGAAGATGCTGTAGTTGGCGTACTCGCCGACCACGCGGTAGATCTGTGGCCACTTGCCGCTGCGCTGCAGTTCCTGCGAGTAGGCCTTTTCGCGGGCCTTGATCTCGTCGGCCTGCGCTGCGGGCATGTCGTGCGGGATGTTGACGTCCATCCTGACCAGGTAAAGCATGGCGTGTCCTTCTGTACGATGAGTGGGTCGGGGCGCGCGGCTCAGGCGGCGCGCCGGTAGAACTTGAGCTTGTCCTCGTCCAGGACCAGGCCGAGGCCCGGGCCTTCGGGCAGATGGAGGCTGAAGTCACGGTAGGCCGGGCGCTCGACGACGATGTCGTCCTTGAGCAGCAGCGGCCCGAACAGTTCGGTGCCCCAGGCCAGCTGCGGCAGCGTGCAGAAGCCATGGGCGGCGGCGATGGAGCCGACGCTGCCTTCCAGCATGGTGCCGCCATACAGCGCGATGCCGGCCGCATCGCCGACCGCGGCGGTGCGCAGCATGGCGTGGATGCCGCCGGCCTTGGCGATCTTCAGCGCGAACACGTCGGCGCCGGCGATGCGCGCCAGCTCCATGGCGTCTTCCGGGCCGCACACCGCCTCGTCGGCCATGATCGGTACCACGAAGCGCGCCGCCAGCCGGGCCAGCGCGCCACGGTTGTCGCGCGGCGTGGGCTGTTCGATCAGGTCGATGCCGGCAGCTTCCAGCATGGCGATGCCGGTGGCGGCTTCGGCCTCGTTCCAGGCCTGGTTGACGTCCACCGTGATGCGTGCGCGCTCGCCCAGTGCCCGCTTGATGGCCGACACGTGTGCCACGTCCTCGCGCAGCGCGCGGCGGCCGATCTTGAGCTTGAAGGTATCGTGGCGGCGTTGCGCCAGCAGCGATTCGGCTTCCTCGATATCGCGGCCGGTATCGCCGCTGGCCAGGGTCCACAACACCGGCAGCGTCGGCCGCACGGCGCCGCCGAGCAGTTCCACCAGCGGCACGCCGAGGCGCTTGGCCTGCGCGTCGAGCAGCGCGGTCTCGATGGCCGACTTGGCGAAGCGGTTGCCGCGCGCCACCTTGCCCAGGCGCTGCATGGCGCCGTGGACATTGGTCGCATCGACGCCGGCCAGTGCGGGGGCCAGGTAGGTGTCGATGGTCAGCTTGATGCCTTCCGGGCTTTCGTCGCCATACGACAGGCCGCCGATGGTGGTGGCTTCGCCGATCCCCTCCACGCCGTCGCTGCAGCGCAGGCGCACGATCACCAGCGTCTGCCGCTGCATGGTCGCCATGGCCAGCTGGTGGGCCCGGATGGTGGGCAGGTCGACCAGGATGGCCTCGATCGCGCTGACGCTAGCTTTCATACCTGAAGGATTGGGTTTGGACGTTGAAAGAATGACCTCCGCAGTATGCAGGTTGACTTTGTGAGTGTCCAAGACCGATCATGTCTCGAATGATACCTTGGAGGTATGAGTGGAGCTTCGCCACCTGCGCTATTTCCAAGCGGTCGCAGAGGAGCTGAATGTGACGCGCGCCGCCGCGCGGCTGCACATCGCCCAGCCGCCGCTGTCGCGCCAGATCCGCCAGCTGGAGGACGAGATCGGCGTGCCGCTGTTCGACCGCGTCGGGCGCGGCCTGCGCCTGACCGAGGCCGGGCGCTTCCTGCTGGAGCAGTCGGTCCAGCTGACGGGGCGCATCGAGGAGGTGGTGGAGGGCACCCGCCGCATCGGCCAGGGCGACAAGCGCTGGTTCGGCATCGGCTTCGTGCCCTCGGTGCTGTACGGATTCCTGCCCGAACTGATCCGGGAACTGCGTGCCGCCGATGCCCAGGTCGAGGTCGGCTTGTCCGAGCTGATCACGGTCCAGCAGGTGGAGGCCTTGAAGGCCGGACGCATCGATATCGGCTTCGGCCGCATCACCCTGAACGACCCGGCCATCTCCCGCGCCGTAGTGATGGCCGAGCCGCTGGTGGCCGCCCTGCCGGCGGCACATCCGGCCAGCGGGCAACCGTCCTTGTCGCCCGAGGCGCTGGCGCGCCAACCCTTCATCCTCTACCCGGCCCGCCCTCGCCCGAGCTATGCCGACCACGTGCTGGGCCTGTTCCGCGCGCGCGGCCTGCAGTTGCGCGTGGTGCAGGAAGCCAACGAGCTGCAGACGGCGCTCGGGCTGGTCGCCGCAGGGCTGGGCATCACCCTGGTGCCGGCTTCGGTGCAGCGCCTGCATCGCGACGATGTGCGTTACCAGGCGATCGATGCGCCCGGCTTCACTTCGCCGGTGATCATGAGCTACCGCGCCGGCGATTGCTCGCCATTCCTGGCGCGCGCCATCGCCTGGGTCGAGCGGCAGGCCAAGCTGCACGCCGCTGCGCACGACGCCTGATACGCGCGTCGCGCGGTGCCGCCCATCGTTTGCTGCATAGCAACAATTCCAGCAGCAATGCCTCGTGAATTCGGGCATTGTTGCAGGATCTGATCGCAATACGCCAATGCATTGACTTGACCGGCCGGTCGGATATCTCTAGCATCCTCGCACTGCCGCAATATGTTCGCAATGAGAACATGAGTTCTATATGCGGCAATTTTAAGTTGACTTGTCTGGGGACACAGAGTGAACAAGATCGCCGGGTTCTTCACGGAACTGATGCGCCGGTACCTGCCGGATCCTTTCGTTTTCGCCATCGGCCTGACGCTGCTGACCATGGTGATGGCCATTGCAGTGGAGGGACAGCCGGTTCCCGCCGTGATTACCAGCTGGGGCAAGGGTTTCTGGAGCCTGCTGGCCTTCACCACGCAGATGGCCGTCATCCTGGCCATGGGCTATGTGCTGGCCACCGCGCCGCTGACCGACCGCCTGCTCGACCGCATCGTCGGCGCGGTGCGCACGCCGCGCACCGCCATCATCGTCGCCACTCTGGTGGGCGGCATCGGCAGCTACCTGAACTGGGGCTTCGGCCTGGTGATCGGTGGAATTGTCGCCAAAAAGCTGGCAACGCGCGTCAAAGGTGTGCATTACCCGCTGATCATCGCGGCAGCCTATAGCGGTTTCACGC
Organism: Cupriavidus malaysiensis; assembly: GCF_001854325.1. Lineage (NCBI taxonomy): Bacteria > Pseudomonadati > Pseudomonadota > Betaproteobacteria > Burkholderiales > Burkholderiaceae > Cupriavidus > Cupriavidus malaysiensis. The sequence goes on from NZ_CP017755.1 coordinate 1,781,322, forward strand.
TCTACGGACTGGGCCTGTCGGCCAGCATCCCGGTGCTGATCTCGACCAAGGGCCACCCGATGGAGAAGCTGATGGGCGTGGTGCCGCTGTCGGAGACCATCTTCTCCACGCCGATGCTGCTGACCAGCCTGGTGGTGATCGTCACCCTGCCGCTGCTGAATGCCTGGCTGCATCCGCGCAACCCGGCCGACATCGTCGAGATCCGCCCCGCCGCCAGCGACGGCCAGGACGAGGGCGCCGCGCCGGTGCACAGCATCGGCGGCGAGAACACGCTCGCCAGCCGCCTCAACAACAGCCGCCTGCTGAGCCTGCTGATCGGCCTGTGCGGCATCGCCTATGCCGTATTCCATTTCCGTGACGGCGGCTCGCTCGACCTGAACCTGATCAACTTCTTGATCCTGTTCCTGGGCGTGCTGCTGCTGGGTACGCCGGCCCAATACGTGGCCAAGCTGAACGAGGGCATCAAGACCATTTCCGGCATCATCCTGCAGTACCCGTTTTATGCCGGCATCATGGCGATCATGGCCGGGTCGGGCCTGGTCGACAGCATTTCGCGCGTGTTCGTCGACATCGCCACGCCGCAGACGCTGCCGTTCTGGGGGCTGATCAGCTCCTTCGTGATCAACTTCTTCGCGCCGTCGGGCGGCGGCCACTGGGTGATCCAGGGCCCGTTCATGATCGATGCGGCCAAGGCGATCGGCAGTTCGGTCAGCCAGACCTCGATGTCGGTGATGCTCGGCAATGCCTGGAACGACCTGGTGCAGCCCTTCTGGATCCTGCCGGCGCTGGCGTTGTCCAAGCTCAGCCTCAAGGACGTGATGGGCTACACGGTCATCATGATGTTCTGGGTCGGCCTGGTCTACATCGGCGCCATGCTGCTGTGGGGCGCCCAGATCGGCTGAGCCAGGAGGGCGGCCGCCTGCGCGGCCGCCGCTGCTACCCGAGGCGGCTCAAGGCCGCCGCCACCAAGGAGACCCGCATGCCTTTCCTGATCGAAACCTGGGACAAGCCCGACCACCAGGCGGTGCGCCAGGCCCACCGCCCTGCCCACCTCGACTACCTGGAACAGAACAAGGCCCTGCTGCTGGCCAGCGGCGCCAAGCTGCACGACGACGGCGGCGATGCCGGCGGCGGCATCTACATCGTCGACCTGCCGACCCGCGAAGCGGCCCAGCAGTTCATCGACGCCGATCCGTTCGCCCGCGCCGGGCTGTTCGCCGAGGTGCGCGTCACGCGCTGGCGCAAGGCCTATCTCGACGGCCGCTGCTTCCTCTGACACCGGCGCGCCGCGCCCGCTCCCTGTTCCATGACCGACGCGACCCTGCCACCCATGCGCTGGAAACATCGCCCAGAAGGGGCCAACTGGGGCGACTTCGGCCCTGACGACCAGCTCGGCCGCCTCAACCTGATCACGCCGGAGCGGGTCCGCGCGGCGGCGGCCGAGATCCGTGCCGGCCATACTTTCTGCCTGTCGCTGCCGCTCGATTTCCCGGGCGGCAACGCCCTCAATGCGCGGCGCAACCCGCCGCGGCTGCGGCCCACTTTCCGCGACGGCGCCGCCTACGTCAATTTCCCGCTGGCCAAGCTGGAGCCGGGTGCCGTCGACGTGCTCAGCGACGACCAGGTACTGCTGTCGCTGCAGTACTCGACCCAATGGGATGCGCTGGCGCACGTCGGCGCCCTCTTCGATGCCGACGGCGATGGCATTGCCGAGCGTGTCTACTACAACGGCTACCGGCCCAACCAGGACATCGTCGGCCCGGTCGACTATCCCGAAGCCGCCGCCTTCGCCGACCATCCCTGCGGCCACGAGCACAGCCACGCGCACGCGCTCGGCATCGAGCGCGTGGCCGAGCACGGTGTGCAGGGCCGGGGCGTGATGGTCGACCTGGCCGAGTATCACGGGCGCGAGTTCCGCACGATCGGCTACGACGACCTGATGCGTGTGCTGGAGGCCGACGCCGTCGAGGTGGAGCCCGGCGACATCCTGGTGCTGCGCACCGGCTTCGCCGAGATGGTGCTGGAGATGCAGCGGCAGCCTGACGCCCACGCGCTCCACCACAGCTGCTGCGCCCTCGACGGACGCGATGCCCGCCTGCTGCAGTGGATCACCGATTCCGGCATCGCCGCGCTGGCGGCGGACAACTACGCGGTCGAACGCTACCCGGCCCGGCCGGCACCCGATCCGGCGCCGCGCCTGCCGCTGCACCATCATTGCCTGTTCAAGCTCGGCCTGCCGCTCGGCGAGCTGTGGTACCTGCGCGAGCTGGCCGCCTGGCTGCGCACGCAGCGGCGCACTCGCTTCTTCCTGACCGCCCCGCCGCTGCGGCTGCCCGGCGCCCTGGGTTCGCCCGTGACGCCAGTCGCGACCGTCTAGTATCCTGCGTGGCCGATGCTGCCGATGCACACTGCCCCAGGACACCCGCAACCTGCCGGCCGCCGGGCGCGGCCGCTTCATCCCCTACCGCAAGGAGCTTCGCATGCTGTTCATGGCCCAGATGACCGTCCGTATTCCCCATTCGCTCGCCCCGGCCTTCGTCGAGCAGCTCAAGGCCGACGAGAAGGCGCTGTCGCAGCAACTGCAGCGCGAAGGCAAATGGCGCCACCTGTGGCGCGTGACCGGGCAGTACGCCAACGTCAGCATCTTCGACGTTGCCTCGAACGATGAACTGCACACGCTGCTGACCTCGCTGCCCCTCTACCCCTACATGGACATCACCGTGACGCCGCTGGCACAGCACGGCTCGGCGATCGTCCAGAACTGAGCGGGCGCCGGCGCCCGCATCCTTCCACTCCAACCATTCCGTACGCGACCATGCCCTACGCTGACCTTCCCGGCGTCCGCCTGCACTACCGCCTCGACGGCGATGCCGGCCTGCCCGTCCTCGTGCTGTCCAACTCGCTCGGCACCAACCTCGACATGTGGACGCCGCAGGTCGCCGCATTCAGCAAGCATTTCCGCGTGCTGCGCTATGACACGCGCGGCCACGGCGCTTCGTCGGTGCCGGCCGGCCCCTACCAGGTGGAGCAGCTCGGCGCCGACGTGATCGGCCTGCTCGACGACCTGCAGATCGAGCGCGCGCACTTCTGCGGCCTGTCGATGGGCGGCATCACCGGCATGTGGCTGGCGCTGGCGCATCCGCAGCGCTTGTCGAAGCTGGTGCTGTGCAATACCGCGGCCTATATCGGCCCGCCGGAAAACTGGACCAACCGCGCGGGCGCGGTCGAGCGCGACGGTGTCGGCTCCATCGCCCCGGCCGTGGTCGACCGGTGGCTGACGCCGGATTTCGCCGCCAAGCGCCCGGAACTGGTCAAGTACCTGCGCCAGATGCTGAGCGCCACCGATGCGCGCGGCTATGCCGCCAACTGCCTGGCTGTGCGCGACGCCGACCTGCGCGAGCGGGTGCGCGACATCCAGCTGCCGACGCTGGTGATCGCCGGCTCGGGCGACCTGCCCACCCCGCCGCGCGACGGCCAGTACCTGGCCAAGGCGATCCCGGGTGCGCGCTATGTGGAACTGGAAGCCGCCCACATCTCGAACCTGCAGCAGGTCGAGCCCTTCACGCGGACGGTGCTGGAGTTCCTGCCGGGCTGAGGCCCGCCGCGGCTGGCGCGGCAAGGTAAAAAAAGGCCGGGCATGTGCCCGGCCTTCTTCTTTTTTCCGTGTTCGCTTCCATCGGCGCGGACCCTGGCCGAGGCCCCAGGTCCGCGCCGCGCCGTGCAGCGCCGTGTCGTCAGAACGACGGCACCATGGCGCCCTTGAACTGGCTCTTCATGAACTGGCGCACGTCTTCCGACTGGTAGGCGGCCAGCAGCTTCTTGACCCAGGGCTTGTCCTTGTCCTGCGTGCGCACCACGATGATGTTGGCGTAGGGGCTGCGGATGTCCTCCAGCGCGATGGCGTCGTGGGTCGGCTGCAGGCCGGCGGCCAGCGCATAGTTGGTGTTGATGGCGGCGGCGGCCACGTCCGGCAGCGCGCGCGCAAGCTGGGCGGCGTCAAGCTCGACCAGCTTCAGCTTCTTGGGGTTCTCGGCGACATCCAGCGGCGTGGCGTTGCTGCCGTTGGTGCCGGCACCCGGCTTCAGCTTGATCACACCCTGCGCGGCCAGCAGCAGCAGCGCGCGGTTCTCGTTGGACGGATCATTGGGAATCGCGACGCGGGCGCCTTGCGGCAGGTCCTTGGTCGCCTTCACCTTCTGCGAATAGATGCCCAGCGGCGAGATATAGGTGAAGCCCACGCTGGTCATCTTGTAGCCGCGCTGCTTGATCTGGCTGTCCAGGTAAGGCTGGTGCTGGAAGCTGTTGGCCTCCAGTTCGCCGGCGTCCAGCGCGGCGTTCGGCTGCACGTAGTCGTTGAACTCGATCACCTTGACGTTCAGGCCTTCACGCTTGGCCACCTTCTGCACCACCTTCCACACGTCGGCGTCGGGGCCGCTGACGGTGCCGACGCGGATGGTCTGCTCCTGGGCCGCGGCGCTGCCGGCGACGGCGATGCCGAGGGCGGCGACCAGGAAGGTAAGGGTCTTGGAAATCGCGGAAACGCGCATGGGAATCTCTCTTGTCTAGTCAGCCGGCGCGGATGGCGCCGGACCCCGCCTGCCGACGGCCGGGGGCGCTTGCTGAGCGCCCCCGGCCCCGCGCGGCGCGCCGATGGGCGTGCCGCCGGAATGGCCAGGACAGGACGGGAACGGGAAGGAATCACGATATGTGAGCCATCCGGCGCTTGGTGGCGCCGGACAGGCCACAGGGTACCTCAATGCGTGCCGGCCGTGGCGCCCTCGTGGTCGCTCTCGTGGTCGCTCTCGTGGCGCGAGCGTTCGGTGGCGAGATGCTCGTGGACCTTGGGTGCCCCCTGCCAGCCGCCGCCGAGGGCGAGGAAGAGGCTGATCTGGTCCATCGCCACCTGGCCGTCCGAGGCAGCCAGCGCGGCGTCGTTGTTGGCGAGCGTCCGATCGGCGTCGAGGCTGTTCAGGTAGGGCGCGCGGCCGGCCTCGTACAGCAGCCGGTTCTGGTGCGCGGCCTGGTCAGCCTTGTCGCGCGCGGCCCGCAGTGAGGCATTGCGCTCCAGTTCGTGCGTGTAGGCGCTGAGGGCCGTGTCGGTCTCGCGCAGGGCCTTCAGCACCACCCCGTCGAAGTGCGCCAGCGCGGCGTCGGCGCCTGCTTCCATATTGTGGATGCGCGCCCGGGTGCCGCTGGTGGGGATATTCCAGGTGATCGCAGGACCGATGCCCCAGTGCGCCGTCTGTGCCTGGCCCAGGTGATCCAGGATGCCGGTGAAGCCGGCCGAGGCGCCGATGGAGATGGACGGATACAGATCGGCGGTGGCCACCCCGATCTTGGCGGTGGCCGAGGCCAGCTCGCGTTCGGCCTGGCGCACGTCGGGGCGGCGCTTGAGCAGCGCCGCGCCGTCGCCGACCGGCAGGGCCTGGCTCAGCTTGGGAATCGCGTGGCAGGCATAGTCCTGCACGGCACCGGCGGCGGGCGGCTTGCCCAGCATCACCGCCAGGCGATAGGCGGCGGCTTCCCGGCCCGCGCGCAGCCTGGGCAGCGCGGCGCGCAGGCTGTCGGCCTGCGACTGGGCGCGCAGCAGGTCAAGCGGCTGTCCGCGGCCCGCCTCGACCAGGCGGCGCGTCAGCTCGACGCCGCGTTCCTGCAGTGCGAGCTGGTGCTCGGCCACTGAGAGTTCATGCGAGGCGGCGCAGCCTTCCACATAGGAACGCGCGGTCTCTGCGGCCACGACCACGCGCGTCTGGTCGAGCGCGGCCTGACTGGCCTGGGCGCCGGCCAGTGCGGCCTCGTCGGCGCGGGCCAGCTTGCCGAAGAAATCGATCAGGTAGGACACGCCGAAGCCGACGTTGCCGAAATTCATGACCGGAATCTTCTCTTCATGCAGCAGCGGTTCGGCCGCGATCTCGCCACGCTGGGCGCCCGCCTCGACCCGTGCCATCGGCAGGTTCTCGGCTTCGACCTCGTGGTAGGTGGCGATGGCGCGGCGCAGGTTGGCAGCGGCCACGCGCAGATCGGTATTGGCGGCCAGGGCTTCCTGTACCAGCGCGTCGAGCCGCGGATCGTCGTACAGGCGCCACCAGCCGTCCGGCACGGGGGCGATCGAGACGGCCGGGTTGCCGGCGCCGGGCAGCGGGCCGTTGGCTTCCGGCGACTTGACCGCGGCTTGCTCCGGCAGGTGATAGTCGGGGCCGACCGTGGTGCAGGCGGCGAACAGCAACGGCGCCAGCGCCGGAATCAGGGCTAGCGTAAAGCGTTTCACTGGATGGACTCCTGCTTGCCGGCCGGGGTCTGGGCGACCGCATGGCCGGACTGGGGGGCGGCGCCGGCGGCGGCCGGGGCCGCATCGCCCTTGCCGCCGCGCGCTTCTTCGACCGACACGGTGGCCGTGCGGCCCGCCACCAGGCGGATATCGGCCGGCATGTCGTCCAGCGCGATGCGCACCGGCACGCGCTGCGCCAGCCGCACCCAGTTGAAGGTGGGATTCACGTTCGGCAGCAGCGAGGAGCCGGCGCTGCGGTCGCGGTCCTCGATACCGGCCGCGATGCTCTGCACGTGGCCGCGCAGCACCTGCGACTCGCCCATGATGCGGATGCGCACCGGGCTGCCCAGGTGGATGCCGCCGAGCTTGGTTTCTTCGAAATAGCCTTCCACGTGGAAGGACTGCTCGTCGACCATCGACATCACCGGCTTGCCGGTGCTGACGTAGTCGCCCAGGCGCGGCAGGCGGTCGTTGACGTAGCCATCGACGGGGCTCAGCACGCGCGTGCGCTCCAGGTTCAGCTTGGCCAGGTTGACCGCGCTCTCGGCCTGGGCCAGCGCTGCCTCGCCCTGCTGCACCTTGGCCAGCCCTTCTTCCACCACTTCCTTGGCGACGATGTCCGACAGCTTCTGGCTGCGTGCCGCCTCGCGGCGCGACTGGCCCAGCGTGGCGCGGATCGCCGCCGCATTGGCCTCGGCTTGCTGCAGCGCCAGGGCGAAGCGGTCGCGGTCGATCTCGAACAGCGCGTCGCCGCGCTTGACGCGCTGGTTGTCCTTGACCAGCACGCGGGTGACCAGGCCTGACACGTCGGGGGCGATCTGCACGACGTCGGCCCGCACATGTCCGTCGCGCGTCCACGGTGCGATCGTGTAGTAGTCCCACAGGTGCTTGGCGACGACCGCCGCTCCGGCGGTCAGGGCCAGCGTGAGCACGACCGGCCCGATGGATTTCAGTCTGAGTTTCATGATTGCAGATGCGTCGCCAGCCACACCACCCCACCCAGGATGAGGGCGTACAGCGACAGGTTGAAGAGGGAACGGTGCCAGACCAGCCGGTAGAAGCCTACGCGCGACAAACCGGCGCGCAGGCCCGCCATGATCACGAAGGCCAGCAGCATCCACACCAGCAGGCTGGGAACGTAGACGCCGTAGAGGTTGACTTCACCGCTCATCATTGCTTCCCGTTGACGGGAGAGGTTGAAAACAAGGCCACTTCCATTTCGACGAGGGCCGACATCGCCGTACGCGAGGCCTGGTCGGCCCGCTCGGCCACCCCCTGCATCGCGCGCATCAGGCGCCGCTGCAGAGCTTCCGGCGGTGCGTCGGCCTTGGCTTCGAGGCGGTCGCGGTAATAGCCGGCCACGCTTTGCAGCACGCGGCGCACTGCATGCTGGGAGGCCTCCGGCAGCGCCGGCAGCTCGCGCTGCAGCGCCAGCGTGCTCAGTTCCACCCGTACCTCGGTGAAACCGTCGGTGGAGCGCTCGTTCTCGCTGGCCGCCAGGCGCGGCACCAGTTGCGCCAGCCGGTCCAGCATGCGGGCGCGCAGGTGGTCGTGCTCATGGGGAGCGCGTCCGGTGGCATTGCGCGCGATGTCGCCCCAGCTTGCCCGCACCAGGCGGCGTGCCGCCGCGGCGGTGCCGAAGGGCCGGACCAGCAGCGTCCACACCAGCGCGAACAGAATGCCCGCCACGCCGGCCACGTTGGTGTTGAAGAAAGTCTGGAAATCGGCGTTGTAGCTGCCTTGCAGGCCGATGTCGGTGGCCGTGACCATGGCCAGCGGCACGGCGATCAGCGCCAGCCTGGGTTGGGCGATCATCACGCCGAACAACAGGTAGGGGATGGCGAACATCGCCACCAGCATCTCGAAGTCGTGCGCCCGCGGCAGGATCATGAACAGGTAGACCATGGCCAGCAGCACGCAGACCACGTTCCAGATGAAGAAGGAACGGATCATCGGCGCGGGTTCGTCCAGCGCGGCGAAGAAACAGCAGGACACCGCGCCCAGGGCCACCGCGCTGGCGCCGTCGGCCCAGCCGGACAGGATCCAGACCATGCCCATGCAGAAGATGCCCAGCGCGGTGGTGCCGGTGGAAAACAGCAGCATGCCGTGGTCGTAGTGGCGAGCCGCGCCGACGTTCCAGCGCCGGAATACGGGCTGCCAGTCTCCGGCCGGCGCGGCTTCACCCAGGCGCCGCTGCAGTGCCACGCAATCCTGCCACAGGGCGGTCAACTCGCGCAGCCGCTCGTAGGCGGTGGACGCCACCGCGGTTGCCAGCGCAGGCGGTGTGTTCTCCTCGAGCGCGGGAGGGGCCGCAGCCTCGCCGCGGATCCAGGCGGAAACGGCGGTCATGCGGGCGGCCAGCTGGTCCGGTACGCCGGCTTCGTCGCGCTGCATGGTCTCGACCAGGCTGGCCAGGGAGGCCAGCACCGGCAGCAGCATGGTCATGCGGCCGCGCAGTTCCTTGGCATCGCGGATGCGCGCGGCGGTCTCGGTGTCGTAGGAAAGCTGGCTGATCAACTGGTCGAGCGCCAGGATGTCGGCGGCCATGCGGTGCCGGCTCTGGTGAAGCGATACCGCCGCACCGGCATCGCGCAGCGACAGCATGTCGCCGGCCCACTGCGCCGCGTCGCCCATCCACTGCGCCAGGCGGTCGCGCAGCACGTTGGAGACCTTGGCGGGGAAGACCACGGCGCCGACCACGCTGGCGCAGATGATGCCCAGGCAGATCTCTTCGGAACGTGCGATGGCCAGGTCGAAGACGCCGCCCGGGTGGTCCACTGCCGGCAGCGCCACCATCGGCAGCGTGTAGGCGGCCAGCATGAACAGGTAGCTGCGCGGGGAGCGGTCGAGCAGCGCCACGTAGAGCAGCACCGCGACCCAGACAGCCACTGCCGCCATCAGCAGCGGTGGCGTATTGACCAGCGAGGGCACCAGCGCCACCGAGGCGGCCGCGCCCAGCAGCGTGCCGAGCACGCGGTACATGGATTTGGAGCGGGTCGCGCCGGTCAGCGGGTGCGCCACCACGTAGACGGTCGCCATGGCCCAGTAGGGGCGCGGCAGGCCGATGTAGAGCGCGATGAACAGGGCCAGCATGGAGGCCACGAAGGCCTTGGTGGAGAAGATCCAGTCGCGCGCGGACGGCCAGGTACTGCCCATCACGTCAGGCCTCCTGGCTCGGTGCCGGGCTCTGCGGCACGACCACCGAATCCGCGGCGCGCGCCAGGGCATCCAGCACGCGCAAGGCGCCCTCGAGGTCCTGCGCCGGGATGTGGGCGAAGACCTGCGAGCGGATGCGCTTGAGGTCCACTTCGATCTTGGCCGCCAGTTCCTCACCTGCCTCGGTCAGCCACAGGGCATTGGCACGGCGGTCGCTGGCGTCCACCTCGCGGCGTACCAGGCCCGCGGCGCTCAACTGGTCGAGCAGGCGCACCAGCGAGGCGCCTTCCAGGCCGACGTAGTCGGCCAGCGTGACCTGGCGCACCCCTCCTCCGAGGCGGCGGATGAACAGCAGGGGGCCGGCGGCGGCGGCGGAGATGCCGTAGGACGTCACGGCTGCCTGGGAGATCTGGCGCCACTGTCTCCCTGCCAGCATCAGCTGGCCGGTAAAGGCAAAGCGCAGCGCGTCTATCGAGTTCATGGGCAGAATGATAGTTGTGAAATAATTAGAATGCAAACTATTTTTGTGGCATTGCAGCAACCGCGGCCGCCGACCTGCCATCCGGGTGCGGCAAGCCGTGGCGCGCACATTCTGCGTGTAACCTATCGCGCACATCACGCGCGTCACGCGCATCACGCACGTTTGATCGCAACATCCTTCTGCCGTCCCGCCGCATCACCGGCAGGCCCCGTACCCTGCCCGCGTTCAGGACAGCGACAGCGCCGCGAGGGTCCCAAGCCAGGTGGCCCCGGCGGCGGCCACCAGCCCGGCGCCTACCTGCAGCGCGAAGCGGGATCCCCCGGCCGCCGTGGCCAACCCGATCTTGGTGAGGGTATTGGTGCTGAACGCCGCCAGCACGGGCCACATCGCGCTGCCGACCGGCAGCCGCCCTGCCGCCACCTGGGCACCGATCGAGGCGGTGGCGGCGTGGGCATCGGCAAAACCGGCGACGGCAGCCACGGCGACCAGGGCCGTTGCGCCGAGCCAGGCCTGCGCCGCGGCGGCCAGCCACAGCAGGAATGCCGTCATCAAGGCAAAGCCGGCCGCCACGCGCCAGTCGAAGGCCCGGCCTTGCGGTGACTCTTCCGGCGCTTGTTCCGCATGCGTGGAGCGCCAGGCCCAGAGGCCGCCGAAAGCGGCGATCACCGCCAGCCCGGCCGCGAGCGGGATGGCAAGCTGGCGCAAGGTGGCGAGGCTGGTGGCCGCCAGCAGCAGGATCATCTGCACGAAGGTGGACACCGTGGACAGCAGCGCCGCGGCGACCGCCGCCTGCGCCTTGTCGGGCTCCTTGCGCGCCAGCGCCGCCATGCTGGCGATGGTGGCGCTGCTGGAGACGAAGCCCCCGAACAGGCCGGCCATCGGCAGCCCGAGCTGGCTGCCCAGCCAGCGCACGGCGATGTGGCCGGCGGCGCCCATCAGCATCACCAGCACGGCGATCAGCCACAGTGTGTGCGGGTTCCAGGCCTTGAACGGGCCGAGGTAACGATCCGGCAGCAGCGGCCAGACCACCAGCGCGGCGGCGGCCAGTACCAGGGCGTCACGCAGTTCCTGCTCACTGAGGATCTGGCGGGCGAAGTGGTGCAGCCAGGCCTTGCCGTGCAGCAGCAGCAGCACCACCGTGGCGGCGCCCGCGGCCAGCGTGGCCTCGCTGGTGGCGAGTGCGCCCAGCAGCACCACGCACAGCAGCGCCAGCTCGGTGGTCATGCCGGGATCGCGATCCGAGGTGCGGTGGTAGGCCAGGCAGGCCAGCGCGCCCGTCGCCAGCAGCACGGCGGGCAGCACCAAGGGACCGGGCAGGCGCGCGGCCACGGCACCTGCGAGGCTGGCGACGGTGAAGGTGCGCAGGCCGGCCGGCACCTGTTCGTCGCCACCGGCATTGCTGCGCTCGCGCTCGAGCCCGATCGCCAGGCCGATGCCCAGTGCCACAGAAAATGCCACGTAGTCGTGTTCCATCGCATCTCCGTTGCGCCGCGGTGCGCATCGCGCCCGCCAGGACCCACAGGCTACCTTGACTCCGCCCGTCCGTATATGCGCCGGGCCGCACGTTGCGCCCGCCCTTGATGCTTCTCAAGAAAGCGGCCGCCCTTGTCTCCTACCATGACCGCAGGCCCGCGCGGCGGGCACGGCTCGGAGGATGGCATGGACGATGGCGCACTGACGCGGGCCCTGATGCACGGCGCGGCCTATCCGCACGCGGCGCCCGGGGTGCGCTGCATCGAGACCCATCTTTCGCGCGTGTTCCTGGCCGGCGAGTATGCCTATAAAGTACGCAAGCCGGTGCGCTTCGATTTCGTCGATTTTTCCACGCTGGCGGCGCGGCGCGCCGATTGCGAGGAAGAACTGCGCCTGAACCGCAGGCTGGCCGGCGCGCTGTACCTGGACGTGGTGCCCATCGCGGCCGTCGCCGGCGGTGCGGGCGGGCATGAGGACCGGGAAGCGGACGGCAATACGCCGGTCCGCCTTGGCGGCAGCGGCCCGGCCCTGGACTATGCCGTGCGCATGCGGCGTTTCGCCCAGCACGACCTGCTGGCCGCGCGCGTGCAGGCCGGCAACGTGGACGGGGCGATGATGGACGCGCTCGGCCGGCGGCTTGCCGATTTCCACGCGGACGCGCCGCGCTGCGGCAGCACGGACGCCACCGACTACGGTACGCCCGCGCGCGTTGCCGCCACACTGGAAGAATGCCTGCAAGGCGTCGCACGCCTGGCCGACGCCGACGGCGCGGAGGCCATCCAATGCCTGGGCCGCGCCATGCGCTCGGAGGCGCTGCGCCTGGCGCCGGCCATGGCGGCGCGGCGCCGCAGCGGCCATGTGCGGGAGTGCCATGGCGACCTGCATCTCGGCAACGTCGTAGTCGTCGACGGCGAGGCGCTGCCCTTCGACTGCCTGGAGTTCAATGCCGGCCTGCGCTGGATCGATTCCATCAGCGATACCGCCTTTCTCTATATGGACCTGATCCACCATGGACGGCGCGACCTGGCCTACCGCTTCCTCAATGCCTACCTCGAACGCGGCGGCGACTATGCCGGGCTCGGCCTGCTGCCTTTCTATGCCGCACTGCGGGCACTGGTGCGCGCCCGCGTGGGACTCGAACGCAGGCACCAGTGCGCGGCCGCCGGCGCGGACGCCGCGCCCGCGGCCGGCTGGCGCGCCCTGCTGGAGCTGGCCGAGACGCTGCTGTCCAGGCGCCGCGGCGCCATCCTGCTGATGCACGGCCTGTCCGGCAGCGGTAAGTCCACCGTGGCGGCACGGCTGGCCGAGCGCGGCGGCATGGTGCGTGTGCGTGCCGATGTCGAGCGCAAGCGTCCGGGCGCGCCACCCGCCGGCGGCTGGTATGCGCCGGCCGCAGGCGCCGCGACCTACCGGCGCCTGCTGGCCGCGTGCCGCCTCGGGGCCTGCGCCGGCTTTCCGATGATCGCCGACGCCACCTTCCTGGCGCGCGCGCGCCGCGAGTGCTTCGCCGCACAGGCGGCGCGGCTGCGCCTGCCCTTCGTCATCGTCCACTGCGAGGCGACGGTCGACACCCTGCGTGCGCGCATCTCGGCACGGGCCCAGGCGCGCAACGATCCGTCCGATGCCGACCTCGAGGTGCTTGGCCGGCAGTTGCGCGAGCAGGAGCCGCTGTGCGCGGCCGAGCTTCGCGCCACCACCAGCGCGAGCGATGCGGACACGCTGGCGGCGCGCTTCGCCTGAGGCGGCGCCGGTGCGGCGGATCCCGGCGGCAGACCGTGCCCGCTGGAGCCGAAAACCGAGGCAAGACTCTACGACTCGCTTGCCGGCAATCAAAGACACGGCATTGCCGGCCGCTGCCCCCTCGGCGTGGGGCTTGTGCAGCGCAGCGCGAAGTGTAGGATGGAGCGCATCGCTTGATCGTGGCAGCACCGGCGCCGAGCCGGTCCCACGGCATTCCTGCAACGATCCGACAGGTGGTGAATGAAGAACCGATTCCGCTGGGCCCTCCTTGGCCTGCTCGTCATCCTGCTCGCGGGCGCGGGCTTCTGGTGGGAAACCGCCCACCGCACGCGCTGGCCGGCGGATATCGCTTACGCCAACGGCCGCCTGGAAATGGCGAGGGTCGACGTCGCCGTCAAGTATGGCGGCCGCGTGGTCGAGCTGCCGGTGCACGAAGGCGACGTGCTGGCGGCCGGGGCCCTGGTGGCCCGCCAGGACGACAGCGAACTGCGCGCCCAGCTGGCGGCGGCCAATGCAGCCCGGGCACGCGCGGCCGACGCGATGCTGCGCGCCCGCGCCGAGACCGATGGCCGCGCCGCACGCCAGCGCCTGGCGCGGCTGGAATGGTCGGAAACCGTCAAGCTGTTCGACGAGGGCCAGGTCTCCGCAGTGGAACGCGACCGCCGTCGCCTGGCCCTGGAGGGTGAACAGGCGGGCGTCGACGGGGCACACGCCGCGCTGGGCGAAGCCCGCGCGGCGGAGGCCGAGGCCGAGGCCCAGATCGCGCGGCTCCAGGCCGTGCTGGACGAGACCGCCGTGCGCGCGCCGGTGGCCGGGCGCGTCGAGTACCGCGTGGTCGAGGTCGGCACGGTACTGCCGGCCGGCGGCCGCGTCGCCTCCATGCTGAATCCGGACGACATCTACTTCACGATCTTCCTGCCGGGCCCGCAGGCAGGCCGGCTCGCCATCGGCGCCGCGGCCCGTATCCTGCTGGATGCCTTCCCCGGCGAGGCCATCCCGGCCAGGATCGGCTATGTCGCCAGCGAGGCCCAGTTCACGCCGAAATATGTCGAGACCGAGGGGGAGCGGGCCAAGCTGATGTATCGCGTCAAGCTGCAGCTGCCGGTCGAGGTGGCGCGGCGGCTGGCGCCGCGGCTGAAGGCGGGCATGACCGGCGCGGGCTATGTCCGGCTGGATGCGGCCCGCTCCTGGCCGCCGGCACTCGCCGTGCGCGGGGAATAAGGGATGGCCATGAGCGGCGGCGCGCTGCCGGGCGCCATCGAGATCACCGGGCTCGCGCACCGCTACGGCGCCGTGCAGGCGCTGGAGACGGTGTCGCTGACGCTGCCGGGCCAGAGCACCATCGGCCTGATTGGTCCCGACGGTGTCGGCAAGTCGACCCTGCTGGGGTTGATCGCCGGCGTCAAGCGCATCCAGCAAGGCCAGGTGTCGGTGCTGGGCGCCGACCTGCGTGAGCGTGCCCGTCGCGAGGCGATCCTGCCGCGCGTCGCCTTCATGCCGCAGGGCCTGGGCCGCAATCTTTATCCCACGCTGTCGGTCTACGAGAACGTCGACTTCTTCGGCCGCCTGTTCGGCCTGGACGGCGCCGCGCGCGCGGCGCGCATCCGGCGCCTGCTCGAGGCCACCGGCCTGGCGCCCTTCCCCGACCGCCCGGCCGGCAAGCTGTCGGGCGGCATGAAGCAGAAGCTCGGCCTGTGCTGCGCGCTGGTGCACAACCCCGACCTGCTGATCCTCGACGAACCGACCACCGGCGTCGACCCGCTGTCGCGGCGCCAGTTCTGGACCCTGGTGGACGAGCTGCGTGCCGAGCAGCGTGGCATGACGGTGATCGTGGCCACTGCCTATATGGAAGAAGCCCAGCGCTTCGAGCACCTGGTGGCCATGGACGCGGGCCGCGTGCTGGTCAGCGACAGCACCGCCGCCGTGCTGCAACGGGCCGGCACCCGCGACCTGGAGCAGGCCTATATCTCGCTGCTGCCACCGGCCCGGCGCGGCGACGGCGCCGGCCTGCAGATCCCGCCGCGGCCGCCCGTGGACGGTGAGCCGGCGATCGAAGCCGAAGGCCTGACACGCCGCTTCGGCGACTTCGTCGCGGTGGACCACGTCAGCTTCCGCATCGAGCGCAGCGAGATCTTCGGCTTCCTCGGCTCCAACGGCTGCGGCAAGACCACCACCATGAAGATGCTGACCGGCCTGCTCGATGCCAGCAGCGGCAGCGCGCGCCTGCTCGGCCAGCCGATCGACGCCACCGACATGCGCACGCGCATGCGTGTCGGCTATATGTCGCAGTCCTTTTCGCTCTATGAAGAACTGAGCGTGCGGCAGAACCTGGACCTGCATGCCCGCCTCTACCGCATGGAGGGTGAACAAGCGCAGCAGGCGGTCGCGCAAGCGCTGGACGGCTTCGAGCTGGCCCCCTATGCCGACGAGCGTCCGGCGGCGCTGTCGCTGGGCATCCGCCAGCGCCTGCAGCTGGCGGCCGCCTGCCTGCACCGGCCCGAAGTGCTGATCCTGGACGAACCGACCTCGGGCGTCGATCCCGGCGCGCGCGACATGTTCTGGCGCCACCTCGTCAAGCTGTCGCGCGAAGCGCGCGTCACCATCTTCGTCTCCACCCACTTCATGAACGAGGCGGCGCGCTGCGACCGCATCTCCTTCATGCACCGCGGCCGCGTGCTGGCGGTGGGCACGCCGGAGGCATTGCGCCGGCAGCGCGACGCCGCCACGCTGGAAGATGCCTTCGTCGACTACCTGCTGGAAGCCGAGGGGCAGGATGCGCCCGCGGCCACGCCTGCCGCAGCCGCTGCCGGGACCAAGGCCACCACCGGGCCGGCCGGCCACGGCCTGCCGGGCGGCGACGCGGCGGCACCGGCGCCATCTGCCCTGGCCGCGCCACTGGCGCGCATCTGGGCCTTCGCCCGGCGCGAGTCGATCGAACTGGCGCGCGACAAGCTGCGGCTGGCCTTCGCCATCCTCGGTCCCGTCATCCTGCTGCTGGCGGCGGCATGGAGCGTGTCCTTCGACGTCGAGAACGTCCGTTTCGCCGCGCTCGACCGCGACCAGAGCCTGGCCAGCCGCGAACTGCTCGAACAGTTCGCGGGTTCGCGCTATTTCGTGCCGGCCGGCACGGTGCGGGACGAGACCGAGGCGCAGCAGGCGCTGCGGGCCGCACGCGCCTCGCTGGTGGTGGAAATCCCGCCGGACTTCGGCCGCGACCTGCTGGCCGGCCGCCGGCCGGAAGTCGCCTTCCATATCGACGGCTCCAGTCCCTTTCCGGGCGCCACCGTGCGCACCTACGCCAACGCCGTGCTGCTCGGCTACGTGCAGGCGCGCGCCCGCGCCCTGCCGGTGGCGGCGCCCGCGCTGCCAATGGGTGTGGAGACGCGCTTCGTCTACAACGAGCAGTTCCGCAGCATCTACGCCATCTCGCCGGGCATCGTCATGCTGGCATTGATCCTGATCCCCACCATGCTGACCGCGCTCGGCGTGGTGCGCGAGAAGGAGATGGGCTCGATCACCAATCTCTATGCCTCGCCGGCCGGCGTCGGCGAGTACCTGCTGGGCAAGCAACTGCCTTATGCCGGCCTGGCGATGGTGGCTTACCTGGCTCTGGTGGCGTTGACCATCACGGTGCTGGGGGTACCGCTCAAAGGCTCCTTCCTGGCGCTGTCGCTGGGCGCGCTGCTGTTCATCCTGGCCGCCACCAGCCTCGGCCTGCTGGTGTCGACCTTCGTGCGCTCGCAGGTAGCGGCCATCTTCGGCACCGCCATCCTGTGCCTGATCCCCTCGGTCAACTTCTCCGGCCTGCTCTACCCGGTCTCCACGCTGACCGGCAGCGGCTACTGGGTCGGGCTGGGCTTCCCGTCGTCCTGGTTCCAGCTGGTCAGCCTCGGCAGCTTCACCAAGGGCTTGGGCGCGGACAGCTTCGGTGCCATGTACCTGGCGCTGCTGGGCTTCGCCCTGGCCTACCTGGCCGGCGCGCGCTGCCTGTTGCGCAAGCAGGAGGCCTGACCGTGCGCCAGTGGCTCAAGAACGTCGCCCGCCTCAGCCGCAAGGAGATCTTCAGCCTGTTCAGCGATGCCACGCTGATGATCCTGATCGTGTTCGCCTTCACGCTGGCGGTGGTCTCGGTGGCCAAGGGGATCAAGGCGGAGGTCTCGAACGCCTCGGTCGCCATCGTCGATGGTGACCAGTCGGCCTTGTCGCGCCACCTGCGCGACGCCATCCAGCCGCCCTACTTCAAGCCGCCGGTCGACGTGGACCGGCGCGCCATCGACGCCGAACTGGACCGCGGCCGCTATATCTTCGCCATCGAGATCCCGCCGGACTTCGAAGCCAACGTGCTGGCGGGGCGATCGCCGTCGCTGCAGGTGCTGGTCGACGCCACCGCCATGACCCAGGCCGGACTGGGCGCGGCCTACCTGCAGGAAATCCTGACCGGCGAGACCCTGGCCTTCCTGCGCGCGCGGAACCTGCAGGCGCAGCTGCCCGCGGTGGCGGTGATGCGTGTCCAGTTCAACCCCAACACGGAATCGTACTGGTTCACCTCGACGATGCAGATCGTGGTCAATATCACCGTGCTCTCCATCATCCTGGTGGGCGCGGCGGTGATCCGCGAGCGCGAGCACGGCACCATCGAGCACCTGCTGGTGATGCCGGTGCGCGCCAGCGAGATCGCGGCGGCCAAGATCATCGCCAACGGCTCGGTGATCTTCCTGGTCTCGCTGCTGTCGCTGTGGCTGGTGGTGAATCTCTGGCTGCGGGTGCCGCTGCAAGGCTCGCTGGCCTTGTTCGCCCTCAGCACGGCGCTCTACCTGTTCTCGGTGACTGCGCTGGGCATGTGGCTGGCCACGCTGGCGCCGGCCATGCCGCAGTTCGGCCTGCTGGCGGTGCCGACCTACGCGGTGGCCTACCTGCTGTCGGGCGCGGCCACACCGGTGCAGAGCATGCCGGCAGCGATGCAGCCGGTGGTGCAGTTCCTGCCTACCACGCAGTTCGTCACCCTGACCCAGGCCATCCTGTTCCGCGGCGCGGGGATCGACATCGTGTGGCCGCAGCTGCTCGGGGTCACCGCCGCCGGCGGGCTCTTCCTGGCGCTGGCGCTGGCGCGCTTCCGCGCCATGCTGGCGCAGCAGGGCTGAGGCCGGCAACGGCCGCCGCCCTCACCGAACCCACCGAACCCACCGAACCTACGGAATCCATTCGGAGCAAGCTAGTGAAGCAGACCAAGGCAAGATTCGCGGCAGGTGCCGCCGCCCGGCCGGAACCCGGTGCCGCGCTGCTGGCGGCCGCCGCCGCCTGCCTGATGGCCGCCTGCAGCACCGTCCAGGTGGACATGCCGGCCGCGCCGGCCGCGCCTGCGGCCTTCCAACAGGTGCCGCAGGCCGGCGGCAGCCAGGCCGACCTGGCACGCTGGTGGCAGGATTGGCACGACCCTGAACTCACGCGTCACGTCGAAGCCGCGCTGCGTGCCAACACCGACCTGCGCGTGGCCCGCGCGCGGGTGCTGGAGGCCCGTGCCTGGGCCGCCGTGGCCGATTCGGCCCGCTATCCCACGCTGGCGGCACAGGCCGGTGCGGCACGTGGCTTCGGCGACCTGCGCAGCCCGTCGCCGGTGCCGGACCGCTCGCCCGACCTCGAGGCCTATGCCGGCGGTGTCAGCGCCGCCTGGGAGGTGGACGTGTTCGGGCGCCGCGCCAGCGATGCCGAGGCCGCCGCCGGCATGGCCCTGGCCGCCGAAGAGCAACTGCACGGCGTGCAGCTGGCCATTGCCGCCGACGTGGCTCAGAACTACCTCGAAGCGCAGGGGCTGCAAAGGCGCCTGGCCCTGCTAGACCGCAGCCTGGCGACGCTGGGTGAACTGGAGCGCTATGTCCAGGCGCGCTTCCGTGCCGGGCAGGCACTGGGCTACGACCTGGAGCGGGTGCGCGAGCAGGTTTCGGCGCGCGAGGCGGAGCGGCCGGTGCTGCAAAGCCAGATCGAGGTGCGCCAGCGCCGCCTGGCGGTGCTGGAGGGGCAGGCGGCGCAGGCGGCGCCTGCGCTGGGCGAGCCGGGGCCCTTCCATGTCCCGCCCGTTCCTGCCGGCGAGTTGCCTTCGTCTGTGTTAGATCGGCGACCGGACGTGCGCGCAAGCGCCGCCCTCGTCCGTGCGCAGGCCGCCCGCCTGGGCAGCGCCAAGGCCGAACTGCTGCCGCGCTTCTACCTCAGCTTCGTCGGGCTGGACGGACGCATCCGCATCGACGGCCTGCCCGCGCTCAGCGGGACTGGCGGACTGCTCGGCGTCGGGGTGGACCTGCCGCTGTTCAACGCCGGCCGCATCCGCTCCACCATCGCCGCCAACGACGCCCGCTTGCAGGCGGCCCTCGCGGAACACGACAAGACCGTGCTGCGCACCCTGGAGGAGGTCGACAGCGCCTATGGCGTGCGCAGCGGCCTCGACCAGCGCGAAGCCCGCCTCGGCGGCACCCTTGCCATCGCCAGGCGCAACGCCGACCAGTCCCGGCGGCTCTACGAGGCCGGGCGTCGCACGTTCGAGGACGTGCTCTCAGCCCGCCTCGGCGCCCTGCAGCGCGAGGACGAACTGTTGCAGGCGCAGACCGGACAGGCGCTCGCCACAGTCCAGCTCTACCGTGCCCTGGGCGGCGGCTGGTCGCCCGCGGCCGGCGCCGCCGCGGGCTGAGGCTGGCGCGCAACGGCCGGCCAGCGCTGCCGACCCGCCTGCGGCATTCGGTGTCACAATGGCGGCCGCATCGCCCGGCGGCAAGCCGCCCGGCGCCTGCCTGGTGTGCTGAGCCGACGGGCTCCAGGCACCCGCCGAACCCGAACACGCGATCCCGCGCCCTGTCTCGCCGCCGTCCATGCTTGCCTCCAGCTACGATCAACTGCTTGTCCTGTTCTCCGTGCTGGTGGCCATGCTGGCCTCGTATACCGCGCTCGACCTGGCCGGCCGGCTGACGGCGGCGCGCGGGCGCGCCGCGCAGATGTGGCTGCTGGCCGGCGCCGTGGTGATGGGACTGGGCATCTGGTCGATGCACTTCGTCGGCATGCTGGCGTTCCGCCTGCCGATCCGCCTGGGCTACGATCTGCCCATCACGCTGCTCTCACTGCTGATCGCGATCGGCGCATCCGGCTTCGCCCTGCGCCTGGTGACGCTGCCCTCGCTGCCGCCGAGCAGGCTCGCGCTCGGGGCGCTGCTGATGGGCGGCGCGGTGGCGGGCATGCACTATACCGGCATGGCTGCCATGCGCATGCGGCCGGGTATCGACTATGAACCTTGGTGGTTCGCGCTCTCCCTCGTCATTGCCGTGGCCGCCTGCGGCGCCGCCTTGTGGATCGCCTTCCGGCTGCGCCATCAGGGCCGCCATACCCATCGCCTGCGCGTCGGCGCGGCCGTGCTGATGGGCCTGGCCATCGCCGCCATGCATTACACCGGCATGGCGGCTGCGCGTTTCCCGCTGGGCACCATCTGCGGGGCTGCCACCGATGGCCTGGCGGGCGAGGCGCTGGCGCTGCCCATCCTGGTGATCACCATCTGCGTGCTCACCATGGCGCTTCTGACCTCCATCCTCGACCTGCGCATGGAGATGCGTACCGCGGTGCTGGCCGCATCGCTGGCCGCCGCCAACGAGGAGTTGAGCTATCTCGCCCTGCATGACAAGCTCACCAAGCTGCCCAACCGCGCCCTGCTTGAGGACCGCTTCGAGCAGGCACTGCGCTCCGCCGCGCGCACCCGCAGCCGGCTTGCCATCCTCTTCATCGACCTGGACGGCTTCAAGGCCATCAACGACTCCTTCGGCCACCAGATCGGCGACCAGGTGCTGGCCGAGGCGGCCGGGCGCATCCGTGCCAGCGCGGGCGCGGGCGACATCGTCGGGCGGCTGGGCGGCGACGAGATCGTGCTGGTGAGCCAGTCGGATGCGCCGGAGGATGCCGGCGCGCTGGCCGCCCGCAT
Source organism: Cupriavidus malaysiensis (assembly GCF_001854325.1). Taxonomy (NCBI): domain Bacteria; kingdom Pseudomonadati; phylum Pseudomonadota; class Betaproteobacteria; order Burkholderiales; family Burkholderiaceae; genus Cupriavidus; species Cupriavidus malaysiensis. The sequence goes on from NZ_CP017755.1 coordinate 1,802,391, forward strand.
TCTCGGCAGCCTGCGCGATGCCATCACGGTGTCGGGACACGCGCTGCATATTTCGGCCAGCATCGGTATTGCCCTCTATCCGGACAATGGCACCGACCAGCGCACGCTGCTGCGCAACGCCGATGCCGCGATGTATCACGCCAAGGCCTCCGGACGTGACACCTGCTGCTTCTTCACCCATTCGATGAATGCCGACGCCCAGGCGCGCCTCGAGCTGGCGCAGGACCTGCGCATGGCTCTCGAACGCCACGAACTGGAACTGCACTACCAGCCCAAGTTCCAGGCGCCCGACAACACCGTCTGCGGTGCCGAGGCGCTGTTGCGCTGGCGCCACCCGCGCCGCGGGCTGCTGTCGCCCGACCAGTTTCTCGCCCTGGCCGAGAAGACGGGCCTGATCCTGCCGATCGGCACCTGGGTGCTGGACGAGGCCTGCGCCCAGCTGGCGCGCTGGCATGCCGAGGGGCGGGCGCAGCTGACCATGGCCGTCAACCTGAGCGCCACCCAGTTCTGCCATCCGGCGCTGGTGGGCACGGTGCGGGCGGCCATCGAACGCCACGGACTGGCGCCGCAGTGCCTGACCATCGAGATCACGGAATCCACGGCGATGCGCGATGTCGAGACCAGCCTGGCCATTCTCCAGCGGCTTGACGAAATGGGCGTGCGCATCGCCATCGACGATTTCGGCACCGGCTATTCCAGCCTGCTCTACCTCAAGCGGATCCCCGCCAGCGAGCTCAAGATCGACCGCGGTTTCGTGCGCGAACTGGCGCAGGATGGGGAAGACGCCGCGATCGTCTCGGCCATCATCGCGCTGGGTCAGACCCTGAACCTGAAGATCGTCGCAGAAGGGGTCGAAACCACCGCCCAGCAGGACTTCCTGACCCGGCTCGGTTGCGACACGCTGCAGGGCTACCTGCTCGGCGCACCGGTTCCTGCGGTGGATTTTCCTGGCCAGGCCATCCCTGCCGCCGCCTGATGGCAGGCGTCCGGCAGCCGCGTGCGTCTTGCCAGGATACCTGCCCGCACCAGAATGACGCTCCACCCACCCGTGGGGTGGTCCATAAGTTGCGGTGCAAGCACAATCAATCACGACAGGACTTGACCCCCCTGTCGTTCCCGATAGCCACGGCCCTCGTTGCCGTGGCTTTTTTTTCGCCTGGATCGACCGCTTCCCCGCGCGGTGTCGCGGGCGAAATCGCTCCTTTCCTTGGCCTTTTTCCAGCCTAATCACGGCGTTCGCGCTGCCGGGCGGCATTAGCTTATGACGAAGTAATGTTTGTCCGCCGCCGCTCCGGCCGGTAGTCTTCGCACTTTTACCGCTTCTTCCCATGTCGTTCTTCGCCGTTCCCGTACGCGCCGCCATGTTCCGCCGCCTTGGCGCCTTCGCCTCCCTGGCCACCGTGGCCGCCGCTTTTGCCATGCCGGCCCAGGCTCAGAGCCCCGTGCTGCAGAAGATCCGCGATACCGGCACGATCACGCTCGGCTACCGCGAATCGGCGCTGCCGTTCTCCTTTGCCGACGACAAGGGCCAGCCCGCCGGCTACGCTGTCGACCTGTGCCTGCGCGTGGCGGAAGCCGCCAAGCAGAAGCTGGGCCTGCCTGAACTCAAGGTGCGCTGGCTGCCGCTGACGCCGCAGAACCGGGTGCCCGCCGTCGTCAACGGCCTGGTCGATCTCGACTGCGCACCGAACACCAATACCCTGGAGCGCCAGAAGCAGGTTGCCTTCAGCGTGTCCCACTATGTATCGACGGTGCGTCTGCTGGTGCGCGCCGATTCCGGCATCCACTCCTTCGCCGACCTGCGCGGCAAGACCGTGGTGACCAGTGCCGGCTCCACCGGCGACCGCCACGTGCGCCGCCTGAAGGCTGAGTACGGCTATCGCGACGTCTATGCCAAGGACCACGGCGAGTCCTTCCTGCTGCTCGAATCCGGCCGTGCCCAGGCCTTCGTGATGGACGACGTGCTGCTGGCCGGCCTGCGCGCCCGTGCCAAGGACCCTTCGCAGTACGTGATCGTCGGTCCGGCCCTGTCCGTGGAGCAGAACGCCCTGATGATGTCCAAGGCCGATCCTGCCTGGAAGCAACTGGTCGACCAGACGCTGGCCAAGATGTTTGCCGGCCCGGATATCGCGGCGCTGCAGAAGCGCTGGTTCCAGGAGGCGATCGGAGCGCGTGGCGTGAACCTGGCACTGGTCCCCTCCGACCAGGTCCGGGCTGCCTGGAAGCATCCGTCGGACGCCGTCACCGAGTAAGGCGCCGGCGTGGCGCTGGCGCGTCCTTGTGCGCAAGACAAGACAATGAGGCGCCAGCGACGACCGTTGCGTCGGCGCCGCCCCTGGCTGACAAGAAAGTTGACAGCCAGGCGAAATGTTAGCGAAACTGCTTTCAAGCGGCGCCCGCCGGCTCCGGAAAAGGGCTGGCAAGGCGCCGCGTATTCGATCGACCGCCGGAGGGGCGGCATTTTCCAGGAGATATCATGAATAAAGTTGTCGCAACGGCCGTCGCTCTCACGCTCGGTACTGCGTCGCTGGTAGCCTTCGCTCAGAACAGCGGTAAGCAGTTCGACCCCTACAGCCAGGGTGCCAAGGCTGGCGAGAAGTTCGATCCCTACAGCCAGGGTGCCAAGGCCGGCGACAAGTTCGACCCCTACAGCCAGGGCGCGAACAAGAGCACCCGTGCCGACCTCGCGGCTAGCGACGCCTCGGCGCCGGCGGCCAAGAAGAGCCACAAGAGCAAGAAGAGCAAGAAGTCGAAGAAAGCCGCATCCGCTGCTGCAGCGAGCTGAGCACTCGCGTCCGGCCTTTCCTGCAAAGGCCGGTGCAGCCGGAAGAAAGAAGCCCGCTGACGCGGGCTTTTTTCGTGTTGCCGTTCAGGCCGCGGCGTAGTCCGGGTGGTCCCCCAATGGGCTGCCATGCTCCGCCGGGGCAAGCCTGCCGCCGGACCGGGCGACAGGCAGGCGGAAGAAGGCGACTGCCTCCTTCAGGCGGCGGGCCTCCTCCTCCATGGCCCGCGAGGCCGAAGCCGCCTCACTGACCAATGTGGCGTTCTGCTGGGTGACGTGGTCGATCTGGCTGATGGCCTGGTTGACCTGCTCGATGCCCCGGCTCTGTTCTCCGGATGCCTGGGCGATCTCCTCGATGATGCGGTTGACGCGCGCCACCGCCTGCGTCACCACTCCCATGGTTTCCCCGGCCTCTCCGGCCAGAGTGGAACCGGCATGGACCTGCTGCACGGACACCGAGATCAATTCCTTGATTTCCTTGGCGGCGCTCGATGAACGCTGCGCCAGGCTGCGCACCTCGCTGGCGACCACGGCGAAGCCGCGCCCCTGCTCGCCCGCGCGCGCCGCCTCTACCGCGGCATTGAGTGCCAGGATATTGGTCTGGAACGCAATGCCCTCGATGATGCCCGTAATCTCCGCGATCTTCTCGGAACTGGCGCTGATCTGCTGCATGGTATCGACAACGCGGCCGACGGCGGTGCTGCCCTTCTGCGCGACGTCCGCAGCGTCGTGTGCCAAGGTGCTGGCCTCGCGCGCATTCTCACTGTTCTGGCGCACGGTGACTGTCAATTCCTCGATGCTGGCGGCGGTCTCCTCCAGCGATGCCGCCTGCTGCTCCGTGCGCGCGCTGAGGTCGACGTTGCCTGCCGCGATCTCGCCCGTGGCCCCGGTGATACGGCCGCTGCTGTCGCGCACGCCATTGACGATCTGCGCCAGGCGCGCGGTCATGTCCCGCAGCGCACGGAGCAGGCGGCCGGTCTCGTCATCGCTTTCGACGTCGATGCGTTGCCCCAGTTCGCCCTGCGCCACCGCGCGCGCGGCATCCACTGCGCGCTCGATCGGGCGCGTGATGGCGCGCGTCAGCAAGAGGCCACCGATCACGGCCAACGCGACCGCGGCGATCGAGATGCCGATCAGCAACTGCCGCTGCAAGGCGTAGTCCGCTTCCATCTGGCGGATGGTCTCTTCCTGGCGCGTGCGCGTGAAGGCGGCATAGGCTTCGGTTGCCTTGACCAGCGCAGCCAGCAGGGGCCGGCATTCATTGTTCATCTTGGCGATCGCTTCGTCATTGCGCTTGGCCAGCGCCAGGCTGACGATGTCCAGCGCAACCGGGCCGTAGCGTGTTTCCACCCGGTCGATCTCGGCGACCAGTTCCTGCGCCCCCGCGGGCGCCGACAGCGCCATTTCCTTCAGCCGGCGAAGGTTGTTCTTCACATCCTCATGTGCCTGCGCGACATCGGCCTTCTCGATGTCCAGATCGGCCTGCTGGGTGACCAGGACCAGGTTGCGGGCGGCGATGGCGCGCCGGTCGACCGCGGTACGTACCTTGACGGCCATCTCCGCGCGCGCGTCCAGGCCATGGATATAGGCTGAAAAGGCTTCGGTGGTCTGGCTCAAGGCCCGCAGCGACATCGCGCAGATCACGATAGCGATGGCGGCCAGCGTGCCGAATCCGAGCAGCAGCTTGGTCTTGATGGTGAGGCTGGACAATTTCACGGTCACTCCTTCCGCTTGGGGGGCGTTGTTATACGGATCGGTCAGACAATGGGAGTCCGCGATGCGTCGATCGCGCATCGGGCCGCTGCGTGTCCCGTTCCGCTCGTACGGAGATGACGCCGTGAGAGTGGCGTACGCATGCGGCGTGCATGTGCGCCGCATGGCTTTATGCCTCTGGCTAACGACAGCCGTGGCAGGGAGTTTCTCCCCACTGCGGTGGGGAGGGATGTCCCGGATAGGCGCTCGGATAGGCGCTCGGATAGACGCTCGGATGGAGGGGCGGAAGGCGTCAGTTGTCGCCGGAATCGAGCGTCATCGACGTTACGTCGATGCGCTGCAACTGATCCAGCTGGCGGATATCCGTGCGCAGCACGAAGGCTTCGGTGGGGCAGTACCAGTCGGTGATATGCATCACGGTCGGTTCGACCTGGATGACCTCGTCGCCGACCATCAGCGGTCCGAGCGAAGTGCGTTTGTCATAGGTGATCGGCAGGCAGCTCTTGCGGCCGAGCACGGTATCGATCACCTGCCGCTTGCCCACGCGGCGCGACCCCACGATGATCGAGGCATGCAGCGCGCGCATGCTGCCGACCACCTCGTCGGACCCCGCCGGCGAGATATCGAGCGCCACGCTCGATTCGAAGGTCTCGCCTGCCAGCGTGGTGCCTTCGCGAATGTCCATGCCGGCGTAACTGAACACGCCTTTGCCCTTGAAGGCGGCCTCGCCGAACATGCGCGCATAGCGTCCCCGCGCGTTGATCACGGCGTGCTGGCTCTCGATTTCGCTGGCTGCGTCCGGCGCGGTCTCGTTCGGATGACGGTCGATCGAGACCTCGTGCACCTGGTCCATCACTACCGGCGGGCCCATCAGCGCCGACAGCGCGGATTTCGACATGACCTCGAGCACCGCGCGGCAGCCTTGCGGCGTCTGGTCGGTATCGCGCAGTGTCATCGTGATCGACATCGGCATCGCGCCATCGCCCTCCATCTGCACGCGTGCCCCCGAGCGGAACCAGGGGGCATCGCATAGCACCGCCCGGGCCGACGGCACGGTGATGGCAGGAGCCTCGCCGGCGCCGCCCGCCGCCGCCTGCGCGCCGCGGCCGTCCAGCGCTTGCGCCGAGGCCGGCGCGAATGCCCAGAGATAAAGCCAGGCCAGCGCCAGCGGCAAGCCATGTAGCGACTTCTTCTTCACATGAATCCTGTCTAGAATGAAACGACCATCCGCATCCATCACGTCGTCCACCTGCCGGCATCGGCGCGCCGTTGTGTTCGTTGTATTCGTTGTGTTCCACCAGGCGGTCGCAGAGGGAAAGTAACGCGTTTCGGGCGGCTTGTCTCGTCGAGCATCCCGTGACCATCCCGTCAGGCCCGCCCGCATCCCTGGGAGATTCTATGCTTCTGTACTACGCGAAACTGTGGTGGGTCGTGGCGCTGCGAGGTATTTTCGCAGTGCTGTTCGGCCTGTGCGCCTTTTTCGCGCCGATCGCGACGCTGGCCGTGCTGATACTGATCTTCGGTGCCTACGCCGCCGCCGACGGGGTGGTCGCCCTGGCCATGGCCATCTCGGGCAAGGAGCGCGACGGCAGCGACCGCTGGATCCTCGCGTTGCAAGGGGTGCTCGGCCTCGGCATCGGCGCGCTCACCTTGTTCAATCCAGCCGTCACGGCGCTGTCCCTGCTGCTGTACATCGCTGCCTGGACCCTGGCCACCGGGGTGCTGCAGATCGTTGCCGCGGTCCGCCTGCGCAAGGAGATCCCGAACGAGTGGTGGATGATCCTGGCCGGGCTGGCCAGCATCGCGCTCGCCTTCCTGCTGCTGTGGAATCCCGTTGCAGGCGCACTCGCCGTCCTGTGGATGATTGCAAGCTGGGCCACTGTGTGCGGCATACTGCTCATTGGCGTCGCATTCCGGCTGCGGCGCGCGCATCACGACCACCTGCACGGAAAACCCCTGGCGGCCTGATCCCGGCGGGAAAGCCGCCTCGGCAGGCGTTCCGCCGGGAGGGGGGCGACGGTCGTGCTACCATTGCGCGCCGCGCGCCTCAGGCAGCATTGTTGCGCGCGGTATAAGTGCTGCATGAATCACCTTTTTGCCGCTACTCGACGCAATCCGCGGATCCGATGTCTACCGGATCCGATGCGAATGCGTTGAGCCTCTCTTCCGTCCGGCCCCGTGGCCGCCCGGAAGGATCGCCCGGCCCGCCTAGCGCCGGAGAGGCGTGGCCCCATGCAGCGCCGGACGACCATCAAGCCAGTTTCTCTTCAGGAGATTTATGCGTAGTTCATCGACCTCGCGCTATGCCGGGTTACCTGTCGCTGCTATCGCGCTGGTAAGCCTGTTCATTCTGCTGGTCTGGTTCGGCACGCTCGATGCGCGCCACCTGCTGCGCTCCGACGAGGGACGATATGCCGAGATCGCGCGCGAAATGTTCGCCAGTGGCGACTGGGTGACGATCCGCTACAACGACCTGAAGTATTTCGAGAAGCCGCCTTTCCATATGTGGGTCACGGCGCTGACCTACACGCTGTTCGGCCTCGGTGACTGGCAGGCACGGCTGTGCGTGGCCTTGTCGGGCATGATCGGCCTGGTGGCCTCGATGATGGCGTCCACCCGCTGGTTCGGCGCGCGAGCCGGCCTGCTGACCGGCCTGGTGCTGGTCGCCGCGCCGATGTGGAGCGTGGCGGCACACTTCAATTCGCTCGACATGACCTTGTCGGGTGCCATGGCCTGCGTGCTGGCCTTCATGCTGCTGGCACAGCATCCGGATGCCAGCCCGGCCGCGCGGCGGGGCTGGATGTGGGCCTGCTGGCTGGCCATGGGTGTGGCCATCCTGACCAAGGGCCTGGTGGGCATCGCCCTGCCCGGCCTGGTGCTGGTGCTCTATACACTGATCTCCCGCGATTTCGCCTTGTGGCGGCGTATCCACCTGTTTTCGGGCATCGCGCTGATGCTGGTGGTCACGGTGCCCTGGTTCTGGCTGGTTTCCGAGCGCAACCCGGAATTCCCGCAGTTCTTCTTCATTCATGAGCACTGGCAGCGCTATACGTCCAAGGTGCACTCGCGCAGCGGCCCCGTGTATTACTTCGTGCCCCTGTTGATCGCCGGTTTCCTGCCCTGGCTCGGCCTGTTCCCGCGCATGTGGCAGGTGGTCCGAGGTGAAGGCCAGGCGCTCCGCTCCGGCGCGCGGCCGTTCCGCCCCGCGTTGCTGACGGCTATCTGGGCCATTGCCATCTTCGTCTTCTTCAGCCTCTCGGACTCCAAGCTGCCCGGCTATATCGTGCCGATCTTCCCGGCCCTGGGCATCCTGGCCGGGTCGGCGCTGGAGCACATCACCGAGCGCTCCTGGCGGCGCCAGATGCTGGCGATGGCGGTGATCTGCGCGATCGGCCTCGCCGCCAGCCCCTACGTGGCTACCCTCAACTCGGACAACACGCCGAATGCCCTCTACCGTCCTTTCGCGGTCTGGGTCGGCGCCGCCTTCGTCGCCCTGCTCGCCGGCATCTGGCTCAGCTATCGCGTGCTGCGCCGCCGTGGCGTCTTCGCCAGCGTCGTGACCTACTCCGTCGCCATGTTCTGCGGCTTCACCATTGCCCTGCTCGGCCACGAGGTGATGGGCCGCAAGTCGTCCGGCGCCGATATGGTGCCCGCCATCAAGGCGGTGCTGACCGACGACATGCCGCTCTACGGCGTGCGCATGCTTGATCACACCCTGCCGTTCTACCTGCAGCACACTCTGGTCATGGTGGAAGCGCCGGACGAACTCGACTTCGGCACCAAGCAGGAACCCCAGAAATGGGTGCCGACGCTGGATGGCTTCGTCGCCAAGTGGCAGGACGGCCAGCATGCGATGGCGATCATGGGTGCCGATACCTATGAACACCTGCGCCAGCGCCATGTGACGATGTACAAGATCGCTCAGGATACGCGCCGCGTGGTGGTGTCGAACTTCGCGCCGCCGGGCCAGGCGCAGGCTGCGCCGGCCGCCTCCGTCGAACCGGCCGCTTCCGCCCCGCAATGAGTGCCGCATGAGCCTTTCTACCTTTGCCTTCATCTTTACCGGCGTGCTGCTCAACGCCTGCGCGCAACTGCTGCTCAAGGCCGGCGTCAACGCCGTCGGTGCGATCACGCTGGATCGCGCCACGCTCTTCGCCACCGCCCTGCGCGTGCTGACGCAATGGCCGGTGCTGGCCGGCCTGACCCTGTACGTCGTCAGCGTGGGGGTGTGGATCGTCGGCCTGTCGCGCGTCGACGTGTCGATCGCCTACCCCATGCTGTCGCTCGGCTATGTGGTCAACGCGCTGGCAGCCTGGTGGCTGTTCGGCGAGATGATCGGTCCCTTGCGCGTCGCCGGCATCCTGTTGATACTGGCTGGCGTTTTTCTGATTGCCCGTTCCTAGGAGCCCGCGCCCATGTCCGCATCCGTTTCTCCCGCCGAGGCTTTCCTGCCCTTCGTGCGGCCGAGTATCGATGAAGCCGCCATTGCCGAGGTCGGCAAGGTGCTGGCGTCCGGCTGGATCACCTCAGGCCCCAAGATGCAGGCCTTCGAGGAAGCCCTGTCGGCCCTGTTCGGCGGCCGTCCGGTGCGCACCTTCGCCAATGGTTCGGCAACCATGGAGATCGCGCTGCGCATCGCCGACATCGGCCCGGGCGACGAAGTGATCACCACGCCGATCACCTGGGTGGCGACGGCCAACGTGGTGCTGACCGTCGGTGCCCGTCCGGTGTTCGTCGACATCGACCCGCGCACCCGCAACATCGACCTCGATGCCGTCGAAGCCGCCATCACGCCGCGTACCCGCGCCATCATGCCGGTCTACCTGTCGGGCCTGCCGGTCGACATGGAACGGCTCTACGCCATCGCCGCGCGCCATCAGCTGCGCGTGATCGAGGATGCCGCCCAGGCCATCGACTCGCGCTGGCGCGGCCAGCGCATCGGCGCCTTCGGCGACCTGGCCAGCTTCAGCTTCCAGGCCAACAAGAACATCACCTGCGTCGAAGGCGGCTGCCTGGTGATGAATTCACCCGAGGAAGCCCTGCGCGCCGAGCGCCTGCGCCTGCAAGGCGTGATCCGCACCGGCATGGACGGCATGGACGTCGAGGAGCCGGGCGGCAAGTTCAACCTGACCGACGTCAATGCGGCCATCGGCCTGGCGCAGCTGGCGCACCTGGATGCCATCACGGCGCGCCGGGCGGCGCTCGCCGAGACCTATTTCCGCTGCGCGGAGGCCGCCGGCCTGCGGGATCTGGGCATCGGCCTGCCCTTGCCGCTCGACCCGCACGAGGCCACCACCAACTGGCATATGTTCCAGGTGGTGCTGCCCGTCGAGCGCTTCGCCGGCGAGCATCCGCTGGGCGCGCGCGCCGCGGTGATGGAAGCGATGCGCGAGCAAGGCGTCGGTACCGGCGTGCACTATCCGCCGGTCCACCTGTTTTCTTACTACCGTTCCCTCGGCTGGCGCGAGGGCATGCTGCCGCACGCCGAGCGCATCGGCCGCGGCATCGTGACGCTGCCGATGTTCCCCGCCATGCGGGATGCCGACGTGGAACGTGTCTGCGCAACCCTAAGCAAAACATGCAAACGCCTCTTCAAATGAGCCCCGTGGAGGTCTCGGTCATCATCCCCGTCTACAACGAGGAAGACGGCCTGCAGGCCCTGTTCGACCGCCTCTACCCGGTGCTCGACGGACTCGGCGAATCGTACGAGATCATCTTCGTCAACGACGGCAGCCGCGACCGCTCGCCGCAGTTGCTGGCCGCGCAGTTCCACCGCCGCCCGGACGTGACGCGCGTGGTGCTGTTCAACGGCAATTTCGGCCAGCATATGGCGATCCTGGCCGGCTTCGAGCATTCGCGCGGCAAGATCGTCGTCACCCTCGACGCCGACCTGCAGAATCCGCCGGAAGAGATCCCGCGCCTGGTCGCCTCGATGCGCGAGGGCCACGACTACGTGGGCACCATCCGCCGCGAGCGCAACGACTCGGCCTTCCGCCGCATCGCCTCCAAGGCGATGAACCGCCTGCGCGAGCGCATCACCCGCATCAAGATGACGGACCAGGGCTGCATGCTGCGTGCCTACGACCGCAACATCGTCGACACCGTCAACGCCTGCCGCGAGGTCAACACCTTCATCCCGGCGCTGGCCTACACCTTCTCGGCCAACCCGATCGAGATCGTGGTCGAGCACGAGCAGCGCCATGCCGGCGAGTCGAAGTACTCGCTGTTCCAGCTGATCCGGCTCAACTTCGACCTGGTAACCGGCTTCTCGATCGTGCCGCTGCAGTGGTTCTCGGCCATCGGCACGCTGCTGTCGATCGCCTCCGCCGGCCTGGTGGTCCTGCTGCTGGCACGTCGCTTCCTGTTCGGCGCGGAAGTCCAGGGTGTCTTCACCCTGCTGGCCTTCAACTTCTTCCTGGTCGGCATCATGCTGTTCGGCATCGGCCTGCTGGGCGAGTACATCGGCCGCATCTACCAGGAAGTGCGCAACCGCCCGCGCTTCCGCATCCAGGCCGTGCTCGAGGCCGGCCCGGAAGGCGCCGCCAGGCCCGCCAGTACGGAGGCACCGTGCGCGCAGTAGTCTTCGCCTACCACAACGTCGGCGACCGCTGCCTGCGCGTGCTGCACGCGCGCGGCGTCGAGGTGGCGCTGGTCGTCACGCATCGCGACCGCGCCGACGAGAACATCTGGTTCCGCCGCGTGGCAGACACCGCGGCCGAGCTGGGCCTGCCCTGCATCTATGGCGAGGATCCGGCCGACCCTGCGCTGGCCGAGGCCGTCGCGGCCGCGCGTCCGGACATGATCTTCTCGTTCTACTACCGCGCCATGATCCCGCAGGCGGTGCTGTCGCTGGCGCCGCGCGGCGCCTTCAACATGCACGGCTCGCTGCTGCCCAAGTACCGCGGCCGCGTGCCGGTGAACTGGGCGGTGCTGCACGGCGAAAACGAGACCGGGGCCACGCTGCACGCGATGGAAGCCAAGCCGGATGCCGGCTACATCGTCGGCCAGACCGCGGTGCCCATCCTCCCGGACGACACCGCCGCCCAGGTCTTCGACAAGGTGACGGTGGCCGCCGAGCAGACGCTCTGGGGCGTGCTGCCCGAGATGCTGGCCGGACGCACGCCGCAGCATCCCAACCGGCTCGAGCAAGGCAGCTATTTCTCCGGGCGCAAGCCCGAGGATGGCCGCATCGACTGGTCCCAGCCGGCCGCGGCCGTCTACAACCTGATCCGCGCGGTGGCGCCGCCCTACCCGGGCGCGTTCACCGATCTCGGCGGCAGGCGTTTCGTGGTGGCGCAGGCGCGCCGCCCCGCTCCCGCCCGCCAGGCATCGCTGGCAGCCGCCCTGCAAGGCGGCGCGCCGGGTCTGCACGTGGTGCAGGACAGTATCGTCGGCCTGTGCGGCGATGGTGGCCTGGTCCTCGTCCATGAACTCCAGTCCGACGGCGCCACGCTGGCACCGGCGGCATTCGCATCCCTTCTCACCGCATCGACCAAAGAGGAAAACCGATGAAAAAGGTCCTGATTCTTGGCGTCAACGGCTTCATCGGCCATCACCTGACGCGTCGCATTCTCGAAACCACGTCGTGGGAAGTCTACGGCATGGACATGTCGTCCGACCGCCTCGGTGATCTCGTCGAGCACCCGCGCATGCACTTCTTCGAAGGTGACATCACCATCAACAAGGAGTGGATCGAGTACAACATCCGCAAGTGCGACGTGGTGCTGCCCCTGGTGGCCATCGCCACCCCGGCCACCTACGTGCGCCAGCCGCTGCGCGTGTTCGAACTCGACTTCGAGGCCAACCTGCCGATCGTGCGCGCCGCCGTCAAGTACGGCAAGCACCTCGTGTTTCCGTCGACCTCCGAGGTCTACGGCATGTGCACCGACGGCGAATTCGATCCCGAGTCCTCCTCGCTGGTGTACGGCCCGATCAACAAGCCGCGCTGGATCTACGCCTGCTCCAAGCAGCTGATGGACCGCGTGATCCACGCCTACGGCATGGAACAGGGCCTGAACTACACGCTGTTCCGCCCCTTCAACTGGATCGGCGCCGGCCTCGACTCGATCTTCGAATCGAAGGAAGGCTCCTCGCGCGTGGTGACCCAGTTCCTGGGCCACATCGTGCGCGGCGAACCGATCAAGCTGGTCGACGGCGGCGAGCAGAAGCGCGCCTTCGCCGACATCGCCGACGGCATCAGCGCGCTGATGCGCATCATCGAGAACCCGAACGGCGTGGCCAGCGGCAAGATCTACAACATCGGCAACCCGGGCAATATCCACTCGGTGCGCGAGCTGGCCGAGATGATGCTGAAGATGGCCGGCGACTACCCCGAGTACGCCGAGGAAGCCAAGAAGACGCAGATCATCGAGACCTCGTCCGGCGACTTCTACGGCAAGGGCTACCAGGACGTGCAGCACCGCGTGCCGAAGATCGACAACACCATGACCGAGCTGGGCTGGAAGCCCGAGTTCAACATGGAACAGGCGCTGCGCCGCATCTTCGAAGCCTACCGTGGCAAGGTGGTGGAAGCGCGCACCCTGGTCGACTCGGCTTCCTGAGTACGGCGCCGATGGCACGCATTGCCCTGAAGGTGGACGTCGACACCCTGCGCGGCACGCGCGAGGGGGTGCCGGCCCTGCTGAACATGCTGGAGAAGGTGCGTGCCGAAGCCACCTTCCTCTACAGCCTCGGCCCCGACCACACCGGCTGGGCGCTGCGGCGCGTGTTCCGTCCCGGTTTCCTGAAGAAGGTCTCGCGCACCTCGGTGGTGTCCAACTACGGGCTGCGCACGCTGATGTACGGCGTGCTGCTGCCCGGCCCGGACATCGGCCGGCGCGGCGCCGCCCAGATGCGCGCCGCGCAGGCGGCCGGCCACGAGTGCGGCATCCACACCTGGGACCACGTCTACTGGCAGGACAATGTGCGCGGCCGCGACGCAGCCTGGACGCGCCGGCAGATGCAGAGCGCCTTCGACCGCTTTGTCGACATCTTCGGCGAAGCGCCGCCGACGCATGGCGCGGCCGGCTGGCAGATGAACGACGAGGCCTTCCTGCAGATCGACGACTGGGGCATGGCCTATGCTTCGGACGGCCGCGGCGTCTCGCCCTACATCCCGACCGTGGGCGGCCGGCCCTGCCGCCACGTGCAGATGCCGACCACACTGCCGACCCTGGATGAACTGATCGGTGTCGACGGCCTGACCGAGGACAATGTGCACGAAGCCGTGCTGAAACTGAGCGCGGATGGCCGCGATCATGTTTTCACGCTGCACACCGAACTGGAAGGCGGCAAGCTCGCGCCGGTCTTCATGCGCCTGCTGCAGGGCTGGCGGGCGCAAGGGCACGAGCTGGTGTCGATGGCCACCTACTACCGCCATCTCGACCGCAGCACCCTGCCGCAGCTGCCCGTGAGCTGGGGCAGCATCCCCGGGCGCAGTGGTGAGCTGATCATTCAGCCTTGAGGCTGCGCGCAGAGCGATCGCCTGCTCCCCGCGTCCCCCTGACGAGACTGTCATCGCGCGGTCATGCTGCCGTGGCCGACCGCTCGCTGCGCCGGTTTCCGGCATGCGATCCCCGCATGCATCCTGACCGGAGACCTGCATGACGACACCGTTCCGCAATGGTCTGGCCGCCTTCGGGCTGGCCGGCACCCTGGCCTTGGCCGCAGTACCCGCCGAGGTCAGCGCCGCCGACGCGCCCCTGCCATCATCCGCTTTGCCTCAAGGGCCCTTGCCGGGCGAGCGCGTCCAGCCCGCAATGTCTCGCGCACCGTCGTGGTCGCGCCGCGCCAGAGGAATATCGACGTCGAGGCCGGCAAGTCGGTAGCGTTCCGCTTTGGCACGCAGAAGGCAGCCTGGGCCTTCGCGCCGTGCTCCGACGCCGGTGCTCTCGAACGGGTCCGCAAATTCTCCGGGATCCCTGCCGCGCTGGGTATATGGATGCGGATCCGCCCGGGCAGCATGTTCAGCGGCGGATGACGCGTGCGCGCCTGCCGTACGCGAGGTCCACATATCCTAGGGTTTACCCTGTCAACTTCGGCCACCTGGTGACGCTAACTGTGAGGGTTTTCCATCACAAGAACGGGTCCGCCGCCGCATCGTACGGCTGGCGATAGGGGTTGCAGCGCATGTTACGCATTGAAGATCTGGATACGCCGCCGGAGGTATTCCTGCGCGACCAGGCAGAGGGGTATGACTTCTATACCGCCTTCCAAGGGGCAAAAATCGAGGGGTTCCGCTTCGGCTACTTTGCCGTCTACCGGCACGACACCCTGGTGACCGTGGCGCCGTATTTCGTCATGGACTTCCGCCTGGACACGCTGCTGCCGGCGGGCCTGCTCAAGCGCAGCCTGAGCTGGATCAAGTTCAACCTGGCCTGCATCGGCAGCCCGACGGCGGACTTCGGCCGCATCCATGGCGAGGTCTCGAGCGATATCCTCGCGCTGATCAATGCCACGCTGTCGACGCGCGGCAGCCTGCTCGCCTACAAGGGCTTCGGCGACGGCCTGCCGGTGGCGGGTTTCGTGCAAGCGGCCGGACTGCCGGTGCCGGTGCTGCCGCTGCGGCCCGACTACTTCAGCGCGCTCAAGAGCGATCGGCGCAACCTGCTCAAGCGAAAGCTGAAGAAGGCGAGCACGCTGCGCTATGAAGAGTGCGACGGCCTCGCGCCTGAGCTGGTGGAGGCGGTGCACAGGCTTTACCTGAACACATACAACAAGGCCGAGCTGAAGTTCGAAAAGCTCACCCCGGAGTATTTCCGCCGGACCGCGCCGATCAGCAAGTACCTGCTGTTCTTCCACGAGGATGAACTGATCGGCTTCACCCAGCTGATCGGGCGCAACGGCCGCCTGGTCAACCGCTATATCGGCCTCGACTACGACAAGAGCGACCAGCACGGCCTGTACTTCGCCATGTTCATCCGCGCGGTCGAGGTGGGTGCGCGCGAGGGCTACCGCGACATGGAGCTCGGCGCCACCGCCTACGAGTTCAAGCGCATCCTGGGGGCGCAGCAGGTACCGACCTGGAATTACTACCGCCACACCACGCCGTGGGTCAACTGGGTGCTGGGCAAGCTGCGCAGCGTGCTGGAGCCTTCCGAGTCCGAACTGCGCTGAGACAGCGCTGATCTGGCGCCGCGGGCGGCCCGCCCGTCGCGTCAGGCGGCGATGCCGCCGGCAGGCCGGGCGGCGCCTTGCGGCGCCCGCGCTTCCTGCTGCCTGGCCAGCCGCAGCCCGTTGAACACGACCAGCAGGCTGGCGCCCATGTCGGCGAACACCGCCATCCACATGGTGCCCTCGCCCATCACCGTGAGCACCAGGAACACGGCCTTGATGCCGAGCGCCAGCACGATGTTCTGCCACAGGATGCGCGAGGTCTGGCGCGAGAGGCGGATAAAGGCGGGCACCTTGCGCAGGTCGTCGTCCATCAGCGCCACGTCGGCGGTCTCGATCGCGGTATCGGTACCGGCCGCGCCCATGGCGAAACCGATGTCCGCGCGCGCGAGCGCCGGTGCGTCATTGATGCCGTCGCCCACCATGCCGGTCTTGCCGGCCCCTCCTTCCAGCGTCGCCGCCAGCGCGGCCAACGCATCGGCCTTGTCCTGCGGCAACTGGTCGCCGCGTGCTTCGTCGATGCCCACCTGCGCAGCGATTGCGGCGGCCGTGTGCGGGTTGTCGCCCGACAGCATCAGCGTCTTGACACCCAGCGCATGCAATTCGGCGATCGCCTGCCGGCTGCTTTCGCGCACCGTGTCCGCCACGGCGAACAGGGCCAGCACACCATGGTCCGCGCCGGGTGCGCCTTCCAGGGCCAGCAGGACCACGGTCTTGCCCTGGCGCTCCAGCGCTTCGAGCCGGGCCTCCAGCGCGGGCGAGCACAGGCCGAGTTCATGCACCAGCCGGTGATTGCCCAGGCAATAGCGGCGGCCCGCAACGGTGCCGCGGGTGCCGCGGCCGGGCAAGGCTTCGAAGGCTTCCACGCCCAGCAGGTCGAGGCCGTCGGCACCGGCGGCATGGGCCACGGCGAGAGAGACCGGGTGGTCCGAGCGTGCCGCCAGGCTGGCCGCGATGCGCCGCACCTGCGTCTCCTCGCCGGCCAGCACGGCGAAATCGGTCTGCGCGGGCTTGCCGTGCGTGAGCGTGCCGGTCTTGTCGAGCGCAAGCCAGCGCAGGTCCTTGCCCTGCTCCAGGTAGACGCCGCCCTTGACCAGGATGCCCTGGCGTGCGGCGGCGGCCAGGCCGCTGACGATCGTGACCGGCGTCGAGATCACCAGCGCGCACGGGCAGGCGATCACCAGCAGCACCAGGGCCTTGTAGCACCAGTCCAGCCAGTCCCCGCCAAGCAGCAGGGGCGGCGCCAGCGCCACCAGCAGTGCCACGGCGAACACCACGGGCGTGTAGACGGCGGCGAAGCGGTCGACGAAGCGCTGGGTCGGCGCGCGGCTCGCCTGGGCGGCTTCGACCGCGTGGATGATGCGTGCCAGCGTCGAGTCGGCGGCCACCGCCGTCACGACGTATTCCAGTTCGCCCGCCTGGTTGATCGAGCCGGCGAACACGGCATCGCCCTCGCCTTTTTCCGCCGGCACGCTTTCGCCGGTGATCGGGGCCTGGTCGATGGTGGAGCGGCCGCGGCTGACCTTGCCGTCCAGCGGAACGCGCTCGCCGGGGCGCAGGCGGACCGTGGCGCCGACCGCCACGCTGCGTGCCTCGACCTGCAGCCAGCCGCCGTCGGCCTGGCGCACGGTGGCCTGCTCCGGCGTCATCGCCATCAGGCCGCGGATGGCCTGGCGCGCGCGGTCGAGCGAGGCCGCCTCGATACGCTCGGCCACGGCGAACAACACCATCACCATGGCAGCCTCGGGCCACTGGCCGATCAGCATGGCGCCGGTCACGGCGATACTCATCAAGGCGTTGATGTTGAGCTTGCCGTGGCGCAGCGCGATCCAGCCCTTGCGGTACGTGTCCAGGCCGGCCAGGCCGATCGCGGCAAGCGCGAAGGCCAGCGGCAGCCAGGGCACGGCAAGGCCGGCCCACTCGCTGAGCTCGGCACTCAGGGCGGCGACGCCGGCCAGGGCGAGCGGCCACCATGGCTTGCGCACGGCCTCGGGCGCCGCCGCGGGCTCGACGCCGGCTTCCAGCACTTCCGGCTTCATGCCAAGGCTTTCGATGGCACGCGCCAGGGAATCCAGCGACGCCAGCTTGTGATGAACCGTCAGCACCCGCTGCATCAGGTTGAAGTCCAGTGCCGCCACCCCGGGCATCGCGGCCAGCTTGTCGCGCAGCAGGGCTTCCTCGGTCGGGCAGTCCATGGCGTCGATGCGGTAGCGCACCGTGCGCGTGCCGGGAGGCGCCGCCTGCGCTACCCGGGGCGCGACGGGGGCGGCGCAGCAATCGCCGCCGTGGGCATGGCTGTGCTCATGCGTGTGCTCGTGGCCGTGCTCGTGGCCGTGCTCGTGGCCATGGCTGTGGCGGGGCTCATGGCCGGCTTCATGGTCGTGGCCGTGCACATGACCATGGTCGTCATGGTCGTCATGGTCGTCATGGTCGTGCCCGCAGGCCTTGCCAGCACCGGACGCGTGCCCATGCTGGACCTGTCCATGCGCATGGCCGGGTGCGTGATGAGGGGCGTCGCCCTTTGCCTCGGCCGTCCGGGGCTGGCACTTGCCGGCGCAGCAGCCCGGTTCTTCCCGCTTGTTCTGTGCCTGATCGGTCATGGTTCTTATCCGTTGGATGCTTTGCATGCGCTCGATGCGCTCGATGCTATTGAAGACCCTGAAGCGACTACAGGGTCAAGCATCCGGTCTGCGGCGCAGAGAATTCAGCCTCAAGGATCACAAAAACCGCGTACCGAGGTTTGTATGTGCCGCAAACTTAATATATGGCGCGGAAGCGCCGCGAGACGCCTGGGGCTTCCGACCCGCCGCCGGCCATGGCTATAATCGCGGCCATGCGCCGCATCCTGATCCTCCTGCTCGCTTTGCTGCTGCCGCTCCAGCTCGCCTGGGCCGGTGCCGCGGCCTATTGCGGGCACGAGAAGGGGGCCGCGTCGAGCCGGCATTTCGGCCACCACAGCCATGCGCACCAGGAACGGACCACCGCCGGCCACGCCGACGGCGAGGGCGCCAAGCTGCCCGACCTCGACTGTGCCATGTGCCATTTCGCCGGCTCGCACGGACTGGTTCCCGCCACCGACTGGTCGGCCGCGCCGGGCGTCGCCACGCTGCAATACCACCCGCTCGCGGCCACCTGGCGCTCGGCGCCCGCGCGCGCACCAGATCGTCCCCAATGGTCCCGTCCCGCCTAGCCGGCGAGACGACCGCGACCTCTCTTTCCTGCTGACGCCGATTCGTCTCGCCGAATTCCCCGTTTCCAAACCGGTGCAATTCGATGAGAACACTCGTGATCCCGCTCGGGCTGGCGGCAGCCATGCTCGTCCCCGCGGCGTCCGCCCAGGATGCCCTGCCCTTGCCGCCACCGCCTTCGCCGGCCGCCGCGGCATCCCCTCCTATCCCGGCCTCGCGCCAAGCCGAAGCCGGCATGCCGGCGGAATCCACCGGCGTGCTGACGCTCGACAGCGCTCTGGCCCTGGCCGTGGCCTACAACGACACACTGCGCGCCGCTCGCCATGAGGTGGCCGCCAGCGATGGCGGCGTGCTCCAGGCCGGCCTGTTGCCCAACCCCGAAGTGGCCGTGCAGATGGAGGACACGCGCGAAGCGTCGCGCACCCTCACCGGGCAGCTCAACCTGCCGATCGAACTGGGTGGCAAGCGCGCGGCACGCGTCGACGCTGCGCAGAAGGCACGCGAGCTTGCCCTGGCGCAACTTGCGGGCACGCAAGCCAGCTTGCGCGCGGCCGTCAGTGCCGCCTTCTTTGAACTCTTGATCGCCCAGGAGCGCGTCACGCTTGCGCGCGGCACGCTGGGGATCGCCGCCGAAGGCATGCAGGCCGCCGCGCGCCGCGTCGCCGCCGGCAAGATCGCCCCGCTGGAGGAAACCAAGGCGCGCGTCGAGCAGGCCAATGCCGAACTGGAACTGTCCGAGGCGACGGCCGGCCTGGCACAGGCGCGCCAGGCGCTGTCCAGCCTGTGGGGTAGCCCCGTGCCCGGCTTCGGCGAAGCGGGCGGCGACCTGCAGACCGTACCCGCCGCCCCGGCCGACGTCTCGCTGGCGGGCGGACTCGACGCCGCGCCGGCCCTGCTGGCCAGCCGGCGCGAGATGGAGCGCCGCCAGGCCGAGATCGAGGTCGAACGCAGCCGCCAGTACCCGGACCTGACGGTGAGCCTCGGCGCCAAGCGCGACAACGGCAGCGGTCGCGGCGCCTATCCGGTGCTGGGCATCTCCTTGCCGCTGCCGCTGTTCGACCGCAACCAGGGGCGCCTCTACACGGCGCTGCGGCAGGCCGACAAGGCGGCGGACGAGTACCGTGCCACGCGGGTCCGGCTCGACACCGAACTGCGCCAGGCGGCCAGCCGCCTGGCGGTCGCGCGGACTTCCGCCGAGACGCTGCGCGCGACCGTGCTGCCGGGCGCGCAGCAGGCGTATGGCGCCGCCCGGCGCGGCTTCGAGGCCGGCAAGTTCACCTACCTGGACGTGCTCGATGCCCAGCGCACGCTGTTCCAGGCGCGCATCCGCTACCTCGGCGTGCTGGCCGGCGCCTACCAGGCCGCCGCCGCCATCGACGGCATTCTCGGCCGCTGAAGCCGCATCACAGGACATCTCATCCATGGCAATCACCCGACAACAGAAGATGATGATCGCGGCCATCGCCGCAGCGGCCGCGCTGGCCGCCGGCGGCCTGCTGCTGAGCGGCGACGGTGCCGACGCCCATGCCGACGGCGAGGCCGGGCATGCGCATGCAGCCGAGGCCGGGGCCGCCAAGGCCGATACCGGCCCCAACGGCGGCAAGCGCTACGTCGATGGCGACTACACGCTCGAGGTCCTGCTGGCCGAAGACGGCGGCGAACCGCGCCTGCGCGTGTGGGCCACGGCCGCGGGCAAGCCGTTGGCGCCGGCGGGCGTGACCTTGCAAGGCATCGTGCAGCGCCCGACCGGTGAAAGCGAAGCACTCGCCTTCCGCGCCGCCAAGGACGGCCTGGTCAGCACCACGGCCGTGGCGGAACCGCATGCCTTCGAAATCCGCCTCGACCTGGCGGTACCCGGCCGGGCCAAGGCCGCGACGGTGCGCCTGCGCAGCGAGGAGGGCCTGGTGGAAATGACGCCGGAGCAGATCCAGTCGGCGGCGCTCACGCTGCGCACCGCCGGCCCCGCGCGCGTCGAGGACAGCGCCCAGTTCCCCGGCGAAATCCGCTTCAACGAGGATCGCACCGCCCACGTGGTGCCTCGCCTCGCCGGCGTGGCGGAGGCGGTGCCGGCCAATCTCGGCCAGCGCGTGAAGAAAGGCGAGCTGCTCGCGGTGATCGCCAGCACGGCGCTGTCGGACCAGCGTAGCGAGTGGCTGGCCGCCCAGCGCCGCCTCGAACTCGCACGCACCACCTATGCGCGCGAGAAGACGCTGTGGCAGGACCGCATCTCGGCCGAGCAGGATTTCCTCGCCGCCCGTACCGCCCTGCAGGAAGCCGAGATCGCCGCCAGCAACGCCGCGCAGAAGCTCGACGCCATCGGCGCGGCGCGCAGCGGCAGCGCGCTCAACCGCTTCGAGCTGCGCGCCCCGTTCGACGGCGTCATCGTCGAGAAGCACCTCTCGCTGGGCGAGGCGGTAGCCGCCGACGCCAATGTCTTCACGGTCTCTGACCTGTCCACGGTGTGGGCCGAGTTCTTGATCGCGCCCAAGGACCTGGACAGCGTGCGCATGAATGAAAAGGTCAAGATCGCCTCGACCGCCTTCGACGGCAAGGCCGAGGGCCTTGTGTCCTACGTGGGGGCGCTGCTCGGCCAGCAGACCCGCACGGCCACCGCCCGCGTCACCCTGCCCAATCCCGAGATGGCCTGGCGCCCGGGACTGTTCGTCACGGTCAGCGTGACGCGCAGCGAGACCGAGGTCCCGGTCGCCATCGATGCCGAGGCGCTGCAGACCGACGGCGGACAGGCGCGCGTGTTCGTCGCCGTGCCGGGCGGCTTCCTCGCGCAGCCGGTGCAGACCGGCCGCAGCGACGGCAAGCGCGTGGAAATCGTCTCCGGCCTCAAGCCGGGCTGGCGCTACGTGGCCGGCAACAGCTTCGTGCTGAAGGCCGAGATGGGCAAGGCCGGTGCCGAGCACGCGCACTGAACCGGAGAGCGATATGTTCGAACGACTGATACGCTTCGCCATCGCGCAGCGCTGGCTGGTCATGCTCGCCGTGCTCGGCGTGGCGGCGCTGGGCCTCTATAGCTACACGCGCCTGCCCATCGATGCCGTGCCCGACATCACCAATGTCCAGGTGCAGATCAACAGCAGCGCCGCCGGCTATTCGCCGCTGGAGACCGAGCAGCGCGTCACCTACCCGATCGAGACCGCCATGGCCGGCCTGCCCGGCCTGGAGCAGACGCGCTCCCTGTCGCGCTACGGGCTCTCGCAGGTCACAGTGATCTTCCGGGACGGCACCGACATCTACTTCGCGCGCCAGCTGGTCAACCAGCGGCTGCAGGAGGCCCTGGTGCAGCTGCCGCCGGGGGTGGTGCCGCAGATGGGGCCGATCTCGACCGGCCTGGGCGAGATCTACCTGTGGACCGTGGAGGCCGAGCCCGGCGCGCGCAAGCCGGACGGCACGCCCTACACGCCGGCCGACCTGCGCGAGATCCAGGACTGGGTCATCAAGCCGCAGTTGCGCACCGTGCGCGGCGTGACCGAGATCAACACCATCGGCGGCTTCGCCAAGGAGTACCTGATCGCCCCCAGCCCCGAACGCCTGGGCGCCTACGGCCTGAGCCTGCAGGACGTGGTGCAGGCGCTGGAGCGCAACAACGCCAACGTGGGCGCGGGCTACATCGAGCGGCGCGGCGAGCAGTACCTGGTGCGCGCGCCCGGCCAGGTCAAGTCGCTGGAAGACATCCGCGACGTCATCGTCGGCACCGCCCAGGGGCAGCCGATCCGCATCCGCGACGTGGCCGAAGTCGGCCTCGGCCGCGAACTGCGCACCGGCGCGGCCACCGACAACGGCCGCGAAGTGGTGCTGGGTACGGTCTTCATGCTGATCGGCGAGAACAGCCGCACCGTGTCGCGCGCGGTCGACGCCCGCATGGCCGCCATCAACCGCACATTGCCGCCGGGCGTGCGGGCGGTGACGGTCTATGACCGTACCGTGCTGGTCGACAAGGCGATCGCCACGGTGAAGAAGAACCTGCTGGAGGGCGCTGCCCTGGTGGTGGCTATCCTCTTCCTCTTCCTCGGCAACCTGCGTGCCGCGCTGATCACGGCGCTGGTGATCCCGCTGTCGATGCTGTTCACCTTCACCGGCATGGCAGCCTACAAGATCAGTGCCAACCTGATGAGCCTGGGCGCGCTGGACTTCGGCATCATCGTCGACGGCGCCGTGGTGATCGTGGAGAACTGCGTGCGCCGCCTGGCCCACGCCCAGCAGGAACGCGGCCGGCCGCTGACACCGGCCGAGCGCTTCCAGGAAGTCTTCGCCGCCTCGCGCGAGGCGCGCCGTGCGCTGATCTACGGCCAGCTGATCATCATGATCGTCTACCTGCCGATCCTGGCGCTGACCGGTGTCGAGGGCAAGATGTTCCACCCGATGGCGCTCACGGTGGTGCTGGCGCTGCTGGGGGCGATGGTGCTGTCGGTGACCTTCGTGCCGGCGGCCGTGGCGCTCTTCATCGGCGAGCGCGTGGCGGAGAGCGAGAACCGCCTGATGGCGGGCGCACGCCGCCTTTATGCGCCGCTGCTGGCCTGGACCCTGGCCAACACGCCGGTCGTGCTGGCCTTCGCCGGCGCCGCCGTGCTGCTGGCCGGCCTGACCGCCACGCGCCTGGGCAGCGAGTTCATCCCCAGCCTCGACGAAGGCGACTTCGCCGTGCAGGCCTTGCGCATTCCCGGCACCAGCCTGAGCCAGTCGATCGCCATGCAGCAGCAGATCGAAACGCGGCTGAAGGCGAAGTTCCCCGAGATCGAACGCGTGTTCGCCCGCACCGGCACCGCCGAGATTGCGTCGGATCCGATGCCGCCCAACGCCTCCGACGGCTACGTCATGCTCAGGCCGCGTGCGCAATGGCCGGAACCGTCCAAGCCGCGCGCCCTGCTGCTCGAGCAGATGCAGGCCGAACTGGAGACGCTGCCGGGCAACCGCTTCGAGTTCTCGCAGCCGATCCAGCTGCGTTTCAACGAGTTGATCTCCGGGGTGCGCAGCGACGTCGCCGTCAAGCTGTTCGGCGACGACAACGGCGTGCTGGAAGATACCGCGCAGAAGATCGCCGCCGTGCTGGGCAGGATCCCGGGCGCCAGCGAGGTGAAGGTGGAGCAGACCAGCGGCCTGCCGGTGCTGACAGTCGAAGTGGACCGTGCCAAGGCGGCACGCTATGGCCTGAACATGGCCGATGTGCAGGATACCGTGGCCATCGCCATCGGCGGGCGCGATGCCGGCATCCTGTACCAGGGCGACCGGCGCTTCAATATCGGCGTGCGGCTGCCCGAAGGGATCCGCGCCGATGTCGAGGCGCTGCGCCGCCTGCCGATCCCGCTGCCCAAGGCCGGCGAAGCGGCTGCGGGGCTGCCGCGCGCCAGCTACATTCCGCTGGGCGAACTGGCGACGCTGGAGCTGGCGCCGGGACCCAACCAGGTCTCGCGCGAGAACGGCAAGCGCCGCATCGTGATCAGCGCCAATGTGCGCGGGCGCGATGTCGGCGGCTTCGTGGCGCAGGCCATGGCCGCGCTGGACCAGCAGGTCAAGGTGCCGACCGGCTACTGGATCACCTGGGGCGGCACCTTCGAGCAACTGCAGTCCGCCACCGCCCGCCTGCAGGTGGTGGTACCGGTCGCGCTGCTGCTGGTCTTGCTGCTGCTGTTCAGCATGTTCGGCAAGCTCAAGGACGGCCTGCTGGTCTTCACCGGCATCCCCTTCGCCCTGAGCGGTGGCATCCTGGCCCTGTGGCTGCGCGGCATCCCGCTGTCGATCTCGGCGGCGGTTGGTTTCATCGCGCTGTCGGGCGTCGCGGTGCTCAACGGCCTGGTGATGCTGTCCTTCGTGCGCGGGCTGCGCGAGCAGGGCCTGGGGCTGGACGAGGCGGTGCGCGACGGTGCACTGACGCGGCTGCGGCCCGTGCTGATGACCGCGCTGGTGGCCTCGCTCGGCTTCGTCCCGATGGCGATCGCCACCGGCACCGGCGCGGAGGTGCAGCGTCCGCTGGCCACCGTGGTGATCGGCGGCATCCTGTCCTCGACGGCCCTGACCCTGCTGGTGCTGCCGGTACTGTACCGGCTCGCGCACCGGCGCGACACCGCGCCATCGGCGTCCGTGGCGAGCACCCCGCACGCCGACGGCGAGCTGCCTGCCGCCGGATGACGCCAGCCCGGCCCGGCGGCTATCGTGCGGCCGGGCCGGCCCGGCGTTCGGGCTTCAGGGCACGACGTTCAGCATCCACGATACGCCGAAGCGATCGCGCACCATGCCGAAGCCTTCGGCCCAGAAGGTCTTCTGCACCGGCATCAGCACGGTGCCGCCGTCCGCCAGCGCCGCGCACAGGCGCTGCGCCTCCTCGACCGAGGCCGGATCGAGCGACAGGCTGAAGCCGGCAAAGGAGACCGGCTGGCCGGGCATGCCGTCCGAGGCCATGATCTGGCTGCTGCCGACCTGGAGGTTGGCATGCATGATTTTCTCTTCCCACCCCGGCGGCACCGGCGGCCCGCCGGCCGGGGCTTCCTTCTGGCGCATCATGAACGTCACGCTGGCGCCGAGCACCGCGCCGTAGAACGTCATTGCCTCTTCGCAGCGGCCGCCGAAGGTCAGATAAGGTTGTACCTGCATCGCGTCTCTCCTGTCGTGGGTCCGGCTGACTGCCGGTGAAGGCATTATGACGCCGCCGGGTTGCGGGCGCGCGGCATCCCCGCCTGGCCCTGGTATTTCCGGTAACTTTTGATTGCAAGCGGATTTCAGCCTTGCAGGAATACTCGAAGAATCAAATCGAGAGATCGGACGGCCATCGCGTGCCAGCGTGCCAGCGTGCTGCGCCGCGCCCGCGCCGTCCTTGCAGGCGGGTGAGCCATGGACCACAGTGCAGGCGCTCCCCATGATGTGCGCGCGCATGCTGCGCCACCAGCGGACCGACACTTTCCACCCCTGAGGGCGGCAGCCGGCCAGGCGCTCAGGCGCCGCCGCGTGGGGCCTGAGCGCCGGCCCCGTAGGGAAACATCAGTTCGAGCACGGTCTCGCCCGCGCTGCTGGAGGCCGTCACGGTGCCGCCGTGCAACCGCATGATGCTGTCGACGATGGCCAGCCCCAGCCCGGTGGAGCCCGCCGAGTTGCTGCGCGCCGGGTCGCCCCGGTAGAAGCGGCCGAACACGTGCGGCAAGGTCTGCGGCGAGATGCCCGCGCCGCCGTTGGTCACGCGGATGCGGGTCGCCTGGTCAGCGCTCGCCACCTCGATGCCGACCCGGCTGCCGGCCGGCGAGTGGCGCAAGGCATTCTCGACCAGGTTGGTCACGGCCCGCCGCAACAGCGTCTGGTCGGCACGCACGGTACCGCTGCCGGCCAGCTCCAGCGCCAGGTCGCGTTCGGCGGCCACCGCCTCGAAGTAGTCCACCACCTTCTCCATTTCCGCGCGGGCGTCGAGCGGGCGCAGGTCCAGCGCGACTTGCGCATGGTCGGCGCGAGCCAGGAACAGCATGTTCTCGATCATGCGCGCGAGGCGCTCATACTCCTCCAGGTTCGACTCGAGCAGCATCTCGTATTCCTGCTGCGCACGCGGCTGCGCCAGCGTGACCTGGGTCTGGCCGATCAGGTTGCTGATGGGTGTGCGGAAATCGTGGGCCAGGTCGGCCGAGAATTCGGACAGACGGGAGAAGCTGTCCTGCAGCCTTGCCAGCATGCCGTTGAACGCATCGGCCAGGTCGCGCAGCTCGGCCGGGGCGCGGCCGGTGTCGAGGCGCGTCGCCAGCCGGCTGGTGGTGACGGCCGACGCCTCCTTGGCCATGCGGCGCAGCGGCCGCAGGCCACGGCACGCCAGCAGCCAGCCGAGGCCGGCCGCCACGCCCGCCCCGCATAGCGTGGCCCACAGCATGCGGCGCTGGTAGGCACCCATCAGCACGGCGCGGTAGCCCGCGTCGCGCGCCACCACGATCTCGACCGCCTCATCGCTGTCGCCGATCCGGCCCAGCGCCGCGATGCCGCTGGACGCCACGCCGTTGCGAGGATGCCAGACCTGCAGGTCCTCGCGTTCAGGGGTCGCCTCGGCGGGCAGCACGCGCAGCGGCGGCACCTGTTCGTGGCGCGGATTGCAGTTGATCAGCGTTTCCCCCTGGCGCGTGCGCACCATCAGGATCAGGCCTTCGTGGCCCAGGGCCAGGTCGGAGAAACGATGGGAGTCCTGGCGCACCTCGTCCACGGAGCCCACCTCGCGCAACAGGTGGCGCACCACCAGCACCTCGCCGATCAGATCGCCTTCGTCGCGCTCCTCGAGCTGCGCGGCCAGGCCGCGTGTCAGGTAGGTGCCGACACCGACCAGGATGGCCACGGTGGCGAGACCATAGGCCAGCGCCAGGCGGACCGTCAACGATTGGTGCAGCCGCCGCCGCAGGCCGGCCGCCGCCACCTGCCGCAGCGGCGCGGGTTGGTCCGGCTCGCCTGCGCCGCTCACGACAAGCCCTCCTCGTCCAGCACATAGCCCATGCCACGCCGCGTGTGGATCAGCTTCTGCTCGAACGGCTCGTCGACCTTGGCGCGCAGGCGGCGGATCGACACGTCGACCACATTGGTGTTGCTGTCGAAGTTCATGTCCCAGACCTGGGAAGCGATCAGCGAGCGCGACAGCACTTCGCCGCGCCGGCGCGCCAGCAGCTGCAGCAGCGCGAACTCCTTCGAGGTGAGTTCCACTTTCTGCCCGGCGCGGGTGACACGGCGGCGCACGGTATCGATCTGCAGGTCGGCCACTTCGATCAGCTCGCTCTCGCGCAGCGGGCCACGCCGCAGGATGGTGCGGATCCGCATCACCAGCTCGGCGAAGGAGAAGGGCTTGATCATGTAATCGTCGGCCCCGAGCTCGAGCCCCTTGAGCCGGTCCGGCAGCGTATCGCGCGCGGTCAGGAACAGTACCGGGGTATCGCGGTCGCGGCGCAATTCACGCAGCACCTGCCAGCCGTCCAGCCCTGGCAGCATCACGTCCAGCACGATCAGGTCATAGGCCTGCCCGCGCGCATGGGCGAGGCCGTCGATGCCGTCGCGGGCAAGGTCGGCCACGAAGCCGGACTCGGTCAGCCCCTTGAGCAGGTAGTCACCCGCCTTCGGCTCGTCTTCCACAATCAGGACGCGCATGGTCTCACTCTTGGTTCACGCCCGCCGCACGGCGGGCGCCTCTGGCCTCGGCTTTCCGCAGCGATGGTCCGGTGGCGATACGCTACCGCAGCCAGGCCTTGCGGAAGCGAACATTGCAGCTTTGTCATGCTGATGTCAGCAAAATGACGCAAGAAAAACCGGTATAATGGCCAATTGACCGCATTTGATACGGTTTGGTTCGCGCCACGGTCTTTGCGGTTGATGCGAACAATGCGGCCGATGCAACCCAATGCGGCCGATGCCGGCCTCCGATTGCCGGCGCGGTACGCCTCCAGTCGCCTGACCAATCCCCGTCGATGAAACGCTTGCTGCGCTGCTTCCTGTTGTGTCTCGCCGTGTTCGCGCTTCCCTTCCAGGGCGCGGCGGCGGTCATGATGGTCGGCACCGCCGCGCAGGAGGCCGGGGTGGGCGTGTCGATGGCGTCGCATCACGCCGCCGTCCTGATGGAAACGCGCGCCAGCCTGACCAGCGCGCATGATGCGGGCACCGCGCCGCACTGCCACAAAGCCGCCAAGGCTGCGCCGGACGGCGCCGCCGACGCCGGCAAGGCACCGCTCCCGCGCTAGGGCTCCGACCCCACGGCGGCTGCAGCCTCCGCGGCCTCTGCGCACTCAGTGGCGCCCCGCCCGGGACCGGTGACGACGCCTGCCTTGTCGCATGCGCAACGGCTGGAGCGAATCCCATCTGGTGGCCGAGCCGGTCGAGCGCGAGTTCGCGCCGGGCATGAAGGCGCATCCGTGGGACAACGCCGGCCAGACCCCTGGTCCCACGTATCGAATCCGTGGAGGACGACCGCAAGCGCATCCACATGGACACGCCGACCATCGAGCATGGCCCTCGCCAAGCTCGACATGGAGGCCAGAACGATGGTGTTCCAGGTCGCCGATCCCGCCTGGATCAATGCCGCCAAGGCAGGCGACATGGCCCGCTTCGCCGTCGAGCGGCGGGATGGCCTGCTGACCGTCACCGCCATCGAGCCCGCGCCCTGGCGGTCGGCGGGATCAGGCCGTGGTCGACAAGAGGGCCCCGCTGGCACTGGAGCCGGAGGCATTCAGCAACTGGGCCAGTGCCGCCATCGCAGACTGCAGTGCCGCGGACGTGGAAGCGATCTCGGTCTGCAGCGCGGACACCGCCGCCGCCTTCGCCTTGTCGTCCATCTTGCTTGCCTGCAGCGCCTGCAGTCGGGTCTCCTCTTCCTGCAATTGCTTCTGCAATTGGGCGATCTGCTTCCTCAGTTGCGCCTCGGTCGTAGAACTGCCCGTGCTGGAACCGCTGCCACCGGCGGCCCCGGCACCAGCCTGTCCCACAGCCGGTGGCGCCGTTGCGCCTTGGGAGGTGGCCGCGGCCGAGGTGTCGCCGCTGACGGGTGACTGCGCCTTGGCCGAGGCGCCGGCCTGCGCCGCCACCTGGGGTTGAATGAGGGGAATACTGGACATCCGCTGATCTCCGAGAAGGTTTGGGGACACGCCGGGACGGCTCTCCCACCTTCTACGGTTCCGCCGGGCGAAAATTGAGCGCCTGCCCGGCCATGGACCGGCACCATTCCTTCGCCATACTTACACGTCCCCGCCGTCCTTGGACGACCAGCGCGAACGCGCGCCGGCCTCGGGCGGCGGCATCAGCGGATCGAGGTCGGCGCCCGGCATAGGCTCGGGAATCGGCCGGCCGGAATCGCGCCACTCGGCCGCGGCGGCGAAGCCATAGCGCTCGGCATAACCCTTGAACCACATGCCCTCGGGGGAATGCCGCGCGATGCCGTCGAACAGGTTGGCCAGCGTCTGCGTGCTGTGCAGGCCCATGTTCTCGTAGGCCTGGTTGATCATCAGCTTCTGCATCATCAACTGGTTCTTCGGCACCGCGGCGATGCGCTCCGCCAGCCGGCGCACGGCCCCGTCGAGTTCGGCGGCCGGCACCGCCTCATGTGCCAGGCCCCAGGACTGCGCGGTGCGGCCATCGATGACGTCGCCGGTGAACAGCATGCGCTTGGCTTTCTCCGCGCCGATGCGGTATACCCACATCGCCGTGGTCGGGCATCCCCAGACGCGCGCCGGCATATAGCCGATACGGGCATCCTCGGCCATCACCAGCAGGTCGGCGCATAGCGCGATGTCCGAGCCGCCGGCCACGGCGTAGCCATGGACCTTGCAGAGGGTCGGTTTGTAGGAGCGCCACAGGCTGAAAAAGTGGTCGGTATTGGCCCGCATCAGGCGATAGTCGCGCATCGGGTCCCATGGCATGGGCTGCGTATAGCGGCGCTCGCGGTCACCTTCCGCGAAATCCTTGAGGTCATAGCCCGCGCAGAATGCCTTGCCGGCGCCTTGCAGCACGATCACGTGCACGCGCTCGTCGTCATTGGCCGCGGCCACCGCCTGCGCGATCTCGCCGGGCATGGCGGCATCGATGGCATTGAGCCGCTCGGGCCGGTTCAGCGTAATGAACGCCAGGCGGTCTTCCACCTCCAGCTTCAGGGTCGTGAACACCATGATTGCCTCCTCCGTGCTGCCGGGATTCCCAAGGAAAGCACCCGGCGACGGCCTGCGGCCGGCGCGGGCATCGTGCCATTAGAGCAGCGACGGACGACGGCCCACAAGGTGCGGTGCCGCATTCAAGGAGGCTGGGCAGCCTTGCCGACTCAGCGGAAGAAGCGCATGGCCGGGCTATGCGACGCGGAAATGCTCGATGGACTGGCCGGCATTGACGGCGCGCTGCAACCAATCGGGGTATTCACCGGTGCCGTCCCAGGACTGGCCCAGGGCGTTGCGGTAAAGCGCCATCGGGGCGGACGCCGGGACCGGCGGCGGCGCCTCAGCCTCCGCCGTGGCGACGCTGCCGGGGAAACACCCTGCTTCGACGAGATCCTCCAGCGTCAAGCCATGGCGATCCATCTGCTCGCGCACCCATGCTGCCGCTGCGAGCCTGGCAGTTTCAAACTCTGACATTGATATAGCCGAGAAGCCCGCGGACTGACGCGCCGCGCGGGCGAACGTGAGGGAGCGGCCAGACCGGCGACCGCCCCATGGCGGGGATTCTACAGGTAGACAGCCGTCATACGATGCGGAATTGCCCGTACTCTTGTTGCCGCCGGTGCAGGAAGGGTCCGCGGGCGCGGGCAGGGGTGCTTCGGCCTTGCTGCGGCGAAGACGCCAAGTCCCTGATTTCAACTGCTTTTCCGATGGCGCCACGCAGCGCGCGCAAGCGCATCCGGGGAAAGACAAGGGGCGCGGCGATTCCTGTCCTGCGCGACTCGCGGCGACGCTGTTGCATCTGGCCGCCCGCGAAGCGTGGCGTCCGCATCACCCGAGGGGGAATCAACTGGATCCGCCGGTTTACTTCGCGCGCGAAACATTTATACTTCGCATGCGAAATACATCGCTAACCCGGAGACACCTCCATGCATACCGACCTCGATATCGACCTCACCGAAGGCGTGCTGACTCTCACGCTTGCCCGCCCCGCAAAGAAGAATGCCTTGACCAACGAGATGTATGGCGCGCTGGCCGACGCCATCGCGGGTGCCGCCACCGATGCCGAAGTCCGCGTCGTGCTGATCCAGGGCGACGGTGACCTCTTCACCGCGGGCAACGATATGGCGGAATTCGCCGCACAGGCCGTTGGCAAAGGGCCGGAGGAACGCCATGTCGCGCGCTTCCTGCACAGCCTGTCCAACGCGCTGGTACCGATCGTGGCAGCGGTCCAGGGCAAGGCGGTCGGTATCGGTACCACGATGCTGCTCCATTGCGACTACGTGCTGCTGGCCGAGGGCGCCGAATTGACGACCCCTTTCATCAATCTCGCGCTGGTACCCGAGGCGGCGTCCAGCCTGCTGCTGCCCCAGCGCATCGGCCACGCGCGGGCCTTCGAAATGTTTGCGCTCGGCGAGCCCCTGCCCGCCACTTCGGCACTTGCCTGGGGCATCGCCAACCGGATCGTGCCGGCGGCTACCCTGCGCAGCGAGGCCCGCCGCGTCGCGGACGCGCTCGCCGCCAAGCCGCAGGGCGCGCTGGGCGCGATGAAGCGCCTGATGCGCGATGCCGGCAAGCTGGTGGCGCAGATCGAAGCGGAGGGCGCGGCCTTCGCCCAGCGGCTGGCCAGCCCCGAGGCGAGGGAAGCCTTCCAGGCCTTCGCCGAGAAGCGCCGGCCCGATTTCAAGCGCCTGGCGCAACGTTAGCCGGCGCGGCCGGCTAGGCGAGATCGTCGTCGGAGGCCGGGAACTTCTCCTGCAGGCTGGCAAGCCAGCGCGCCACTACGTCGATCTCGGCCTCGGAGAAGCCGTCGGTCAGGCGCGCGTTCAACTCCGTCAGGCCCGCCTTGGAGCGCTTCAGTGCCGCCCGGCCGGCGTCGGTCAGCCACAGCCGGGCAGCGCGCCGGTCCGTGGTGTCGGCGCGCCGCTCGACCAGTCCGGCACGCTCCGAGCGCTCCGCCAGGCCGCTCATGCCGGGCGCCCCGAGATCGAGCGCCGCGGCGGCTTCGCTCATCAAGGCACCGTTCTGCTTGCCGAGGAAGAAGAGCAAGCCAGCCTGCGCCGCCGTTACACCGCCCGCCGAGGTACGGGCCTGGGTCCAGCGATGCAGGCGCCGCTGGCCGACATTCAACAGATAGACGAGCCGATGTTCCATGTCTTCAGTGAGGGAGCCGTTCCGGCGCGCGGCACCGGCTGGAGCCGTCGTGGCGCCGTCGCGGAGCGGGATTGGTTCGCGTGCGAATCGTAGCATGCGTGGAGCCGGCTCGAAGCCACATGTAGCTCACTTGCGCACGCCCTGGTCATCCTGGCGCGGACGCCATGCTGGTGGCATCCGCACCACGGCCGGCATAGGGGCTGGCGCCGCGCGAGCCTTGTGCCGGCCGCCGCTGCCGGCCGCCGTGGTGCATTGCAGCTTTGTCATTTTCCAGTCATGTTGCGGTGGGCGAGCGCTGCGTAGACTTCCTCCATCGGTAACCGCTTCCGGTTGCCAAATCTCAGGAGAAACGCCATGCGCACGTTCAAGCAAGCCCTGCTCGGCACAGTTCTGGCCACCTCGCTGGCCGCTGCCGCCGGCCTCGCCAACGCCGCTCCCCGCGCCGTCGACCCGTACACCGATGGCGCTGCCGCCAGCAGCAGCCATGCCTACACCGGCGAAGCGCGCCGCGTGCAAGGTGCCCGCGACCCATACTCGGACGGCAATCACCAGGTCAATGCCCGGCGTGATGCCTTCTCCGACGGCGCTTGAGCGGCCGGCTTCCCTGACTTCCCGGGCGTCTGCGCGCCCGGCCGCCCTGGACGGACGCTTTCCCGCGACGCTCGCAGCAAGGGCCGCCGTCTCCGCAAGGGGGCGGCGGCCCTTGCGCCATGCCGGCCCCGAGGTCACGGTGTCACAGTGGGTACGGCCCCTTCGCGGTTCACGCAGCACTGCCTTCATGCCTTGACTGGCCCGGCGCGGCCGCCCGAGGTCGACCCGTGGCCGGCCTGGCGCTGGCTGAGGCGCCTTGACGCCGGCGACCCGTTCATGCCCATGCGTGGCCGGCCAACGCGCGCCGGCCGCTCACGTAGAATCGAGCTTTTCCAGTCAGGGAGCAGTCGTCATGCGTGTCGCATTCCTCGGTCTCGGTGTCATGGGCTACCCCATGGCCGGCCACCTCGTGGCCAAGGGCCACGAAGTCACCGTCTACAACCGCACCGCCGCCAAGGCACAGCGCTGGGCAGCCGAGTATGGCGGCAAGGCCGCCGCCACGCCCGCCGAAGCCGCGCGCGATGCCGACGTGGTCTGCTCCTGCGTCGGCAACGACGACGACCTGCGCGCCGTGCTGGCGGGCGCTGATGGCGCCTATAGCACCGCGCCGGCCGGCTGCGTCTTCGTCGATCACACCACCGCCAGCGCCAATGTCGCGCGCGAGCTGCACGCGGCAGCCACCGCGCGCGGCCTGCAATTCGTCGATGCTCCGGTCTCCGGGGGCGAAGTCGGCGCGCAGAAAGGCGTGCTCACCATCATGTGCGGTGCCGACGAGGCAGCCTTTGCGCGCATCGAACCCGTGATCTCGGCCTATGCGCGCGCCGTGACCCGCATCGGCGGCCCCGGGGCGGGCCAGCTCGCCAAGATGGTCAACCAGATCTGCATCGCAGGACTGCTGCAAGGCCTGTCCGAAGCGATCGCCTTCGGCCAGCGCGCCGGCCTCGACATGCCGGTCGTGCTGGACGTGATCAGCAAGGGCGCGGCCGGTTCGTGGCAGCTCGAGAACCGCGGCCCCACCATGGTGGAAGACAAGTTCGACTTCGGCTTCGCGGTCGACTGGATGCGCAAGGACCTGGGCCTGTGCCTGGACGAGGCGCGCCGCAATGGCGCCACCCTGCCGGTCACGGCGCTGGTCGACCAGTTCTACGCTGAGCTGCAGACGCGCGGCTGCGGCCGTGCCGATACCTCCTCGCTGATCAAGCGCCTGCGCGACTGAGGCGCCGCACCGCCGCGCCGCTGTCGTCCTGGTCCTACACGCATTTCGGCGCGGCGCCGGCACGGCGGACCGCCGCCCCTGCCTATGCTGGTCCTCATCAGGCCCGGACCGGTCGCTGCCATTGCGGCGGCCGGCGGGCAGGAGACCGATCATGGACAAGACCCGATGGATGCGCGCGCTCGCAGCTGGCACGCTGCTGGTCGCGGCGCTGAGTGGATGCACGGCCACCGGCGCGGTGGTGGGTGGCGTGGCAGGCCACGAACTGACTCACGGCAGCACGGCCGGTACCGTCGGCGGTGCTGTCGTCGGCGGGGTGGTCGGGCACGAGCTGGGCAAGTAGCACGAGCATCGGCGCCCGGGCCGGCCGGAAGCTCAGTAGGACTTGGGCAGGCCCAGCACCCGCTCCGCGATGTGGCACAGGATGAGTTGCGCGCTGACCGGCGCGATACGCGGGATATACGATTCGCGCAGGTAGCGCTCCACGTGGTACTCGCGCGCATAGCCCATGCCGCCCAGCGTCAGTACCGCTGTCTGGCAGGCCTGGTGCGCGGCTTCCGCGGCCAGGTACTTGGCCGCGTTGGCTTCGGCGCCACACGGCTGTCCCTGGTCGTATAGCCAGGCGGCCTTCCACACCATCATGTCGGCCGCTTCCAGCGCCATCCAGGCCTGCGCCAGCGGATGCTGGATGCCTTGGTTCTGCCCGATCGGCCGCCCGAACACCACGCGCTCCCGCGCGTAGCGCGTCGCTGCCTGCAGGGCAGCGCGGCCCAGCCCTACGGCCTCGGCGGCAATCAGGATGCGTTCCGGATTGAGGCCGTGCAGGATGTACTCGAAGCCGCGTCCCTCCTCGCCGATGCGGTCACCCGCCGGCACCATCAGGCCGTCGATGAACAGCATGTTGGAATCGACCGCACCGCGCCCCATCTTGTCGATCTCGCGCACTTCGATATGCGCGCGGTCGAGCGTGGTGTAGAACAGGCTCAGGCCCTGGGTCGGCTTGCTCACCTGCTCCAGCGGCGTGGTGCGCGCCAGCAGCAGCATGCGGTTGGCCACCTGCGCGGTGGAGATCCAGATCTTGCGGCCGTCGACGCGATAGGCCGAGCCGTCGGCGCTGCGCACCGCCTGCGTCTTCAGGTGCGTGGTATCGAGCCCGGCATCCGGTTCGGTCACGGCGAAGCACGCCTTGTCCTGCCCCGCGATCAGCGGGGGCAATGCCGATTCCTTCTGCGCATCGGTGCCGAACACCACCACCGGATTGAGCCCGAACACATTCATGTGGATCGACGAGGCGCCCGAGAAGCCTGCCCCCGAGGCCGACACCGTCTGCATGATCAGGGCTGCCTCGGTAATGCCGAGGCCGGCACCACCGTAGGCTTCCGGCATGGCGATACCCAGCCAGCCGGCCTTGGCCATGGCCTGGTGGAAGGCGTGCGGGAACTCATGCCGCTGGTCCTGCCCGGCCCAGTACTCGGGGCCGAAGTCGCTGCACAGTTGCGTCACCGCCTCGACGATGGCGCGCTGCTCCGGGGTTCTTTCGAAATTCATGCCTGCCTCATTCCGGCTGGATGCCGGCGTCCTTGACCAGTTTGGTCCATTTGACCAGCTCATCGGCGACGAAGCCGGCGAACTGTCCGGGCGACTGCCCGAATCCTTCGAAGCCCAGTGCCTCGAAACGCGGAGCCACCTCCTTGCTCGTCGCGATGCGCGACAGCTCGCGGTTTAGCCGCGCCACGATCTCGGGCGGCAACCGCGCCGGCCCGAACACGCCGTTCCACGAGGTGATGTCGAACCCCTTGAGTTCCGGCGTCTCCGCCAGCGGCGGCAGCTCGGGCAGCAGCCGGCTGCGCTGCGCGGTGGTAACCGCCAGCGCGCGCAGCTTGCCGGCCTTGACGTTGGCGATGCCGGCCGCCACGTCGACGAACATCATCGGCACCTGCCCTGCGATCACATCGGTCATGGCCGGCGGCGTGCTCTTGTAGGGCACGTGCAGCAGGTCGAGCCTGGCCATGCGGCCCAGCGTGGCGCCGGCGACGATGCCGGTGCTGTTGCCGCTGGCATAGGACATGCCGGGGTGGGCGCGGCACCAGGCGATCAGCTCGGACACGGTCTTGACCGGCAGCTTGGGGTTGACCACCAGCATGAAGGGCAGGTTGCCCATGCGCGCCACCGGCGTGAAGTCGCGGATCGGGTCGTACAGCAGCTTCTTCATCAGCGAGGGATTGGCCGAATGGGTGGTGTTGGTGGTCATGAACAGCGTGTAGCCGTCCGGCGCCGACTGTGCCACCAGTTCCGCCGCGATGGCGCCGTTGGCGCCCGGGCGGTTGTCCACCACCACGTTCTCCTTCAAGGCCTCGCCCAGTTCCCTGGCGGTGATGCGGGCCACCGCGTCGGTGCCGCTGCCCGCGG
This sequence comes from Cupriavidus malaysiensis, assembly GCF_001854325.1. Lineage (NCBI taxonomy): Bacteria > Pseudomonadati > Pseudomonadota > Betaproteobacteria > Burkholderiales > Burkholderiaceae > Cupriavidus > Cupriavidus malaysiensis. The sequence continues at coordinate 1,839,138 of NZ_CP017755.1, forward strand.
CGAACGGCACCACCAGCCGGATCGGCCGGCTCGGATAGGCATCGGCTGCGCGTGCCGGCGGCAGCGCGCCCGCGCACAGGAAGGCCAGCAGGATGGCGCACAGGCCAGGCAGCTTGGTCCGGATCATCATCAGTCTCCTCATTCCAGGCCTGGCGTTCATTGCGCCATCCTTTCCTTGTAGTGCGTATCCTTGACCAGCTTCGCCCAGCGCGCGCTGTCGTCGGCGATGATGGCGGCGAACTGTTCCGGCGTGCTGCCGACCGCCTCATAGTCGATCGCCGCCAGCCGTTCCTTGATCTCGGGGGAAGCGACGATGCGGCTCACTTCCTGGTTCAGCCGCACGATGATCTCCCTGGGCGTGCCGGCCGGCGCCAGCAGGCCGGCCCAGGAGTTGAAGCTCATGCCGGGAATGCCCGCCTCCTGCATGGTCGGCACGTCGGGCAGGGCCGGCGAACGCTTGGACGCCAGCACCGCCAGCGGGCGCAGCTTGCCGGCCCGGATCATCTGCATGCCGTTGAACGGATCGATGGTCATGTCCACCTCGCCGGCCACCACGGCCTGCAACTGGGGACCCGTGCCCTTGTACGGGGCGCTGACCATCTTGGGCGCGCCGATGGCCGTCTTGAAGGTCTCCCCGATCAGTTCGATCATGCTGCTGCCGGTCGACAGGCTCAGCGGCCGGCTGCCGGCACGCGCCAGCGCGACGAACTCCTGCACGGTCTTGGCCGGCACCGACGGGTGCACCACCATGACGAAGCCGATCGCGCTGATCAGGCTGATCGGCGCGAAGCTCTTGACCGGGTCGTAGCCAGCCTTGTACAGCACCGGGCTCAAGGTCTGCGCCCCCGCCGTGTTGAGCAGCAGCGTGTAGCCGTCCGGCGCGGCGCGCGCCACCTGGTCGGTGCCGATGATGCCGTTGGCGCCGGGCCGGTTTTCCACCACCACGGGCTGCTTGAGCGCCTCGCCCAGCTTCTGCGAGAACAGCCGCGCCACCATATCGGTGGCGCCGCCGGGCGCGTAAGGCACCACCAGCCGGATGGGCCGGCTCGGATAGGCATCCGCCCAGGCCAGCGCCGGCGTCAGGCACAATGCCGCGGCCAGCGCCAGTATCCGGCGTCGGGATCTCTGACTCATGCACACCTCCTCTTTGACCTGCTTGACCTGCTTGCCCTGCTCGATGGATTCCGGCACATGCCGCCGCGGCCCGCCGCCGGGCCGCCGGCGTTCAGGCCGGGCGCACCACGCGCTGTGGAGACTCTTCGTACGGGGGGGCGTAGATCACCAGTACCTTGACTGGCTCCTCGCTGAGCACGGTGAACACATGCATGGTGTCGGCCGGGAAGAAACAGCAGTCGCCGGGGCCGAGTTCGCGCGACTGGCCGCCGATCTCGGCGCGCGCGCGGCCCTGCAGCAGGTAGCAGACCTGTTCGATGCCCGGATGCGCATGGGGCAGCGCGCCCTTGCCCTTCTCGATGGTGCCGTGCACCACTTCGAGCTGGGTGGCGCCGACAGTCTCGCGGCCGATCAGGCGGCGGTTGAGCGTGCCGGTGTGATTCGCCGGGTGGTAGCCGGGCACTTCGTCCGTGCGGACGAAGTATCGAGGCAGGTCTTGCGTCATGGCTGTCTCCGGGCGCCTTGGCGCCGTTTTCATAATTGTGAAAGCGATTTTATACTCATGAAAAACCAAGTCAACTATCGGAAACCACGATCGGGAGAGAGAGCACATGCGCCGCGCTGAAGGCCATCCCCAGCCTGCCCAGGCCGCCCAAGGCGCGACCCAAGGCGCCCAGACCATGAATGTGAAGACCGCGCTGCGGGTGATCGAGATCATCGAGACCTTCGCCCGCGAGCGGCGCGCCCTGTCGTTGACGGAGCTGGCGCGGCTGCTGTCGGTGCCGGCGTCGAGCTGCCTGGCGCTGATCCGCACCCTCACCGCCCTCGGCTACCTGTACGAAGCCGGGCGCCGCCAGGGCTACTACCCGACGGGGCGCCTGCTGGCCATGGCGCAGCAGATCGCGCGGCACGACCCGGTGCTCGACCGCGTCCACGACACCATGAACGAGTTGCGCGCGGCCACCGGCGAGACTGTCGTCATCGGCAAGCTGCACGACGGCGCCGCGGTGCTCTACCTCGACGTACTGGAATCCCCTCACGCGATCCGCTATATCGCCACGGCGGGCGAACGGCGCGAACTGCACGCCAACTCGATCGGCAAGGCGCTGCTATGGGCCATGGCGCCGGAGGAGCGGCAGGTCCTGCTCGCGCAGCTTTCCTACCGGGCCTTCACGCCGCGCACGCTGGCGAGCGCGGCGCAGCTGGAGGCCGACCTCGCCCGTGGCGCGGAACGGGGCAGCTTCGTCAACCTGGGGGAATCGATGCCGGACGTGGGCGCATTGGCCTGGCCGCTCAAGCTATCGGGCGAGTGGTACGGGATCTCGATCGCCGGGCCGGTCTACCGCATCGAGCCCAATCTCGAGCGCTTTGGCGCCATATTGCGTACCGCCTGCGCTACGCTGGAGAAAGTCAACTGATACCGATTGGAAAACCGGGCGTACGGGCTGCCCGCTGGCGAACCGCCAGGCGGCAACGGCTGGCACGATTGTTTCAGCGCTGAAATATCGATGTCATATCGATTTGCAGCGGGGACGCGGAACCTGGCACCGCCAAGGCTCGACGGCACGTGAATCGGGACGCGTTGGCTTGCCCTGCGCTACGCTGGCGGTCTTGCGCGTGGCCGTGCACGAACGGGCACGCATCTTCCCCACACCAATCTGAACGAGACCGATCCATGATGAATCCATCACGACGCGGCTTCCTGGCTTGCGGCCTGGGACTGAGCACCGCCTTTGCCTGGCAGCAAGCGGCCCGGGCGCAATCGACCCGCCTAGAGGAAAGCGATCCGGCCGCGCAAAAGGTCGGCTACGTGCACGACGCCGCCCGCGTGGACAAGGCCAGGTTCACCACTTACCAGTCCGGGCAGAACTGTGCCGGCTGTTCGCTCTACCAGGGCGACACAGGCAGTGCCTGGGGCGGTTGCGTGCTGTTCGGCGACAGGCAGGTCGCGGCCGCCGGTTGGTGCAGCGCGTACGCCACGATGTAAGCGCGCGCGGCCCGTCGGAAGCGGCGGAGCCGGCGCATGGGCTCAGCGTTTCACCGCTTCCGGCGCTTCGCCGCAGCGTGGCGGCTGCAGGCGCCGCCAGGCCAGCAAGGGCAGGCGCAGCAGTCCGCCCGTCAGCAGGCGCAAGTGCATCGACACCAGCAGCACGTTGTCGCGCAGGTAATTGAAGTGCGAGACGCCCCCCTCATCGGCGCGGAAGTAGCGTACCGGGGCATCCAGGTTGAGCGGATGCAGGCCGCGCCAGCACAGGCGCACCGCCACTTCCGGGTCGAAGTCGAAACGGCGCATCCACGGGCGCTCGGCCATGACCGCGCGCAGCGGCGCGATAGGATAGACGCGGAAGCCGTAGAGGGAGTCGCCGATGCCGGCCCAGAGCGTCTCCAGGTCCGTGCACAGGTTGGAAAGCCGGCGCCCGTAGACGCGCTCGCGCGGCGCACTGCGGTCGAACAGCGGCCGGCCCAGCACGAGCGCCGCCGGGTCGCGCTGCGACGCCGCCATGAACGGCCGGATCAGGTGGGCGGGGTGCTGGCCGTCGGAGTCCATCACCAGCGCGTGGGTGAAGCCCGCCGCCGCGGCGCGTTCCGCCCCGTGCAGCACGGCCGCGCCCTTGCCGGCGTTGCGCGGCAGTTCCAGTACGCGCAGGCCCGGGTCGCATGCGGCCTCTTCACGCAGCCAGGCCGTGCTGGCATCCGTGCTGCCGTCGACCACGACCCATACAGGATTCCAGGCGCGCCGTGCGGCGCGAACGGTCTCGCGCACCTTGTCCCCCGGGTTGTAGCTGGGGATCAGTACGAGGTGGGTTTTCGATGCCTCCGGATCACCGGGGCCGAGGCGTCGATCCATCGTCTTCCTTCCGTGCGGCCGCCGACAGCGCCTGCCGTCGGCCGCCTTGCCCTCTTGCGATTCAGCGTGACCGCTGTTGTTGCGTATAGGCCGCCAGGCTGCCCAGCGACTGGAAAATGCGCTTGTTGTCCGGATTGTCCGAGCGCAGTTCGAAGCCGTATTTCTTGGACACGAGCAGCGCGATCTCGAGGATGTCGATCGAGTCCAGGCCGAATCCCTCGCCATAGAGCGGTGTATCGGGCCGGACGTCGGCCAGCGCGATATCCGTGATGTCGAGTTCGCCGATGATCAGGCGCGCGAGTTCGGTTTCCAGTTCGTTCATCATTCCAGGGGGCTGTGGGCTGCACGCCCGCGCGTCCGATGCTGCACGCGCGGCGCCGTGGCGGGTCGCCGAGGCTAAGGCTAAGGTATACTCGCGCTCCGCCTTCGTGGTGAATGCTACCAAGCTAGGCAATATCCCACTAGGCAAGAGAACTTTCGTAACAACATTGTCGGTGCCACCGGAAACCACCTCCCGCCGGTGCGGTCTTCCTGGCGTGGTCCGCCGGTTTTCGCGGCCGGCCCCGGTCGCAGGGGCGATCCGGGCCGCACATGCTGAGCGCCGTCATGTCTGTTGTCAATTGCTTTCCTCGACTTCCCTGCGCCCCGGCGCCCCCGCGGCTGCCCCACGCGGCGCGTCACCGCACCGGGCTGCCGGCCGCCTGATGCCGTCACGCAGCCCAGCCTTCCCGCTCGCCATGCCTGCCATTGCCCTTGTCTCCCATGCCTCGCCGGACGACGTGATCGCGTACCGGATGGGGCAGGCGGTCACGGTACGCCGCTTCCTGGCCGATGTCGCCCGGCTGGCCGCGCTGCTGCCGGCTGGCGGCCATGTGCTGAACCTGTGCGGCGACCGCTACCGATTCATGGTCGGCCTTTGCGCGGCGCTGGTCGGCGGCAAGCCGAGCCTGCTGCCGCCGACACTGAATCCGCACACGCTTGCCGCGCTCTGCGCCGGCGCGGCGGATACGGTGTGCCTCTATGACGACGAGGCCCTGGCCACCGAGGCCCTGGCGGCGACCGGCCTGCCGCGCCTGGCGTATCCCGCGGAGATGGCGGCTTGCTCGGCCGGCCTGGGTGAGCCGGGTGAGGCGGGTGAAGCGCCGGCCGCCGCCGTTCCCGCCGCCCCGCTCATTCCGCTGATCCCGGCCGAGCGGATCATGGCCTATATCTTCACCTCGGGTTCTTCGGGCTTGCCCGTGCCGCATGCGAAAACGTGGGGGCAGATGGTGCGGCTCGCCCGCGCGTCGGCCGCCCGCCTCGGCCTGGACGATGGACGCCGGCATGTCCTGGTCGGCACCGTGCCGCCCCAGCACATGTTCGGCTTCGAATGCACGGTGATGCTGGCCTTGCAGGCCGGCCTGGCCCTGCAGGCGGCGCCGGTCTTCTACCCGGCCGACATCCGCGCGGCGCTCGCAGCCGCCCCCCGCCCGCGCGTGCTCGTCACCTCGCCGCCGCACCTTCGTGCGGTGCTGGCAAGTGGCATCTCCCTGCCGCGCGCGGACCTGCTGCTGTCGGCCACCGCTGCCCTCTCCGCGGCCCTGGCGCATGAGGCTGAACACGGCTTCGGGGCGCCGCTGCTGGAAATCTACGGCAGCACCGAGACCGGACAGATCGCAGTACGCGCGAGTGCGCGCGACACTGCGTGGACATTGCTGCCGGGCATCGATCTGGACTGGCGCGCGCCGGCGGCTGGCGAGGAGGAAGACGGCCCGGTGGCCTGGGCATCCGGCGGCCACGTCGGCCAGGCGGTGCCGATGGGCGACCTGCTCGAACGCCTCGACGCACGCCGTTTCCTGCTGCATGGGCGCCGCGCGGACCTGGTCAATATCGCGGGAAAACGCAGTTCCCTGGCCTACCTGAACCACCAGTTGACCGCTATCGAGGGCGTGCAGGACGGGGGCTTCTTCCTGCCGGAGCCGGCGCCCGGGGCGGGCGCCGCGCGCCTCGTCGCGCTGGCGGTCGCGCCGGGCCTGGACAGCGGGCGCCTGCGGCGCGCGCTGCGAGAACGCATCGATCCTGCCTTCATGCCGCGCAGCGTGCTGCTGGTGGACAGCCTGCCGCGCAATGCCACCGGCAAACTGCCGCGCGACCAGCTGGCACTGCTGGTCGCGCGGCTGCTGGCGGCGCGCCGCGGGGAGCGCCCGTCATGAGCGCGCCGTACGGCTTCGGCATCCCGGCCAGCCACCCTGCCCTGCCCGGCCACTTTCCCGGACACCCGGTGGTACCGGGCGTGGTGCTGCTGGACCTCGCGGCGCTCCACCTGGCGGATACGCTCGGCCTCGCGCCCGGCCAACTGCGCCTGGGCACGGCGAAATTCCTGTACCCCGTCGCTCCCGGCGACTTCGTCGTCCTGCAATACACGCCGCCGACGGACGCTACCCTGCGCTTCACGTTGCGCGTGGGTGAGCACGATGTCGCCAACGGGGTTTTCAACATCGCACCCGCCGCCGCGCCAGCCGGCGCAGACGCGCCATGAGCGGCCCCGCCCCGCAGCCCGCCGGCCAGCCCGAATGGAGCGAAAGCCGCGAGCGCAGCAACCTCTTCCTGCTGCGGCTCATGACGTCGCTCTCGCTGCGCCTGGGCCGACGCGCCGCGCGGCTGCTGCTGTATCCGATCACGCTCTATTTTCTCGGCTTCGCGCCGCGGGCGCGGCGGGCCTCGCTGGCCTACCTGTCGCGCGTCAGCGGGCGGCGGGCACGCCTGCGGGATACCTTCGGCCATCTGCTGTCCTTCGCCAGCACCATCCTCGACCGGGTCTACCTGCTCAATGGCCGCTTCGAGCAGTTCGATATCCGCGTACACGGCACCGACGTCATCGACGCGGCGCTGGCCGACGGCGGCGGAGCCTTCCTGCTCGGCGCGCATCTCGGCAGCTTCGAAGTGATCCGCGCCGCCGGACGCCAGCGGCCCGGCCTGCAGGTGGCGATCACGATGTACGAAGAGAATGCGCGCAAGGTCAACGATGTGCTGCAGGCCGTCAACCCGGCCATGCGGCAGGACGTGATCGCGCTGGGCAGCCTGGACGCCATGCTCAAGGTGCGCGACTACCTGGAGCGCGGCTTCCTGGTCGGCATGCTGGCCGATCGCACGCTCGCGCAGCGCGCCAGCGATCCGGTCGAACCGCGCGACTTTCTCGGCGCGGCCGCCGGCTTTCCCACCGGCCCGCTGCGGATCGCGGCGATGCTGCGCCGCCCCGCCCTGTTCATGACCGGACTGTACCTGGGCGGCAACCGCTACGAGATCCACTTCGAGTGGCTCGCCGATTTTTCACGCACGCCCCGCCGCGATCGCGACGCCGAGATCGAGGCCGCGCTTGCCCGCTATGTCGCGGCGCTCGAGCGGCATTGCCGCGCGGCGCCGCGCAACTGGTTCAACTTCTACGATTTCTGGCAGGACAGCCGCTCCGGCGCACCTGCCAGCGCCCCACGCTGACGCCATGCCGCTTCGACGCTTCACGCCGCCCGCCCTGTTTCTCGCCGCCTGCCTGGCCTGTGCCCACACGCCCGTCGCGCGGGCCGCATCCGCCGTGCCCGCTGCGCCCGAAGCTCCGGCCCAGGCCGCCGGAGCCTGGGGTGTCGACCAGTTGATGTCGGCACTGGCCCAGCGCAAATCGAGCCGGGTCCGCTTCTCGGAACGCAAGTACCTGGCCATGCTGGAGCGCCCGGTGGACTCGACCGGCGAACTCGTCTTCGTCGCCCCCGACCATCTCGAGAAGCGCACGCTGACGCCCAAGCCCGAGAACATGGTGCTGGACGGCGACATGATGACCGTCGAGCGCGGCGGCAAGTCGTATGTGATGCCGCTGCAGAACTACCCGGAGCTGGCCGCCTTCATCGAGAGCATCCGCGCCACCCTGGCAGGCAACCGTGATGCCCTCGAGCGCTACTACCGGCTGCGCGTCGACGGCGTGGCGAACCGCTGGGCCCTGACGCTGGTTCCCACCGACGCGCGCATGGCAGCGCACGTCAAGCAGGTGCGTATCGACGGCGTGCGCGACAACCTCAGCAGTGTCGAGATCGTCCAGGCCGACGGCGACCGCTCGGTGATGCAGATCCGGCCGGCCCCCTGAGCGCGCCAGCACCTATGAACGCCTCGTCCGGCCCGCTCTCTTCCGCACCGGCACCGCGCCGGCCACGCCTTGCCGTCTGGTTGTGGCTGGCGCTGCTGCTGGCATGCGCCCTGGTAGCCTCGCGCAGCCGTTTCACGGCCGATCTCTCGGCCTTCCTGCCGCGCGCGCCGAGCACCGAGCAGCAGGTGCTGGTCGACCAGCTGCGCGACGGTCTCGTTTCGCGCCTGATCCTGGTCGGCATCGAAGGCGGCGACAGCGCAGGCCGCGCCACGCTGTCGCGCGCACTGGGTGCGAGCCTGCGCGCCGACCAGCGCTTCTCCGCCATCAGCAACGGCGAGCCGGTCAATCGCGAGGCCGACCAGCGTCTGCTCTACGGCCACCGCTACCTGCTCAGCCCGGCGGTGACGCCCGAGCATTTCTCACAGGAGGGCCTGCGCGCTGCCGTGGCGGACTCGCTCGACCTGCTGGCCTCGCCCGCCGGCCTGTTTACCAAGTCACTGCTGCCGCGCGATCCCACCGGCGAGATGGCCACGCTGCTGGGCCAGTTCGACGCCGACCGCAGCGTGCCGATGCGCGACGGTGCCTGGGCCTCGCGCGATGGCCGGCGCGCAGTGCTGCTGGCGCAGACAGCCGCCGCGGGCGCCGACACCGATGCGCAGGAACAGGCCATCGCCGCCATCCGCACGGCCTTCGCCCAGGTCGCCAGCCGGCAGGAACTGCCCGCCAGTGCCGCCCCCTATCGGCTGCTGATGACCGGGCCGGGCGTGTTCTCGGTGCAGACGCGCGATACCATCCGGCACGATGTCGAACGCTTGTCGACCACGGCGCTGGCCATCATCGCCGGCATGCTGCTGCTCGTCTATCGCTCGCCGCGCACGCTGGCGCTCGGCATGGTGCCGGTGCTCACCGGCGCGCTGGCCGGGGTCGCCGCCGTGAGCCTGGGCTTCGGCGGCACCGTGCACGGCCTGACGCTGGGCTTCGGCACCACCCTGATCGGCGAGGCGGTGGACTATTCGATCTACCTGTTCGTGCAGTCGGCCCACGCCGACAGCCGCGACCCGCGCGAGTGGGTGCGCCGCTTCTGGCCCACCATCCGCCTCGGCGTGCTGACCTCCATCTGCGGCTTTGCCTGCCTGCTGCTGTCCGGCTTTCCCGGCCTGGCGCAGCTCGGCGTGTACTCGATCGCCGGGCTTGCCGCCGCCGCGCTGACCACCCGCCATGTGCTGCCGCAACTGCTGCCGGCAGGCTTCCGCCTGCGCGACGTCAGCGCGCTGGGCGGCCGCCTCGCGCGCGCCGCGGCGGCGGCGGGGCGGTTGCGCTGGTGCGTGGTAGTGCTGCCGCTCGTCGCGCTGGCCATGCTCTGGCAGCACCCCGGCACGTTGTGGAATCCAGAGCTCTCTTCGCTGAGCCCGGTGCCGAAGGACGCACAGGCCCTCGACAGTTCGCTGCGCGCCGACCTGGGCGCGCCCGACGTGCGCTATCTCATCGTGCTCGATGGCCCCGACCGCGAAAGCGTGCTGCAAGGCGCGGAGCGCGTCGGACGTGAGCTCGACGGCCTGGTGGCGCAAGGCGTGCTGACCGGCTACGAGACGCCCGCGCGCTACCTCCCCAGCGAAGCCACCCAGCGCGCCCGCCAGGCCAGCCTGCCGCCGCGCGCGGAACTGGCGCAGCGGCTGGCGGCCGCCGTGGCCGGCCAGCCGGTCAAGGCGAGCCTTTTCACCCCCTTCCTCGACGACGTCGAACGGGCCCGGCAGGCGCCGTTGCTGCAGGAGGACGACCTGCGCGGCAGTTCGCTGGCGCTGGCCGTCAGCGCCCTGTTGCGCCATCAGGGCGGGCGTTGGAGCGCCACCTTGCCGCTGCGCGCCAGCGGCACGCCCGAGGCGGCGCCGGTGCGGGCGGCGCTGGCGCGCGCCGGCGTGGCCGGCGCGCTCTTCGTCGACCTCAAGGGCGAATCCGACCGCCTCTACGACAACTATCTGCGCGAAGCCATCCATCTGGGCCTGGCCGGCTTTGCCGCCATCGTGCTGCTGCTGGCGGCGGCGCTGCGCTCGCCGGCGCGCGTGCTGCGCACGCTCGTCCCGCTGGTTGCCGCCGCTCTCGTCGTCGCCGCCGCCTTGACCTTCAACGGGCGCCAGCTCAGCCTGCTGCACCTGGTGGGCATGCTGCTGCTGGTGGCGATCGGCTCGAACTACGCGCTGTTCTTCAACCAGCGCGCGGACGGCACGGCGACCGGCCCGTCGCCGCACACCCTGGTTTCGCTGGTGCTGGCCAACCTCGCCACCGTCGCCGCCTTCGGCCTGCTGGCCGCTTCCAGCTTGCCGCTGTTGCAGGCCTTCGGCCTGACGGTGGCCCCCGGCGCCGTGCTCGCGCTGCTTTTTTCCGCCATGCTGGCGGCGCCGCGCCGCCGCGGCGCGCGCACAACGGGAGGGCGGTCATGAGCGGCGCCCCCACCATGCTGGCGGGGGTCCGCCCCTGGCGCCCGTCCGGCCTGCTGTATGCGGCCGCGGCGACCCATGTCGGGGCCCTGGGCGCGGTACTGCTGGCGCCCGCCACGCTGCCCTGGGCGGCCGGCGGCGTTGCCGCGTCACACCTGCTGATGGCCGGTGCCGGCCTGTGGCCGCGCTGTGCCTGGCTCGGCCCCAACCTGCGCCAGCTGCCGCCGCAGGCAGAGGACTGCATCGCCCTCACCTTCGACGACGGCCCCGACCCGGAGCTGACGCCGCGGGTGCTGGACTGGCTGGCCCGCCATGACCTGCGCGCCACCTTCTTCTGCATCGGCGCGCGAGCCGAACGGCATCCCGCGCTGGTGCGGGAGATCGCCCGCGCCGGACACGCGGTCGAGAACCACAGCCAGCATCACTCTCACCGCTTCTCCGTGTCGGGCCCAGGCTGGATGCGCGCCGAGATCGCATCCGCCCAGCAGGTGCTGGCGGAGCTGGCGGGCACGGCGCCGCGCTTCTTCCGCGCCCCCGCGGGCCTGCGCAACCCCTTCCTGGAACCGGCGCTGTGCGGGCTCGGCCTGAACCTGGCGAGCTGGACCCGGCGCGGCTTCGATACCTTGCCCCGTGCCCGCCCCGAGCGCATCGCCGCCCGCCTGCTGCGCGGCCTGGCCGCGCGCGACATCCTGCTGCTGCACGACGGCCACGGCGCGCGCATGGCAGGCGGCACGCACACGCTGCCGGCGGTCCTGCCCCATGTGCTCGCCGCGGTGCAGGATGCCGGGCTGCGCTGCGTCACCTTGCGCGAGGCCTTCGCCGCTCCCGCCATCGCGCCCACGCGCCCGGAGGACGGGCAGGCCTGAGCTGCCGAGGCCCTTTGCTACAATTCAATGACCCCCGCAACCCGGCAAGTCCCCCCAGTGTCTCCCCTTCTGGTCTCCCATTTCACGGCCACCAGTTGCCTGGGCCATGGTCTCGACGCCATGAGCGCGGCCCTGCGCGAAGGACGTAGCGGCCTGGCACCGTGCTGCTTCAGCGATGTGGCGCTCGATACCTATGTCGGCGAGGTCGCTCAAGTGGATAGCGTGCGGCTGCCGCCGGCGCTGATGGCCTTCGATTGCCGCAACAACCGCCTGGCGGAGCTGGCCCTGGCCCAGGACGGCTTCGCGCAAGCCGTGTCGAGCCTGGTGGCCCGCTACGGCACGCACCGCATCGGTGTCTTCGCCGGCACCAGCACCGGCGGCGTGCTCGAGACCGAGCTCGCCTACCGGCGGCGGGACGCGCTCACCGGTGCGTTGCCGGCCGGCTTCGAGTACGCCAAGGCGCACTCGTCGTTTTCGCTGGCGTCCTACCTGCGTGCGCGTTTCGGCCTGCAGGGGCCGGCCCTGGGGATTTCCTCGGCCTGCTCCTCCGGCGCCAAGGTCTTCGTTTCGGCGCGGCGCATGATCGAGGCCGGCGTGATCGATGCCGCCCTGGTTGGCGGCGTGGATTCACTGTGCCACACCACGTTGTACGGATTCAGCTCGCTCGAACTGGTCTCGCGCCAGGCCTGCCGCCCCTACGATGCACACCGTGACGGCATTTCCATCGGTGAAGGGGGGGCTTTCGCACTGCTGGAGCGTCCGGCGGCACATGGCGCAGAACTTCCGGGCGACGCCATCCTGCTGCTCGGCATCGGCGAGTCCAGCGACGCCCACCATATGTCCGCGCCGCATCCCGAGGGACTGGGCGCGCGCCTGGCGATGGCGCAGGCCCTGGTCTCGGCCGGCCTGCAAGCCGGTGACCTTGACTACGTTAACCTGCACGGCACCGCCACCCGCAGCAACGACGCCGCCGAAGGACGCGCCATGCTCGACCTGCTGCCGCGCACGCCCTGCAGTTCCACCAAGGGCGCCACCGGCCACACGCTGGGCGCCGCCGGCACCATCGAGGCGGTGGCTTGCGCGCTGGCCCTGCGGCACGGCCTGCTGCCCGGCAGCGCCAATACCACCGTGCTGGATCCTGCCTTGCCGCTCGCTTACCTGCTGCGCAGCCGCCGCGCGCCGCTGCGCTTCGCTCTATCCAATGCCTTCGGATTCGGCGGCACCAATTGCAGCCTGCTGTTCGGCCGTGCCGACGCCGTGGCGGGAGGGCGCGCATGAAACTGAGCGCCTGGATCGATGGCATCGGGCTGATCGGCCCCGGCCTGCCGGACTGGCCCCACGCGGCGGACATCCTCGCCGGGCATGCCGCTTACCACCCGAAGCGCACCGAAGCGCCGCCGCCGGCCGCGCTGCCGAGCGCCGAACGACGGCGCAGCGGCCCGGGCGTGCGCGTGGCGCTGGACGCGGCGAGCGAGGCGGTGGCAGCCAGCGGATGGCAGGCTGACGCATTGCCCGCCGTCTTCGCCGCCTCGGGCCCCGACGGCTACAACTATCACGCTATCTGCGAAACATTAGCCGGAGAGGATCGCTCCCTGTCGCCAACCCGCTTCCATAATTCGGTTCACAATGCGGCGGCGGGCTATTGGAGCATCGCCTGCGGCGCGATGACCGCGTCCAATGTGCTGACTGCCCACGATGCCAGCTTCGGCGCCGGCCTGCTCGATGCGATGAGCCTGCTTGCCTGCGACGGCGGGGCTTGCCTGCTGGTGGCCTACGACACGGACTATCCCGAGCCGCTGCGCACGCATCGGCCGATTCCCGACTGCTTCGGGCTGGGACTGGTGCTGGCTGCATCGGCCGGACCGCATACGCTGGCCCGCCTCGACCTGGCATGGAGCGCAGAGGCCGCGACCACACTGGCCGAGCCGGCGCTGGAGATGCTGCGCAGCGGCGTGCCGTCGGCACGCGCCCTGCCGCTGCTGCGCGTGCTTGCCGGCGGCAGCGGTGGCAGCGTCGTGCTGGACTATCTGGATGAACTGCGGTTGCGCGCCACGGTCACGCCCCATGGAGCAGACGGTGCAGGCTGAACCGGCCGCGCGCAGCGGCATGCCGGCGGCACCATTGCCGCACGAATGGATTGCGGCGCGGATTCCCCACCACGGCGCCATGTGCCTGCTCGACAGCGTCCTGGAACTCGATGCGGACCGCATCGTCTGCAGTGCGCGCAGCCATGCCGATCCGGCCAATCCGCTGCGCGCGGCCGGCAGGTTGGCTGCGGTCTGCGGCATCGAGTATGCGGCGCAGGCGATGGCCGCGCACGGTGCGGCGCTGCGCGCCGGCGGCGGGCGCCCTGCCCTGGGCTATCTCGCCAGCGTGCGCAAGCTTGCCATGCACGTCGAACGCCTCGACAACATCGCCGCGCCGCTGCGCATCGAGGCAGAACGCGCCGGCGCGGACGGCGATCGCGTGCTCTACCTGTTCACGCTCAGCGCAGACGGACGCTGCCTGCTGGAAGGCCGGGCCGCCGTGTTGCTGGAAGTACCGCGCCCCTGAATGCAGCGATGGGCGCGGTGGGGCGCGGTGATGGATGCAGTGATGGGCGGCGGCGGGCCGCCCATTCCCTTCAGCGGCAACAGCCGCTTCAGGCTCGCTCAGGCAGCGATGGCCGGCAGGATGCGGCCACGCACCTCGCCGAAGCCGATGCGATAGCCGTCGCCCTGGCACCAGCCACGCATCACCACCTCGTCGCCATCCTCCAGGAAGCCGCGCTTGGCGCCGCCAGGCAGCGTGACCGGCTCGGCGCCGTTGCGCGTCAGTTCCAGCAGGCTGCCATAGGAATCCGGCGTGGTGCCGCTGATGGTGCCGGAGCCCATCAGGTCGCCGACGCGGACATTGCAGCCGGACACCGTGTGGTGGGCCAGTTGCTGCGCCATGGTCCAGTACATCGCCTTGAAGTTGGTGCGGCTGATAGTGGCGGCGTCTTCCGCGCCGTCGGCGCGCAGCAGCACCTCCAGGTCGATGTCGTAGGCGTTGCGGGCCTGCTGGCGCAGGTAGGACAGCGGCTCGGGCGATTGCGCCGGGTTGTCGCGGCGGAACGGCTCCAGCGCTTCCATCGTCACCACCCAGGGCGAGATCGACGTGCCGAAGGTCTTGCTATTGAACGGTCCGAGCGGCACGTATTCCCATTGCTGGATATCGCGCGCGCTCCAGTCGTTCAGCAGCACCATGCCGAACATGTGCTCCGGTGCGGCCGCGGTGCTGACCGGCGCGCCCAGCGCCGAATCCTTGCCGACGATGAAGCCCATCTCCAGTTCGAAGTCCAGCTTGCGGCAGGGCCCGAACAGCGGGCGGGCCTCGTTCGGCAGCTTGATCTGGCCGTTGGGACGGTGCAGCTCGGTACCGCTGACCACCACCGAGCTGGCGCGGCCGTTGTAGCCGATCGGGATCTCCAGCCAGTTCGGCAGCAGCGCGTTTTCCGGGTCGCGGAACATGCGGCCGACGTTGGTGGCGTGCTCCTTCGACGAGTAGAAATCGGTGTAGCCGGGAATCTGCACCGGCAGGTGCAGGGTCACCCAGCTGGCGGGCGCCAGCGCGGCGGCGCGCAGCGCGGGATTGCCTTCGAGCGCCTTGTCGTCGCCCGACAGCAGCGCGGTCAGGCGCTGGCGCGTCTCGGACCAGACCGGCTTGCCCAGCGCGATGAAGCGATTCAGGCTGTCGCCGTCGAACGCGCCCTTGGCGGCGGCAGGCAGCAGGCCGGCTTCGTCGAGCACTGCCAGGTCGAGCACCATATCGCCGATGGCCACGCCCACGCGCGGGGTCTTGCCGTTGGCCGAGAAGATGCCGTACGGCAGGTTCTGCAGCGGAAAATCGGTCTGGCCGTCGTTGGCGGATTCGATCCAGCTCGTCTTGCGATCAGTCATTTGGGGCTCCGGAAAATGCGGCCGGCATGGCGCCTGGGGGCGGCGGCCATGCCGAGGACTTCAGTCTGTCTGGGTTATGTCGGGCCGGGCACCCGCAGCGCGGGCGCCTGCCTCGGCGCTGGTGCAGCGCCGGTTCCATGCTCGTTCAACGCTGGTTGGGATTGAAGTGTTTCTTCAGGCCTTGCCAGCAAGTGTAGTAGTCGGGCTGCAGGTTAGCGGATTCCGCCGCGTAGCGGGTCGGACGGATCACCCCGGGCGTCTCGAACATGAAGGCCATGGTGTCGGTGATCTTGTGCGGCGCGCTGGTGTCGGCGGCGCTGGCACGCTCGAAAGTCTCCGCATCCGGACCGTGGCCGCTCATGCAGTTGTGCAGGCTCGCGCCACCCGGCAGGAAGCCTTCGGCCTTGGCATCGTACACGCCGGCGATCAGGCCCATGAACTCGCTGGCGATGTTGCGGTGGAACCAGGGCGGGCGGAACGAATCCTGCATGGCCAGCCAGCGCGGCCCGAAGATGACGAAGTCGATGGTATCGACGCCTGGCGTGTCCGACGGCGATTGCAACACCAGGAAGATCGACGGATCCGGGTGGTCGTAGCTGATCGAGCCGATCGTATTGAAACGGCGCAAGTCGTATTTGTACGGGGCGTAGTTGCCGTGCCAGGCCACTGCGTCAAGCGGCGAGTGGCCGATATCGGCGCGCCACAGATTACCCTGGAATTTCGCCACCAGTTCGAAATCGCCCTCGCGGTCTTCGTACCAGGCCACCGGCGTGAGGAAATCGCGCGGGTTGGCCAGGCCGTTGGAGCCGATCACGCCCAGGTCGGGCAGCTTGAACAACGCACCGTAGTTCTCGCAGATATAGCCGCGCGCCTCGCCGTCCGGCAGTTCCACGCGGAAGCGCACGCCGCGCGGAATCACGGCGATCTCCTGCGGCTCCACTTCCAGCCGGCCCATCTCCGTCGCCAGCAGCAGGCGCCCCTGCTGGGGCACGATCAGCATCTCGCCGTCCGCGTTGTAGAAGAAGCGGTCCTGCATCGAGCGGTTGGCCAGGTACAGGTGGATGCCGCAACCGCTCATCGCCTCGGGACCGCCATTGCCGCCCATGGTGATGATGCCGTCGATGAAATCGGTCGGCGCGGCAGGCATCGCTTCGGGGCTCCAGCGCATCTGGTTGGGCGAAGCCGGTACTTCATCGAAGCGGCTCAGCCAGCGCGTCTGCGCCATCTGCGTGAAGGGACTGTGCAGCGCCGCCGGGCGGATCCGGTAAAGCCAGGAACGGCGGTTGTGCGCACGCGGGGCGGTGAAGGCCGTGCCCGACAACTGCTCGGCATACAGGCCGTACGGAGCACGCTGCGGGGAGTTCTGGCCGACCGGCAGCGCGCCGGGCAGTGCCTCGGTGGCGAACTCGTTGGCAAAGCCGGACTGATAGCCGTCCGCAGCGGACTGCGCCGCCATCGATTGGGTCTGGGTCATCTCGTCTGTCTTCCTCTATCTCGGTGAATCGGCGCGCCGGCGCCGGTTTCGGGTCAGGCCGCGCGGCCCCGCTCCCGTGGAGCGCGCCATGGCGGCCCGTCACCCCGCTGCCTTGAGCCGGGGACACCCGCCTGATGCCTCACACGAAATTACGTATTCCGTAATTGATTTACTATATCGTAATCCTCGCTGGCAGCGCCTGTCAAACGATGCCGGCGGACGCCTCGCCGGACGGGCTGTTGAGCCAAAGCATAGGCGCAGCCATCCGCGGCCGCGACGGAGCCGGCACCGCCCTGCGGGCGGAAGGCGCAGGGTACTGATGCCGCCAGGCAAGCCAGTGCGGTCAGCGTGGAAATGTGTGGAGGAAGCAGTGCGGGGCCTGCGTCAGCAGGCGTACGGCGGGAGAGGGAAAGCGGTACGGCGGGGCACGACACGAACCGGCGCGCGGAGCCGGCACAGCAGCGCCGCACCGGCACGGCGGTCGGCAAGGAGACCTGCGCCGCATCGGCGGCGTGTACCCGCCACAGGTGTCGAGCCACCTGTGGCGAGGCAAGAGAACGGAAACGAGGCGGCCAGCCACCCCGCCCTGTCAAGGACGGTGTGGCAGGAGACCCCATGCGGGGCCTGCCTGCCGGCTTCTCTGTCTCTTAGAGGGGCTTGTGGCCTTCGCCGGGGGCGGAACCGAAGCCGCCGGGGCTCGGCGTGGCCGCCGGCGCCACGGGGGCGACCGTCGGCGCGGGACCGGCCATCGAGGCCACCGTCACGCCGCCGTTGCGGCTGGCGATGAAGGCATTGACTTCGGCAGCAAGTTGCTGCGGCGCCAACACCACTTCCAGTCCAAGCGCCTCGCATGCGGCCAGGAAAGTTGACATACGCGGGTCAGCCTGACCCGATTCCGCCCGCAGGTACGCTTCCCGGGAAATCCCGGCCTTTCGGGCGACATCTTCCTGCTTGAGCTTGCGCGCTCGGCGCAGGGCCCGCAGTTGCCGGAACGGTTCGCTAGCGCCACGTGGCACGGCTGTACTGTTCATATCGGTCTCCAGTCACCAGTTGAAAAAGTGCGCGGACGTGCATTCGAGTATAGAGCACGCAAGGCATTCCGTATGTAATTGCGGCAACACTTTGTGCAGATTTCTTCTGATCCCTGCACGGCGCGTCGAAAACCGCACATATAGACGCTTTGAAAGGGCAAATTCAGCACAAATCTACACTTCCGCCCCGTCTCTAACGGGACAGTGGATCACTCGTTGACCGCAAATTCGTTACAACACTTTACAAAACGACCGGTCGTGCTATTCTGGCGCCATGTTGAAAGGTCAACTGACACGCACTGCCATCCTCGAGCAAGCCTTCGAGACGGCCGCCCGCATCGGCTTCGATGCGCTCTCCCTCGCCACCCTGGCCCAGGACACCAGCATGTCCAAAAGTGGCCTGTACGCGCATTTCAAGTCGAAGGAAGCGCTGCAGCAGGCGGTGCTGGAACTGGCCACGGAGCGCTTCGCCACCATGGTGGTACGTCCTGCCCTGCGCGAGCGGCGCGGCGAAGCGCGCCTGCGTGCCCTCTTCGAAGGGTATCTGGCGTGGATCTGCGGTTCCGCCACGCGGGGCTACTGCCTGTTCATGGCCCTGGGACAGGAATACCGGGACCGGCCGGGACCGATCCGCGAGCGCGTAGTGCAGGCGCTGGGCGCCTGGCACGGCGTGATCGCGCGCGTGGTGGAGGGGGCAATCGCGGTCGGCGAACTGCCGCCCGACACCGATGCGCGCCAGTTCGCCTTCGAGATGGTCGGCATCGGCATGTCCTTCCAGCAATCGTTCCAGCTGCTCGGCCGCGCCGACGCGCAACTGCTGGCCCGCGATGCGTTCGACGGCCTGCTGGCACGCTCGCGCCTCCCCAAGGGCCGGCCATCTGGGCGTCATCAGGTGGCAGCACGAGTGTGAGGTAGACGGCCCTCGCCACCAGGCGAGGGTCCTGCCTCGTTTTTTTAACCCGAAAATAGCACGACCGGTCGGTCTTTACAGCAGGTACCCGGAGCACCGGCCCGCACCTGCGCAGCATCCACCCCTTGGAGGTAGTGACGTGTCGGATTCCCTCTCCTCGCGCGCGCCGCAGGGCCGCGCCTCCGCCCGGCCGGACGCAGCGGCGGCCTGGCAGCAACTGGGCTGGCAATTGGCCGGACTGGTCTACCCGCAAGGCGTCGCACGGGCTTTCGAGCGCGCCTGCTTCGAGCCCCCGCCCCCGCGCTACGACGCGGCCGCGCAGTCGCTGCTCGACAGCGCACGCGCGGACTGGGCCCTGGTGACCGGCCAGGGTGGCAGCCGCCGCATCCGCGTCTATCGCTGGGGCAGCCGCGGCCCGACGGTCCTGCTGGCGCACGGATGGGGCGGCCATGCGGGCCAGTGGCATGCCCTCGTGCCCGCTCTGCTGCAGGCCGGCTTTCGCGTGGCCGCATTCGATGCCTTGTGCCACGGCGCCTCGGATGCCGGCGCGCAGGGGCCGCGACGGTCCGCCTTGCCGGAGATGGCGCGCGCACTGCTGGCTGCTGCCTGGCATGTCGGCCCGGTCCACGCCGTGGTAGCGCACTCGCTGGGCGGCGCGGCTGCCGCGCAGGCGTTTCGCGAGGGCCTGCTGCCCTCGCATGCGGTCCTGATCGGCGCGCCGGCCGACATGTTCCGTGCGGTCTCCGCGCAGGCCTGGCGCCTCGGCATCGGACCTGCTGTCGTGCAGCGCGTACAGCAACATGCCGAACAATGGATGGGCATGTCCTGGTCCGCCTTCAACGTGCCGGCGGTCGGTCGCGAGCGCCAGGTACCGCGCACGCTGGTGGTCCATGATCGCGGCGACCGCGAGGTCGCCTGGGAAGACGGCGCGGCCATTGCCGGCGCCTGGCCTGGCGCCCGTCTCCATACCACCGACGAACTCGGCCACCGCCGCATCCTGCGCGACCCCGATGTGCTGGCCCGCGTGGTGGCCTTCCTGGCGCCCGATGCGGTGGCCGGCAAGGCCGCGCCACTCGCCGAGGCCGCGCAGGCCTGAGCAGGATGCCACCGGCGGCCGCGTTGACAGCTGGCGATGCCGCCGCCAATACTCTGGCGCTGGATGCGCAGGCCAGAGCCGGCCCGTAGCGGCCACCACGCGCACCAGCCATGATCGACGAGGAGACAACCCGCATGAGCCATCGCCGCCGAGCCGTGCAGCTCGCCTGCACCGCCCTGCTGACCCTTTGTGCCGCATCCGCCGGCGCCCAGGACAGCGGCGCCATCGACCCCATGGCCGCCCGCCAGGCGGTCGACGCCCAGTTGAGCGCCATCTATCCCGACCTGGACGCACTTTACAAGGATATCCACGCCCACCCCGAACTGGGCTTCCAGGAGACGCGCACCGCCGCCACACTGGCGCGCGAAATGCGCCGCCTCGGCTTCGAGGTCACGGAAGGTCTCGGCAAGACCGGCCTGGTCGCCATCTACCGCAACGGCAGCGGTCCGACGGTGATGGTGCGCACCGAGCTCGACGCCTTGCCGATGGCGGAAAAGACCGGCCTGCCCTATGCCAGCCAGGTGGTGACCGACTGGAACGGCAAGCCGACGCCGGTGGCGCACAGCTGCGGCCATGACATCCACATGGCGGCCTGGGTCGGCACGGCGCGCACGCTGGTGGCGCTGAAGGAACGCTGGCACGGTACGCTGATGTTCGTCGCGCAACCCGCCGAGGAGCTGGTTTCCGGCGCGGAATCCATGCTCAAGGCGGGCCTGTTCACCCGCTTCGGCAAGCCTGACTATGCCTTCGCCTTGCACACCGCGCCCGCGCCGGTCGGCATGATCGGCTTCAACAGCGGCGCCGTCACGTCGAATTCAGATGGGCTGGAGGTCCGCTTCAAGGGGCGTGGCGGCCATGGCTCGGCCCCGGACAAGACCATCGACCCGATCATGATGGGCTCACGCTTCGTGGTCGACCTGCAGAGCGTAGTCAGCCGCGAGAAGGACCCGCAGGAATTCGGTGTGGTGACCGTCGGCGCCTTCCAGAGCGGCACGGTAGGCAACATCATCCCTGACGAGGCCATCGTGCGCGGCACGATCCGCTCCTACAAGCCCGAGGTGCGTGAAGGACTGCTGGCCGGCGTGCGGCGTACCGCCAGGGCGGTGGCCGACATGGCGGGCGCCCCGGAGCCGGAAGTACGCATCGAGGCCGGCGGCAAGGCGGTCAACAATGATGCGCAACTGGTCAGCCGCACCGAAGCCGTGCTGCGCGGCGCCTACGGCAAGAACGTCATGCACGTGCCGCCGATCACCGCCAGCGAAGATTTCTCGGACTTCGTCAATGCGGGCGTTCCGTCGATGTTCTTCTTCGTCGGTGTCTACGATCTCCAGCGCTATCTCGATTCGCGCAAGCCAGGTGCGGCGCCGCTGCCGTCGAACCATTCGCCCTACTTCGCCCCGGTGCCGGAGCCGTCGATCAAGACCGGCGTCGGCGCCATGAGCCTGGCCGTGATGAACGCACTGACGCTGCCCAAGACCAACTGACGGCATCCGGCCCGCGCGATTCGGCTTGGCGGGCACGCCGGCGCTTGCGGCTGTCTTCGCCACGGCCACGGCCAGGGACGCTGCTGGCGTTCAGGGGGCCGGCGGAGGGCGGCGAAGACGCTCTCCGCCGCATAAGGTGCGGGTGGAAAAATCCCGGCCGTTAATTGAATTAGATAGCCAAGAAATAGCCCGCGCCCGCACCTCGCGCCGTCATGCCAGCCGCCCTGGCCGACGCCCGTTTGGCCGTCATTCACACGCAATGATGTGCTGTGCGCGCAAGCGGGTATCATCGCTGGCACAAGACCAGAAACGCTTTGCCAATGATTCCTGCCGAACTCACCGCCACCGATGGCGGTACCAACGCTTCCCTGCCGCGCGCCGAGCGCGCCTACCAGCAACTGCGCGCGGCCATCCAGGCCGGCCAGCTCGCCCCCGGCACCCGCCTGCGCGAAGTCGAACTGGCCGAGTCGCTCGGCCTGTCCCGTACCCCCGTGCGCGAAGCGCTCTCCCGCCTCGAATCGGAAGGCCTGGTGGTCAACGAACCCAATCGCGGCATGATGGTGACGCAGCTCGACGCCAGCATGGTGAGCGAGCTGTACGTGATGCGGGAAGTCCTGGAGGGTACCGCGGCGGCGCTGGCGGCCCGCCACGCCACCGATGTGGAGCTGTCTCTGCTGCGCGATATCGTCGAGCGCGACCTGGCGATTGCCGACGATCCCGTGCGCCTGGCGGCCAACAACCGGCTGTTCCACGAAACGCTGCATCGCTGTGCGCACAACCGCTACCTGCTCAAAACGCTGCGCTCCCTGCACGAATCCATGGCCCTGCTCGGCCGCAGCACGCTTGCGGTGCCGGGACGGGCACACGCCTCGTACGAGGAGCATGCCTCCCTGGTAGCGGCGCTGGAACAGCGCGATCCGGCCCTGGCCGAGCAGATCATGCGCCGGCACATCCAGCAGGCCTACAAGGTCAGGCTGTCGCTGTGGATCGAAGAGCAGGCCGGGAGCTGAAGACGGCGCCGGGCGCGTCCCGGCGCATATGACAAAGCCGGCCGGACACCTCGCGTGGAGCGGGCATGCCTGGCCGGCCTGGCTGGCAACGACGGGCCGTTGCCATGCGCTTCACCGTGCGGCCCGCGGCTGGCGGGCGGCGCGCGAAGTACTGCGATCAGCCGTTGGCGAAGGCGACCTTGGCCTTGCGTGCCTGCCCTTGCAGGCGCAGCAGGGTGCGCTGGACGGCGGCGACGGCACGCTTGATGTCGTCGACGAAGCCGAGGCGCGGGGTGCCGAGCTCGCGCTCGATCAGTTCACGTTCCAGTTGGTCGGTCAGCTTGATGTCGGATTGGGTGCTCATGGCGTTGACTCCTAGGGAATACCCTTATGGGGTTTTCCCTAATCATAGCAAAAGAATTGCCGCATCGCAGCATTAGGTAAAAGTACGTATGCGGGGAAGCAACAGGAAGGCTGCGCCGCGCGCTCCTCACGCCTCTTAGTGGCGCGCAAGACACCCCGTGGCGGGGCCATCCCCGGAGTCCGCCCGGGCGGCGTGGCGGGCGCCCCGTCAGGGGGAAGCCGTGGCCAGCACCTGGGCGGGGCCCGTGCCGGCCTGCGGCCGGTTGCCCGCGGCATCGCCGGCATCGTAAGGCCGGATCACCAGCGCCACGTAGCTTTCCTCGGAGATGACGACATAGGCCAGATCGGACATCACCAGTCCCACATTGCCGAGTTCTTCGCCCAGGCGGGCCAATACGAAGCGCTGCAGGACACCAAGATCCGCATCGTCGTCGAGGGTGAGCGCGACCATGCAGATGGTCAGGAAGCATTTCTCGGCAGCACCGCACAGCACCACCACTTCGTCGAGCGCACGCCCACCCGCGGCAGGCTTCACCAGCACCGAGATACCGGCGCTAGGCACCGCGCGATGCCAGCCGCGCTGCACGCGGAATGCCGGCAGCTTCAGTTCGCTGCCCGCTTGCCTGGCCACGGCATTGAAATGTTTGGTGAACTCGCCCGGGCTGATACCGAGCAGGGGTTTGGCGACCGGTACCGACGAGACCGCCATCGAGGAAGCCAGGCACAGCGTCGCAAGCGTAGTCAGCAGGTTCATCGCAGCCCCCCTGCGAGGAAGGCATCCGTCGCACCACGCGGCGTCCCGGCCGGCCCTGGTCGGCCCTGACCGGCGATACCCGCCAGTTGCCACAGCAGGTTCCGCCCGACTTCGCGGTTGACCGGCGCGCGCCGCGCCCATGCCTGCGGCGAAACCACCGGGCCATGGTCCGGCTCGACCCGGGGCCCGTCGGCGGGCGTTGCCTCGATGTCTCTAGTAAATGCTGGCGCTTGGCGGATTGCCAGAGGTTTTTCTGACGTACCTGGGCGGGATGCATACAGCAGGCCAGGACTTTGTCGCATAACCTAGAGGATCATTCTCATAGGCGATTCGGAGCACCGGCCACTGCACGGCGCGCGTCTTCCGCGCAAGGCCACAAGGCCGGGGCATCGACGCCTCGCAGCGTGCGCCACCACGCCTCCGCCGCTGGCGGCACGCAGGATCCACAGCTAGCATGACTAGCGTGCAGCCGAGCGGCGTGCCGCGTCGTGCAAGGAGAATCGCATTGCACACTACTCCGGACCCCGACATCCTTCCGCCGCCCCCCGGGCCACCTGCGGAGCCTAGCGAACCCGTCTCTCCGCCGGTCAGCGACCCGCCGCCGGCCGAGGTACCGCCGCCGCCCGTCCAGCATGCCCGCCGCTAGACCTGCGTCGAGAGGCAGCGCCCGCAAGCGGCCCGGGCAGGCATGCCGCCTGCTGTGGCCGCTCGGCCTGCTGGCCGCCTGCGCGGCGCACGCCCAGACCCCCTCGCCGCTGGCCGAATGGCAGTACTCGGCGGGCGTTCCGCTGGAGAAGATGTTCGAGCCCGAAACGGCGCAATGGGGCATCCGCCTGGGCGCGGGAGCGATCATGCGGCCGATGTACGATGGCGCCTCGCGCTACCACATGCTGGCCGGCCCCAGCATCGACATCCGCTACCGCGACCTGCTGTTCCTCTCGACCGGCGAGGGCCTCGGCATCAACCTCGTCAGCACACCGCACTGGCGTGCCGGCATCGCGCTCTCCTACGATCTCGGCCGGCGCAGCGAGGACGACCCTGGCCATCTGCACGGCCTGCCCAACCTCAATCCCGCCCCCGAAGCGAAGCTGTTCGCCGAATACGTGGTCTCCAAGAGCTTTCCCCTGGTGCTGCGCGTGAACGCTCGCCGCACGCTGGCACCGGATGACGGCTGGACCGCGGATATCGGCGCCTACCTGCCACTGCCAGGCAGCAGCGAGACCTTCTACTGGTTCGCCGGCCCCACCGTGACCTTGGCCGATTCGCGCTACATGGCACGCCGCTTCGGCATCGACGCCGCGCAGGCGGCCAGTTCAGGCTACGCGCCCTACAGCCCCGGCGGCGGCATCAAATCGGCGGGCTTCGGCGTCAGCACCGTGTACTACCTGAACAAGCACTGGTTCGCCACCGCCGATGTCGCGTTGAGCCGGCTGCTCGGCGCGGCAGCGAACAGCCCGCTCGCCGCCAACCCGCTCGGCCTGGCCATCGATGCCTCGCTCAACTACGAGTTCTGAGTGCCGGGCTGCGCGTTCCAGCGCTTCGAGGTCGCGCCAGCTCAGCCAGGCCCAGGCCAGTACCGTGGCGGCGATGGCGAGCAGCGCCAGCGACACGGCATAGTAGGACGCCAGCGGGTGGAACCGGCCAGTCAGCGCCTCCTGGTGGAGAGCCATGGCCGCCGGTGCATGGCGTTGCGCCTGCGGCATCAGCCGGCCCGCGCAGAAGAACACTGCCACCGCAGACAGGAACAGCCGCAGGAAGGCCTTCAACACGGCGCGCTCCGCTGTTCGCGCGCGCGTGCGAACAGGTAGCCGCGCCCCCACACGGTCTTGATGCGAGCGGGATCGCGCGGATTGTCATTGAGCTTGCGGCGCAGCCTGCCGATGCACACGTCGACGCTGCGGTCCAGGCCGTTGAAGTCGACGCCGCGCACCGCGTTGAGGAGATCGTCGCGCGTCAGCACGGTACCGGCACGGCTGGCCAGCGCCCACAGCATCTCGAATTCCATGGTGGTGACATCGACCGGCCGACCCTCCAACACCACCGTGCGGGAACTGCGCTCGATTTCCAGCGCGTCGAAGGCCAGCCGCGGAACCTCGGCCAACCACTGCACCGGACGACGCAGCAGCGCGCGCATGCGCGCCAGCAGCACGCGCGGCTCGACCGGCTTGGCCACGTAGTCGTCGGCGCCGGCCTCCAGCCCGAGGATCACGTCGACGTTCTCGCCACGTGCCGACAGCATCAGCACCGGTACCGGAGACACCGCACGCAGGTCGCGGCATACCTGCATGCCATCGCGGCCGGGCAGCATCTGGTCCAGCACGACGATGTCCGGCGCGCTGGCGCGCACGGCCGCCAGCACGGCGTCGCCGCGGTGCACCTGGGTCACGAGGAAGCCGTGTTGACCGAGGTATTGCGCGATCAGCCGCGCGAGTTTCAGGTCGTCTTCGACAATCAAGGCTCTGGTCATCGCAGGAAAGCAGGAACGGGATACGGAAAAAGGGCGGTAGAAGACAGATGGCCGCGCTACGCAGCGGCGCCGGAAACGGGACAAGGACCCGCGCCGGCGCACCGGGCCGCCCGGCGACACCGCCGCAGGAACGAACGCTACCTTCCCGCCGCCCGCATGTCCGGGGGAAGTTGTATGAAAACTGTGGGAAAGTTTGATGTGCCGGGCCGAGCCGGGCCGGTTCACGCGGGCTCAGCCGCCGGCGCTGTCCTTCATCAATCCCTGCCGCCAGGCAAAGGCCACGGCCTCGGTGCGATCGGCCAGGTGCAGCTTGGCCAGCACGTTGCTGAGGTGCGACTTCACCGTCTTCTCGGTGATGTGCAGCGCCGCGGCGATGCGCGCATTGCTGCCGCCCTCCGCGAGCTGGCGCAGCACTTCGAGTTCGCGCTCGGTCAGTTCGGCGAAGGGATTGCGCTGCGGCTCGCGTACCCGCCGCACCGCCTGCAGGATGCGCCGCGCCACCTGCGGATGGATCACCGCCTCGCCCTGGGCGGCCCGGCGCAGCGTGCTCAGCAGCTCGTCGCCCAGCATGGTCTTGAGCGTGAACGACTGGGCGCCCGCCTCGATGGCGGCAAAGGCCAGGTCGTCCTCTTCCGATGAGGTCAGCACCACCACATGGCTGCGCGGGCTGACGGTGCGTATGCTGCGGATGGCGCTGACGCCATCCACGCCGGGCATCAACAGGTCGATCACCACCAGGTCCGGCGCGGTATCGCGCGCCAGCCCGATAGCCTCAGCGCCATCGCCAGTCTCGGCGACCACCTCGAAATCCTCGGTCAGCGCCAGCAGGCTGCGCACGCCTTGCCGCACGATGGCGTGGTCGTCGACCAGCATCACGGAAGTCTTCATGTCCTGCATCCCATCTGTTCGTCCTGCTTTCCTTCCGGGATCTCTTCCTGACTCGCATCCGGGTTCGCACCCGGCTCCATGCGGAAGGTGACGCACACCAGCACGCCCTTGCCCGGCCCGCTGCGGATCTCCAGCTCCCCCGCCGGCAGCGCCCGGGCGCGCAGCTGCATATTGGCCAGGCCCATGCCCGTGCCGCCGCCCCGATCCGGATCGAAACCGCGGCCATTGTCGCGCACCGACCAGCACGCCCTGTCGCCGGCACAGGCGAAGTCCACCTCGAGCAGGCTCGCTCCGCTGTGCCGCAGCACGTTGGCCGCCGCCTCGGTGGTCAGCAGCAGCAACTGGCCGGCCACGTCAGGCCGGGCACACAGCCGGGCCTCGTCCTGCGGCGTCAGGCGCAGCAACCAGTCGATGCCGCTGCCGCTCAGCATCGGTTCGAGGCTGTCGCGCAACGTGCCAGCCAGCCCGGCCTCGACGATGGTGGTCGCGCCGAAGCGCTGGATGATGTCGGCGAGGTCCTGCTGCAGCCGCGAGGTCAGCTGCAGCGCCGTCTGCACCATCTCCTGCGCCTCGCCCTGGCCGCCGGTCAGGTGGCGCAGCACGCTCAGCTGCAGGCCGAGCGCGAAGGCACGCTGCTTGGCGGTATCGTGCAGGTCGCGCGCCAGCCGGTTGCGCTCCTGCGCCGCCGCCAGTGCCTGCTTGACCTCGATCACCTCGCCCAGCGCATCGGCCATGCGGTCGAAACGCTGCGACAGCCGGCTCAGTTCGTCGCCGCCATGATCGTTGATGCGCAGCGCGAGATCGCCGGCGGCCCAGGTCTCGGCCGCGCGGCCGGTGCGACGGATGCGGCCGACCAGCAGCACGGCCACGGTCAGCGCCGACATGGCGCTGATGATCAGCAGATAGCACAGCAGGTCCAGCAGTTCCCCGCGCGTGAGGCGGCCGAGCATGGATAGCGGGCTGCGCGCATCCATGCCCAGCGTCAGCGTGGCGCCGGGCTCCTGCGCCGGGTGGATCGCCACTGCCAGCGTCCAGGGCCGGGTCAGGTCCTCCCAGCGCCCGGGTGGCGGCGCGTCCGGCAGCCGCCCTGCCGGACGGCCGGGCGCGGCCGCGCCCATGGCCGCTTCGAGCCGGGCGCCCGCCCGGGCGGGATACTGGCAGCCGCTGCCGTCCGCGCGCCGGTAGCGCAACGCCAGGCGCCCGTCCCGGCTGGCGCCGGCCATGCCGTCGTAGTCGGCCCACATGCGCAACTCCGGGTCGGCCATGCGCAGCAGCAGCCCGAGCATCAAGGTCTCGCACTGCGCCTGGCGCCCGGCGTCCACGCCCGCCAGCGGCCCCAGCGCCGCGGCCTCGCGGGCCATGCGCGGCGCCAGCGCCGCCGGCTCGAAGGCCCGCCGCAGTTCCCGTCCGGCGCCAGCCAGGTCCAGCACGGCCAGCAGCAGCGTGCCGGCCAGCGAGGCGGCAAGCATGGCGCCCAGGTATTTCCAGAACAGGCTGCGCCACCAGCGCGTGGCGGCGGAGGGCGGCGGGGCATCGCCGCGGCCGGCTGACGGCCGGGAGAGAACGGTGGGAAATGGCATGGGCGCCAGTATCGCCCATCGGGGAGGCCGGCGAAACGGCCTCCGGTCGGACTCAGGACTGGACTTCCGGCCGATGCGCGCGCGCGTGACCGGCGCCAAGATGCAAGCCCGACCGATGCGGTCCGGGGCCGCATTCGCCAACCCCTTTCGCCAACCCTTTCCCCAACCCTTTCCGACGGTCAACGGTTCGCCGCCCCGTCCGCACCCCTCATGCAAGCTACTCTCTCGCGGCGCCGCCGCCTGCCTCTCCTGCTCGGCGCGCTCGGCCTGCTGGCGCTCGCCGGGGCCGGGCTGGCCTGGCGGCTCGGCACGCCGCCCCAGCCCGAATTCCTCAGTGCCCCCGTGGTACGCGGCGACCTCGAGGATGCCGTGATGGCCATCGGCGTCCTGCAGCCGCTGCGCCAGGTCGAGGTGGGCGCCCAGGCCAACGGCCAGCTCAAGTCGCTCAAGGTCAAGCTGGGCGACCACGTCAAGCGCGGCGACCTGCTCGCGCAGATCGACGCCGTGCAGCCGCACAATGTCCTGCTGCAGGCCGAGGCGGCATTGGCCGCGCTGCAGGCCCGACGCGACAGCAACCAGGCGCGCCTGCGCCAGGCCCGCCTCGAATGGCAACGCCAGCGCGACATGCGGGCCCACGACGCCAGCGCCGAACAGGACCTGGTGGCGGCGCAAGCCGAGCTGCGCGCGCAGGAGGCCGCCCTGCGCGAGACCACCGCCGAGATCGCCCAGCAGCGCTCGCGCGTCGCCGCCGCGCGCACCGACCTCGGCTTCACCCGCATCACCGCGCCGATGGACGGCGAGGTGGTCGCGCTCAATACGCTGGAGGGACAGACCGTGGTGGCCTCCTACCAGGTCCCCAACATCCTCAAGCTGGCCGACCTCAGCACCATGACCGTGCGCGCCCAGGTGTCCGAGGCGGACGTGATCCGCATCCGCGAGCAGCAGCCGGTCTATTTCACCGTGCTCGGTGCGCCGGACCGGCGCTACCACGGCCGCCTGCGCGCGATCCAGCCGTCGCCCGAGAAAATCAACAATGCGGTCTTCTTCAATGCCTTGTTCGACGTGCCCAACCCCGACCGCAGCCTGCGCATCGACATGACCGCGCAAGTCTCCATCGTCCTCGGCGCGGTGAAGCAGGCCGTGCTGGTGCCCCTGTCGGCGCTCGGCCCGCGCAGGCCCGACGGCCGCTTCCCCGCGCGCGTGCTGCATGCCGACGGTTCGGTGGAACACCGCCAGGTCCGCACCGGCCTGCGCAACAACGTCAACGCCCAGGTGCTCGAAGGACTGCGCGAAGGCGAGCGGGTGGTCACCGGAGACAGCACCGATGCCGCCGCCCCGGCCCCGGCCTCCAACCGCGCGGCGCGGCAGGCGCGCGGCCCCGCGCTCGCGGCGCGCCCCGCAACCAGCCGGAGCGCATGATGTCCCGTCCGCCGCTCTTGCTGCTCCAGCAAGTGGAGCGCCGCTTTCCGTCCGATGCCGGCGAAACCGTTGTGCTGTGCGACGTCGGCCTTGCCATTGCCGCCGGCGAGATGGTCGCCATCGTCGGCGCTTCGGGTTCGGGCAAGTCCACCTTGATGAACATCCTGGGCTGCCTCGACCGGCCGAGTGCCGGTCGCTACCTGGTCGACGGCCAGGACGTCGCCATGCTGGACGCCGATGCGCTGGCGCAACTGCGCCGGGAGCGCTTCGGCTTCATCTTCCAGCGCTACCACCTGATGCCCCACCTGTCGGCGGCCGGCAATGTCGAGGTCCCGGCCGCTTATGCCGGCATTCCGGCCGCGGCCCGGCATGAGCGCGCCCTGCACCTGCTCGACCGTCTCGGGCTGGGCGGGCGCGGCGCGAGTCGCCCCGGCCAGTTGTCGGGCGGCCAGCAGCAGCGCGTCAGCATCGCTCGCGCGCTGATGAACGGCGGCCAGGTGATCCTGGCCGACGAGCCCACCGGCGCCCTCGACAGCCGCAGCGGCGAAGAGGTCATGGCCATCCTGCGCGAACTGCACGCCCAGGGCCATACCATCGTCCTCGTCACCCACGACCGCCAGGTGGCCGCCTGCGCTGAACGCATCATCGAGGTGGCTGACGGCCGCATCGTCGCGGACCGCACCAACCGCCCGGCCTCGCCCGCCGCCCGCGCGGCGGCGGACAGGAGCCCGCCGGCCTCGCCGCCGGGGCCCGGCACGCCCCCCAAGGCCTTGCCCGCGCCGCCCGCGGCACGCCTGCGCGGCGGCTGGCAACGGTTCACCGAGGCCTTCCTGATGGCCTGGCGCTCGATCCTGGCGCACCGACTGCGCTCGGCGCTGACCATGCTCGGCATCGTCATCGGCATCACCTCGGTGGTGGCGATCACGGCCATCGGCGAAGGCGCCAAGCGCTACGTGCTGGACGATATCCGCGCGATCGGCACCAACACCCTGGAGATCTACCCCGGCGCCGACTTCGGCGACGACCGCGCCGACAGCATCCGCACCATGGTCGCGGCCGACCTCGATGCGCTGCGCGCGCTGCCTTACGTCGACAGCGTCACGCCGCTGACCACCCGCACGCTGCGCCTGCGCCACCGCAACGTGGACGTCAACGGTGCCGTGCACGGGGTCAGCGAAAGCCTGTTCCGCGTGCGCGGCATGAGGCTGGCCGACGGCAGCGGCTTCCGCAGCGAGGACGTCCTCCGCCACGCCCAGGTGGTGGCCATCGACGAGAACACGCGCCGCAAGCTGTTCGGGCGCCAGGGCCAGGCCATCGGCAAGATCATCCTGGTGGGCAACCTGCCGTGCACCGTGGTCGCGGTACTGCGCGAACGCAAGAGCATGTTCGACGACAACAAGAGCCTCAATGTCTGGCTGCCATACAGCACCGCCGGCAGCCGGCTGTTCGGCCAGCAGCATTTCGAGGGCCTCGCCGTGCGCATCGCCGAAGGCCAGCCCGGCAAGGCCGCCGAACAAGGCGTGGTGCGGCTGCTGGCGCAGCGCCACGGCAAGAAAGACTTCTTCACCTTCAACCTGGACAGCATCGTCAAGACCGCCGAGCGGACCAGCCAGGCGCTGACCCTGCTGCTCTCCACCGTGGCGGTGATCTCGCTGGTGGTGGGCGGCATCGGCGTGATGAACATCATGCTGGTGTCGGTCACCGAACGGACGCGCGAGATCGGCATCCGCATGGCAGTCGGCGCGCGCCGTGGCGATGTCATGCAGCAGTTCCTGACGGAGGCGGTGCTGGTCTGCCTGATGGGCGGCGTCATCGGCGTCGTGCTGGCCTACGGCCTCGGCCTGGTCTTCGCGCTGGCGAGCAGCCGCTGGCAGATGGTGTTCTCCCCGCTCTCCGTGGCCGGCGCCTTCCTGTGCGCCACGCTGGTCGGCGTGGTCTTCGGCTACCTGCCGGCGCGCAAGGCCGCCCGGCTCACCCCCATCGAGGCACTCAACCGTGAATGACGCGGCAAACCCCTTCCCGTCCCCCGGCCGTCCGCGCACGCGTGGCGGGCGCCTGCTGCTGTGTGCCCTGGCCTGGGCCATGGCCGGCTGCGCCGGCCTGCGAACGCCCGTCCTCGACCCCGCGCCCGACATTCCCGCGCACTGGAGGCAGGGCACGCCTGCAGGATCCGCAGCCGCACCGGCACCGGCACCATCGCCGGAATGGTGGCGCAGCTTCGGCGACGCGCGCCTCGACACCGTGATCGGCGCGGCGCTGGCACGCAACCCCGACCTCGCCATCGCCACCCTGCGGCTGAGGCAGGCGCGCCTGCGCGCCCGCCTCGCCGGCACCGACCTGTGGCCGGCACCCGGCGCGAGCCTCCAGGCCAGCCGCCGGTGGGGCCTGGACGGCCAGGCGCGGCGCGACGCGGGCGAGCTGAATGCCACCGTGGCCTACGAGCTGGACCTGTGGGGACGGCTGGCTCAACTGCGCAGCGCCGCCGAATGGGAGGCGCAGGCCAGCCAGGCCGATCATGAAGCCGCCGCCATCGCCCTCGTCGCCACCACGGCCACACTCTACTGGCGCGCAGGACTGCTCAACGAACGCATCACGCTCTCGGTACTCAGCCTGGCCGATGCCCGCGCCACGCTGGAACTGGTGGCCGCGCGCCACCGCGCCGGCGCCGCCGCCGGGCTCGACCTGGCCCAGGCCCGGCAGCAACTGGCCGACCTGCAGGCCGAGCATACGCTGCTGGAACAGGCGCGCACCGAGAATCGCCACGCCTTCGCCATCCTGTTCGACCGGCCGCCCGGGCAGGCGGCCGCCGAACCCGAGCGCCTGTCCTCCGCACCGCCCCCCGCGGTCGAGGCCGGCCTGCCGGCCAGCCTGCTCGGCCGCCGCCCTGACCTGCGCCAAGGTGAGGCGCGCCTGCGCCGCGCCCTGGCCGAAGCCGATGCGGTGCGCGCCGGTTTCTACCCCAGGCTGACGCTGACCGGCGTGCTCGGCAGCGCCAGCGCCGACCTCGGCTCCCTGTTGCGCGACCCGACCGCCCTGCTCGGCGCCGGGGTGGAACTCCCCTTCCTGCGCTGGTACCGCATCGAGCCGGCCATCGGCGTAGCCCAGGCCGAGTACGAAGAAGCCGTGGTGCGCTACCGCAAGACCCTGTACACCGCTTTTGCCGAGGTCGAAGACGCATTGGCGGCACGCGCGCAACTGGCCACGCGGGGCACACGGCTGGACCAAGCGCTGCGTGCCGCCGAGCAGGCCGAAACCCTGTCCGGCGTGCGCTATCGCGCCGGCGCCACGGCGCTGCAGCCATGGCTGGATGCAAAGCACAAGCGCCGGCTTGCCCAGGCCGCGCTGGCGCAGACGCGGTTCGACCGGCTGGTCGCCACCATGGCGCTCTACAAGGCATTGGGCGGGCCGGCCGAGCTGGCGGCGCGCTGAGTGGATAAGGATGCTGCCCTATTCCAGGGCCGTTCGAAGACGCACGGCAGACTCCCGACACAATCGCCGGGTGGCCGCAAGCAGACATCCGGGTGCGACAGGCGCCGCAGGCCTCACATCTAGGCCGAAGGCCGTCCGGGAAGGCATTCCGCGCCGCCATCTTTGCCATGCCGGCCTTGCATTTGTTGACAGTCGCCCCAGGCCCGGCTGACTACACTGCAATCAACCCTTGGTGGCTCCCGGGGGCCCAGGAAACCCATATCGCCAGGCACTGACCCGCCTGGCGTTTTTTTTGTGCGCACCGTGCAGCGGCAATGCCGGCCCCCCTTGCGCTCGCGCTATCCGACCGAGGCCTCGAACACCCGCCGGTAGTTGCCGCCCAGCAGCTTGTCCAGCTCCGCCGGACGGAAGCCGCCTGCCAGCAGCGCCTGTGCCAGCGCCGGCAGTTGCGCGTAGCTGCGGAACACCGGCGGCGAGATGAAGCCCAGCATATCGCTGCCCAGGCCCACGTGGTCCACGCCGACCACGTCGACCATCCGCTTGATGCCGTCCGCCATGCCCGCCAGGTCGCGGAAGGACCCGGCGCTGGGCCAGACGCCGATCACACCGCCGGTGCCGGCGATCACGCGGGCGTGGTCCGGCGAGACCAGCCGGCTGCGCGCGCCGGGATGGGCCGCCAATGCGGTATGAGACAGCACCAGGGGCTTGCTCGACACCGCCGCCGCCCGCTTGACCAGGTCGTAGGTGCCGTGCGCCACGTCGACCACCAAGCCGAGCGCATTGCAGCGGCGCACCACGGCCGCGCCGAAATCGCTCAGGCCTCCATGCACCGGCGCTTCGCTCTGGATGTCTCCCAATTCGTTGACGCGGTAGTGCGTCAGTTGCAGGTGCCGCAGCTGCTGCTCCGTGTAAGCCTCGTCGACCCGCTCGATGCGGCCCTCGAGGAAATCGGCCCCCTCCGCCGCCAGGATCACGCTCGGGCCGGCCGGGGCCAGCCTGGCGAGCGAAGCGGCGTCGGTGACGACCTGCAGCTTCTCGTGGGCGATCAAGGCCCGTGCCCGCGCGAACTCGGCCTGGCCGAGCGCATGGAGCTCGCCCGGCTCCGGCTTGCGCCACGGCTCGAAGCTCCGGCGGCTGGCGGACACCCGCGTGACCGTGGTATCGGTGACGATGGCCAGGCAGATCACCTGCATGCCGCCGGCCCGCATGGGCGCGGCGAGTGGCAGGAAGGGGCGCCGGTCGCCGAGCGCCGGGTCGCGCGACACCGTGACGCGGCCGCCGTGGCTGTGCATGTCGATGGTCAGTGCGCCCGGCGCGGGCTGCCAGGCGGGCGCCGCGGCCTCGCCCGGCGCAGCGGCGTCCACATCGGATGCGAAGGGTCCGCGCGCGCAGGCGGCCAGCCCGAGCGCCGCGCCGGCGGCGAGGAACACCCGCCGGCCCGGCATGGCCGGTGCCGCGTCGATCAGTACGGCGCCATCCAGGCGATAGCGCCACGCCTCGGGATCGTCGCCCCCGCTGCGCAGCCAGCCACGCAGCACGATGGCCCGCCCCGTCACCGCCACCGGCAGCGCCGCCCGGATTTCCATGCAGGCCTGCGCGTCTTGCGGCAGGCCAGGACCGCAGCAAGGCGCCTCGGCAACCAGCAGGAAGCCGTCCACCGCGCGAGCCGCCGCATCGGGCGGGATCATCCAGCCGGCGATCTCGACCTGCCGGCCTTCGAATCGGCCCGCACTGCCCGCATGGACCTCTGCCCACTCCAGTTTCATGCCGTGTCCCCCGGTGCCTGGCGATGTGCCCGGCCGCGCCGCCGGGTGGGCAGAGCATAGCGCCACCGCCCCCGGGCAGGCAAACCCGCACGGCCGCCGCCGGCATCGGGGCCGGGCTCAGGCGCCGCGCAGGGCCCGCCGGGCGTAGTACTCGAAGGTCAGTTGCGAGCGGCGCGGCGTCAGGATCCAGTCATGTGCCTCCTGGGCCAGGGCCTCGGGCAACGGCCGGATGGCGCCCGCCGACATGGCGGCCAGCTGCATCTTCGCCGCGCGCTCGAACAGCAGGGCCATCACGCACGCCTCCTCCACCGACGCCGCCGCCACCAGCAGCCCGTGGTGGGCCAGCAGGATGGCGCGCTTGCTGCCCAGCGCGGCCGAGATGATCTCGCCCTCCTCGTTGCCGACCGGCACGCCGGGCCATTTCTTCAGGAAAGCGCAATCGTCGTAGAGCACGCAGGTATCCATATGCGACACCACCAGCGGCACCTCCAGCATGGCCAGCGTCGCCGCGTGGAAGGGGTGGGTATGGATGACGCAGCGCACGTCCGGGCGGGCACGGTAGATCCATGAGTGGAAGCGGTTGGCAGGATTAGGCATGCCGTCGCCGTCGAGCACGCGCAGGTCTTCGTCGACCCGCAGCAGGTTCTCGGCGGTGATCTCGTCGAAACCCAGGCCCAGGCGCTGGGTGTAGTAGCTGCCCGGCTCTTCGGCGCGCGCGGTGATCTGGCCGGCCAGGCCGGAGTCGTGGCCGCCGTCGAACAGGATGCGGCAGGTCAGCGCCACCTTCTCGCGCAAGGTGCGCTCCGGAATCGACAGCTTCGACTGCATGTCGGCCTGGGCGCGGGAGATCAATTCGTCTTTCTTCAGGGTAAGGGTATCGGCCATGGTCTGGATGGTTTCTCTGCTAGGTATTCCTGGGTCGTTCGGATCGTTCAGCTTGTTCAGGTCGACGGAAGATTCTGCGGGGCCGCACCCGGCGGCCCCTGGCAAGTCACGCTGCCGGCCCGCTCATTCCGCCGTGATGCGGGCCGCGCTGACCACCGCCGCCCACTTGGCCTTCTCCGCCTGCATGACCTGCGCATACTCCTGCGCGCTGCCACTGTATGGTTCGCTGCCCTGTGCGGCCAGGCGGGAACGCAAGACGGGACTGGCCAGGGCGGCGCGCAGCGCCACCGACAGCCTGCCCACTACCTCCGGCGGCGTGCCGGCCGGCACGTACAGCGCATTCCACGAACTGACGTCGAAGGCCGGCAGGCCGGCCTCTTTGCTGGTCGGCACACCGGGCGCGCCCGGCAGGCGCCGGGGGCCGGCCACCACCAGCGCCCGCAAGCGCCCTGCGTCCACCTGCGGCAGGATCACCGGCGCAGCATCGAGCACCACGCCGACATTGCCGCCGATCGCCGCATTGACGGCCTCGGCGCCGCTCTTGAAGGGGATGTGTTCCAGCTTGATCCCTGCGCTCTGCTTCAGCAGTTCGATGCCGATATGGGGTGCGCTGGCATTGCCGGCCGAGCCATAGTTCAGCGCGCCGGGATGCTGGCGGGCGTAGCCGACGAATTCGCGGAAATCGCCGGCCGGCACGGCGGCGCCGACCGCCAGCAGGAATGGCGAGCGCGAGACCAGGCCCAGCGGCACGAACTGGGTATCGGGCGCATAGGGCAGCCGGCCCTTGGCGTAGATCAGCGGGTTCACGACCTGGGTGCCCACCGTGCCCATGAATACCGTATAGCCATCGGGCGCGGCGCGCGCGGCGGCCTGGGCCGCGATCACGCCGCCGGCGCCCGGCCGGTTCTCGATCACGACGCCCTGCCCGAGGCTGCCGCCCCAGGCCTGGCCAACGAGGCGCGCCACACTATCGGTGATGCCGCCGGCGCCGAACGGCACCACCAGGCGGATCGGCCGGTTCGGGAAAGCCTGCGCGCCGGCGC
Organism: Cupriavidus malaysiensis; assembly: GCF_001854325.1. NCBI lineage: Bacteria > Pseudomonadati > Pseudomonadota > Betaproteobacteria > Burkholderiales > Burkholderiaceae > Cupriavidus > Cupriavidus malaysiensis. Next base: position 1,876,009 of record NZ_CP017755.1, read on the forward strand.
CGGGCGAGACGAGTGAGGTGAGCAGGCAGGCTGCGGCCAGGGCCGCGATCAAGGGGGGCGCTTTCATCGGAGTCTCCATGGGAAATCAGGCGTTCGATCACACCGGGCTGTCACGCCAGGTATGACACCTCATCTTTTATATGACTCAGTGTGTCCTTTGGAAAACAAGATGTCAAGAAGGACATCAGCGTCCGGTGTTGGCCGCGCGGCGGATATAATGCGCGGGTCGCTTCCTCTCGCCCCCTCATGGTCAACCTGCCGCATCGCCTCCGCACCCTCCGCCGCCAGCGCGGCCTGTCGCTGGAAGCGCTCGCCGAGCAGACCGGCCTGACCCGCAGCTATCTTTCCAAACTGGAACGCGGCCTCAGCTCTCCCTCGATCGCCACGGTACTCAAGATCGCCCAGGCCTATGGCATGGGCACAGGACACCTGCTGGGAGACGCGCGCGACAGCGCCGAGGAAGTGGCCTGCGTTTCCCGCGCCTCGCAGCGCGAGCCGCTATCGCGCGAGGGGGAATCGCACGGCTACCGCTATGAAGCCATCGCGGCAGCACGCAAGGTCAAGGCCATGGAGCCCTTCGTCATGCACCCGCCGAGCGACTTCCCCGACGAGGCAAGGGTCGCGCACAGCGGCGAGGAATTCCTGTTCGTGCTGAAGGGACAAGTCGAGGTCCAGCTGGGCGAGGAACTGGTGACACTGGCCAGCGGCGATGCACTGTATTTCGATGCCGACCTGCCCCACCGCGTGCGCAGCGTCGGGAGCGCCCGGGCCGAAGTGCTGGTCACCACCACCCGATAGTGTCGTACGTCTTCCATCCGTGGAAGAACACGGGCCGTCGAGAAGCCGCCTCAAAGCCGCCTCCAAGTCGCCGCTAAATCGTCCTTAGGTCGTCCTTAAGTCGTCCTAAGTCGTCTGTCTATCGCGTCCGGGCGGGCACAGGACGGAGGTTTGCCGGGCCAGGCCGGGCGCCGGCGGACTAGAATCGATCGGCAAGCCAGTCACTCCGGAGACGCCGATGCATCTCGAAGGCTCCTGCCATTGCGGCGCTGTCCGCTTCCAGCTGGAAGCGGACAGCCCCTACCCCTTCATGCACTGCCACTGTTCGATCTGCCGCAAGACCGCGGGCAGCGGCGGCTACGCCATCAATCTCGGTGGCGACGCCCGCACCCTGCGCGTGCAGGGCCGCAAGCATCTCGGCATCTATCACGCCGTGCTGCGCGAACGAGGCAAGCGCGCCACGCGTTCGCCGGCGGCGCGCCATTTCTGCCGCGAGTGCGGCAGCCCGCTCTGGTTGTGGGACCCGCGCTGGCCGGAACTAGTCCATCCGCATGCCTCGGCAATCGACACGCCGCTGCCCAGGCCGCCGGAGGTGGTCGAGGCGGCGCTGGACTACGCCGCGCCCTGGGTGGACGTACCGCGTGGCGCGGGCCACGTCGCTTGCCGTACGTGGCCCGCCGAGTCCTTGCACGACTGGCACCAGCGCCACGGCCTGCTGAGCCCGGGCTGAAGCGCAGCGCGCGCGGCGGGCAGACCCGCCGGACTCAGGCCTTGCTACGCGACGTGCCGGTGGCCGCCGCGGCGGCCGTGTCGAGATGGCTGACGGCGGCTTCGCGCGCCTGGTGCGCGACCTGGCGCAGCGCACCGAAGGCGCCGCTGGTGGCATTGGCGGCGGCCTGCAGCAGGGCGGTGGCTGCCTCGGTGCCGACCGGTGCGTTCTTGACGAAGGTCTCCGCGAAGGCCTCCAGCGCGCGGCCATACTGCTCGCAGTGCGCCTCCGCCACGTGGGCGAAGCCGGCCTGCGTACCGGCAGCGATATCGTAGACGTGGCGCGCGTAGGCCAGGGCCTTCTCCGTCGCCGGCTGCAGCGAGGCTCCCTGTGCCAGGGCCGCGCTGCCGCCGTCGTTGCCGTCCAGCGCCGCGATGGCCTGCTCCCGGCCTTCGGCAAGCGCCGATTTCGTCGCCTGGAGATTCAACTCGGTCAGCTTCTGGATACCCTCCAGCGCCGTGTTCGCCATGGCGAGCAGGCTGTTCAGGTGGGCCTGCTGGGCGGCCAGCAATTGTTCGGACGCGAAAACAGACATGGACTCCCTCTCCCTGCGATGGGCCGGTGCGGAACGCAGCCGGCAGATTGGTTTCGGGTTGGCTTCAGCTTGGCTTCAGCTTGGCTTCGACGCGCCCGCCCTGCGGCAGCGCGACGGCACGGACGAGCGCGGAACAGCGCATGGCGCACCGCAACATCCGACACGCGATTCTAGAGCACCGCACGTCCGTTTTGCTCGGGCCGCCGGCTCAGGACATACCCCGATATGGCTGCGCCCCCGGCCCGCCTCGCCGATCTCCCGCAGGTCGTGCAAACGCCTGCAGCCCGGGTATTGCCGCGAGCCGCGCGGCGAACGCGGTGCAACATAAATCATCGCGTATGGCGTAGAGGTATGGCCGGGACACCGAAAAATTTCATATCGGCACCCCTGAAAGAGTCAATACGATACCCCCCGATCCGGGCATTGCCGAAGCCGTCAGGCAGGCGATGCCCGCGGCCAGGACAACACCCCCGGCTGCGTGCCAGGCCGCTCCCGGGTGGCGCCCCAAAGGAAAAACGCACCAGCCCGCTTGGCGGCCTGGTGCGTCGGTAGGAGTGCCGGCCGGCGCAACGCTCGCGGACCGTGCGTCGTGGCCGCGGACGGCAAGACTTGCCGCCGTCCACGCCTTCCTCGCAGTACTCGGTACTTATTCGCCGGCGACGAACTGCTCGCCGTCCAGCATGGTGGTGCGCTGCTGCCTGGCGCGACGGCTGCCGCGCCAGGCCGAGTAGGTCACGCCGATCACCAGCAGGGCCGACATGACCACGAAGGCGCAGCTGATCGGGCGCTCGACGAACACCATCATGTCGCCGCGCGAGAGCAGCAGCGAGCGGCGGAAGTTCTCTTCCACCATCGGCCCCAGCACGAAGCCGAGCAGGATCGGGGCCACCGAGAACTCCAGGTACATCAGCAAGGCGCCGATCACGCCGAAGGCCAGCACTTCCCAGATCTGGAACAGGCTGTTCTGCGTGCTGAACACACCTACCACGATGAAGAACATCGCCGACGGGAACAGGTAGCGGTAAGGCACCTGCAGCAGCTTGACCCACACGCCGATCAGCGGCACGTTCAGCACCATCAGGATCACGTTGCCGATCCAGAAGCTGGCCACCAGGCCCCAGAAGATGTCCGGGTGGTCGCTGATCAGCTGCGGCCCCGGGGTGATGCCCTGGATCATTAGCGCGCCGAGGATCAGCGCCATCACCGCGTCGCCCGGGATGCCCAGGCTCATGGTGGGGATGAAGTCGACCTGGGTTTTCGAGTGCGCCGAGGCTTCGGGCGCGGCCACGCCGGCGATCATGCCGGTGCCGAACTTCTCCGGCGTCTTCGAGATCTTGCGCTCCAGCGCGTAGGCGATGAAGGTGGTGATGGTCGGGCCGGTGCCGGGCATGGCGCCAAACAGCGTGCCGACGCCGGTGCCGCGCACCATCGGCCAGAACGCCTGCTTCATCTCGGCCATGGTCGGACGCATGTCGCGGATGCGCAGCGTGGTCTTGGCCGTCACGGTCTTCATGCGGTTGACGTTGAGCAGGAAGTCGGCCACGCCGAACAGGCCCATCGCGATCGCCACCAGTTCCAGGCCGTCGCTCAGTTCAGGAATGTTGAAGGCGAAGCGGAAGGTGCCGGTGTTGACGTCGGTACCCACCACGCCGCACAGCAGGCCGAACAGCGTCATCGCCACCCCCTTCAGCGGGGAGCCGCGCGACATCGTCGAACCGGCCAGCAGGCCCAGCAGCATGATCGAGAAGATCTCGGTCGGACCGAACTTGAACGAGATCTCGGTCAGCAGCGGCGAGCAGAAGATCATCACGATGATGCCCACCGAGGCGGCGAAGAACGAGCAGATCATCGTGATGCCCAGCGCCGTGCCGCCGCGGCCGGCGCGCGTCAGCGGGTAGCCGTCCAGGCAGGTCACCGCGTGCGGCGGGTGCGAGGGCAGGTTCAGCAGGATCGCGCCGATCGCGCCGCCGTACTGCGAGCCGTAGAAGATACCGGCCAGCATCAGGATGGCGGGAACCGGGTGCATGACGTAGGTCAGCGGCAGCAGGATGGAGATCGCCGACAGCGCGCCCATGCCGGGCAGCACGCCGATCAGGTTGCCCATCAGCACGCCGAAGAACGACCACATCAGGTTGGTACCCTGGAAGGCGACGCCGAAGCCGAACCAGAGGTCGTGAAGTGCATTCGATACCATGGTGCTTACGCCCCCCAAGCGAACAGCGGCAACTGCAGTTGCAGCGCCCACCAGAAGACGACCACCGCCACCACGCACATCGCCGCAGCCAGCACGACGGCTTGCTTGACGGTATTGCTGCGGTCACCCAGGGCCGAGATGAAAACGATGGCGAAGGTCGCCGGCACCAGGCCGCCGAACTTGCCGAACAACAGGAAGGCCAGCACGCCGACGACGATGGCGACGGCGCCGCGCAGGTCGGGCAGGTCATGGCTGTGGCCCGGCGCGCCCTTGGCGGATTCGGTGGCATTGCGGGCCGACACGGCGATCAGCACGCCCACCAGCGCCAGCAGCGTGCCGACGGCCGCCGGGAAGAACCCGGGACCCATCTGGCGCAGCGTGCCGATGCGGTATTGCATGCCGGCGACGACCGCAGAGAGCCCGATCAGCGTCATCAGCGCGCCGCCGTAGTAGTCCTTCTTGAACTTGGAAGGCTTGCTCATTGCCGTGCCTCCCTCGCCGCCGACGGGCACGTGCCCGCCTTCAGCCGGACCTGGGCCGACCGATGTGAATGGATGGTTTGATGCATGGGGTTTCCTCTAGTCTCCTGAGTCACCAGCGGCCATTTCGGCTGCGCTGCGGATCGTCGCAGCGGAAATGGGCCGGCGTGCGGAGTCTATGAAGAGCAGCTTCCAAACCCCTTTCTGGTGGCTTGCAAACGGCTTTCGAGCGTCCGTGAAAGCACGGATATTTGACGGATCAAGGGAAAACCCCGAGTGGGGAGCGCGCCGCCAACATCACATCCCGGCGACCAAGGATCTGCTGCGGCCTGGCGCCGCTGCAGAGCACTCCGCATCTCGCATGGCGCGCGCCTGAGCAAGAAGCTCCCGGCGCAGCGCAAAGCCAACGGCGTAATCGCCTGCGCGGCGAGCGGAACGACGAGCAATGAGACGACGCGCAGGCCATGCATGCCGCGCCATGCACCTAGTGCCGGCGCCAGAAAAACGCGCCCCCCGGGCGACGGTGCATGCCGGCCGCAGGCTCGGCGGCACAGCGATGGCGAGCCTTTGCAACGACGCATCGGACCAGGGTTGGCTCAGCGCTGGACAGGTCGGCAGGCCGCGGCGCCACCGCGCCTGCCCGCCCGGGCTTACCAGCGCTCCATCCAGGGCCGCAGGTCGAGTTCGAAGGTCCAGGCGTCGCGCGGCTGCTGGTGCAGGTGCCAGTAGTTCTCGGCAATATGATCGGGGTTCAGGATGCCGTCCTGGTCCTTGAGCGCGTAGCGCTCGGGGAAGTTGCTGCGGATGAATTCGGTGTCGATCGCGCCGTCCACCACCACATGCGCAACGTGGATATTGCGCGGCCCCAGCTCGCGCGCCATGCTTTGCGCCAGCGCGCGCAGCGCGTGCTTGGCACCGGCGAAGGCGGCGAAGTTGGCCGCACCACGCAGCGCCGCGGTGGCGCCGGTGAACAGGATCGTGCCCCGCTCGCGCTGCACCATGCGCCGCGCCACCTCGCGCGCATTGAGGAAGCCCGAGAAGCAGGCCATCTCCCAGATCTTGAAGTACTTACGCGCAGTCTCGTCCAGCACGGAGCTGGGCACATTGGCACCGATATTGAAGACCAGCACTTCGATCGGGCCGATTTCCGCCTCGATGCGCTCCACCAGGGCGGCCACCTCTTCTTCCTTGCGCGCATCCGAACCGAAGGCAAGCGCGCGGCCGCCGGCGGCGCGGATGCTGTCCACCAGGGGCTGCAGCTTGTCGGCAGAGCGCCGCGTGACGCACACCGTCAAGCCACCGGCGGCGAAGCGCCGCGCGATGGCGCCGCCCGTCGAGTCGCCGGCGCCGATCACCAGCGCCACCCCTTGCTGCTGCGATTGTCCAGACATCGCGTCTCCTCTTTTTTTCTAAACGATCGTTAAGTAAAGCGACGTTATGCCTTGCGCGGCCACCTGTCAAGGGTGGCCGCGCAAGGAAACGGCAGCAGCGGGCCAGGCACGCGGTGCCCCGCCCGGACCTTGCGGCACCGCGCGGGGACGTGCCCTGCTCAGTCGTCGCTCAGTCGTCGCTCAGTCGTCGAAGTCCCAGAGCCGATGCAGGTCGAGCTGCAGCCGGGTGTCCGCCTCCAGCGCGTCGACCCGCGCCAAGCGCTCAGCCTGTTCGCTGTCGGCAAGATTGCGCCGTACCACCAGCAGCTCGGTCAGCCCCGCCTCCCCTTCGGCATAGGCGCGCCCGCTGCGCGCGGCGGCGCTGCGCTGCAGGGCCAGCGCCTGTGCCTGCGCCTCGGCCGCGCTGCGCTTGCCCTGCAAGGCGTGGTAGAGCTGCTCGAATTCCGCCCCCACCTTGCGCTCCACCGCCAGGCGCCGCCGCGCCGCCCCCTCGGCGTCGGCCGCGGCGGCGGCGGCGTTGCTGCGACGCGCCGCCGAGCCGAGCGGCATCGACACGCTGACACCGGCGATGCGCTCGGCTCCGCCGCGTTCGATGGTGACGAAGACGCCCACGGTGGGATCGGGGTGGCGTTCCAGGTCGATCCGCCGCGCCTGGCGCTGCGCCTGCAGTTCCTGCGCCTGGGCCAGCAGGAACTCGTGGCTGCCGAGCAGGTATTGGTTGCGCAATTGCGCAGCCGGCTCGGCCGGCATGTCCGGCAGCGCCGGCGTAGCGACCAGGGCTGCCGGCACCCCCAGCTCGGGGAAGCGCGCGCGCAGTTCCGCCTGCGCCGAGGCTTCCGCGGCACGGGCGGCCGCCAGGGCCGCCGTGGTGCGGGCGCGTTCCGCCAACGACAGTTCATGGTCCAGGCGCGCCGCATCGCCCGCCCGCAGACGGCGCTCCGTCACGCGCGCCAGCTCGGCCGCCAGCACATCGGCCGCCTGCGCCGCCGCGCGCGCCTGCTGCGCCCGCAGCGCGGCGAACCAGAGCGCAAGGACCTGCCGCGAGGCCTCGTGGCGTGCGTCCATCGCCGCCAGGCGCCCCGCCTGTTCTGTCACGTCGGCCAGATCGGCATCCGCGCCCGACTTGCCCCACAGCCGCAACGGTCGCTCCAGCAACAGTTGCCCCTCGGCAAAACGATCGGACGGGTCGCGCACGCGGCGGCCCTGGGCCGTGGTGCGCAGCACGGTCTCCGCATTGCCGGCGCGGATGCCGCCAGCGCGCGCCAGCATCGCCTCACGCGCGGCTTCGGCCGCCTGCACGTCGGGCGCCTGCCGCACGGCTTCGCGCACCGCCGCCTCCTCCGGCAGCCATGCCGCCGCGGCCTGGGCCCAGGCCATTCCGGGCAAGGCGCCCAGCGGCACCGCCAGCGCCAGCGCGACCGCGAGCGTCACCCGCGCGCCGCCATTCCCCGCACCACCGCGGCGCTGCCGGTATCCGTCTCCGACTCCATATGCGACCGGCTTCATTGCACATCTCCTTGTCCAGGTGCCTGGCCGAGCGGCCGCCGGCCGCCACGCTGTTCGGGCAAGCCGAAGCGCTCGAACAACAGCGGCAGCAGCAGCAGGGTCAGCGCGGTCGAGCTCAGCAGGCCGCCAGTCACCACGATGGCGAGCGGGCGCTGGATTTCCGAGCCGGGGCCGCTCGCCAGCAGCAGCGGAATCATGCCCAGCGCGGTGATGCAGGCCGTCATCAGCACCGGACGCAAGCGGTCGCGCACGCCGGTGCGCACCGCCTCGGCCACCGGCAGGCCGGCCGCCAGCAGGGTGTTGAAGTGCGACACCAGCACCACACCGTTGAGCACGGCGATGCCCAGCAGCGCGATGAAGCCGACCGAGGCCGGCACCGACAGGTATTCGCCGGACAGCCGCAGCGCGGCCATGCCGCCGACCAGCGCAAAGGGGATATTGGCGATCACCAGCACGGCCTGGCGCAGCGCCCGGAAGGTCAGCATCAGCAGCAGGAAAATCGCGCCGAGCGCCAGCGGTACCACCAGCGCCAGGCGCGCCGCGGCGCGCTGCTGGTTCTCGAACTGCCCGCCCCAGGCCAGCCTCAGGTCCTTGGGCAGACCCGGCATGCCGGCCACCGCCGCGCGCGCCTCCGTGACGAAGCCGGCCAGGTCGCGGCCTTCCACGCTGACCTGGATCACCGCGAAGCGGCCGCCGTCTTCATGGTTGATGCGCACCGGGCCGACCGCCCGGCGCACCTCGGCCAGCGAGGTCAGCGGCCAGGCCTTGCCGTCGGGCGCACTCACCAGCAGCGCGCCGAAGCTCTCCGGCGTGCGCCGCAGCGCGTCGCTGCCGCGCAGGATCAGCGGCGTGCGCACCGTCCCCTCCGGCACCGTGCCGATCTGTTCGCCTTCCACCTGCGCGCGCAGCAGGGCCTGCAGCGCGTCGCCGGACAATCCGGCGCGCCCCAGCGCGGCGCGGTCGGGCGCCAGCGTCAGGTATTGCACGCCATCGTTGGCCGGCGCGATGACCTCGGCGGCGCCGCGGATGCGCCGCACGCGCTCGGCGATGGCCTGGGCGGCGCCGTCGATGGCGGTGAGATCGCTGCCGAAGATCTTGATGGCGACGTCGCCGCGGGTGCCGGTGAGCATCTCGGCCACGCGCATCTCGATCGGCTGGGTGAAGCCGTAGACCACGCCCGGAAAGCGTTCCATCACCCGCCGGATGGCTGCGGCGATGTCCTCCTTGCTGCCGCGCCATTGCGCTTTCGGCTGCAGCACCAGGAAGGTGTCGGTCTCGTTCAGGCCCATCGGGTCCAGGCCCAGGTCGTCCGAGCCGGTGCGCGCCACCACCGCGCGGATCTCCGGCACCTCGGCCAGCAGCGCACGCTGCAGGCGCAGGTCGAGGTCGACCGAGGCGTCCAGCGACACCGCCGGCGACTTCTGCACCTGCACGATCATGTCGCCCTCATCCATGCTCGGCATGAAGGTCTTGCCGACCGACGCGTACAGCACCGCGGCCAGCACCAGCGAGGCGCCAGCCACGCCGAACACGATGCGCGGGTGTGCCGTGCTCCAGCGCTGCATGCGCCCGAAGCCGGCCTGCAGCCGCCGCATCACCGGCGGCTGCGCGGCCCCGGCATGCACGCGCAGCAGCAGCGACGCGAGCGCCGGCACCACCGTGAAGGCGATCAGCACCGAGGCGCCCAAGGCCAGCACGATGGTCAGCGCCACCGGACCGAACAGCTTGCCTTCGAGGCCTTCCAGCGTCAGCAGCGGCAGGAAGACGATGGCGATGATCGACACCCCGGCCAGCATCGGCGCGGCCACCGCGCTGACCGCCCGCCGTATCACCGCCTCGCGCGCGAGACCTCCATCGTGCGCGAGGGCAGTCTCGATGTTCTCCACCACCACCACGGCGGCGTCCACCAGCATGCCCAGCGCGATGGCCAGGCCGCCCAGGCTCATCAGGTTGGCGCTCAGGCCCACGTAACGCATCAGCAGGAACGTCGCCAGCATCGACAGTGGCAGCGTGGCCGCCACCACCAGCGCGGCGCGCACGCCGCCCAGGAACAGGTACAGCACCACGATCACCAGCAGGCTGGCTTCGATCAGGGCGCGCACCACGGTATTGGCGGCGCGCGTGACCAGTTCGCCCCGGTCGTAGAACACATGGGTCGTCATACCCTTGGGCAGGCGGGGCGCCAGCGCGTCCAGCCGCGCCTGCACCGCCTGCACCAGGGCGCGCGCATCCGAGCCGCGCAGCCCCAGCACCAGTCCTTCCACGGCCTCGCCGCGGCCATCCTGGCTGACCGCGCCATTGCGCGTGGCCACCCCCAGCCGCACCGTGGCGACGTCGCCGACGCTCACCAGCGGCGCGTCGGCGGCACCCGCCGCGGGCAAGGCGATGCGGCGCAGGTCCTCGACGCCGCGCACGCCGCCCTCGACCCGCACCACCCAGTGCTCCTCGCCCTGCGCCACCCGGCCCGCGCCATCGTTGCGATGGTTGGCGTCCAGCGCCTGGCGCAACTGGTCGAGCGTGACACCGCGGGCGCGCAGGCGCGCCGGATCGGGTATCACCTCGAAGCTGCGCACCTCACCGCCGAGCACATTGACGTCGGCCACGCCGGGCACCGTGCGCAGGGCGGGCCGGATCACCCAGTCGAGCACACGCCGGCGCTCGGCCAGCGAGTAGCCCTCGCCCTCCACGGTGAACATGAACATCTCACCCAGCGGTGTGGTGATCGGCGCCAGCCCGCCGACCGCATTGGGCGGCAGGTCGCGCAGCAGCCCCGACAGGCGCTCCGACACCTGTTGGCGCGCCCAGTAGGGATCGACGCCCTCGGCGAAATCGACGGTGACATCGCTGATGCCGTACTTCGACACCGAGCGCACCATGGTCTTGTGGGGAATGCCGAGCAGTTCCTGCTCGACCGGCGTGGAGACGCGCTGCTCCACCTCCTCGGGCGTCATGCCCGGGACTTTCAGGATCACCTTGACCTGCGTCGGCGAGATGTCCGGGAAGGCATCGATCGGCAGGTTGAGGTAGGCCCAGGCGCCGGCCACGGCCAGCGCGCAGGCGGCGATCAGGACCAGCGCCCGCTGGCGCAGCGAGAAATCGATCAGGCCGGCCAGCATCATTGCCCCCCGCCCAGCATGCCCTTCAGCGCCGCGATGCCGGCCACCGCGACGCGCGCTCCCGCCGGCAGCGCGCCACGCACGGTCGCCGTGGCGTCGTCGGTGGACTCCACCGTCACCGGCACGAAGCGCGCCCCTTCCTTCGACTGGACGAATACCCCCGGCCGGTTCTGCCAGTAGGTCAAGGCCGCCGCGGGCACGCGCACGCGCCCGCCTTCGGCGCTTCCGGCCCCGCCGCCCGCGCCGCGCAGGCGCAGCGTGGCCGCTACGCTCTCGCCGGCCTGCAGGTCGCCGCGCTGCTCCAGCACCACGCGCACCCGTACGGCGCCGGTGCCGTCGCCCGCCGGCACCACCCCCGCCACGCTGCCACGCGCGCCGCGCGCGCGCACCTCCACCCGTTCGCCGCCGCGCGGCGCGGGCATGTCGCGGCCCAGCAGCAATTCCAGTTCCAGTGCCGTGGGGTCGACGATGCGGAAGAGCGGCGCGGCCGCGTCCACACGCACGCCCGGCACCGCGTTGACCTCGGCGATCATCCCCGCGCGGCCGGCCACCAGTTGCGCCTCGCCCCCGCGCGGCGCCATCGCCACGCCGGCCGCGGCCATCTCCGCCTCGCGCGCCCGCACCATCGCCGCGGCCTCGCCGGCGCGTGCCTGGCTGGACTGCAGCCGGCTGGCAGCGATGATGCCGTCTTCGTGCAGGCTGCGGTCGCGCGCCAGCACCTGGCCGGCCAGCGTCGCCTGCGAGCGCGCCTCGGCCAGCGCGCGCACCGCTTCATAGAGCTGGGGACTGGCGAAGCTGGCGAGCGGCTGGCCGGCGCGCACCGGCTGCCCGAGCGCCACCAGCACACGCGGCACCATGCCGGGATACGGCGCCGCCACCACGTACTGGGCGTCGGGCCGGAGCACGACGCGCGCATTGCCCGTGGCATCGAGCTCGGCGGCGGCGGCGGCCGGCGCGAAGCGCAGGCCGAGCGATTGCGACTGGGCCGCGCTCAGCGGCAAGGACTGCGCCTGCGCGCAGTCGGCGGCGAACACCACCAGCGCCGCCCAGCCGGCGGCGCGGAAAAAGGAAGGAAAAGACATGCCTGATTCGGGAGCAAGGGTCGGCAAAGCGCGCGCCTCCCAGGGGGAAGCGCGCGGGCACGCAACGCCGGCGGGGCCGGCGGGAATCAGGAAAGGAGCGGAGGAGCTTGCGCGGGAGGCGGCCGCGCGGGTCCGCGCCAGCGCCTCGGAGGCAGCGCCGTGCGTGGCCGCCAGCGCAGGGGCGGCGCATTGTCGAGGGTACCCAGCAAGGCCACCAGGGCGCAGGCCAGGGCCACGAGCACGGCCGCAGGCCGCACCTCGAGCGTCATCAGCAGCGGGCCGATCGCGGTCTGCACGTCCACCTCGAGGGGCTCCTGCGCCACCGCCACCGCGTCGCCACTGCCGCTCTGCGCCGCCGCACCCACCTCGACGGGGATGCCATGCGGCATCTGCGAGTATCCGTACATCGCGCTTTGCTGGAACACATGCATGTGCCACCCCGTCCGCCCCGGCGTGCCGAAATGGCCGTGCAGCAGCGGCGTCAGCAGCTGCAGCAAGAACAGCAGCAGCAACAGGACGCCTCGGTAGAGGGGGGGGATGTCTTCAGCGCGCGACATGGCGCGAGATTGTATAGCAGACAGTGCGCGCTGCCATGACAATTCTCATACCACCCGCAAAAACCGCACCATATGCGATTCATAATTCTTCGCATTTAGATTCATTATCTTATTCACATCGAGACCCAAGCCAGGGCCGCCGATACGCGCAAAGGAAATCCATCACCACAGGCGCGGGCAAACGCAGGGATGGCCAAGACTGGCTCCCATCGGCCAGAATCCAGGATGCGGCAGTACCCACCGGGGAAACTCCCTCATCATTATCGAGGGGCCGTTTCCAGCTCGCACGAAATGCACAGGCATAATCCAGCCGCAATCGACACGGTAACAGCAGGGCAATAACAATGACTCGTATTCACAAGGAATTCCATAATGCTGACCGCATCGGCTGGCTGCGTGCGGCCGTGCTCGGCGCGAACGACGGGGTCATCTCCGTGGCCGCGCTGGTGCTGGGCGTCGCGGCCGCCGGCGCGCCACGCGCCAGCGTGCTGCTGACCGGCGTGGCCGGCCTGCTGGCCGGCGCGATGTCGATGGCCGCCGGCGAATACGTGTCGGTGAAGTCGCAGGCCGATACCGAGGACGCGGATATCCGGCGCGAGCGCCACGAACTCGCCTCCGACCCCGACCACGAACTGACCGAATTGACCGCCATCTATCGCGAGCGCGGCCTCGATCCCGCGCTGGCCCGCCAGGTGGCGGAACAGTTGACGGCCCACAACGCCCTGGAGGCGCACGCGCGTGACGAACTGGGCATCACCGCCACCCTGCGCGCGCGGCCGCTGCAGGCCGCGCTGGCCTCGGCCGCCTCGTTCACCGTGGGCGCGGCGATTCCCTTGCTGGCCGTGGTCGCCGCGCCGGCGGCATGGATCGGGGAAGCGCTGACGGCCACCACGCTGGCGGCCTTGCTGCTGCTCGGCGGGATGGCGGCACGCGCGGGCGGCGCCGCGGTCGCGCGCGGGGCGCTGCGCGTTTTCGTCTGGGGGGCGCTGGCGCTGGCTCTCACGGCGGGCGCGGGCTCCCTGTTCGGCGCAGCGCCCTGAGAGCCGGCCGCCTCCGTGAGAGCCGGCCGTCTTCGGCTCAGGGGCCGGCCGGCCCCGGTTGGGGATCGATCGCCGTTTCCAGGAAGCGCCGGCTGGCGGCCAGGATCTCATGACGCGTCTGCGGGCTCTCGACCACCCGTGCCAGCAGGATGGCGCCCACGCACTGCGCGAGCAGGGCCCAGGCCGCATCCGCATCGCCCACACGGTCGCGCCAATCTTCCTGCAGGCGGCGCAGCGCGGCCTCCACTTCGGCCCGCACGCCAGGGCCGGCGCGCGCGATCTCTGCACCGAGCGCCGGCAGCACGCAGCCCGACTCCGGGTGTTCGGCATGGCCATCGCTCAGGTAGCGCCGCAGGCAGCGCGCCACGTGGTCGGGCGGTGCCTGTTCGTCGCCCGCCAGCATCTGCGCGCTATGTTCCAGTTCCCGCGCGACGATGGCAGCGAACAATGCGTCCTTCGAGGGGAAATGCCCGTAGAAGGCACCGCCGGTCAGTCCGATCGCACTCATCAGGGCATCGACCCCGGTGGTGCCGAAGCCTCCCTTCTTGGCAATCGCGCTGCTGCTGTCCAGCAGCTTTTCCCGCATGTCCCGCTTATGTGTTTCCGAATAGCGCATGGCCGCGCCCTCCCTGTCCCCCGCGGACGCTGCCGCCGGGATCTGCCCCGGTGCCGCCCGCCGGCTGCTCGGAACGATAGCATGACCATCGTTCAGCCATGAAGCGAAATGGTGGTGTGCTCCCAGCCGCGGGGCCTGTGCCTGGATGAACCGATTCCGCGCCGCCTCGTCAAACTGAACAACTGACGGCTTGCGCAGCGGCCGCCGGGCGCATCACGCATCACTGCAGCGCGCCCCGTGCGACGCGCCGTGCCTCAGTGCTCCCCCTTGCTTTCTCGTGTCCCTCCCCGCCCCCAGGAGATGTACATGCTGAGTCCACACGAAATCGCCACCTTGATGCTGCTGCGGGATCGCCCCGATCCCTTGCAGCTCGATCCGATCGACCTCGAAGCCTTGATCCGCCACGACCTGGTGCGCGTCGAGCCGCTGCGGCAAGGTCCTGCCTTCCCCCGCCTGACCCAGCGCGGCCGCACCTTCCTCGAGGCATTCGCGGCATTCGCGCGTGAACCCGCCGGCCTGCCCGGCCGGTTCTCCTGATCCCGGCCCCGCCTCCTGGCGCGGCCGGGCGGGCGGCCCGGCCCATGCCAAAGGGGGGCTTGACGCCATTCCCCGCGTCGCCGATGGTTATCCCATGATCGCGACGATGTGATGCATGCCCGGCGCAAGGAACGCGCCGACCCGCCACCCTCGCCGCACCAAGCCCCTGCGGGCGCCACAACCGCCACATTGCGCCGGCCCGGCGCGCAAAGGAAGGCCTCCGTCCACGATGAGCCCCTGGCTGCCCAAGCTGGACCTCCCCACGGCGCTGCTGTTCGCAGGCATCAGCTATGCCTTGCTTGCGGCGGTCGTCTTCACGCTGTGGCAGGGCAGCCTCGGACGGCGCGGCGGCGGCTGGTGGCTGTGGAACGAGGTCGTGCTGGCGGTGGGGACGCTGATCCTGCTGACGACGCCGGTGCTGCCGCGCTGGCTGGTGCTGTCGCTGTCGAACATCCTGCTGTTCTTTTCCCTGCCGCTGCTGGGCGCGGGACTCAACGACTTCCTGCATCGCGCGGCGCGCACGGAGGTCCTGTGGCTATGGGCCATGGGCGTGGCCGCGGCCTCCCTGTGGGTGCTCACCTATGTGACGGACGCAGGCTATACGGCACGCAGCGTGGCCGTGACGGCGGGCCTGACCTTGCAGGGCGTGGCCTTGTTCAGCGTGGTCGCCAAGCACGGCGACCGCTTGCCGACCGCGGCGCGGCGCCTGTTCCAGGGCGCCTTGATCGTGCTGCTGCTGACCTGCCTGGAGCGCCTCGGACGGCTGGCCTACAGCGATACCGCTTCGCCGGTGGCCGCCATCCCCGATGCGCTGCTGCTGACGCTGGCGGGGCAGGTCGCCAACTTCGCCTTCGTCTGCGCCATGCTGATCTTCCTGCACACGGAACAGCAGGAAAAGCTGCTGCTGGTGCAGCAGCAGCTCGAGTTCCGCGCCAATACCGACAGCCTCACCGGAGTGGCGAGCCGCTCCCATTTCGAGGCGACCGCCGCTGGCTGGCTGGCGCACGCCGCGCTGCAGGACCAGCCACTGGCACTGATGCTGCTCGACGTCGATCGTTTCAAGGAGGTCAACGACCGTTTCGGCCATCTTGCCGGCGATCAGGTGCTGCGCGAACTCGGCGCCCTGCTGCGCGCGCTGGCCGGTGCCGACGGCCTGTCGGGCCGACTGGGCGGGGACGAGTTTGCCGTGCTGGTCGGTTCGCCCGAGGCCGAGGCCGTGCATGAGATGGCGGCGCGCCTGCACCAGCTCGCCGCCTGCGTGCACCTGCCCGACGGGCAGCCACTGCGGCTCAGCATCGGCGCCGTGCGCTTCCGCCTGGGCGAGACCTTCGACGAAGCCTATGCGCGCGCCGACCGCGGGCTCTACGATGCCAAGCAAGGCGGTCCCGCGCGGCCGCGCCGGTCCATCATGGCCGCCAACGACGCGGCCGCTTGAATGGCTGTCCGAGCGGCCTGCGGCCCGCGCCTCGCGGTGCCGGCCGCGCCGCTGGGCTCAGCTCAACCCGTCGAGCACCAGGTGGCGGCCGTGCACGGCATCGGCCGCGGCGGAGGCCAGAAAGGCGATCGCCTCCGCCGCCTGTGCGGTCGACACCCAGGTGGACGGATCCGCGTCCGGCATGGCCTGCCGGTTAGCCGGCGTGTCCAGCACGCTGGGAGCGACGCTGTTGACATGGACGCCGGCGCCGCGCACCTCCTGCGACAGGCTCTCCACCAAGCGCTGCAGCGCGCTTTTCGACGCGCAGTAAGCCGACATGCCGGCCACCCCGGCCGCCGCCGAGCGCGCCGATACCGCCACCACCCGGCCGCTGCCGCGCGCCAGCATCGGCGGCAGGAAGGGGCCGGTCACCGCCACCAGCGACCAGGCATTGAGGTCCATCATGCGCTGCCAGGCAGCACGGCTCAGCGCGTGAACGGGCTCGCCCATCTCGAAGCCGCCCGCTACGTGCACCAGCACGTCGACCTGGCCGAGCGCGCCGAGGATGACACCGGCCGCCTGTGCCATGGCGTCGGGCGAGGTCACGTCGGCCGCGTGCAGCAGCGGCGGCGGTGTGCCACCCATGCCACCGAAGGCCGCCTGCAGCGGCGCCAGTTCCCGGTCGATCAGTGCCAGCCGCGCCCCTTCCCGGGCAAAGCGCGCTGCTACCGCGCGACCGAGCGCGCCCGCCGCACCGGTGATGACCACGCCGCGCAAGGCTTCACCTGCTTGCATCGTCCACCCTCCCCGCTCTGCTGCCGCCCGCACCCGGTGCGTGCCGGCAGGGTTGCTCCCCCGGGCCGGTCGCCAGGACCGCCCGGCCGTTCCCGCCGACGCGCGGCCGGGCACCTTCCACCATAGCGTCCCGCGCGCGGGACGCAAGGAGCGACGGCCTGCCGCGGCCACAGCCGGTCTCCCACGGCCTCACCCGCCCTCGCTAGCCAGCCGCACCAGGATCGGGCAAGATGCGGCAGCCCCGCCCGCGCGGGCCGCCCCGCTTTTCACTTTCCGCGTCCCAAGCCGAACCGAAGTGTCCAGTCCCCGCACCACCGACTCCAACCATGGCACTGCCATCGCCGTGCTCGCCCTGGTGGGTTCCATGGCCTCCCTGTGCCTCGGCACCTCGTTCGCCAAGAGCCTGTTCCAGGCCCTGGGCGCGCAGGGCACCACCACGCTGCGGGTCGGGTTCTCCGCCCTGATCCTGCTGACGGTATGGCGGCCCTGGCGCTTCTCCCTGAGCGCCGCGCACGCACGCGCGATCGCGCTGTACGGCGCCGCCCTGGGCGCCACCAATCTGATGTTCTACCTGTCCCTGCGCACCATTCCGCTGGGGCTGGCCATCGCCATCGAATTCACCGGGCCGCTGACCGTGGCGGTGTTGTCGTCGCGGCGCGCGCTCGATTTCGTCTGGATCGCATGCGCCCTGCTCGGGCTGGTGCTGTTGCTGCCGCTGGATGCCGCCGCCGCACGGCTGGACCCTACCGGCATGGCCTTCGCGCTGGCCGCCGGGGTTGGCTGGGCCCTCTATATCGTGTTCGGCAAGCGCGCCGGCCAGGCACATGGCGGCCAGGCCACGTCGCTGGGCTTGACCATGGCGGCGCTGGTGGTGGCGCCCTTCGGCGTGGCTCACGCGGGCAGCGCCTTGCTGAGCCCGCCGCTGCTCGCCGCCGGCCTGGCTGTCGGCCTGCTGTCGAGCGCGGTGCCCTATTCGCTGGAGATGGTGGCGCTGAAGCGGCTGCCGCCACGCACCTTCGGCATCCTGTTGAGCCTGGAACCGGCCATGGGCGCGCTCGCCGGCCTGGCGTTGCTGCATGAACAACTCAGCGGCAGGCAGTGGCTGGCCATCGGCGCCATCATCATCGCCTCGGTCGGGGCCACCGCCACCGCCCGCCGCGCGAGTGGCGCGGCTGCGGCCGCCGACTGACAGGCTGGCTCAACGCGAGAGCGAAGGCCCCGCCGCCGGCGCACGTGCCCCGCCGGACTCCTCCGCACGGTCCAGCGCGACCTCGACCAGGTGCAGCATGCTGTCCTCGGGATTGCGGCGCAGATGGAAACCGCAGTCGCGCAGCAGGGCCAGCATGCGGCGGTTCTCGCTGAGGACGTCGCCGCGCATGCGATGCAGGCCGGCGCTGCGCGCCAGTTCTCGCAGCTTGCCGATCAGGCGGCGGCCCAGGCCCTTGCCCTGCCAGTCGTCATCGACGGCAACGGCAAACTCCGCCGTGTCCTGGTTGACCACGTACTGGCCGTTGGCGACGATGCGCTCGCCCTGGTCCGTGTCCACCAGCACCAGCATCGCCACGCCGCCATCGGTGGCCGAGGCCAGGAAGCTCTCGAGGACCGGCTCGGCCACGCGTCCGCCGGTCAGATAGCGGAAGTAGCGGCTTTCCCGTGACAGGCCATCGACGAAGGCACGCAACGCGGGCCCGTCCGCCGTGGTGGCCGGGCGCACCGCCAACCGCACACCGTCCCGCAGGACCCACTCCTGAACTGCCAGGGGCGGCACCCCGCCATCCGCCATCGTGGCAGCATCCGCGCGAGCGAGGGAAGCGGTGAAAGACATGGCGACTCCTGACTACACAAAACGTATTCAGAGTATAGGGGAGAACCTGAGTTTTGCAAATGAAGTCAGCATGCTATGCTGATCTCATCATGAAACCGCGCGACCCTGTCCTCGACCAATGCTCCATCGCGGCCACGCTCGCGCTGATCGGCGAGAAGTGGACGATGCTGATCCTGCGCGATGTCTTCCACGGCATCCGGCGTTTCGACGACTTCCTCGAACGCCTGCAATGCTCGCCGGCAGTGCTGTCAGCACGCCTGAAGACCCTGACGGACGCCGGCATCCTGCGCCGCGTCGGCTACCGCGAGCCCGGCGCGCGCGAGCGCTTCGAATATCGCCCGACACGCGCCGCCGTCGAGTTGCTGCCGGTGCTGGTCGGCCTGATGCAATGGGGGGATGCCCACCTCAGTCCGGATGGCCAGGGACCGGTGGTGCTGCGCGCACGCACGAGCGGCCGGCCCGTCCATGCCGCCCTGGTGGACGATACGGGCGAGCCGGTCTCGCCGTCGGACATCGCGGTCCAGCGCATTCCGCGCACCGCCACCCGCACTACCACCTCCGGCGCCGCCGACGTCGCCGACATGCCGCCGGCCGCCTGAGCCGGCGCCGGCACGGCACCCGCTTGATGCATTGCGCCGCACCATTCGCGTGCGGCCCCTCCCGCCCCCTCCCGCCAATTCCCCGGCATGGCGCATGATGCGCCGCGGCAAGCGGATGGCGGCGCCAGTGGCGCGCACCTCCTTCGGTGGAAAACAACCGATAAGGCACTTGCAGTCCCTGGCACAGCGCTTGCGTAATGGAACGCAGGCGGACCAACGGCGGTTCGCCTGACAAACAGCGCGCCGGCCATCCCATGTGGCCGGCGTCAGGACAACGGCGTCCCCTGGACCGGTCTGCGACCGGTTCGCGGGACGCCTTTTGTTTTCCGGAGCCCGCCCATGAACGGCAAAGCCACCCGCATCGAACTGCTGAGCCTGCGCACCCCGCAGATGCGCGCCTTCCATCTGTCCTGGATGGCCTTCTTCGTCTGCTTCTTCGCCTGGTTCGCCTGCGCGCCGCTGATGCCGGTGCTCAAGGGTGAGTTCCACCTGACCCCGGCGCAGATCGCCAATATCAATATCGCCGCGGTGGCCGTCACCATCCTCGTGCGGCTGGTGATCGGCCCGATGTGCGACCGCTTCGGCCCGCGCAAGACCTATACCGCGCTGCTGGCACTCGGCGCCATCCCGGTGCTGGGCGTGGCGCTGGCCCGCAACTACGAGACCTTCCTGGTGTTCCGCCTGCTGATCGGCGCGGTCGGGGCCAGCTTCGTCATCACGCAGTACCACACCTCGGTGATGTTCGCGCCCAACGTGGTCGGCACCGCCAACGCCGCCAGCGCCGGCTGGGGCAATGCCGGCGGCGGCGTGGCGCAGGGCGCGATGCCGCTGCTGCTGGCCGCCGTGCTGATGCTGGGCGTGGACCATGCGCTCGGCTGGCGCCTCGCGCTGCTGGTGCCGGGCGTGCTGATGCTGGCCATGGCCGCGCTTTACTGGCGCTACGCCCAGGATTGCCCGCAAGGCAACTACGCCGAACTGCGCGCCCGCGGCATCGCCATCGACGGCGGCAAGAAGGGCGGCTGGGACAGCTTCCGCGCCGCCAGCGCCAACTACCGCGTGTGGCTGCTGTTCATCACCTATGGCGCCTGCTTCGGCGTGGAGCTGTTCATCCACAACGTGGCCGCGAGCTACTACGTCGACCGCTTCGGCCTGTCGCTCGGCAGCGCCGGCATGGCCGCCGCCAGCTTCGGCCTGCTTGCCCTGTTCGCCCGTGCCCTGGGCGGGTGGCTGTCGGACAAGGTGGCGCGGCGCCGCGGCCTGGACGCACGCACCACGCTGCTGTTCGTGCTGATCCTCGGCGAGGGCCTGGGGCTGCTGTGGTTCGCCCACGCCGACCACTTCGCGCTGGCACTGGCCGCCATGCTCGCCTTCGGCCTGTTCACCCACATGGCCTGCGGTGCCACCTATGCGCTGGTGCCCTTCATCGACCGCAAGGCGCTCGGCGGCGTGGCCGGCATCATCGGCGCGGGCGGCAACGTCGGCGCGGTCGCGGCCGGCTTCCTGCTCAAGGGCCTGGGCAACCTGCAGCTGACGCTGTCGGTGCTCGGCCTGGTCGCGGTCGGCGCCGCCCTGTGCGCCATCGCTATCCGCTTCAGCGCCGACCACAAGGCCAGCGAACAAGCCCTCTATGACAACGCCCTGGCCAACTGAGCCAGCCGATCCCCAGTCCCAGGCCCAATCCCGCCACCGGATCGCCCCAGCAAGGAAAGCATCATGAATATCATCGTCATCGGACACGGCATGGTCGGCCACAAGTTCCTGGAATGCCTGGCCGAGTCCGGCGCCCAGGACCTCACGGTGACGGTACTGTGCGAGGAAGCGCGCCCCGCCTACGACCGCGTGCACCTGTCCGAGTTCTTCTCGGGCAAGTCCGCCGACGACCTCTCGCTGGTGGCGCCCGGCTTCTTCGCCGAGCACGGCAATATGCTGCTGCGCCTGAATGACCGTGCCGCCGCCATCGATACCGCCGCGCGCACGGTCACCACGGCCGGCGGCGAGACGCTGCACTATGACAAGCTGGTGCTGGCCACCGGCTCCTACCCCTTCGTGCCGCCGGTGCCCGGCAAGGACCGCCGCGACTGCTTCGTCTACCGCACCATCGAAGACCTGGAAGCGATGCAGGCCCGCGGCGCCCACGCCCGCTCCGGCGTGGTGATCGGCGGCGGCCTGCTCGGCCTCGAATGCGCCAAGGCGCTGCGCGACATGGGCCTGCAGACCCATGTGGTGGAGTTCGCCCCGCGCCTGATGGCGGTGCAGGTCGACGACGGCGGCGGCCGCATGCTGCGCCAGAAGATCGAGGCGCTCGGCGTGACGGTCCACACCGGCAAGAACACGCTGGAGATCGTCGACGGCGAGCACGGCACCCATCGCATGCGCTTCGCCGACGGCAGCCACCTCGACACCGACATGATCGTGTTCTCGGCCGGCATCCGCCCGCGCGACGAACTGGCGCGCGCCGCCGGGCTGCGTGTCGGCGAGCGTGGCGGCATCGCCATCGACGACCAGTGCCTGACCTCGGACCCGCATATCTACGCCATCGGCGAATGCGCACTGTGGCAGGGCAAGGTATTCGGCCTGGTCGCGCCCGGCTACGACATGGCGCGCGTGGTGGCGCGCCAGCTGCGCGGCGAGGCGGCGTCGTTCGCCGGGGCGGACCTGAGCACCAAGCTCAAGCTGATGGGCGTGGACGTGGCCAGCATCGGCGACCCGCACGGCCAGGTGCCGGGCAGCCGCGCCTACCACTTCGCCGACGAGCGCAAGCAGGTCTACAAGAAGCTGGTCGTGTCCGAGTGCGGCAAGCACCTGCTGGGCGGCGTGCTGGTCGGCGACGCGGCCGAGTACGGCACCCTGCTGCAGATGATGCTCAACCGCATCGAGCTGCCGGAATCGCCTGAATTCCTCATCCTGCCCGCCGCCGACGGCAAGGCGCGCCCCGCGCTCGGCGCCGACGCGCTGCCCGACGGCGCCCAGATCTGCTCCTGCAACAACGTCAGCAAGGGCGAGATCTGCGCCGCCGTCAGCGACGGCGCCACCAGCATCGGCGCGCTCAAGTCATGCACCAAGGCCGGCACCGCCTGCGGTGGCTGCGTGCCGCTGGTCACGCAGATCATGAAGGCGCAGATGCAGAAGCAGGGCCTGGCGGTCAGCAACCACCTGTGCGAGCACTTCCCCTACTCGCGCCAGGAGCTCTACCACCTGGTGCGGGTCGGCAAGTTCAAGTCCTTCGACGACCTGCTGGCTGCCCACGGCAAGGGCCTGGGCTGCGACATCTGCAAGCCGGCGGTGGGCAGCATCCTGGCCTCGTGCTGGAACGACTTCGTGCTGAAGGAAGAGCACGCCGGCCTGCAGGATTCGAACGACTATTTCCTCGCCAACATCCAGAAGGACGGCACCTATTCCGTGGTGCCGCGCATGCCCGGCGGCGAGGTCACGCCGGACGGCCTGATCGCGGTCGGCCGCATCGCCAAGAAGTATGGCCTGTACACCAAGATCACCGGCGGCGCGCGTGTCGACATGTTCGGCGCGCGCCTGGAAGAACTGCCGCGGATCTGGGAAGAACTGATCGCCGCGGGCTTCGAGTCGGGCCACGCCTACGGCAAGTCGCTGCGCACGGTGAAGTCTTGCGTGGGCTCGACCTGGTGCCGCTATGGCGTCGACGACTCGGTCGGCCTGGCGGTCGCGCTGGAGAACCGCTACAAGGGCCTGCGCGCCCCGCACAAGATCAAGTTCGGCGTGTCCGGCTGCACGCGCGAGTGCGCCGAGGCGCAAGGCAAGGACGTCGGCGTGATCGCCACCGAGCGCGGCTGGAACCTGTACGTATGCGGCAACGGCGGCATGAAGCCGCGCCATGCCGAACTGCTGGCGGGCGACCTCGACCGCGACACCCTGATGCGCTACATCGACCGCTTCCTGATGTTCTACATCCGCACCGCCGACCGCCTCCAGCGCACCAGCGTCTGGCGCGACAACCTGGAAGGCGGGCTCGACTACCTGAAGGCCGTGGTGGTCGACGACAAGCTCGGCCTCGGCGCCGAACTGGAAGCCGAGATGCAGCACGTGGTCGATACCTACGAGGATGAATGGAAGCGCGCCGTGACCGATCCGGAAACGCGCCGCCGCTTCCGCCACTTCGTCAACAGCGATCACCGCGACGACAACCTGGTCTTCATGGAAGAGCGCGGCCAGATCCGCCCCGCCACGCCGGAGGAACGGAAATTGCAGCGTTCCCGCGTGAGCCACATTCCCGTGGTCGCCGTGCCCGCCAATGCAGCATGAAATCAAGGAGAACGTGATGAGCCATACCCATCAAGCGGAAACCTGGACCGCCGTCTGCACCCTGCGCGAGATCGTGCCCAATACTGGTGTCTGCGCCCTGGTCGATGGCCAGCAGATCGCCGTGTTCCGCATCGGGCGCGGCGAGGAAGTCTACGCCCTCGACAACTACGACCCCAACGCCCAGGCCGCGGTGCTGTCGCGCGGACTGGTGGGCAATCTCGGCGAGCACCTGGTGGTGGCGTCGCCGATCTACAAGCACCATTTCGACCTGCGCACCGGGGAATGCCTGGAGGCGCCGCAGCACTCGGTCGATGCCTACCCGGCGCGTGTCTACGGCGGCAAGGTCTGGGTCGCCGCCGCGGCGGTGGCGCGCGAAGCCGAAGCCGAAGAGCTGGCGGCATGACTTCCCCCGCCAAACCCCGGCTGGTGGTGGTCGGCAACGGCATGGCCGGCATGCGCACGGTCGAGGAACTGCTGCGGCTGGCGCCGGACCTGTACGACATCACGGTGTTCGGCGCCGAGCCGCACGGCAACTACAACCGCATCCTGCTGTCGCCGCTGCTCGCGGGCGAGAAGACGGTCGACGACATCATGCTCAACACGCCCGAGTGGTACGCGCAGCATGGCATCGAGCTGCTGGCGGGCGACCCGGTGGTGGCCATCGACCGCCCGCGCCGCCTGGTGCGCGCCGAGTCCGGCCGCGCAGTGCGCTATGACAGGCTCTTGCTGGCCACCGGCTCCAAGCCGTTCATCCTGCCGGTGCCCGGACACCAGCTGGAGGGCGTGATCGCCTTCCGCGACATCCATGACGTCGAGCAGATGCTGGCGGCGGCGCGCCGCCACCGGCACGCGGTGGTGATCGGCGGCGGCCTGCTCGGCCTGGAGGCGGCCAACGGCCTACTGCGCCAGGGCATGGAGGTGACCGTGGTGCACGCCACCGACAGCCTGATGGAGCGCCAGCTCGACAAACCCGCCTCGGCCCTGCTCAAGCAGGCGCTGGAGCGGCGCGGCCTGCGCTTCCTGCTCGATGCCCGCACCAGCGGCATCCTGGGTGAGGAGCGCGTGACCGGCGTGTGCTTCCAGGACGGCAGCCAGATCCCGGCCGACCTGGTGGTGATGACCGCCGGCGTCCGCCCCAACACCGCCCTGGCGCAGTCCGCCGGACTGCGCTGCGAGCGCGCCATCCTGGTCGACGACACGCTGCAGACCTATGACCCGCGCATTTATGCCGTCGGCGAATGCGTGCAGCACCGCAACGCCACCTTCGGCCTGGTCGCGCCGATCTGGGACCAGGCGCGCGTGTGCGCCGCCCACCTGGCCGGCGCCGGGCACCGCCGCTACATCCAGCAGGCCACCGCCACCAAGCTCAAGGTGACCGGGGTCGACCTGTACTCGGCCGGCGATTTCCTCGGCGGCGAAGCCAGCGAGGACCTGGTGCTGCGCGACCCCCGGCGCGGCGTGTACAAGCGGCTGGTACTGGAGGACGGCTGCCTGGTGGGTGCCGTGCTGTACGGCGACGTGCAGGACGGCCCCTGGTATTTCGACCTGATCCAGCGCCGCGCCAGCGTCGGCGCGATGCGACAGCGGCTGCTGTTCGGCCGCGCCCAGTGCGAGGCACTGGCCGCGTAGCCGTGCGGCAGTCGCCGGCACGCCCCCATCAGGTAGACAGACAGGTAGACAGGTAGACAGGTAGACAGACAGCGTGAATCTCTCCGACATCCCCGTCGTGGCCACCGCCACCGGCCCGGCTGCCTCCGCCAGTGCCTCCGCCGACGCCGGCGCGGCGGTCGCCACCACCTGCCCCTATTGCGGCGTCGGCTGCGGCGTGCGTGCCACCCTGCAGGCCGACGGACGCATCGAGGTCGGCGGCGATCCGTCCCACCCCGCCAACCAGGGCCGGCTGTGCGTCAAGGGCTCGGCGCTTGGCGAAACGCTCGGCCTGGAGGGGCGCCTGCTGGCGCCGCAGCTGCGCACGCCCGACGGCGGCCTGCGCCGGGCCGGCTGGGACGAAGCGCTCGACGCGGTGGCGCGCGGCTTCGCCGACGTGATCGCGCGCCACGGCCCGGACGCGGTCGCCCTCTACGTCTCCGGACAGTTGCTGACCGAGGACTACTACGTCGCCAACAAGCTGATGAAGGGCTGCATCGGCAGCGCCAACATCGACACCAATTCCCGTCTGTGCATGTCCTCGGCGGTGGCCGGCCACAAGCGCGCCTTCGGCGAAGACCTGGTGCCGGGCAGCTATGAAGACCTGGAACTGGCCGACCTGGTGGTGCTGGTCGGCTCCAACGCCGCCTGGTGCCATCCCATCCTCTACCAGCGCCTGGCACGCGCCAAGGAGGCCCGTCCGGATCTGCGCATCGTGGCGATCGATCCGCGCCGCACCGCCACCTGCGAGCTGGCCGACCTGCACCTGGCGCTGAAGCCCGGCACCGACGTGCGCCTGTTCAACGGCCTGCTGGCCTGGCTGGTCGACCACGGCGCCGCCGATGCCGCCTTCGTCGAAGCCCATACCGCGGGGCTGGA
Organism: Cupriavidus malaysiensis; assembly: GCF_001854325.1. Lineage (NCBI taxonomy): Bacteria > Pseudomonadati > Pseudomonadota > Betaproteobacteria > Burkholderiales > Burkholderiaceae > Cupriavidus > Cupriavidus malaysiensis. Next base: position 1,902,042 of record NZ_CP017755.1, read on the forward strand.
GACGGCGCTCGCCGCCGCGCGCGCGGGCGGCGCCGATCCCGCCGAGGTGGCACGCGCCTGCCGCCTCGACGAACAGGACCTGCTGACCTTCTACCGCTGGTTCGCCGAGACGCCCAAGGTGGTCACAGCCTTCTCGCAGGGCGTGAACCAGTCCTCGTCCGGCACCGACAAGGTCAACAGCCTGATCAACTGCCACCTGCTGACCGGGCGCGTCGGCAAACCGGGCGCCGGGCCGTTCTCGCTGACCGGCCAGCCCAACGCCATGGGCGGGCGCGAGGTAGGCGGCCTGGCCAATATGCTGGCCGCCCACCTGGAACTCGGCGATGCCGGCCACCGCGAGCTGGTCCGCGCCTTCTGGCAGGCACCGGCCCTGGCCGAGCGTCCGGGGCTGAAGGCGGTGGAGCTGTTCGATGCCATCGAGACCGGCCGCGTCAAGGCGGTGTGGGTGATGGCCACCAATCCGCTGGTCAGCCTGCCCGACGCCGACCGGGCGCGGCGCGCGCTGCAGCGCTGCGAACTGGTGGTGGCCTCCGACATCATCGAGCGCACCGACACCAATGCCTGCGCGCACGTGCTGCTGCCCGCGCTCGGCTGGGGCGAGAAAGACGGCACGGTGACCAACTCCGAACGCCGCATCTCGCGCCAGCGCGCCTTCCTGGCCGCGCCCGGCGAAGCGCGCGCCGACTGGCAGGTGATCTGCGAAGTGGCGCGCCGCATGGGGTTCGCCGGCTTCGACTACAGCGGCCCGCACGAGATCTTCGACGAGCATGCGCGCCTGAGCGCCTGGCGCAACCACGACGGCCCCGACGGGGTGCCGCGCGTGTTCGACATCGGCGGCCTGGCCGGCCTCTCGCGCCAGGCCTATGACGCCCTCGCGCCGGTGCAGTGGCCGCTGCCGGCGGCAACCGACGGGGCAGTTCCGCCGGCCGGCATGGCGCGCCTGTTCGCCGGCGGCCGCTTCGCCCACGCCGACGGCCGCGCCCGCTTCGTGGCCACCGCGCCGCGCGCGCCGGCCAACGCGCCGGACCAGGCGTTTCCGCTGATCCTCAACACCGGCCGGGTCCGCGACCAGTGGCACACCATGACGCGTACCGGCCGCGCGGCCCGGCTGGGCGAGCACCTGCCTGAGCCCTTCGTCGACATGCACCCGCAGGATGCCCTGCTGGCCGGCGTCGGCGAAGGCCGCCTGGCACGCATCCAGAGCCGCTGGGGCGCCATGGTTGCGCGCGTGCGCCACGGCGGCGGCATCCCGCGCGGCAGCATCTTCATCCCCATCCACTGGAACGACCAGTTCAGCTCCGACGCCCGTGTCGGCGCCCTGGTCAATCCCGTGGTGGACCCCGTCTCCGGCGAACCCGAGTTCAAGCACACCCCGGTGCGGGTGGAGGAATTCCGCGTCAACTGGCATGGCTTCGTGCTCAGCCGGCGGCCCCTGCCGCTCGATCCGCTCACCTACTGGACGCGGGTGCAGGGCAAGGCCTTCCAGCGCTACGAGTTCGCCGGGCGCGACAACGTGGCCGAGCGCGGCGCCTGGGCGCGCGCGTTGCTGGGTGTCGTGGATGACGAGGCCGACTGGATCGAGTACGAAGACCGCAGTGCCGGCATCTACCACGCCGCCCATGTGGTCGGCGAGCGCCTGGAAAGCTGCCTCTATGTCAGCACCCGTCCCGACCTGCCCTCGCGCGCCTGGATGGCCACGCTGTTCGGCCAGGACGCCCTTGAAGATGCCGACCGCATCGCGCTGCTGCTGGGCCAACCACTGGAAAAGGGCGCCGATGCCGGACCGACCGTCTGCTCCTGCTTCGGCGTCGGGCGCAACACCATCTGCGACGCGGTGCGCCGGCACGGGCTGAAGACACCGGCGGAGGTCACCGCCTGCGTCAAGGCCGGCGGCAACTGCGGGTCCTGCGTGCCCGAGTTGAAGAAGCTGCTGGCGGAACTGCAGATGGACGAAGCGGCCTGACTTTCTGCCTTTCCGCGGGCTCTCGCCCGCCCCTTCCCCCCTTCCCCCCCTTCCCACCCGCCCTCCACGCGCACCGGCCCGGCCAGCCGCTGCGCATGCAGGCGCTCAACAGTGTGCTGCCCGGCACGCTGGTCCACCGCCGCGGCGGGTCGTTTTTCCGCCCCGCACGCCGGTGAGGCGGGGCCGTGCAGGCAACGCCCCCCATCCTCTACACCGTTGCCGGGCTTAAGGCTGGCTTAAGACTTGCCGATTAGGCTAGCCATGCGGCGCCAGCCTATGCCCGATGCGCCACCTGCTCCTTTCGTCACATACGACCCGCCATGATCCGCCCCGCCTTCGTGCGCTACGCTTCCGCCGCCGCCGCGCTCTCCGTCGCCGTCGGCGGCGTGGCCTACCTGCGCCACGAGCCCGCCCTGCCTGCCGCGGCATCGGCCCAGTCCGGCTCCCCGGCGCGCGGCCCCGGCGCGCCGCTGGATTTCTCCGCCATCGTCGAGCAGTACGGGCCGGCCGTGGTCAATATCAGTGTCACCAGCCAGGGCAAGGCGGACGATGACGATGCGCAGGACACCCAGGACGGGCCGGCCAGCGGCAATTCCAACGACCCCTTCAACCAGTTCTTCCGCCGCTTCGGCCCGCCGCAGCGGCCGCCTGGCCAGGACCAGCCGTCCTTCGTGCAGGGCCAGGGTTCCGGCTTCATCGTCAGCGCCGACGGCCTGGTGCTGACCAACGCCCACCTGGTCGCCAATGCGCAGGACGTCACCGTCAAGCTGATCGACCGGCGCGAGTTCAAGGCCAAGGTGGTCGGCGTGGACAGCCCCAGCGACGTCGCCGTGCTGCGCATCGACGCCACCGGCCTGCCCACCGTCAAGCTCGGCGATGCCTCGCGCGTGCGCGTGGGCGAGCCGGTGCTGGCGATCGGTTCGCCCTACGGTTTCGAGAACACCGTCACCGCCGGCATCGTCAGCGCCAAGTCGCGCTCGCTGCCGGAAGAGAACTACGTGCCCTTCATCCAGACCGACGCCGCGGTCAACCCGGGCAGCTCCGGTGGTCCGCTGTTCAACCAGTACGGCGAGGTGATCGGCATCAACTCGCAGATCTACAGCGAGACCGGCGGCTACCAGGGCCTCTCCTTCGCCATCCCGATCGACATCGCCACCCGCGTCGAGAACGAGCTGATCGCCCATGGCAGCGTCACGCGCGGGCATATCGGCCTGGCGGTGCAGGAGGTCAGCCAGGCGCTGGCGCAGTCCTTCGGACTGCCGCGCCCGGCCGGTGCCCTGGTCAATATGGTCGACGCCGACAGCCCCGCGGCCAAGGCCGGCGTGCAGGCGGGCGACGTGATCGTGCAACTGGGCGAGCGCACCATCGAGCATTCGGCCGACCTGCCCGAGCAGGTGGCCGACATCGCCCCCGGCACGCGCACCACGCTGAAGCTCTACCGCAAGGGCAAGGCGCTGAACCTGCCGATCGAGATCGGCAAGCTGACCGAGGTGGCGGCGCCGGCCATGCCGGGCTCCGGCTCCAGCCTGGGCATCACGGTGCGGCCCCTGACCCCGGGCGAACGGCGCCAGGGCGGCCTCGACAGCGGGCTGGTGGTGGAACAGGCGGCGGGCGCGGCGGCGCAGGCCGGCATCGAGGCCGGCGACGTGATCCTCGCCTTGAACGGCACGCCGGTGGCCAGCGGCGCACAGCTGCGCGAACTGGCCGCGCAGGCCGGCAAGCGGGTGGCGCTGCTGATCCAGCGCGGCGGCACGCGCATCTTCGTGCCGCTTGAGCCGGACTGAGCGCGGTGGGTACGGGCAGCGCCGGCGCGCCGCCCTCGCCCGCGCCTCAGCGTGTCCCCTTCAGCCTGCGCCTTCGGCTGGCTCCCTCAGCCTGCATCGTCGCCGAGAATCTCACCCGCCATGTGAAAGGCGGAATTGGCCGCCGGCACGCCGCAATAGATGGCGGTCTGCAGCAGCACTTCCTTGATCTCGTCCGGCGTCACGCCGTTGTTGGCCGCGGCGCGCAGGTGCAGCCGCAGTTCTTCGTTGCGGTTGAGCGCCACCATCATGGCGATGGTCAGCAGGCTGCGGGTATGGCGCGGCAGGCCTTCGCGCGTCCAGATCTCGCCCCAGGCGTAGCGCGTGATCAGGTCCTGGAACTCCTCGTTGAGCGGCGTCAGCCGCGCCAGCGAGCGGTCGACGTGCTCGCTGCCCAGCACCGCGCGGCGCACGCCCAGGCCGGCCGCATAGCGCGCGCCGTCGTCCAGGCGGGCGGCGCGCCCGCTGCCAAGGAATTCCACCAGGGCTTCGGTAAAACGCTCCGGCTGCTCGCGGTTCGACAAGTGGGCGGCGGCCAGCTCCCGGTAGCGCGCGCCGGGAATCGCCTCGGCCAGCTCCCGCCCCTGCGCGGCGGTGGTGGATGGATCCGCGCTGCCAGCGATCACCAGCACCGGCACCGGGATGGTCTTGACCGCTTCGCGCAGGTCGGCGTCGCGCACGGCGGCACAGTTGGCGGCGTAGCCGCGCGGGTCGAGCCCGGCCAGCACCGCGCGCAGGTCATCGAGGCTGTCGCCGGCGCCGGCCACGAAGTCCGGCGTGAACCAGCGCTGCAGCGAACCGTCGACCAGCGCTGCCATGCCATCGCGCATGACGCCGTCGATGCGCGCGTTCCACATGTCGGCGCTGCCGATCTTGGGGGCGGTGTTGGCCAGCACGATCTGCGTGAAGCGCTGCGGCGCGTTGACGCCCAGCCACATGCCGGTCAGGCCGCCCATCGACAGGCCGCAGAACGCCGCGCGGCGGATATGGAGCGCATCCATCAGGGCCAGCACATCCGCCCCCAGCTCGGCCACCGTGAACGGCGCCGCCGGCATGCCCGATTGGCCGTGGCCACGCGTGTCGTAGCGCAGCACGCGGAAGCGGCCGGCCAGTGCGCTGGCCTGCGGCTCCCACATGCCGTGGTCGGTGCCGAGCGAATTCGAGAAGATCAGCACCGGCGCGGCGGCCGGGCCTTCGAGGGTGTAGTAGAGCCGGACGCCGGCGTGGTCGAGATAGGGCAAGACGGTCTCCTGAGAACAGCATGCCGCCGGCGCGTGAGGCCGGCGGTTCGATAAAGCATATAAGGTGGACGGCGGCGCGGCCGCCGCCGCGTCGGCATCAGCGTCCGCGTGCCGCCACGGCCTCGCGCCAGCCCTGCACCGCCGCATCGGCGAAGGCGGCCGACTGGCCGGCGTAGTTGGCCGGGTCGCTGAGGCGATCCAGGGCCTCGGCATCCAGCAGTGGCGCGGTGTCCGGCGCGTCCGGCGTGTCCGCCCTGTCGGCCAGGGTCCGCGCCAGCGCCTCGCGCAGCGTCAGGCCCTCGGCCACGGCGCGGCGCGAGGCCGCCTCGACCAGGTGGTGGGCGGGCAGGCGGCCGATGCGTCCGCCCAGCTCCAGCATGGCCGCCTCGCCCAGGATCAGGCCGTGGGTCAGGTCGAGGTTGGCGCGCATGCGCGCCGCATCCACCTGCAGGCCGGCCACCACTTCGCGCATCTGGCGCAGGGCCCCGGCGGCCAGCGCAGCGATCTGCGGCAGGGTGTCCCACTCGGCCTGCCAGCCGCCCAGCGCGCGTTCGTGCTCCTGCACCATGCCGGCCAGCAGCGTCGCCACCAGCGGCGGCACGCGCACGGCGGCGGTCAGCACGGCGGCGCAGCCGACCGGATTGCGCTTGTGCGGCATGGTGCTGGAACCGCCGCGCCCGGGCCCGGCGGGCTCCGCCACCTCGCCCACCTCGGTCTGCATCAGCAGCGAGATATCGCGCGCCATCTTGCCCAGCGTGCCGGTCAGCATGCCGAGCGCGGCGGCGGCCTCGACGAAACGGTCGCGGTGCGCGTGCCAGGGCAAGGCCGGCAGCGCCAGTTCCAGCTCGGCGGCGAAGGCCCGCGCCACGGCCGGCGCCGCCTCGCCCAGGCTGGCCAGCGTGCCGGCGGCGCCGCCGAACTGCAGCGCGGCTGCCTGCGCGCGGGCGCGCTCCAGCCGCAGCAGGTCGCGCCGCAGCGCGTCGAGCCAGCCGGCGGCCTTGAGCCCGAAGCTCATCGGCAGCGCGTGCTGCAGCCAGGTGCGCGCCACCATCGGCGTGGCGCGGTGCGCCTGCGCTTGCGCGGCGCAGGCATCGCCCAGCGCCAGCAATTCGGCTTCGATCGCCAGCAGCGCCTGGCGCAGTTGCAGCGCCATCGCGGTGTCGATGATGTCCTGGCTGGTGGCGCCCCAGTGCACATAGCGCGAGGCCGGCTCGTCGAGCGCGGCTACGCGCGCGGTGAGCTGGCGCACAAAGGGAATGGCGAGGTTGCCGGCCGCCACCGCGGCGGCGGCCAGGGCATCGAGGTCGATCACCTCGGCGGGCGCGCCGGCGCAGACTGCGGCAATGCGCGCCGCCGCCTCGGCCGGGATCACGCCGGTGCGGGCCTGGGCACGCGCCAGCGCGGCTTCGACCTCCAGCATGCGGCCTACCGTGGCGGTGTCCGCGAAAGCGGCCAGCACGGCGGGGCTGCCGAACATGGGATCGGTCAGTCGGGAAGAAGTGGGCATGCTGAGGGGGCGTGCTCGGTGGGCATCTTGGTTGGCATGCTTGAAGCAGCAAAGCGGCCCGCCACTCGACGGCGGCGGTACCGCAGTGCAATGCCGTGAATCAGATATCGAAGTATACGGTTTCGTCCTGGCCTTGCAGCACGATCTGCCAGTGCAAGCGGGCCGGGCCGGCCTGCTCGGCCACCAGCGTATGCCGGCGCTCGGCCGGCACCTTCGACAGCACCCAGTCCGCCGCGTTGGCTTCGGCCTCGTCAGGGAAGTAGACGCGGGTCGTCAGGTGCTTGAGCAGACCGCGCATGAACACCGCCACCACCAGGTGGGGGGCCTGCGGCCTGCCGTCCGGCCCGGGCACCGCGCCGGGCTTGACGGTGACGAAACGGAACTCTCCCTGCGGCCCCGTAGGCACCCGCCCGAAGCCGGTGAACCCCGGCGTCAGCTCGAGATCGCGTGCGTCCTCGGCATGGCGGTAGCGGCCGGCCGGATTGGCCTGCCAGATCTCGACCATGCCATCGGGCACGGGATCGCCGTTACCGTCGAGCACGCGGCCCTCGATGACGATGCGGCGGCCTTCCAGCGACGGCGCCTGGGCGGTCAGGTCTTCGCAGTACAGGCCTTCCAGGCCGATATGCAGGTAAGGACCGACGGTCTGGGATGCGGTGGCGTACAACATGGCTTACTCCATCGGCGTGGCATCGCGGCCACGCAGCACGATATCGAAACGGTAGCCGAGGGCGTACTCGGGCTGCGTGGTCTCCCAGTCCAGGGCGGCGATCAGGCGGTCGCGCGCCTTGGCGTCGGGCACGCAGTTGAAGATCGGATCGAAGGGCAGCAGCGGATCGCCCGGGAAGTACATCTGCGTGACCAGGCGCGTCGCATAGGCATTGCCGAACAGCGAGAAATGGATGTGCTGCGGCCGCCAGGCGTTGTGGTGGTTGCGCCAGGGATAGGCGCCGGGCCTGATGGTCTTGAACTGGTAGCGCCCATGGGCGTCGGTGACCACGCGGCCCTGGCCGCTGAAGTTGGGATCGAGCGGCGCGTCGTGCTGGTCGCGCTTATGCAGGTAGCGGCCGGCGGCATTGGCTTGCCAGATCTCGATCAGCGCGTCGGGTACCGGACGACCGTTCTCGTCAAGCACACGCCCGCTGACTAGGATGCGCTCGCCGAGCGGCTCGCCGGCATGGCCGGCGGTGAGGTCGTTGTCACCGGCGCGCACGAACTCCGCGCCGTAGGCGGGACCAGTCACCTCGGACAGTGTCTGCGGCAGCGCCACCAGCGGCTGGGCCGGCGAGCGCAGCTGGGTCGAGGCATAGGGATCGAAGCGGTACTCCGGCTGGGTATCCCAATAGGGACGCCGGTACTGGGCGAGCTTTTCCATGACGTTCATGTCTCCGTGGGGCATCGATGGGGGCCACTGTATCCGTCACAGGAAGTCATGTAAATTGAGTTTTCAGCCGATTTCCATAACTTTTCATCCGCCCGACGAGTCCCAGCGTTGGACATCGGGCCGCCATGTGCCGGCAGCTACGCCGCCTGGGCCGCCGCCGGCCTTCGGTCGTCCCCCTGCCTGGCCATGGCGTCCGGTTCCCGATGCGTCACCCCTTCGCGCCGTCCGCGGCCGGCGCCCCCTTCTGCGCATTCGGCGCGCTCTGCTGCGGCGCCTGCGGCTTGACAGGTTCCGGCTGCGTGCCGACCAGTTCCAAGACGTTGTCGTTCGCGACGATCTTCACCGGATCCGTCGACTTCCACTGCTTCCTGGGGATCAGCAGCTTCCACACCCCGCTCTTGCCGCTATCCCGGAACAGCGCGACGACGCCGACGTACTGCGCATCGTCTTTCATGGGTTCGCTGATGCTCGCCGCGGCATCGGGCCGGAGCACGACATCCCTGGTGGCCAGCAGGTCGGCTTTCAATCCATCCAGATCGTCGACGCGGAATCGGCTATAGCGCATTCTCAACAGCCGCCGTGGGAGTCTTGCGCACCTGCCGGACTACGGGCTCGGGGATCTCTCACACATCTACCGCCACCTACCCGCATCCGCCCACCGGCCAGGAATCGGGGCCGGCCATAAGGAAAGGCCCGCAATCTCGCCACCCACCGCACCCAGGGCCACCCAGGGCTCCCTGGAGCACGACTTTGCCCGCCTTCGTGCGAGAATGCCGGTCACCCGACTGCTACGCCATCACGCTAGCTTGGCGAGGTCCACGCCGGGCTGCCCGGCCCTGGCCGGCCCCCGATGACGATGTCACTACCTATCCCTCTGTTCGATGCCATGCTGCGCGGCATGGTACTGGCCCTGCTGGCGCTGCTGGCCGCGCTGCTAGGGCGCGACCGCCCGGCCCTGCCCGCGGCACGCGCAGCCGCGGCACTGGCCGCCGGCCTGGCCGTGCAGGTTGCGAGCAGCATGCCCTGGTTCGAGCAGTCGGCGCCGCGGCTCTGGCAGGCACCGCTGGTCGGCATCGCGGTGGGCAATGCCGCGCTGCTCTGGATCTTCGTGCAGGCGCTCTTCGACGACGGTTTCGCCTTCCGCCCCGTCCATGCGCTTGCCTGGGCCGCCGCGAGCGGGCTCGGCACCCTGAACTGCGCGGTGCTGGCGCATAGCGGCTCGGCCGTCGCGCCCTTCACGACAGCCCTGCAGCGCGTCTTGCCGGGACTGTTCGCCGTGCTGACGATGATCGCCGCCGCGAAGGGCTGGCGCGGCGACCTGATCGAGGGCAGGCGCCGGCTGCGTGCCTTCATCGTGATTGCCGGCGTCGCCTACACCCTGCTGCAGCTTGCCGCCCGGCTCGCATCGCCCGATGGCCGGCTCTCGGACGCCGGCGCGACGCTCGACACCGCGCTGCTGTTGTGCATCGTGGCACCGCTGGCGTGCAGCATGCTGCGCATGACGGCCACGGAATTGTTTCCTTCGGCCCGCGCCATGGCGCCCCCGGAGCCCGGACCGCTGCCAGCGCCCCCACCGCCGCCCAGTCACACGGCGGCCGACGCCACGCCCGCCCGGCCCGAAACGCCCCCGCCCACGCCCTCTCCTGCCGAAGCCCTGGCGGCCGGCAACGGCCAGGCCAACGCGGCCGACGCGGCCGAACAGGCACTGGTGGACGCCTTGCTGCGGCTGATGGCCGACGAGCAGGCCTACCGCAGCGAGCAGCTCAGCGTGGCCAGCCTGGCCGCCCGGCTGGCGGTGCCGGAGTACCGCCTGCGCCGCGCCATCAACCAGCGTCTCGGCTACCGCAACTTCAGCGCCTTCGTCAACGGCTTCCGCCTGCGGGAAGCGCAGGCCGCGCTCAGCGATCCCGCCCGGCGCGCCCTGCCCGTGCTGACCATCGCGCTGGAAGCCGGCTTCCAGTCGATCGGCCCGTTCAACCGTGCCTTCAAGGCCGCCACCGGCGCCACGCCGAGCGAATACCGGCGCCAGAAGCTGGCCGATTCCTGAAATCGGCCAGCCGCGCACCAGCCGCCTGCGGCTTTCGGCGAGACGGCGGCGCCGCGCCCGGCCATGCTTCCCTCGGCGGGACGACAGTCTCCGGCAAGCGCCGGAGCCCCGCCTTCACTTCTTGACGATTTGACGAGGGTTTCCATGCAAGGTTTACGTTGGGCCGGCCTGGTGCTGGCATGGCTGTGCGGCTTGGCGCACGCATCGATGGGGCTGACCGAGCTGCCGGCCACGGCGCAGGAAGGGCCGGTCACGATCTATTACCCGTCCGACAGCGCCAGCCGGCCCGAGCCGCGCGGGCGCTTCGTGCTGGATGTGGCGGCCGACGGCCACCCGGTGCCCGGCAACGGCCGCCTGGTGGTGATCTCGCACGGCTCCGGCGGCGCCCCCTGGGTGCATGCCGACCTGGCACGCGAACTGGTCGAGGCCGGCTTCGTGGTCGCCATGCCGCTGCACCACGCCGATAACTACCTCGATCCCAGCGACCCGGGCCCCGACAGCTGGACCATCCGCCCCGCCGAAGTGTCGCGCGCCATCGACGCGGTCGGGCACGATCCGCGCTTCGCGCCGCTGCTGCGCCTGGACAAGGTCGGCATGTTCGGCATGTCCGCCGGCGGCCACACCGCCCTGAGCCTGGCCGGCGGGCGCTGGTCGCCGGCCCGCTTCGCGCGGCACTGCGACGCGCATATCGCCGAGGATTTCCAGTCCTGCGTCGGCCTGATCACCGAGCAGACCGGCGGGCCGCTCGACGGCCTGAAACGATGGCTGGCCCTGCGCGTGATCCACTTCCGCTTCGACGACGACACCCCGCGCGTCGACCACGATCCGCGCATCGCGGCGGTGGTGGCGGGCGTACCGGCCGCGGCCGACTTCGACATGGACTCGCTGGTGCGGCCGGCGGTGCCGCTCGGCCTCGTCACCGCCGGCCGGGACCTCTGGCTGACGCCGCGCTTCCACGCCGACCAGGTGCTGGCGGCCTGCCAGACCTGCGAGCACCTGGCCGACCTGCCCGACGGCGGCCACGGCGCGCTGCTGTCGCCGCCGCCACCCGGGCTGCATGGGCTCGTCGGCGAACTGCTGAACGATCCGCCGGGCTTCGACCGCGCCGAGGTGGCCGAGGCTCACCACAAGATCACGGCCTTCTTCCAGCGCCACCTGCTGCCGTGACGGCCGCGCCGGAACGATGCAGCCTGAATGCGGCCTAGTGCAGCACTTCGTCGCCCGGCTGGGCCGGCTCGCCGGCATGCCGGCGCACTTCCGGCGACAGTTGCAGGAAGATCCAGGCCGATGCCGACGTGATCAGCCCCACGCAGACGAAGGTGGCATGGAAGGCCGGCAGCACGCCGGTCAGGCCGTGGGCGCCGAACACCTGCTGGAAAGTGGCCAGCAAGGCACCGGCCGAGGTCACCGCCAGGCTCATCGACAGCATCTGCACCATCGACAGCATGCTGTTGCCGCTGCTGGCGCCGGCGCTGCCGAGATCCTTCAGCGTGACGGTATTCATGGCAGTGAACTGGACCGAGTTGACGGCGCCGAACACCGCCAGCTGCAGCAACAGCAGCCATAGCGGCTGAGCCGGAGAGATCAGCGCGAACGAGGCCATCGCCAGGCCGACCGTGAAGGTATTGGCCACCAGCACGCGCCGGTAACCATGGCGCTCGATCAAGTTGGTGGCGATGCGCTTGGACAGCATGCCGGCGGCGGTGACCGGCAGCATCATCAGGCCCGCGTCGAGCGGCGAATAGCCCAGGCTGAGCTGCAGCGTGAGCGGGATCAGGAAAGGCATGGCACCGTTGCCGATGCGCGCGAACAGGTTGCCCAGCAGCCCGACGCTGAAGCTATGGATGTGGAACAGCTTGAGCGGGAACAGCGGCTGGCTCTTGCGCCCGGCGTGCAGCACATAGGCGGTCAGCGCCGCCATGCTGCCGATCAGCAGCATCAGCACGGTGGCATGCTGGAAGCCCAGCTCGGCCAGGCCGTCCAGCGAGAAGGACAGCGTCACCATGGCCGTGGCCAGCAACACATAGCCGCCCAGGTCGAAGCCACCCAGGCCCGCCAGCTTGCTGTTGGGCATATAGCGCAGCGTGGCGATGCCGCCCGCCAGCCCGACCGGCACGTTGATCAGGAAGATCCAGTGCCAGGACAGCGCCTGGGTCAGCCAGCCGCCCAGCGTGGGCCCGATCAGCGGCCCGACCATGCCGGGGATGGCGACGAAGCTCAGCGCCCGCAGGTACTGGTCGCGCGGGAAGGTGCGCAGCACGGCCAGGCGCCCCACCGGCAGCAGCATGGCGCCGCCTACCCCCTGGATCACCCGCGCCGCCACCAGCCACGCCAGCTGGCTGGAGTAGGCACACAGCACCGAGCCGGCCACGAACAGCACGATCGCCGTCTGGAAGATGGTGCGCGTGCCGAAGCGGTCGGCCAGCCAGCCGGAGGCCGGGATGATGACGGCCATGGTCAGCGAATAGGCAATGATCACCGACTGCATGCGCAACGGGCTCTCGCCGAGGCTGCGGGCCATGGCCGGCAATGCCGTGTTGACGATGGTGGAGTCGAGCGTCTGCATGAAGAAGCCGACGGCCACCACCCAGAGCATGATGCTGCGGTCGCGGTCGCTTTTCAGGGGGGAATTCATGGGGGCAGGGATTCGGGGCGGAGACCGCGCACGCGCGGCCGGATCCCGCACCTTACTGCCGCGGCGCGCTGCCGACAAGGGGAAACCCTGATGTGGCGTGCGGTTTTCGCCCGCGTGGCGCGGCCGTGCCACGCCCACGGGCCGGCGCGGCCGGCAAGGAGTTGCCCCAGCCCCCGCGCCGGCTTATCCGGCCTGCCTGACGAAAACCGGGTTCGAGTAGAACCACAGGTCGCTGTAGTTGCGCAGGTTGATGGCATTGAAGCGGGCCTGGTCCTCGGCGATAGTCGTGCGGCTGTCGGCCAGGGGGTTGCCACCCTGGGTCTCACCGGCCACATCGGGGCCCAGATTGGTGCCACGCAGGCGGAAATAGCGGCTGCCGGTCGCGGTGAAGGTATAGGTGACGGTGTTGTAGCCGTCCTTGTCCACCTTCCAGTCGGCGCGGGTGAAGGTAGCGATGACCTTGGTGGAGTCGTTGGTGTCCTTGTCGTAGGCGGGCGTGCCGGGCTTCGGCCGCTCGACCACGTCGCCGGCGATCAGGTCGATATGGTCGACCGCCGGCCGCGCGTTGAAGGAAACGCCGCTGCCGAGCGGGTATTCGTAGTTGTTGCGCTCCGGGCTCTTGAAGCGGATCGTGAGGGTGACCTTGTCGCCCGTCTTCACTGGCAGCTCGCCACCCATCTCGCGCGAGGTGCCGCCGGTCGACACCGTGAAGTCGAGTGCGTTGATCAGGTCGCCATAGACCGCGAAGCCCTTGCCGGAGCGCAATCCGTCGAGCAGCGACTGCGCACTGCCATCCTTGAGCCAGACGTAGTTCTTGGCATAGGCGCCCGGATAGTAGCTGCTGCTGTAGATGCCGTTGGCCATCTCGAAATGGTGGTCGGAGTTGGCCACGTTCCAGATGCGGCGCCCTTCGCCCAGCAGCGCGTCCCAGATTCCACCGACCTGGGCCACGATGTAGTCCACTCCGCCATAGGTACGCGACCTGGCGTTCTCCGGCGTGTAGGCGCTGGTGTAGCCGCCGCGGTCCGGCTCCAGTTGGCCGCCCACCATGCCTTCGATGGCGAAGAACTGGTTCGGCGCCAGGTCGTGCAACTCGCGGAAGTTCGCCGCCGTGTACTTGCCCGGATTGCGCGAGGGATGGTTGATCAGCGCGTAGCTGGTGTCGGGATAATTGGCCTTGAGCCAGGCGACCGCCTTGAGCGCGTCCGCATGCGTGCTGTAGCTGCGGGGGCCCTCGGCGCTCCAGGCCGCCACGTCGACCGGGTCGAACAGGGAGTCCGACCGGTTGGTGAACAGGTACTCGAACTTGGCAACGGCCTTGGCCGCGGTCTCGAGCTTGCCGCCGCTCGGCGCGAAGATGCCGATATTCATGTGGTCGTGCGTCGGCATGTCCCATTCCGTGGCGGACAGGATCAGCTTGCCGGCATAACGCCCCGCCGCCTGCCATTGCTTGACGGCCGGCTGCTCGTACAGCGCCATGCCCTTCGAGAACGCCACGCTGCCACCGGCGATGGCGGCGCCGGTATGGTCGCGGTCCGATACGCGCAGATGATTGGACAGCGTGATCCAGTCGAGCTGGTACTTGCCAAAGGCCTGGTCGAGCACGTCCGCCAGCGGCGTTTGCGCATCGTTCGACTGAATGGTGTGGACATGCAGGTCGCCGGTGGTCCAGCGGCCCTGCACCACCGGCGTCGGCGGAGCTGGCGGCGTCGTTGGCGAAGTCGGCTGCGTGCCGCCGCCATTGCCGGCGTTGGTGGCGTTGGTGGCGGGCACATCATCCCCGCCGCAGGCGTACAGGCCGGCGCCGATGGCGCAGGAAATGGCGAAGCCGATCAAGGGCTTGCGAGCGTGCAACAACATGGTGTTTCCCTGGGAGTGAAAGGGCGGACCCGTGCGGCTTCTGGCCTGCCGGACCCTTGTGCGGCGCATCATAGCGGTGGCATATGACACACACGTGACCCATTCACCACTAAATTCCTACTAACACAATATAGTTCTTACAGATAGAACAAAAGGAAAAATCATCCGGTCCACGGCTGCCGTCCGGCCCGACGCTCCCGCGCCTGCGATGCACGCCCGGTGCTACGCTGATGGCCAGGCATCGCGCCCTCCGCGCCGCCTCCGGCGACCGCCCCCGCGCGAGACATCGAGGAGCAATGATCATGTGCCGCTGGCTGGCCTATTCGGGCAACCCCATCCATCTGGAAACCGTGCTGTTCCGCGCCCAGCACTCGCTGATCGACCAGAGCCTGCACTCGCGCATGGGCCATACCACCACCAACGGCGACGGCTTCGGCGTCGGCTGGTATGGCGTGCCGACGGAGCCGCCCTTCCGCTACCGTTGCGTGGCGCCGGCCTGGAGCGACCGCAACCTGCGCGAGGCCGCGCGGGCGATCCGCTCGCCGCTGTTCGTCGCCCATGTGCGCGCTGCTACCGACACCCCGGCGCAGGAGACCAACTGTCACCCCTTCCGGCACGGCCGCTGGCTGTTCGCCCACAACGGCCTGATCCGCGACTACCCGGCGGTACGGCGCGAATTGATGCTGATGATCGCCCCCGACCTGTTTCCCGTCATCGAGGGCTCCACCGATTCGGAGGTCATGTTCCTTCTCGCCCTGACCTACGGGCTGGAGCGCAACCCGGTGCAGGCGCTGGAGCAGATGGTGGGCGTGGTGGAGGCCACCGGCGCGGCCAAGGGCATCCAGCATCCACTGAACATGACCGTCGCCGCCACCGACGGCGAGCGGATCGTGGCCGTGCGCTATTCCAGCGAGGGAGAGTCGCGTTCGCTGTTCCACAGTGCCTCGTTCCGCCACCTGCGTGCGCTCTATCCGGACGACCGGCGCATCACCGCCGCCGGCGACGATGCCTTCCTGGTCCTCTCGGAGCCGCTGATCGACCTGCCCGGCGCCTGGGAGGAGGTCCCCGAGGCGACCGCGGTCGTGGCGCACGCCGGCAACGTCGAGCAGCGTCCCTTCCGGCCGCACCTACCGGCGTTGCCGGCGCCATAGCATAGGCGCCCCCCCCGGCTGACGCCCTCGGCCGACACCTTGGCCGACGGGCCAGCGGTGCCGGCAGGCACGGCCCGCGGCGAACCATCCTGGCCGCAGGGACATCCGCACACGCGCGCCGCGCTTCGTGGACAATGTCCGCAGCCGCGGCGCACGCCGCGGTCCTTGCCATGCTGATCGGAGAACACCTTGACCGAGCCACTGCTCATGCCCGGACGGCGCGCCCGCGCCGCCGTCCCGGCGCACCGGAGGCAGCCATGACGACCGCCATGCTGCTGGAGAACATCCACCAGAGCGCCACCGCGCCGCTGCAGGGCGCCGGCATCTCGGTCGACCGCCGCACGGGCGCGCTGGCCGGCGACGAGTTGCGCCAGGTGCTGGCCGCCCACGACCTGGTCGGCATCCGCTCCGCCACCCACCTGCGCGCGGCGGACATCGCCAGCGCGCCGCAACTGCTGTCGATCGGCTGCTTCTGCATCGGCACCTCCCAGGTCGACCTCGAGGCCGCCGCCGCGGCCGGCATTCCCGTCTTCAACGCGCCGTTCTCCAACACGCGCTCGGTGGCCGAGCTGGTGATCGCCGAGGCCGTGATGCTGCTGCGGCGCATTCCGGAGAAGAGCGCGCTGGCACATGCCGGCAAGTGGGCCAAGGGCGCCAGCGGCGCCTTCGAGGCGCGTGGCAAGACCATCGCCATCGTCGGCTACGGCAATATCGGCTCGCAGGTCGGCGTGCTGGCCGAGGCCATGGGCATGCAGGTGGTCTACTTCGACGTGCTGGCCCGCCTCTCGCTGGGCTCGGCGCGTGCCTGCGCCACGCTCGAGGAGGCGGTCGGGCAGGCCGACGTGGTCACGCTGCACGTGCCCGCCACGCCGCGCACCCGCAACCTGGTCGATGCGCGGGTGCTGGCCGCGTGCAAACCCGGCGCCATCCTGATCAATGCCTCGCGCGGCACCGTGGTCGACATTGCCGCGCTGGCTGCGGCGCTGCGCGAGAAGCGCCTGGGCGGTGCCGCCATCGATGTCTTCCCCGAAGAGCCCAAGACCAACAGCGAGCCGTTCGTCAGCGAGCTGCAGGGCCTGCCCAACGTGCTGCTGACCCCGCACGTCGGCGGCAGCACCGAGGAGGCGCAGGAGAACATCGGCACCGAAGTGGCGGCCAAGCTGGTCCACTTCCTGACCACCGGCGGCACCATCGGCGCGGTCAACTTCCCCGAGGTCGATCCCGGCCCTCTGCAGGCGCCGGCACGCCTGCTGAACGTGCACAGCAACGCCCCCGGCGCGCTGGCCGCGCTCAACACGCTGCTGGCACAGGACGGCGCCAACATCACCGGCCAGCACCTGCAGACGCGCGGCGCCACCGGCTATGTGGTGACCGACCTGGACCGCGTGCCCTCCGCCGGGCTGATGGAGGCACTGCGCGCGCACGCCGGCTTTGTGCGCTCGCGCCTGCTGACGCGCTGAGCGCCCGGTACGCGGCGGCGGTGCGGGCGGCCCGGGCGGCGCCGTGCTTCCGCGGCGAGCTGGGAAAGCCTGCACGGTTCGTGCGGGCGGCCGGCGCGGCGCCCGAGCAGGCCGCCGCAGTGCAGCCCCGAGCCGCACGCTCAAGCATCCCGCCTCGCCTCACATCCAGCCGAAGCGGCGCAGATAGAAGCGCTTCATCGCCGTGGTCAGCAGCGCATAGCCCAGCACGATCGCCACCAGCCAGGGGAAGTAGGCCAGCGGCAGCGGCACCAGCTTGAAGTTGGCCGCCAGCGGGCCCATCGGCAGGTAGATGCCGATGGCGATGATCAGCCCGGTCATCAGCGTCAGCGGCCAGGCCGCGCGGCTCTGGATGAACGGCAGCTTGGGCGTGCGGATCATGTGCACGATCAGCGTCTGCGTGACCAGCCCCACCACGAACCAGCCCGACTGGAACAGCGACTGCTGCGCCGGCGTGCTGGCGTGGAAGACGAACCACATCAGCGCGAAGGTGGCGAGGTCGAACAGCGAGCTGAGCGGCCCGAAGAACAGCATGAAGCGGCCGATGTCGCCCGGATTCCAGGTCAGCGGCCGGTTCACCAGTTCCTCGTCGACCTTGTCGAAGGGGATGGCGATCTGGGAGATGTCGTAGAGCAGGTTCTGCACCAGCAGCTGCAGCGGCAGCATCGGCAGGAAGGGCAGGAAGGCGCTCGCCACCAGCACCGAGAACACGTTGCCGAAGTTGGAGCTGGCCGTCATGCGGATGTACTTCAGCATATTGCAGAAGGTGCGCCGCCCTTCGATCACGCCGGCTTCCAGCACCATCAGGCTCTTCTCCAGCAGGATGATGTCGGCCGCCTCCTTGGCGATGTCCACCGCGCTGTCCACCGAGATGCCGATGTCGGCAGCGCGCAGCGCGGCGGCGTCGTTGATGCCGTCGCCCATGAAGCCGACCACGTGGCCGTTGGCGCGCAGCGCCTGCACGATGCGTTCCTTGTGCAGCGGCGACAGGCGCGCGAACACATTGTGCGCCTCGACCGCCTGCGCCAGCGCCGCCGCGTCCATCGTCTCCACGTCGGGCCCGAGCAGCACGCCGTCCAACTCCAGGCCGACCTCGCGGCAGACCTTGGCGGTGACCAGCTCGTTGTCGCCGGTCAGCACCTTGACGTCCACGCCGTGCGCGGCCAGCGCGCGCAGGGCCGGCGCGGTGGACTCCTTGGGCGGATCGAGGAAGGCGATGTAACCGACCAGCGTCAGGTCGCGCTCGTCGGCCACGCTGTAGGTGGTCATCGAGGCCGGCGTTTCCTTCATCGCCACCGCCACCACGCGCAGGCCTTCCTGGTTCAGGTCGTGGGTGACCTGGCGCACCCGGGCCAGCAGCGCGCCGTCCAGCGGCCGCACCATGCCGTCGATCTGCACCCAGGTGCAGGCGGCCAGCACCTCTTCGACGGCACCCTTGCAGATCAGCTCGTTGTGGTCGCCGCGTTCGGACACCACCACCGACATGCGGCGCCGCTCGAAGTCGAAGGGGATCTCGTCGACCTTGCGGTAGTCGAGCACCAGCTTCAGTTCCTTCTGCAGCTCGGCGTGCTCCAGCACCGCACGGTCCAGCAGGTTCTTCAGGCCGGTCTGGAAATAGCTGTTCAGGTAGGCGTGCTTGAGCACCTCCTGCGAGACCTGGCCGAGCACGTCGGTATGCCGCTCCAGCACGATCTTGTCGCGTGTCAGGGTGCCGGTCTTGTCGGTGCACAGCACGTCCATCGCGCCGAAGTTCTGGATCGCGTCGAGGCGCTTGACGATGACCTGGCGGCGCGACATCAGCACCGCGCCCTTGGCCAGCGTCGAGGTCACGATCATCGGCAGCATCTCCGGCGTCAGGCCCACCGCCACCGACAGCGCGAACAGGAAGGCCTCCATCCAGTCGCCCTTGGTGAAGCCGTTGACCAGCAGCACGATGGGCACCATCACCAGGGCGAAGCGGATCAGCAGCCAGCTCACCTGGTTGACGCCGGCCTGGAAGGCGGTGCCGGAGCGGTCGGCCGAGGTCGCGCGTGACGCCAGGGTGCCGAAGTAGGTGCGGTTACCCGTCTCCAGTACCACCGCGGAGGCAGCGCCAGAGACCACATTGGTGCCCATGAAGACGATATTGCCCAGTTCGAGCGCGTTGGCGGTGGGTGCGCGCAGCTCGGCGAATTTCTCCACCGGCAGTGACTCGCCGGTCATCGCGGCCTGGCTGACGAACAGGTCCTTGGCGGCGAGGATGCGGCAGTCGGCCGGGATCATGTCGCCCGCCGACAGCACCACGATCTCGCCCGGCACCAGCTCGCGCAGCGGCACTTCGATCTGTGCCGGCGGGCGCGAGTGCACCTGCATATTGAAGTGCCTGGCGTCCTCCGCCGCGCGCAGGCGCACCAGGTCGCGCCGCACCACCGTGGCGGTGGTGCTGACCATGGCCTTGAGGGCGTCGGCGGCGCGGTTCGAGCGCCGCTCCTGCACGAAGCGGATCACCGTCGACAGCAGCACCATGGTGCCGATCACGGTGGTGGCCTGGACGTCGTCGGTCAGCCAGGAGATGACCGCCAGCACCGTCAGCAGCAGGTTGAAGGGATTACTGTAGGCGTGCCAGAAGTGAAGCCAGGCCGGCAAGGGCTTCTCGTGCTCGACCTCGTTGGGGCCCAGGCGGTCCAGCCGCTCCTCCACGTCCAGGCTGGTCAACCCGTCCTCGTGTGCACGCAGGTGTACCAGCACCGCCGGGATATCGTCGCGGGCGGCGCGGTGCAGCTCGCGCGAGAGCGCCTCGGGAACCACCCGCGCGCTCTTCTGGTCGTGCAGCGATTCGAACAGCGCGAGGCGGCGGAAGTGGTGGGTGGCGCGGCGCGTGCGCAGGAAGGCCGCGTACAGGGTTCTGAGCATGCCGAGCTTCATCGCGGCACCTCCTCGAAGGCTTGCGCGCCGGGCGGCAACGCCGCGGCGCCACAGTGACGGCAGCGCCGGTCCGACAGGGCCAGCACGGCCGCGGCACGCCAGGCGCGCAGATAGGGCAAGGCGGCCAGCCCGAAAGGAATCAGATGGAATGACATGAAGCCTCCCTCATGCCTTGCCGGCATTCCGGCAGCAGGCAGGCGAGACGACTCCGCCGCGCGGCGCGCGGATGACGGACGAGCGCCGTCCATCGCGCGATCAGCCGATCAGCGGAAGTCGAAGCAATGGATGTGGGAGGGAGGCGTGCGGAGAACCCGCGCGCATGCCACTACCCGCCGTATCGGCCAGGCAGTGGCGAGGAATCGCCTTGACTGACTAGCCGCTCAGGAATCGGCCGGCGGCCGACTAGAACAACTGTCCATGGGAATCACCCGTAGTGAAGACGGAGCGAAGCATACCAAAGAGGCAAATCGGCGCGCAATGCCAATTTCTCGGCATTTGACATGGAAATTTCCACCCCACCGGCGGCGCGTTCATCGCGTCAGGTCCGCCTGCGTGGCACTGCCGGCGCACGCGCGCGGCGCCGCTCCCCGGCTGGCGCCGTCTCCACCGCCGTTTCCACCGCTGGCTTAGTCGCCGGCTTCGCCGCCTCGCGCCCGGCCAGCTTGGCGCTGCGCTTCGCCTGCGCGCTCGCAGCCGTCGCCCCGGCCTGCGCCGAACGCATCTGCGCGCTCTCGCTGGTGGTGACACCGATGGTGCGCGCCAGTTGGCGGCTGACGCTGATATAGGCGTGCCCGAGGCGCGCATCGAAGTAAAGCGAATCGCCCCGCGCGAGCCGTACGAACTCGCCATTGGTGAAATGCACCTCGACCTCGCCGCTGAGCACGTAGATGAACTCTTCGCCCGGGTGGCTGGCGTAGGCTTCGGGGCCGGTGATGCGGCGCGCGTGCACCGTCGCCACGGTGGGGCTCATCTGCTTGCCCGCCGCCTCGGTGCCGAGGAACTCATAGGTGATCGACTGGCCCGTGTAGACCACGCCCTGGTTGGCGCGCGTGACGATCGGCCCCTGGAACGGCGCCGCGGTCTCGCCGGCGCCGGCGAACATTTCCCCCATGTCCATCTGCAGCGCCTTGCCCAGGGCCGCAAAGTTCTCGTAGCCCAGCGCAAGCTGGCCACGCTCAGCGCGCGAGATGGTGGTGATGGAGACGCCGGACAGCTCCGACAGGTGGGCCAGGGTCCAGCCGAAGTCCTTGCGTGCGCGGCGCAGGCGCTCGCCGAAAGTCTCCCGGTCAAGGGTGCGCGATGCATTGGCGCCGCGCGGCGGCACGTCTTTCTCTTTCAAGCCAGGTCCTCTATCGATGGCACGGCGCCGTCCCGGCGGACGGCGTGAGGGCAGATTATCCCAGAATTTGCGGATCCGCCAATTTGTGCATCCGCAAATTTGCATAAACGCGAATTTGCGTAAACGCTAATTTGCGTATTCGCAAATTCTTGAATACACTCGCTGCACCCCTGAAGATCGCGCCCCGGCCCGGGATGCGCCGCCGACCCGATTTCATGCAAACGCCCACCTCCGCTTCCCCGCTCCGCTCCGATTTCCTGGTGATCGGCGCCGGCATTGCCGGCGCTTCCATCGCTTACTGGCTGGCGCCGCACGGCAGCGTCACCGTGCTGGAACGGGAGAGCCAGCCCGGCTACCACTCCACCGGCCGCTCGGCCGCCCTCTTCATGGAAAGCTACGGCACGCCGCAGGTGCGCGCCCTGACCATGGCCAGCCGCGCCTTCCTTGAGCAACCGCCGGCCGGCTTCGCCGAGCACCCGCTGCTGAGCCCGCGCGGCGCCATGATGGTAGCCGCGCCCGGCCAGGAAGCCCTGCTCGACGAACACTGGGCGGTGCTGCACCCGATGGCGCCCGAAGCGCGGCGGCTGAGCGCCGCAGAAGCCTGCGCGCGCGTGCCCGTGCTGCGCCCCGAGCAGGTCATCGGCGCGGTCTACGAACCCGGCGCGGCCGACATGGACGTGCACGCCATCCACCAGGGCTATCTGCGCGGCATGCGCCAGGCCGGCGGCAAGCTGGTGTGCGACGCCGAAGTGCGCGCCATCGCGCGCGACGGCGCAGAGTGGCAGGTCGCTACCGGCACCCAGTCCTTCCGTGCCCCGGTGCTGGTCAACGCCGCCGGCGCCTGGGCCGACGTGGTGGCGCGCCTGGCCGGCGTGGCGCCGCTGGGTCTGCAGCCCTGCCGCCGCTCGGCCTTCGTGTTCCAGCCGCCGGCCGGCCTGGACTGCCACGGCTGGCCGATGGTGCACAGCGCGGACGAATCCTGGTATCTCAAGCCCGACGCCGGCATGCTGCTCGGTTCGCCCGCCAACGCCGACCCGGTCGAGCCCCAGGACGTGCAGCCCGAAGAACTGGACATCGCCCTGGCCATCCACCGCATCGAGGAAGCCACCACCTTGTCGATCCGTCACCCGGCGCGCACCTGGGCGGGACTGCGCTCCTTCGTCGCCGACGGCGACCTGGTGGGCGGCTTCGACGACGCCGTGCCCGGCTTCTTCTGGGTGGCGGCGCAGGGCGGCTACGGCATCCAGACCTCGGCCGCCATGGGCGAGACCTGTGCCGCGCTGGCGCGCGGCCTGCCGGTGCCGGCGCACGCGGCCGCCTTCGGCCTGACCGCCGCCATGCTGGGACCCGGCCGCCTGCGCCCCCGCGCCGCCTAGCGCCGCGGCGCGCGGATGGCAAGACGGACAACCAAGACAACAACGACATCCAGGAGACAACCATGCGCGTGTTCAGCGCTTCCCTCGCCACCGAGACCAACACCTTCGCGCCCATGCCCACCGGGCTGGCGTCCTTCCGCGACCGCGGCTACTTCCCGGCGGGCAAGCATCCCGACCAGATGACTTTCTTCTCCGGCCCGCTGTGGGCCGCGCGCCTGCGCGGCAAGGAACGCGGCTGGACCCTGCTGGAAGGCATGGTGGCCGGGGCCCAGCCCAGCGGCACCACCACGCGCCAGGCTTACGAGTCCCTGCGCGAGGAACTGCTGGCCGACCTGCGCGCGGCGCTGCCGGTCGACATGGTGCTGCTCGGGCTGCACGGCGCCATGGTCGCCGATGGCTACGATGACTGCGAGGGAGACCTGCTGCGCCGGGTTCGCGAGATCGTCGGGCCCGAGGTGGTGGTCGGCGCCGAACTGGACCCGCACAGCCACCTGACGCCGGCCATGACCGCGCACGCGGACCTGCTGATCGCCTTCAAGGAATATCCGCACACCGACGTGCTGGAGCGTGCGCTGGAACTGGTCGACCTGTGCGCGGCCAGGGCCGAGGGACGCATCCGCCCGGTGGCCGCGGTGGTCGACTGCGAGATGATCGTCACCATGCACACTTCGCGCGAGCCGGCGCGCGGCTTCGTCGACCGCATCCAGGCGCTGGAAGGCCGCGATGGCGTGCTGTCGATCTCCATCGCGCACGGCTTCGCCTGGGGCGACGTGCCCGAGATGGGCACCAAGGTGCTGGTCTACACCGACGGCGACCCCGCCGCCGCCCAGGCGCTCGCGCGCCGGCTGGCCGACGAGCTGATCGGCCTGCGCGAGGCGCTCGACGTACCCTACCCCGACATCGATGCCGCGCTCGACCAGGCGCTGGCCTGCGACGGCGGCCCCGTGGTGCTGGCCGACGGCGCCGACAACCCCGGCGGCGGCGCGGCCGGCGACTCCACCTTCATCCTGCGCCGCCTGCTCGAACGCGGCATCGGCAACGCCGCCATCGGCCCGCTGTGGGACCCGGTGGCGGTGCGCATCGCCTTCGAAGCCGGCGTGGGGGCACGGCTGCCGCTGCGCATCGGCGGCAAGATCGGCCCGCTGTCCGGCCAGCCCCTCGACCTCGACTGCACGGTCAAGGCGCTCCATCCCGACATGGTGATGACGGGCCTGGCCAACGCGCCGATGCCGCTCGGCGACTGCGCGCTGGTGGAAGCCGGCGGCATCGACATCGTGCTGATCACGCTGCGCAACCAGGCCATGGGCACCGACCTGTTCACGCAGCTGGGCTGCGACCTGTCGGCGCGCAAGCTCATCGTCGTCAAGTCCTCGCAGCACTTCTATGCCGCCTTCTCGAAGGTGGCACGCCATGTCATCTATGTGGGCGCGCCGGGCGCGGTCACGCTGGACCTGCGCACCCTGCCGTACCGGCATATCCGGCGGCCGAAGTGGCCGCTCGACGCCGCCTGAGCGCCGCCTCAGCGCCACCTGACGCCACCTGAGCCCGGCCAGGGCTGCCTCGCAGATAACAGGACACCAGGCCTCCGCCTCCTGGCACATCCAGGAACACCAGAGAAGCCGGCCAACACAACGGAGACACACCATGTTCCACCGCCCGCTCACCGCGCCCGCCGCGATCGTCCTCAGCGCGCTGCTCTGCACCGGCGCGGCCCTGCCGCCGCAGGCCCACGCCCAGGCTGCCGCCAAGACCCTGAAGGTCGTGCCGCACGCCGACCTGAAGATCCTCGATCCGACCTTCACCACGGCCTACATCACGCGCAATTTCGGCTACATGGTCTACGACACGCTGTTCGCCCAGGACGCGAACGGCAAGCCGCAGCCGCAGATGGTCGACACCTTCAACAGCAGCAAGGACGGCAGGCAGTGGACCTTCACGCTTCGCCCCAACCTGAAGTTCTCCGACGGCCAGCCGGTCACGGCGGCCGACGCCGTGGCCTCGCTGCAGCGCTGGGGCGCGCGCGACAGCCTCGGCCGCGCCATGGGCGAGGCCGGGGCCACCTGGAAGGCGGTCGACGCGCGCACCTTCACGCTGACCCTGCAGCAGCCCTTCGGCATGGTGCTCGACGCGCTGGCCAAGCCCTCGGGCTTCCCGCCGGTGATCCTACCGGAACGCCTGGCCAAGCTGCCGGCCACCGCGCCGCTGACCGAGGTGGTCGGCTCCGGCCCCTACCTGTTCAAGCGCGATGAGTGGGTGCCCGGCAACAAGGCGGTGTTCGTGCGCAACCCGAACTACGTGGGCCGCCGCGAGGCACCGAGCGGGCTGGCCGGCAACAAGGCCGGCCACTTCGACCGCGTCGAATGGCTCTACCTGCCCGACGCGAACAGCGCCATCGCCGCGCTCAAGCGGGGCGAGGTCGACCTGATCGAGCAACTGCCGCCCGACTACATCACCCCCCTGCGTGCCGATCCCGCCATCAAGATCGGCGCCGGCGGCACCTACCAGGGCATGCTGGTGATGAACCAGCTCCATCCGCCCTTCAACAACCCCAAGGTGCGCCAGGCGGTGCTGCAGGCGGTCAGCCAGGAACGCTTCACCGCGGCCATGGGCTTCCCGCTGGACATGCGCATGAACTACTGCGCCACCTTCTTCATCTGCGGCAGCCCGAACGACACCTCGGCCGGCGCCGATCCCTTCCGCAAGGCCGACGTGGCCAAGGCCAAGCAGATGCTGGCGGGTGCCGGCTACAAGGGCGAGAAGGTGGTGCTGCTGGTGCCCACCGACGTCACCGCCCTCAATGCCGAGGCGCTGATGGCGGCGCAGACCCTGCGCAGCATCGGCGTCAACGTCGACATGCAGAACATGGACTGGGCCTCGATCGGCGCGCGCCGCGCCAAGCGCGACGCGCCCGAGGCCGGCGGCTGGAACATGTACGTCACCGTGGCCGGCGAGTTCGACGCCAACTCGCCCATCACCAATGCCTACCTGAGCGCGGCCTGCGGCAGCAGCCTGCCCGGCTGGCCCTGCGACAAGCCGCTCGACGAACTGCGCAGCGCCTGGGTGCGCGAGACGGCGCCGGCCAAGCGCCGCGAGCTGCTCGACGCCTTCCAGAAGCGCGCCTACGAGGCCGTGCCCTATGTGAACGCCGGCCAGTATTCGGCGGCCTTCGCCGCCCGCGCCAACCTCAAGGGCCTGGACAAGCTGTGGGGCGGCGTGCCCACGGTCTGGGCCCTCGACCGCTGAGCCGGGGCCGCCATGGGCTTCCTGCTCCGCCGCCTGCTGGCCACGCTGCCGGTGATGGCCGTGGTGGCCGTCGTGGTCTTCCTGCTGATCCACCTGTCGCCGGGCGATCCGGCGGCGCTGATCGCCGGGGACCTCGCCACTGCCGACGACATCGCCCGCCTGCGCGGCGCGCTCGGCCTCGACCAGCCGCTCTGGCGGCAGTTCCTGCTGTGGGCCGGGCGCCTGGCCGGCGGCGACCTCGGCACTTCGATCTTCACCCACGTGCCGGTCACCACCCTGCTGGCCCAGCGGCTCGAGCCGACCGTGTCGATCGCCGCGCTGACCATGCTGCTGACGCTGCTGGTGGCGGTGCCGCTCGGCACGCTGGCGGCCTACCGCGCCGGCAGCTGGGTCGACCGCCTGGTGATGCTGTTCGCCGTGCTGGCCTTCTCGCTGCCGGTGTTCCTGGTCGGCTACCTGCTGGTCTATGCCTTCGCCATCCGCCTGCCCTGGTTCCCGGTGCAAGGCTACGTGCCGCTGGCCGAAGGCGCCGGCGCCTGGCTGCGCAGCCTGGTGCTGCCCTGCATCAACCTGGCGCTGGTCTACATCGCGCTGGTGACGCGCATGACGCGCGCCACCGTGCTCGAGGTGCTGCACGAGGACTACATCCGCACCGCGCGCGCCAAGGGCCTGGGCGTGCTGCCGGTGCTGGGCCACGCGCTGCGCAACGCCGCGGTGCCGATCGCCACCACGGTGGGCATCGGCATCGCGCTGCTGATCGGCGGCGTGGTGGTCACCGAGACCGTGTTCGCCATTCCGGGCATCGGCCGCCTGGTGGTGGACTCCGTGCAGCGCCACGACTACCCGGTGATCCAGAGCGTGCTGCTGTTGTCCGCCGGCGTCTACGTGCTGATCAACCTCCTGATCGACCTCAGCTACCGGCTGTTCGATCCGCGCATCCGCTACTGAGCCGGAGCCCGACCATGACCCCATCCCTGCCCGCCGCGCCGGTGGACGGCGCGACGGACGCCGCCCTGAACGGCGCCCCGAACGGCGCCCCGAACGGCGCCCATCACGGCGCCGACCTGCCCGATGACACCCCGTTCCAGCTGCCCCGCTGGTACTGGGTGCGCAAGCACCCGACCCTGCTGATCGGCGCGCTGCTGCTGCTTGCCGTGGCCGCGCTCGCGCTGGCCGCGCCCTGGCTCGCGCCCTTCGACCCGCAGGACATCGATCCCCTGGCGCGCATGCAGCCCCCATCCGCCGTGCACTGGTTCGGCACCGACGCGCTCGGCCGCGATGTCTTCAGCCGCGCCGTCTGGGGCGGCCGCGTCTCGCTGACGGTGGCCCTCGCGGTGGGCCTGCTGGCCACCGTGCTCGGCGTGGCGCTCGGCCTCACCGCCGGCTTCGTGCGCTGGACCGATGCCTTCCTGATGCGCGTGATGGACGGCCTGATGGCCATCCCCGGCGTGCTGCTGGCGATCGCCCTGATGGCGCTGACCCAGGCCAGCCTGGGCGCCGTCATCGTCGCCATCACGGTGCCCGAGGTGCCGCGCGTGGTGCGGCTGGTGCGTTCGCTGGCGCTGACGCTGCGCGAGCAGCTCTACGTCGAGGCCGCGCACGCGCTCGGCACGCGCCTGCCGGTGATCCTGCTGCGCCATGTGCTGCCCAATATGGTGGCGCCCCTGGTGGTGCAGGCCACCTTCATCGCCGCCGCCGCGGTGCTGACCGAGGCGGCCCTGTCCTTCCTCGGCGTGGGCGTGCCGCCGCAGACGCCGAGCTGGGGCAATATGATGGCCGAAGGCCGCAACTTCGTCGCCGTGGCCTTCCACATCCTGCTCTATCCCGGCCTGCTGCTCGCCACCACCGTGCTGGCCATCAACCTGCTCGGCGACGGCCTGCGCGACGCCCTCGATCCGCGCCTGGCGCGCCAACTCTGAACCCTGATCCCGGGAGCCGAACATGATGCCAGACCGGACCACGCCGCCCGCCGGCACGCCGCTGCTGGAAGTCCAGGACCTGCAGGTCCGTTTCGATACCCTCAGCGGGCCGGCGCGCTCCGTCAACGGCGTGTCCTACACCGTGCGCGCCGGCGAGACGCTCGGCGTGGTGGGCGAGTCGGGCTGCGGCAAGAGCGTGACCGCGCTCGCCATCATGCGCCTGCTGGCCACGCCGCCCGCCCGCGTGCGCGGCAGCATCCGCCTGCGCGGCACCGAGCTGCTGGCGCTGAGCGAGCGCGAGATGCGCCGCATCCGCGGCAACCGCATCTCGATGATCTTCCAGGAGCCGATGACCTCGCTCAACCCGGTGCTGACCATCGGCCGCCAGATTGGCGAGACGGTGCGCCTGCACCAGGGCGCCAGCCGCGCCGAGGCGCGCCGGCGCGCCATCGAGATGCTGCGCCTGGTGCAGATTCCCGAGCCGGAGCGCCGTGTCGACGAGTATCCGCACCAGCTTTCGGGCGGCATGCGCCAGCGCGTGATGATCGCGCTGGCACTGGCCTGCCATCCCGAAGTGCTGATCGCCGACGAACCCACCACCGCGCTGGACGTCACCATCCAGGCGCAGATCCTCGAGCTGGTGCGCCGGCTGCAGCAGGAACTCGGCATGGGCGTGGTGATGATCACGCATGACCTCGGCGTGGTGGCGGAGAGCTGCCAGCGCGTGGTGGTGATGTACGCCGGGCGCAAGGTGGAGGAAGCCGACGTGACCGAGCTGTTCGACCGGCCGCTGCACCCTTACACGCGTGCGCTGATGGCCTCGATGCCTTCGCTCAATGCGGGCGGCGGGCGCCTGGCCGAGATCCCCGGCCTGGTGCCCTCGCCGCTGCAGCCGCAGCGTGGCTGCGCCTTCGCGCCGCGCTGCGCGCTGGCCGAGGCACGCTGCCACCAACAGGCGCCGGCGCTGGCCGAATCCGGCGCAGGCCACCTGGTGGCCTGCTTCGCCGTGGCCGCCGCCCACCCCGCATCCCCGCTGGAGATCGCCGCATGAACGCCCCCGCCCAGGCCGCCGTCCCCTTGCTGCAGGTCGAAGGCCTGCGCAAGCACTACGCCGCGCCGCGCCGCTGGCCGGCCCCGCCGCCCGCGCCGGTACAGGCCGTCGATGGCGTCTCCTTCACGGTGGCGCGCGGCGAGACGCTGTCGCTGGTCGGCGAATCGGGCTGCGGCAAGACCACCACCGCCAAGTCCGTTCTGCGCCTGGTGGAACCCAGCGCCGGCTCGGTGCGCCTGGACGGCGAAGAACTGCTGGAGCTGTCGGCCAGCGCCATGCGCCAGCGCCGGCGCGACATGCAGATCATCTTCCAGGACCCCTACGCCTCCTTGAGCCCGCGCCTGACCGCCGGCGAGATCGTCGCCGAGCCGCTGCGCAATTTCGGCATGCGCTCGCGCGCCGAGCGCGAGGCGCGCGTGCAGTGGCTGTTCGGCAAGGTCGGGCTGCGCCCGGAAGCGGCCGCGCGCTATCCGCACGAGTTCTCCGGCGGCCAGCGCCAGCGCCTGGGCATCGCGCGCGCGCTGGCGCTGCAGCCCAGGCTGATCGTCTGCGACGAACCGGTCTCCGCGCTCGACGTGTCGGTGCAGGCCCAGGTGGTCAATCTGCTGATGGACCTGCAGCAGGAATTCGGCATCGCCTACCTGTTCGTCGCCCATGACCTGGCCGTGGTACGCCATATCAGCCACCGCGTGGCGGTGATGTACCTGGGCCGCATCGTCGAGCTGGCCGACCGCGACACGCTGTTCGACGCGCCGCGCCACCCCTACACCGAGATCCTGCTGTCGGCCGCGCCGGTACCCGACCCGCGCGCGCCGGTGCGCCGCATGGTGCTGCAGGGCGACCCGCCCAGCCCGGCGCGGCCGCCCTCCGGCTGCCGCTTCCATACGCGCTGCCCGCTGGCGCAGGAGGTCTGCCGCACCCAGGCGCCGGCGCTGACCCCGCGCCCGGGCGCCGGGGCCGCCGAGCACCTGGTGGCCTGCCATTTCCGCTGAAGGTGGCACCCCGCTGCTGCCTCCCTTTCCGATCCCCTTGCCCTGCCCAGGAGAACCCCACGATGGCTGAACCGGTTACCACCCACCACGACCTGCTGATCCGCGGCGGCACCGTGATCGACGGCAGCAGGGCACCGCGCTTCGAAGCCGACGTGGCAGTGCGCGACGGCCGCATCGCCGCCATCGGCGACCTGTCCGGCCACAGCGCCGCGCGCACGCTCGACGCGCACGGCCGCATCGTCGCGCCCGGCTTCATCGATTCCCATACCCACGACGACCAGGCCGTGCTGTCGCAGCCGGCCATGCCGTTCAAGGTCTCGCAGGGTGTCACCACGGTGGTGGCCGGCAACTGCGGCATCAGCGCCGCGCCGCTGCGCGCCGACATGGACCTGCCGATGCCGCTGGGCCTGATCGACGCCCCGCCCGACGGCCGCTTCGGCACCTTCGCCGCCTACCTCGACGCGCTGCGCGCGGCGCCCAGCTCGGTCAACGTGGCCGCCATGGTCGGCCATTCCACACTGCGCGCGGTCACCATGGCCTCGCTCGAGCGCCCGGCCGACGCCGGCGAGATCGCCGCCATGCAGGCCCTGGTGGAAGAGGCCATGCAGGCCGGCGCCATCGGCCTCTCGACCGGCACTTTCTACCCGCCGGCGGCAAAGGCCACCACCGAAGAGATCATCGAGGTATGCCGGCCGCTGAGCGCGCGCAAGGCGCTCTATGTCACCCATATGCGCAACGAATCCGACCATGTGATGGAGGCGCTGCAGGAGACCTTCCGCATCGGCCGCGCGCTCGACGTGCCGGTGGTGGTGTCGCACCACAAGGTGCAGAACACCCCCAACTTCGGCCGCAGCCGCGTCACGCTGCCCTTTATCCAGGAGACCATGCGGCAACAGTGTGTGTCGCTCGACTGCTATCCCTACACCGCCGGCTCCACCATGATCCGCACCGAGGCGCACATGCTGGAAGGCCGCGTGCGCATCGCCTCCAGCCAGCCGCACCCCGAGTGCGCCGGCCGCGACCTCGACGAGATCGCGCGCGAATGGGGCGTGTCCAAGCAGGAGGCCGCGCAGCGCCTGCAGCCCGGCACCGCGATCTACTTCCTGATGGACGAGGGCGATGTGCAGCGCATCCTCGCCTTCGAGGACACCATGATCGGCTCCGACGGCATTCCCGTGGGCGAGAATCCGCACCCGCGCCTGTGGGGCACCTTCCCGCGCGTGCTCGGCCACTACTGCCGCGACATCGGCCTGTTCCCGCTGGAAACCGCGGTGTGGAAGATGACCGGACTCACCGCGCGCAACTTCGGCCTGCACGGGCGCGGCACGCTGGCGGCGGGCAATCATGCCGACCTCGTCATCTTCGACGCCGGCACGATACGCGACGCGGCGGACTACGACACGCCCACGCGGCCGGCCGAAGGCATCGATACCGTGATCGTCAACGGCGCCGTCACCTGGCACGCGGGCCGGCATACGGGCGCGCGCAACGGCCAGGTCATCACGCGGCGCGATCCCGTGGCGGCTTAGCCAGGCGGCGAGCCGACCAGCCGGCCAAGCCGCCGAGCTGCTGAAACCCTAAGGCGCGGGCGCGCCGCCCGGCCGTGCGCCGGCCGCGGCGCGCCAGGCCTCCAGCTGCGCGCGCACCGCCGCCAGGTGTTCGCCTGCGGCATCGACCGCGTCCTCGAGCTGCTGCGGCGTGCAGTGCAGCTCCGCGCACCAGTAACGCGCCTCCAGGGCATCCATCAGGTTGACCCGGCCCGGGTCCAGGGGCCGGAAGCCCTGCGGAATGTCGCTCATGCCTGCCTCCCTATGTCGGCGGGCGCCACCTGTCCCGCCGGCGCGTGCTTGCGGCCGGCATCCGTGCGACGCCTTCAGGCACTGTAGACCAAATCCGCCTGCATGCAGCCCGGGCGCACCAGGCCCGGACCATGCTCCGGGGCCGCCTTCCTGCAAGGCGGGCCGCGACCGGGCGCCGCCGCGCGCTCAGGCGCGCGGCGGGGGAAACACATACCAGCATCCGTCGCCGTGCCGGAAGAAGAACAAGGCGAGGCGGCTGTCGCCATGCGCGGCCTCCACCCGCACGCAGCCGTACGGATTCACCGGGGAGCGCGCCATACGCGTGATGCGCACCGGCAGGCCGGCCGCCGGCCCCATCCATTTGCCGATCAGCCGGCGCAGCGATATCGCATCGGTCCGCATGGCATCCTCTTCCTCAGCCTGCGTGGGTGACGTACGGCACGCAGCCGGCGGCGCAACGCGCCGATGCCCGCCCGGGTCGGGGCCTGGCCGTGGCGAGCCGTCCCCGGCGAGGGCCTGGGATTGCGCGGCCCGCTTTGAGCGCGGCGCCCCAGTGGCTATGCTGATCGATGGGCGCGCGCTCCCCGGTGCCACCTCGACCCGGGCCTTGCGGCGGCCGTGGCGGCACGCCCGGCATGGCAGGTGCCGGCCGATCGCAGTGATTCCGTGAACCCGCATCGTGAACATCGTGCGTTGCGCATCGCCATTCCCTTGGCAGTCTTCCGCCTGCACGGACGTCGGGCGGGTGCGGCTGCGCAACGAGGACGCCTGCCTCGACCTGCCCGGGCGCGGCCTGTGGGCCGTGGCCGACGGCATGGGCGGCCACGCGCTCGGCGACTACGCCAGCCAGGCGGTGGTGGCCGCGCTGGCCGCGCTGCCCGCGCCCGCCACGCTGCGGGACGCGCTGCGCGATGCGCGCGCGGCGCTGCAGCAGGTCAACCAGGCGCTGCTCGACGAGGCCGCGCGCCGCCGCGTGCCGTGCATCGGCAGTACCGTGGTGGTGCTGCTCGCCTGCGGCCCGCGCCGTGCCTGCCGCTGTGCCTGCCTGTGGGCGGGCGACAGCCGGCTCTATGTCCTGCGCGACGGCCACCTCTCGCGCATCACGCACGACCACAACCGCGCGGAAGAGCTGCGCGCGCGCAGGCTGATCACCGCCGGGCAGGCCCGGCACCACCCGGCGCAGAACCTGGTCACGCGTGCACTCGGCGCCGCCGCCACGCTCGAGACGGAAGAACGGGAGATCGAAGCCGACGCCGGCACCGTGTTCCTGCTGTGCAGCGACGGTCTCAGCAACGAGCTCTGCGACGAAGACATCGCGTCGATCCTGGCGGCCTGCGGCGACGACTGTGCGCAGGCCGCCAGGGCCCTGGTGCAGGCCGCGCTCGAGCGCGGCGGCAGCGACAATGTCTCTGCGGTCGTGGTACGTGCCGGCGAGGCCGGCCTGCCAGCCGGGCCCTTGCCGGATTCCGCGTGACGCGAGGGTTCCGCGGTCCCCGCTCATCACTTGCCCCGCTGCGACTCCACGAAGGCCTGCACCGCCCACAGCACCTCCTGCGGCAGCAGCCCTTCCCACGGCGGCATGTGCACCACGCCGACCCGCACCTTGCCGTGCAGCACCGAGTCGCGGAAGAAAACGTCGTTGTCGACCATGCAGTCGTGGCGCAGCTTGGCGTCGCCGATGGCGCGGCAGAAACCGTCGAGCCGGCGCAGGTCGGGCGCGCTGCCGCCGCCGGCGGCATCGGCGCCGTGGCAGCGCGCACACGACTGGTTGAATACCGTGCGCCCGACCGCTTCGGCCTCGGCGTTGCCGCGATAGGGGTTCTCTGTGCGCCACTCGGTACCGAGCGGCGGCAGCCGCGAGGCGTCGACCACCGGCGCATGCGCGACCTCGGCCGCCGCGCAGCCGATGGTCAGCACGAACAGGGCCAGCGCGGCCAGCGCCAGCCAGAGCGTCATCGCGAGCATGCCCATGGTCTTCCCCCTGGGTTCCCGGTGCGGATGTTGAAGGATCGATGTCATGGTGCCTACCAGTCCGTCGGGCAGCCGCGGCAGCCCTCGAAGGCGCTGTCGGGAAAGATCGTGTAGCGGATCAGGCTCCCTTCCAGCGTGGCATTGCGCAGGTTAACGGTCACGAATTTGGTTTCCTGCAGGTTGGCGTCGGCCAGCTTGGCGCCGGCGAACCAGGCGAATTGCGCACGCGCCGCTTCCAGGCTGGCGGCGGTGAGGTCGGCGCCACTGAAATCGGCGCGCATGATGCGGCCGAATTCCAGGTCGGCGCCGACCAGCCTGGCGTTGCGAAAGGTCGCCGCAGGGGCGTTGACCTTGTTCAGGCGCGCGCCGGTCAGGTCGGCGCCGTCGAGATTGGCGCCGGCCAGGTTGGTGCCGCGCAGGTCGGCCCGCGCCAGCCGGGCGCCGCGCAGGTCGGCGCCGGCCAGGTTCTGGCCGGACAGGTCGGCATGGCGCAGGTCGGCGCCGGCGCAGCGGGCATGGGGCCAGATGCCGCAGCCGTTGATGACCAGCGGCGTGATGGTCTTCGGCTGGGCCTGGGCGGCAGGCGCGGCCAGCGCCACGGCTGCGCCCAGCATGAACGCCGCATGGCGGGGGAAACGCGCAGGGCGGGCGGGAAGTCGCATGGGAAGCTCCTGAAGCGGGCGGAAAGCGGATCCGAGCGGATCCGAGCAGCGCCACCGCATGACACGCGCGGCGCCGGCGGGCGGCCGAGGCGGCGGGACGCTCGCCCCGCCGCCTCGGCCCCTCCTGCTTACAGCCGTGTCGCCTTGGGCAGCTTGAACACCCACATCGAGCCGCCCTGCGTGACCTGCTTGGTCAGCTCGGCCATATCGCCGCCCCAAAGCGGCACCGCGCCGCCGTAGCCCGACTGCACGCCGATGTACTGGTCGCCGTCCATTTCCCAGGTGATCGGCACCGAGACCACGCCGGAGCCGGTCTGGAAACTCCACAGCTCCTTGCCGGTCTTGGCATCGAAGGCCTTCATGAAGCCGTCCGAGGTGCCGGTGAAGACCAGGCCGCCGGCAGTGGTCAGCGTGCCGGCCCACAGCGGGAACTTCTCCTTGTGCTCCCAGGCGATCTTGCCGGTCTTGGGATCGATGGCGCGCAGGATACCCACGTGGTCGTCGAACAGGCGCTTGATGCGGAAGCCCTGGCCGAGGTAGGCCGAACCCGGCTTGTAGGTCAGGTGCTCGGTCCAGTAGTCCATCGCCCAGTGGTTGGCGGGGATGTAGAACAGGCCGGTGTCAGGGCTGTAGGACATCGGGTGCCAGTTGGTGCCGCCGAGGAAGGGCGGCGAGACGAACACGCTCTCGCCCTTGTCCTCGCCGTCCTTGGGCAGCGGCGGGCGGTTGTTCTTCTCGATCGGCTTGCCGGTCTTGAGGTCGAAGCCCGAGGCCCAGGTGATGCCGTCGACGAAGGGCCAGGCCCCGATCAGCGAGGTCGGCTTGTTGGGATAGCCGGCGCCGGTGGCGAGCTTCTCGCGGTCGGTGACGAAGAAGAAGCCGTTGCGGTCGGCGTGCGCCGAGGCCTTGATCTGCTTGCCGGTCTTGGCGTCCTTGTACTCGAACAGGATCACCGAGTTATTGCCCGAGAAGTCCCAGGCATCGTTGGGCGTGTGCTGGTAGAAACCCTTCAGTTCGCCGGTGCTGGCATCGACGTAGGCCTGGCCGGAGGTGAACAGGCTGTCCCAGTTGCGCGGGTCGTCGCCCTTGGCGGTGCGCTTCCAGGTGTTCCACGGCGCCGGATTGCCCGCGCCGATGACGATGGTGTTGGTATCCACGTCGAAGGAGGCGCTCTGCCAAGGCGCGCCGCCACCGTGGTTCCAGGCCTCGACCTTGCCGGTGGGCGATTCGGGGTCGGCCGGCCAGGACGGCGCCTTGGGATCGCCGGTGGGCGTGCTGTCCTTGCCGTCGAGGCGGCCCATATGGCCTTCCACCAGCGGGCGCGCCCACACCTCCTTGCCGGTATCGGGATCGCGCGCGAACAGCCAGCCGACCACGCCGAACTCGTCGCCCGAGGAACCGTGCACCAGCAATACGCGGCCGGTGCGCTTGTCCTTGACGATGGTGGGCGCGCCGGTCATGGTGTAGCCGACCTTGTGGTCGCCGAACTTCTCCTTCCAAACCACCTTGCCGGTCTTGCGGTCGAGCGCCACCACGGCGGCGTCGAGCGTGCCGAAGTAGACCTTGTCGCCGTAGATGGCGGCGCCGCGGTTGACCACGTCGCAGCAGGGACGGATATCGTTGGGCAGGCGGTGCTCGTAGGCCCACAACTGCTTGCCGGTACGCGCGTCGATGGCATAGAAGCGCGAGTACGAAGCGGTGATGTAGATCACGCCGTCGCGCACCAGCGCCTGGCCCTCCTGCCCACGCTGCTTCTCGCCGCCGAAGGAGAACGACCAGGCCGGCACCAGCTGGCTCACGGTCTTGGCGTTGACCTGCTTGAGCGGGCTGTAGCGCTGCGCCTTCACGCCCAGGCCATAGGTCAGCACGTCGCCGGGGGTCTTGTCGTCGTTGAGGATGTCTTCCCAGGTCACGTCGCCGGCGGCGGCTTCGGCGGCGCCGACCATGGCGCCGAAGGACAGCGCGGCGGCCGTCAGCACGACCAGGCTCTTGAGCGCGGGCAGCGCGGATTGTTGTGGCTTCATCGTTGCAATGTCTCCCTTCATTATTGGTTGGTTCGAACCGTTGGCTGCGCCGCGGCTGGTGACCTGATCACCCGCTCACCAACTGGCGGCACCGGCGCGACGCGTAGGCCGCGCCACCTACCTGCAATCGCTGTGCCAGTGCCGTGCCGACCGCCCGGCACGGTTGCCACCCCCGCCGCAAGCGCACCGCCGCGCGCCATTGTTCAAATCCGCAACAGCGCGCACGGCGCAACGGTCCGCCATGCAACAGGCCCCGGCGGCACGGTACAACGTGCCTTGCCGCGGCACCGTGCCAGGCGCCGCAGCGACACGCCGGAGGGCACGCCAGGGGCACGCCAGGCGCCTCGCGCCGGCCCGCAGGCACGCCGTTTCTCCGCACAAACCCTGAGACGCGCAGCAGCATCGCCACACTGGCACGGCACTTGCCCTGCTGTATCGCGGAGCCGGCGGCACGCACCCGCCTGCCGGCGATCCGAACCTTCAGGCCCCTCAGGTCATTCGGGCCGAATCCGGCCAATCCAGGAGACAAAGATGAACCACGCCGAAATGAAGTTCCTCGACATCGAATTCCCGTACAAGGACCGCTACGACAACTACATCGGCGGCAAGTGGGTGCCCCCGCGCTCGGGCCAGTACTTCGACAACATCTCGCCGGTGACCGGCGAAGTCTTCTGCCAGATCGCGCGCTCCAACGCCGACGACGTGGAACTGGCGCTGGACGCCGCGCACGCCGCCAAGACCGCCTGGGGCCGTACCTCGCCGGCCGAGCGCGCCAATGTCCTCAACCGCATCGCCGACCGCATGGAGGCCAACCTCAAGCGCCTGGCCGTGGCCGAGACCATCGACAACGGCAAGCCGCTGCGCGAGACCATGGCGGCCGACCTGCCGCTCGCGGTCGACCACTTCCGCTACTTCGCCGGCACCGTGCGCGCCCAGGAAGGCGGCATCTCCGAGATCGACCACGACACCATCGCCTATCACTTCCATGAGCCGCTGGGCGTGGTCGGCCAGATCATCCCGTGGAACTTCCCGCTGCTGATGGCCACCTGGAAGCTGGCCCCGGCGCTGGCCGCCGGCAACTGCGTGGTGCTCAAGCCGGCCGAGCAGACCCCGGCCTCGATCCTGGTGCTGATGGAGATCATCGGCGACCTGCTGCCGCCGGGCGTGCTCAACGTGGTGAGCGGCTTCGGCCTCGAGGCCGGCAAGCCGCTGGCGTCGAACAAGCGCATCGCCAAGATCGCCTTCACCGGTGAGACCACCACCGGGCGGCTGATCATGCAGTACGCCTCGCAGAACCTGATCCCGGTCACGCTGGAGCTGGGCGGCAAGAGCCCCAACATCTTCTTCGCCGACGTGCTCGACAAGGACGACGCCTTCTTCGACAAGGCGCTGGAAGGCTTCGCCATGTTCGCGCTGAACCAGGGCGAGGTCTGCACCTGCCCGTCGCGCGCCCTGATCCAGGAATCGGTCTACGACCGCTTCATGGAGCGCGCCATCAAGCGCGTCGAGGCCATCAAGCAGGGCCACCCGCTCGACCCCTCCACCATGATCGGCGCGCAGGCCTCGCAGGAGCAGCTCGAGAAGATCCTCTCCTACATCGACCTGGGCAAGCAGGAAGGCGCGCAGCTGCTGGCGGGCGGCGCGCGCAACCAGCTCGGCGGCGCGCTCGACAAGGGCTACTACGTCAAGCCGACCGTGTTCCGCGGCCACAACAAGATGCGCATCTTCCAGGAGGAGATCTTCGGGCCGGTGGTATCGGTGACCACCTTCAAGACCGAAGAGGAAGCGCTGGAAATCGCCAACGACACCCTGTACGGGCTGGGCGCCGGCGTATGGACGCGCGACGTCAACCGCGCCTACCGCTTCGGCCGCGAGATCCAGGCCGGCCGCGTGTGGACCAACTGCTACCACGCCTACCCGGCCCACGCGGCCTTCGGCGGCTACAAGCAGTCGGGCATCGGGCGCGAGAACCACAAGATGATGCTCGACCACTACCAGCAGACCAAGAACCTGCTGGTCAGCTACAGCCCGAACGCGCTCGGCTTCTTCTGAGCGGAACCGGCACCGGCAAGGGCGGCGCGCGCCCGCCCGTCGCGCGCGCCGCCCGCAGGCTCCGCAACCCGGGTGCCGCCTCCTCCGGCACCCGCTTTCGCCAGGCCGCCGCGCCCCCGCGGCGGCGGCCGGCTTTTTCTCTCGCGCCCATGACCGACACCACCCTGCCCGCCCGCGTCACCGCCACCGATGCCGCGCTGGCGCTGATCGCCCGCCTCGTGCGCGACCACGGTCCCGTGCTCTTCCACCAGTCCGGCGGCTGCTGCGACGGCAGCGCGCCGATGTGCTTTCCGCGCGGCGAGTTCCTCGTCGGCGGCAGCGACGTCAAGCTCGGCGAGATCGGCGGCGCGCCGTTCTACATGAGCGAGTCGCAGTTCGAATACTGGCAGCACACCCAGCTCATCATCGACGTGGTGCCCGGCAATGGCGGCATGTTCTCGATGGAGCGCGCCACCGGGCTGCGCTTCCTGACCCGCTCGCGGCTGTTCAGCGACGCGGAAGCCGATCGGCTGGCCGCCCATCCGCCGCAGCGCGCCACCGTGGACTTCCCATGAGCACGCCGCAAACCTTCCAGGTCCGCCACGGCTGCGATGCCATCCACTCCCGGCTGCCGGGGCGGCCCCGCCCCTGGACGTCCGCGCCGGCCCTGCTGGCGGCGCTCATGGCCACGCTGCTGGCCGCGCTGCTGGCCGCGCTCCTGCCGGGCACGGCGCGGGCCGCGCCGGCGCAGGACCGCCAGGCCTTCCCCGTGCGCCCGCTCACGCTGATCGTGCCGTGGCCCGCCGGCGGCGCCACCGACCTCTCGATGCGCATCCTGGCCGAGCGCGCCGGGCGCGAGCTCGGTCAGCCCATCGTGGTCGAGAACCGGCCCGGCGCCGGCGGCACCCTGGTGGGCGGCCTGCTGGCGGCGGCCGCACCGGACGGCTACACCCTCGGCCAGCTGCCGCCCACGGTATACCGGCTGCCGCACCAGCAGCGCACCGCCTGGCAGCCGCTGCGCGACCTGCAGCCGGTGCTGATGATCTCCGGCTACACCTTCGGCGTGGTGGTCCCCGCCGACAGCCCGTTCCGCAGCTTCGACGACCTGCTGGCCTGGGCCGCCGCGCACCCCGGGCAGCTCACGGCCGGCTCCACCGGCATCGGCACCACCGCCCACCTGGCCATGGAAGACGTGCTGGGCCGGCGCGGCATCGACTACGTGCACGTGCCCTACCGCGGCACCGCCGACCAGATGCTGGCGGTAGCCAACGGCTCGCTGATGGCCGGCGTCAACTCGACCGGCTTCGCGCCCTTCGTGGAGAGCGGCAAGATGCGCCTGCTGGCCATCTTCAGCGACAAGCGCTCGCCGCGCTGGCCGCAGGTGCCCACCGTGGCCGAACTCGGCTTCCCCGGCGCGGTCCACACCGCGCCCTACGGCATCGCCGTTCCGCGCGGCACCGATGCGCGCATCGTGCGGCGCCTGCACGACGCCTTCCGGCTCGCCATGCAGGACCCCGCCCACCTGGCCGAACTGGCCAAGTACGACCAGTCGCTGTCCTACCTCGATACCGAGCACTACGAGGCCTATACGCGCGACCTGTGGCAGCAGGAAAAGCGCTTCGCCGAACGGCTGGGCATGGCCGCCAGGGAGGGTTCGCGATGAACACGCGCCGCACCCTGCTGCGGGCCGGCCTGTGCCTGCCCCTGGCCGTCCCGGCCGCCATGCTGGCCACCCCCGCCCGCGCACAGGGCAGCGACCCGCTCGGCTCGCCGCAATGGCCCGCGGTCTGGCGCGACGTGCTGGGCGGCGGCCGGGTGGTATTCGATCCGCGCGTCAAGGTCAGCGGCCCCGCCTTCGCCGAAGACGCCATGCACGTGCCGATCGCCTTCGATGCCGGCGAGCTCGGCGCGGTGCGGCGCATCGTGGTGGCGGTCGACCGCAACCCGATCCGCAAGGTGCTGGAGTTCGAGCCGGGCCCGCTGCGCGCGGCGCTCACCTTCCGCTTCAAGCAGGAGCAGGCTTCGCCGGTACGGGTGGCGGTCCAGGACGGGGATGGCGTCTGGCACGTCGGCGGCATCCTGGTCAACGCGGCCGGCGGCGGCTGCACGGTGCCCGGCGACACGCGCCGCGACGGCTCCTGGGAGGCCACGCTGAACCGCGTCGAGGCGCGCGTGTTCCCCGGCCGCACGCCCGGCACGGCGCGGCTGCGCCTGCGCGTGATGCACCCGATGGACACCGGCCTGGTGGCCGGCATCCCCGCTTTCCACATCGAGCAGCTCGCCATCACCGAGCCCGGCGCCGCGGCGCCGGCCCTGCTGCGGCTGTACGAGCCGGTCAGCGAGAACCCGGTGTTCTCCTTCGACCTGCCCGCCTGGCCGCGCAGCGGCACCCGCGTCAGCGGGCAGGACAACAACGGCAACCGCATTGCCGCACGGATCGTGCCATGAGCCGACCCCAGCGCCTTCTCCTCGCCCTGGCGGCCAGCGCCTGCGCCGCGCTGGCCGCCACCGGCGCGCCGGCCCAGAGTGCCCAGGGCACCCCGAGCGACTACCGGCTCGCGCCGCAGCGCATCGCCCCCGATACCTGGCTGATCGCCGGCGAGAACGCCGACTTCGCACCGGCCAACGGCTGCAACATCATCAACACCGCCTTCATCGACACCGGCGACGGCGTGGTGGTGGTCAACACCGGCCCCTCGCTGCGCTACGGCCAGCAGCAGCGCCGCGCCATCGCCGCCGCCACCGCCGCGCCGGTGCGGCAGGTGCTCAACCTCAACCTGCATCCCGACCACTTCTTCGGCAACCAGGCCTGGAGCGACGCGCCGACGCAGGCGCTGCCCGGCACCATTGCCGGCGCGGCGCGCGAAGGCGAAGCCTACGCCGACAACCTCTACCGCCTGTGTGGCGCCTGGCTGGCGGGCACCACGCCGGCCCCGGCCGGGCTGCCCGCCCAGCCCGGCCGTTTCCGCCTCGGCACGCACGAACTGGAGTTGCTGCGCTTCGACGGCCATACCGGCGACGACCTGGTCCTGGTCGACCACAGCGCCGGCGTGATCTTCGCCGGTGGCCTGGTCTTCCACCAGCGCGCGCCGACCACGCCCCATGCCGACCTGCCGCGCTGGCTGGCCAGCCTGGACCGCCTGGAGGCCCTGCAGCGGCGCAGCGGCGCGCGCGTGCTGGTGCCCAGCCATGGCCCGCTCGACGCCGACGGCGGCGCGGAGGCCATCGGCCAGACCCGGGCCTACCTGCGCTGGCTCGACACGCGCATGCGCGAGGCAGCCGCTGCCGGCACCGACCTCGCCGAGCTGATCGCCCAGCCGGTGCCCGCGCCCTTCGCCGGCTGGGCCGCCATGCCGCAGGAATACGTGCGCAACCTGACCCACCTCTACCCGGCCTACGAGCGCGCGGCCCTGGCCGACTGAGCCGTCCGCCCGCACCGCTTTCCCTCAAAACACAAAGGAGACCTCCATGCCCCCGAACCCCTACCCCGCAGCGCTGCCGGCTGCCCGTGTGGCTGCCCGTGTGGCTGCCCGTGTGGCCCATCGGCCAGCCCCGCTGCCCGCCCTCGGCACCGCCTTCGGCCTGGCGCTCGCGCTGGCGCTGGCCCCCGCCGCCTCGCACGCTGCGCCCGAC
Organism: Cupriavidus malaysiensis; assembly: GCF_001854325.1. Classification (NCBI taxonomy): domain Bacteria; kingdom Pseudomonadati; phylum Pseudomonadota; class Betaproteobacteria; order Burkholderiales; family Burkholderiaceae; genus Cupriavidus; species Cupriavidus malaysiensis. Next base: position 1,944,054 of record NZ_CP017755.1, read on the forward strand.
ATGCAGGCGCTGGCGGAGAAAAGCGGCTGCTTCTCCTGCCACGGCATGCAGAACAAGGTGATCGGTCCGGGCTTCGCCGAGGTCGCCGCCAAGTACAAGGGCGACGGCGAGGCCGCCGCACGGCTGGCGCGCAAGATCCAGGAAGGCGGCAAGGGCAATTGGGGCCGCATCCCGATGCCGCCGCATCCCGGCCTGAAAGAGGCCGAAGCGCGCCAGCTTGCCGACTGGGTGCTGGGCGCGGGCTGACGCACGCTTTCCCGGCCCTGCCCTGCGGTGGCGCTGAAGCCCGGCGCCGCCGCGCCGTCCAGGCCATAGCGACGGGGCTGCCCCCCCTGGAGGCGCACCTACGCACCTACGCACCTACGCACCTGCCGAATGCTTGCCGCAGGACTTGTCGACCGGCTCGCCGTGCGGCCCGCGGGCGAGCCGCAAGGGGCCGCGGCACCGCGGCGCCCGCAGGTCCGCGCCGGCTAGCCCCGGCTCAGGCGCAGTGAGTTGGCGTCGGTGCGGAACACCAGCGGCGCGGTGGACGCCGCTGCGGCACCGTCCCGCGGCGCCAGGGCCGCCGCCAGCCTCCCGTGCGCCACGCCGCGCGTGGCCGCCACGCCCGGACCGGTTGCCATCGACGCCGCGCCTTGCGCCACCGCCTCGCGCACGCGTCCGTGCTCGGGCGAGCGCTCGCAGGCCGGGTCGGTGGCCGCCGGGTCGCCGGTCAGCAGGAACGCCTGGCAGCGGCAGCCGCCGGCATCGTCCTCGCGGCCGTCGCAGCTGCGGCACGGCTCGGGCATCCAGCCGGTGCCGCGGAAGCGCTGGAAGGCTTCGCTCTCCTGCCAGATCCAGCGCAGGCCGTGCTCGCGCACATTGGGCAGCGCCGGCCCGGGCAGCATGCGCGCCGCGTGGCAGGGCAGCGCGGTGCCGTCCGGCGCCACGCCGAGGAAGGTCGTGCCCCAGCCGTTCATGCACTTCTTCGGCTTGCCCTCGAAGTAGTCCGGCACCACGAACAGGATGCGGCAGCGCTGCCCCACCTGGGCCCGGTAGCGCTCCACCACCGCCTCCGCCTCGCGCAGCTGCCGGGCATCGGGCATCAGCGCCTGGCGGTTGTGCCAGGCCCAGCCGTAATACTGCGTGTTGGCCAGTTCCAGGTATTCCGCCCCCATCTGCAAGGCCATCTCGATGATGGTGCCCACGTGCGGCAGGTTGTAGCGGTGCAGCACGCAGTTGAGCACCATCGGGTAGCCATGCGCCTTGATGCTGCGGGCCACGCGGCGCTTGAGCTCGAAGGTGCGGGTGCTGGAGAGGAAGTCGTTCAGTTCGCGGGTCGAATCCTGGAAGGAGAGCTGGATATGGTCGAGCCCGGCCTCGCGCAGCGCGGCCAGGCGTGCGTCGGTGAGGCCGATGCCTGAGGTGATCAGGTTGGTATAGAAGCCGAGCCCGTGCGCGTGCGCCACCAGGGTTTCCAGATCCTTGCGCAGCAGCGGCTCGCCGCCGGACAGGCCGAGCTGCACCGCGCCCAGCGCGCGCGCCTGCGTCAGCACGTCCAGCCACTGCGCGGTATCGAGCTCGGCCTCGTGGCGGGCGTAGTCGAGCGGATTGGAGCAGAAGGCGCAGTGCAGCGGGCAACGGTAGGTCAGCTCGGCCAGCAGCCACAGCGGCGGCCCCGGCCGCGCCGCCGCGGCGTCCGCGGGCACCGCCTCAGACCAGCCAGCCGCGTTCGATTGCATGACTGACAAAGGCGTGGACCTCGGGGGCGATGCCATCGACGCCGAAGGCGGCCTGCAGGTCGTCGATCAGCATGTCGAGCGTGCGCGTGCCGTCGCAGTGGCGCAGGATGGCGGCGGCGCTGTCGTTCAGCGTCACCATGCCTTCCGGATAGAGCAGCACCCAGGCCTGCTGGGCGGGCTCCCACTGCAGGCGGAAGGTGCCGTGCAGGCTGGGCCTGCGCGCCGCGGCGGCAGGCGCCGGCGCGGTCTCGGTGGTCGGGGCGGCGCTCATGGATAGGCCTTTTCGATGGCGTCCAGCATCGACCACAGCACGTCGAGCTTGAACTGCAGGATCTCCAGCGCGCGCAATTGCAGCGCCGGCGTGCGGAAATGGGACAGCGTCACGCGCAGCCCATGGTCGACGTCGCGCTGGGCGAGCGGGATGCGCGAACGGAAATAGGCCAGCCCCTCGCGCTCGATCCACGGATAGTGTTCGGGCCAGCCCGACAGCCGCTGCTGGTGGATCTCCGGCGCGAACATCTCGGTCAGCGAGGAACAGACCCCCTCCTGCCAGGGCGCGCTACGCGCAAAGTTCACATAGGCGTCGACGGCGAAGCGCACGCCCGGCAGCACCAGGCGCTGCGACCACAGCTGCTCGCGCGACAGCCCCACCGCCTCGCCCAGGCGTGTCCACGCCTCGATGCCGCCCGGCGTTTCCGGGGTGCCATCGTGGTCGAGGATGCGCACCACCCACTCGCGCCGCGTCTCGCGCTCCGGGCAGTTGGCGAGGATGGCCGCATCCTTCTGCGGGATGCGGACCTGGTAGTAGAAGCGGTTGGCCACCCAGCCGCGGATCTGCTCCGGCGTGCAGGCGCCGGCCGCCATGCGCTGGTGGAAAGGATGGTGGATGTGGTAGCCCGACTGGCGGGCGCGCAGCCGGGCCTCGAATTCCGCCGGGCTCCAGGGTTCGCTGTGGCTCATAGCGCGATCTCCATGCCGTCCCAGGCCACCTCGATGCCGTGCGCGGCCAGGCGGCGGCGCTGCGGCGAGTCTTCGTCGAGGATGGGATTGGTGTTGTTGATGTGGATCAGGATCTTGCGGACGCGCGGCACGGCATCCAGCACTTCGATCATGCCGCCCGGGCCGGATTGGGCCAGGTGGCCCATGTCGCGCGCGCGCTTGGCCGACAGCCCCAGTTTCGGCATCTCGTCGTCCTGCCAGAAGGTGCCGTCCACCAGCACCACGTCGGCCGCCTGCAGCTCGGCCATCACGTGCGGCTCGATCGCGCCCAGCCCCGGGGCGTAGAACAGGCGCGCGCCGCTGCGCGTGTCGACCACGCGCAGGCCGATGTTGTCCCCGTGCTGGGGGGCCTCGCGGTTGGGCGAGTACGGCGGCGCCTTGCTGTCGAGCGGCACCGGCGTCAAGGCCAGCGACGGCAGCGCGGCCAGGCGCAGCGCGCTGCCGTCGAGCGGCAGCGGGTGGGCCTCCAGGCCGCAGTAGTGGGACAGGATGCGCCGCAGCGGGAAAGCCCGGTCGAGATCCGCCAGCACCGGCGCGGTGGCGTAGAGCGGCAACGGCCGGCCATGCTCGCGCAGCATCAGCAGGCCGGTGACGTGGTCGATCTGGGCGTCCATCAGCAGCACCGCGGCGATGCCGCTGTCGCGCTGGCTGCGTGCCGGCTGCAGTGCCGGCGTGGCGCGGACCTGCGCCAGGATGTCGGGCGAGGCATTGACCAGCAGCCAGTCGCTGCCGTTCTCGCTCAAGGCGATCGAGGATTGTGTGCGCGGCGTCGCGCGCACGGTGCCGCGCCGCACGCCGGCGCAGTTCGGGCAGTTGCAGTTCCATTGGGGAAAGCCGCCGCCCGCGGCGGATCCCAGTACCCGCAGTGTCACCATGTTCTTGTCGGGCGCGGTGCGCCTGTCTCCCTTGTCTGTGCGGCCCCGCCGGTTCGCGGGAAGCCGGCACGGCAGGCTGCGCGGCCGGGCCCGCCGCGCGGGCGGGCCCGGCCGGCTACGGCGTCAGCGGTTCGCGATGTACATCGTGATCTCGAAGCCCAGGCGCAGTTCGGTGTAGGCGGGGGTATTCCAGGTCATGTCTCCTCCTTGATTCGGATGTCGGATTGGCTTGGTCCGGATGGCTCGTTGCTACGGTGCGCCCGGCTGGCACGGATCGTGTTCGCCTGGCCTGCGCGGGCGTCCATCCGGGCCGCCGCGCATGAACCCTGACGAGGCAAATTCCATGCCCAACACGCCATCGCCCCCGTCCGGCGAGGTCTTCTGGCTGCGCACACCCGACGCGCACCGCCTGCACGTGCGCCTGCTCGGCCCGCCCGGCGGCACGCCCTGGCTGGTCCTGCACGGCGGGCCGGGCAGCGGCTGCGCGCCGTCGATGGCGGACTGGTTCGACCTGGCCCGCCACCGCGTGGTGCTGCCGGACCAGCGCGGCGCGGGCCGCTCGCGCCCGGCCGGCTCGCTCCGGCGCAACACCACCGGCGCGCTGCTGGACGACCTGGAGCGGCTGCGGCGCGCCCTCGGCATCGAGCGCTGGCACGTGGCGGCCGGCTCCTGGGGCGCCGCGCTGGCCCTGGCCTACGCCGCCCGCCACGCGCCGCATGTGGCCGGGCTGGTCCTGCGCGGCAGCTTCCTGACCGGGCGCGACGACATCCTGCGGCTGTTCAGCGCGCGGGCGCGCGGCGCCTCGATGCTGGCGCCGCGCGCCCATGCTGCGGCGCACACACGGCTGGGCGCGGCACAGGCGCAGCTGCTTGCGACAGTGCAACTGTTGCAAAACGGAACACCTGTCCAGCAACGGGACACCGCGTGGCGCTGGCGCCGCGTCGAATCCGGCCTGCTGACGGGACGGCCGGCGCGGCGCTCGGACGGTGCGGACCGTGCCGGCGCGCGCTCGCTCGCGGCCAGGCGCGCCGAACGCGCGCTGTGCCGCAAGTACCGCATCCAGGCCCGCTACCTGCCGCGCCGCTGCGGCCTGGGCAAGGCCGCGCTGCTGCGCGCGGCGGCGGCGGTCGGCGCGCAGGGCATCCCGGTCACGCTGCTGCACGGCACGCGCGACCGCGTCTGCCCGCCGCGCAATGCCGAGCGGCTGCGCCGCGCCATCCCGCAGGCCGAGCTGTGGCGGATCGCGGGCGGACACCTGGCGCAGGGCGCGATGGCCGAGGCGCTGGGCCGGGCCATCCGGCGGCAGTCGGCATGACGAGGCCGGCACTCCCACGCCGGCGCTGGCTGGCGCAAACCCCGGCGCTGGTCCTCGGCGCATGGCTGCCGCCGGCCGCTACCGCGCAGGCCGCACGGCCCGCACGCCACGCCGGAAGCGGGTCCGGCCTGCCCGCACCGGCCTCCGTCGCCGCGGCGGCCATGCCGCCGCTCGCGCTGCGGCCGTTCGGCCCGGGTACCTGGGTGGCCGAGGCCGTCAATGCCGAGCCCGCGCGCGCCAATGCCGGCGCGGTGGTCCCCTCGCTGGTGGTGCTGGCCGGCGACGGCGTGCTGGTGGTCGATCCCGGCCCGCACCTGCGGTGGGGCCGGCGCCTGCTGGCGGCGATCCGCCGGCTGACGCCGCTGCCGGTGCGCTGGGTGGTCAATACCCACGCCCATCCGGAGCATGTGCTCGGCAACGCGGCTTTTGCCGCGCTGCGGCCGCGCCCCGTCTTCGTCGCCTCGCCGCAGACCGCCGCCCTGATGCGCGCGCGCTGCGCGGCCTGCCTGGACCATCTGCGCGCCCTGCTTGGCGCCGGCACGCTGGCCGGCACAGGCATCGTGCTGCCGGCGCCCGCGCTGCGCGATGGGACGCGCTTCGCCACCGGCGCGATCGATTGGCGCGTGCGCGTCTTCGCCGACGCGCACAGCCCGAGCGATACCGTGCTGTACGCGCCGGCCAGCGGCCTGCTGTGCGCCGGCGGCCTGGCCACACGCCAGCGCGTGCCGGACCTGCGCGAGGGCAGCCTGGCCGGCTGGCAGGCGGCGCTGCGCGAGCTGCTGGGGTGGGAGGTGCGCCGTGTTGCCGGCGCCGGGGTGGGCACGCCGGCGCAGACGCTGGCGCCCACGCTGGCCTATCTCGATGCCCTGGAAGCGGATATCGCGCGTGCCTGGCGCAGCGGCGGCGATGCTGCCGACGCCGCCCGCGCCGTGCCGGGAGACGGCTTCCGCCACTGGCGCGGCGTCTCGCCGCGCCACGCGCTCAATGTGCAGCGCGCCTGGCTGGAACTGGAAGACCGCTACCTGCGCGAGGCGCCGCCGGGCTGAGGGTGCCGGCGCAGGACGCGCTCACGCCGAGCAGAGCTCGGGCCGGCTAGCGGAGGCTCAGGCGTCCGGCCCGCCGCCGCTGCCGGGGTCGGTGCCCGGATCGGCACCCCCCGGCTGCAGCAAGCGTGCCGCCTCGCCGATCTTGCGGTAGACGGTGTTGCGCGAAATGCCGAGGGCCTTGGCGGCGGCCGAGATATTGCCGCCATGCGCGCGCACCGCGGCCACCGTGGCCAGCGCCTCGACTTCGGCCAGCCGGGTCGGCGTGGCGGCAGGCGCGGCAGGCGCGGCGGACGTGGCGGCCGCCGACGGCAAGCCGAAAGCGGGCGCGGCCGGCTGAGCGGCCAGGCCCCCCGGCCCGGCGGCCACGGCCTGCCCGGCGCGCGCCTGGCGCTCCTGCCAGTCTTCCAGGAAGTCGTCCGGCAGGTGCGACTCGTCGATCTCGTCCTCGCCCGCCGCCATCAGCCGTGCCGTGTTCAGCAGGTTGCCGAGCTGGCGGATATTGCCCGGCCAGTGGTAGCTGCCGAACATCCGCATCACCCCCTCGCCCAGGCGTTCCGGGCAGGCCGGCGTGCGGTCCTGCGCCAGCAGCCGGGTGGCGATGGCGGCCAGGTCGGTGCGGTCGCGCAGCGCCGGCAGGCGCACCACCAGGCCGTTGAGCCGGTAGTACAGGTCCTCGCGGAAACGCCCCGCCGCCACCTCCTCGCGCAGGTTGCGGTTGGTGGCGCACACCAGGCAGAAGCTCACCTGGATCACCTTGCTGCTGCCCAGCGGCGTCACCGCGCGCTCCTGCAACGCGCGCAGCAGGCGTGCCTGCAGATGCAGCGGCATATCGCCGATCTCGTCCAGGAACAGCGTGCCGCCGTTGGCCAGCAGCATCTTGCCCACCCCGCCCTTCTTGCGCGCCCCGGTGAAGGCGCCTTCCTCGTAGCCGAACAGCTCGGACTCGATCAGCGTCTCCGGGATCGAGGCGCAGTTGACCGCCACGAAGGGGCCTTGCCGGTTCGGGCTGTCGGCATGGATGGCACGTGCCAGCAGTTCCTTGCCGGTGCCGGTCTCGCCCAGGATCATCACCGGCACCTCGCGCCCGATGACCTTGCGCAGCTTGCCGATCACCGCGTGCATCTGCGCGTCGCCGGTGTCCAGGCCGGCCAGGCCCTCGGCCGCCTGCGGCACCGCAGGCGCCAGCCGGCGCGGCATGGCCGGCGGCACTTCGCTCACCGCGGTCGCCACGCCGGCCGCCGCGGGATCGGTCGCGAGGCGCGCCCCCGACACCGCCTCGGAGCGCTTGTACTGCACCCGCGCCCACACCTTGACCCCGCTCGGCAGGCGCAGCGCCAGCGCGCCGCCGTGGGCCGCGCGCAGCGCGTCGAACAGTTCCGACATGGCCACGCCGAACAGCGAGGGGAAGGTGTGCACCTGCAGCGCCCCCAGCGACAGGCCGAGCTGGAACTGGCCGCTGCGGTTGGCCGAAAGGAAGCGGCCGCCCGGCGTGAACGCCGCCAGCCCCTCGACGATGGTGCCGAGGAACTCCTGGCGCGAGTGGAAATGCACGCACACCATGTCCTGGAAGGCGTTGCCGAACAGCTGGTTCTCGATCATCTGCGCCGACATCCGCACCAGCGCCATGGTGTGCTTGTGGAAGCCGCGATGGTCACCGGAGACGTCCAGCGCGCCGGCGGTGCGGCCGTAGGGATCGACGATGGGCGCGCAGGAGCAGGTCAGGAACTGGTTGGCCTGCAGGAAGTGGTCGCCGGCATGGACCAGGGTCGGCCGCCCTTCGGCCAGCGCCGTGCCGATGGCGTTGGTGCCCTTGCTTTCCTCCGACCACACCGCGCCGGCGCGCAGCGCCACCTTGTCGGCCTTCTGCAGGAAATCGTCGTCGCCCAGCGAATGCAGGATCAGCCCCGAGGCGTCGGTCAGCATCACCATGCTGTGGGTGTTGACGATCTGGTCGTAGAGCGTCTCCATCACCGGCAGCGCGTGGGTATACAGCGACTGGCTGTGGGCGATACCGTCGCGCAGTTCGCCGGCAGCCGCCTGGCCGTAGTCGGGCGCCTCGTAGCGCCGCAGCCCATAGGCCTCGGAGCGCTGGTGCGCCTGCGCGATGGTCTCCGTGGGCGTGCCGTCCCAATCCGGGACGGTGCCACCGCCGGCCGCCTGGCCGGCCGGGTGGGCAGTCATCATGGCATGGTCTCCTTCTCCTGTTCGGTTCGCCCGCGGTCTGTGCGCGCGGGTCGCCGGCGGCGCGCCTGGGGCGCCTTGCCGCCGCTTGTACCCCACTTGTTCCGGGGTACTGTTGCATGGTGAAGCAAGAGGCTTGCCAGCGTGTTCCATTTCGGGGCACGCCGGCCGTGCCCGCCTGTCACGATGCGGTGCAATATCCTACCGCGCCGGGCCCTCCGACCCTGGTATGCCATTTGCAGATAGGTCCGCCAACACCGCGCGAGCGGCGAGTACCTATCGAAAACAAGACAGAAACCAACCAAAACGGAGGTGACACCCATGGCCCGACCGCATCGATTCCGCCCCTGGCTGCGCGCGCTGGCGCTGGCCGGCGCCGCAGCCGCGCTGCCCGCCCTCGTGCAGGCCCACGGCGACGTGGTCCCGCAGGCCGTCGATATCGGCACGCTGCCGCAGCTCGGCGCGGAATGGAAGCCGGACAATCCCTATCGCAGCGGCGCCGCCCACAAGGAAGCCTTGCATATCGGCAGCTCGGCCTACAACCAGAACTGTGCGCGCTGCCACGGGCTGGAAGCGGTCTCGGGCGGCATCGCGCCGGACCTGCGCGCACTCGACACCGACTGCACCTCGCTGTCCGATCCGGCCAAGAAGCAAGCCTGCCGCAGCGAGATCGACCAGTACTTCTCCACCACGGTACGCCAGGGCCGCACCCGCGACGGCCGCGTCTACATGCCCCCCTTCGAAGGCACGCTGTCGCAGGAGGCGGTGTGGGCGATCCGCACCTATATCGAGTCGCGCGGCGCGCCCTGAGCGCCGACCGGCGGGCGCGGCGGCGCCCATCGACTATCATAGGGCCCCCGCGGCCGCGCCTCACCGGTGGCGCGGCCGCTTCCGTCTTACCCGTATCCATCCCAATGGCCCGCCTGCAGCTCGACTTTCCCGCAGAGCAGTTCTGCTACGACACCCACCTGACGGTGCGCGTCACCGACATCAATTCCGCCAACCACCTGGCCAACGACTCGATGATCTCCATGATCTCCGAGGCACGTGCCCGCTTCCTGCATGATTTCGGCATCGGCGAGATCCAGGGGGAAGGCGTCGGCATCATCGTCACCGACCTCGCCACCACCTACCGCAACGAGGCCCATGCGCGCGACCAGTTGCGCTTCGAGGTGGGCGTGATGGACTTCAACAAGTACGGCGGTGACATCATCTTCCGCATCACCCGCCCGCGCGACGGCGCGCTGATCGCCATGGCCAAGTCGGGCTTCGTCTTCTTCAACTACATGCAGAAGCAGGTGGTGCCGATGCCCGAGGCCTTCCCCGGGCGCTTTCCGCGCGTCAACTGGGTCTGAGGCCCCGGCCGCGCGGGCGCGGCTCCGGCACGCCGGCTTGACGCACATCAAGCCACCGCGCGGAAGCGGTCCGCCGCACGCGCTGGCGCGACCGGCAGCGGCCGACCCCGGCGGTACACTATCGTTTCCTCCCCGCAGTGATCTGCCGCCGCGCCTGCCCTGCCTGCCGGAGCGGCCCATGCGCCAGCGCCGGGGAAGCCGATGGAGAAACGATGCCTTGCCCCGCTGTCCTGCCCGCCACCCTGCCTGCAGTCCTGCCCGCCACCCGCCACGCGCGTCACCCCGTGCCGCCCCGGGCACCGCGCCGCGCCTTCGCCCGGCGTGTGCTCGGCGCCTGCCTGCTGGCCTGTGCCACGGCCTGGGCCATGCCGCCGGCGTTTGCCAGTGCCAGCGACAGCGCAGGCAGTGAGGCCGGCGCCACACCGTGGTTCACGCAGGGAAGGCCGAGCGATGCCGCCCTGCAGGCGGTGGATGCCCTGGCCGGCGCCGCCGCCGACGGGCTGGATGCGAGCGACTACGATGCCGAGGGCCTGCGCCGCGCCGTGCGCGAGGCGCGCGATGGGGCGCCGCTGGCGGCGGATGCCGCCGGCGCGCTGGACGCTTCGCTGACGCGCGCCATGCAGCGCTACCTGTCCGACCTGCACGACGGCCGCGTCGATCCGCGCCAGGTGCACGCCAATTTCCCCCATGCCGCCGGCGACACCTTCGATCCCGCGGTATCCCTGCGCGAAGCGCTGGCACACCAGCGCCTGCCCGAAGCCTTGCATGCGGCCGCGCCAGCCTTCCCGCTCTACCCGGCCCTGCGCCGGGCCCTGGCGCACTACCGCACGCTCGCCGGCGATCCCGCCTTCGCGGCGCCGCTGCCGGCGCTGCCTGGCGGCAAGCTGGCGCCAGGCCAGGCCTATGCCGGCAGCGCCGCGCTGGCACGGCGGCTGGAAGCGCTGGGCGACCTGCCCGCCGGCACGCGCGTGCCCGCGCGTTACGAAGGCGCGCTCGTCAACGGCGTCAAGGCCTTCCAGGCGCGCCACGGCCTCGACGCCGACGGCGTGCTCGGCGGCGGCACCCTGGCCCAGCTCAACACGCCCATGGCCACGCGCGTGCGCCAGATCGAGCTGACCATGGAGCGCCTGCGCTGGACCCCGCTGCTCGACGCGCCGCGCATGATCGTGGTCAACGTGCCCGAGTTCGTGCTGCGTGCCTACGAGGTCCACGACGGCCAGGTGCAGGTCAAGGTACAGATGAAGGTGATCGTGGGCAAGGCACTCGACACGCGCACGCCGCTGTTCAAGGAGGACATGCGCTACATCGAGTTCAGCCCGTACTGGAACGTGCCGCGCTCGATCGCCCGCGCCGAGACCATCCCGCGCATCCGCCGCGACCCTGCCTACTTCCAGCGCCAGGGCTTCGAGTTCGTCGGCGGCGACGGCCGCGCCGTCACCACCTTGTCCGACGCCAATCTCGACGCCGTGCTGAACGGCCAGATGCGCATCCGCCAGCGGCCGGGCCCGCAGAACGCGCTGGGCGACATCAAGTTCGTGTTCCCTAACAACGACAATATCTACCTGCACCACACGCCCACCGTGCAACTGTTCCAGCGCGGCCGGCGCGACCTCAGCCACGGCTGCATCCGCGTCGAGGAACCGGTGGCGCTGGCGCGCTTCGTGCTGCAGGACATGGCCGGCTGGGACGAGGCCCGCATCCGCCAGGCCATGACCAAGGGCCAGTCGAACACGCTGCGGCTGCAGCAGCCGCTGCCGGTGGTGCTGGCCTACGGCACCGCCATCGTGCAGGAGGACGGCCGCGTGATGTTCCTGCCCGACATCTACGGCCTCGACCGCCTGCTCGACCAGGCCCTGCGCCAACATTCGACGCGGCGCATGGCGGCCGGCAAGCTCGCGCCGAGGCAGCGCAGCCTGGCAGTGCGCAACTGACCGTACACTACAGACAGCGCGCTACCGAGCCGGCCCCGCACGCCGGCACATGACCCCCACAGGAGTCCCGCCCATGTCCGACCCCGTCCACCCCCGCCGCCGCTTCCTGCACCGCGCCGGCGCCGCCGCGCTCGCCACCGGCCTGCTGCCGCTGGCCCCGCAGCCGGCGCTGGCCGCGCTCGCGGCCCTGCCCGGCGCCCACGCGCTGTCCTTCGACAACCTGCACACCGGCGAGCGCCTCTCCACCGTCTTCGCCATCGGCGACACCTTCGTGCCGCAGGCGCTGCAATCGCTCAACCACCTGCTGCGCGACCACTACTCCGGCCAGGTCGGCAATATGGACCCGCAACTGTTCGGCCTGCTGTTCCGCCTGCGCCAGGCACTCGGCACCGACGAACCCTTCCAGGTCATCTCCGGCTTCCGCAGCCCGGCCACCAATGCCCGCCTGCGCCACACCGGCGGTGGCGGCGTGGCCAGGCGCAGCCTGCACATGGACGGCCAGGCCATCGACATCCGCCTGGCCGGCGTGCCGCTGGCCGAGCTGCGCGACGCCGCGCTGTCGCTGCAGGGCGGCGGCGTCGGGTTCTATGAGAAGGAGCAGTTCGTCCACGTGGACACGGGACGCGTGCGGGCCTGGTAAGCTGCCGGCCGCCCTTGCCACCTCCCGGCCTCCTGGCCGGCGGACCTTCTGGTCGCCGGGTTGGTCGCCGGGTTCCCCGGGCGCAGGCCCTCGGCCGCGCCGCCATTGCCGAAAACGGATGACCAGCGTGGTGCGGCACGCCCCATGCCAAGGCAGCGGCACGCGCCGCACATCCACCGTACGCGCACCGGACGTGCACCGGCCGCCTGATCCGCCACCCCGCGCCGCACACCTGCCGCGCCCGCGCTGAAACGGCGCCGGCAGCGCTCCGTACAAGTCCCGGTCCCCGCCTTGCCGATTCCGGCTCACGCCGGCAGCGCGCCCCTCCCTAGACTGGCTCCCATCCCGCCTCGACAGGAGCCCGCCGTGAAGCACCCCAGCCGGGCGCCAGGCCGCACGAACCGCATGCCATGGCGCACCACCCGCCCCCGCCGCCGGACCACCGCCTCGGTCCTGTCCGGCGCCGCTTTCGCCACCCTCGCGGCACTCGCCGCCGTCTGCGGCGTCCCCGCCGCGTGCGCCGAGGACCTGCCGCCGGAGACGCTCACCGTCGCGCAGCTGCCGCCGGCCGATGCCGACCGCCTCTATATCTCCGACGTGGCCTTCCGCCACATGGTGGACGGGCGCCTGCACGTGGTCGACGGCAAGCGCATGAAGTACCTCGGCCTGGTACCGACCGGCTTCGGCGGCCAGGCCGTGCTGTCGCCGGACAAGCGCACCCTCTACGTGGTCGCCACCTACTACCCGCGCCTGTCGCGCGGCGAGCGCGCCGACGTGGTCAGCCTCTACGACGCCGACACCCTGGCCTACCACAGCGAGATCGTGATCCCGCCGCGCCACGCGCAGTCGCTGCCCTACCGCGGCATCATCGCGGTCTCGGCGGACGGACGCTTCCTCTACGTGCAGAACGCCACGCCCGCCACCTCGGTCAGCATCGTCGACCTGCAGGCCGGCAAGCTGGCCGCCGAAGTGCCGACCCCCGGCTGCTGGGGCATCTTCGCCACGCCGGCCTCCAGCCAGCGCTTGCGCACCTTGTGCAGCGACGGCGCCATGCTCACCATCGAGCATGACGCGCAAGGCCAGCCGGCCGGCCAGAAGCGCAGCGCGCGGCTGTTCGACCCGCAGCAGGACCCGGTCTTCCTGCATGCGGAAGCCATCGGCGACGCGCTCTACTTCGTCTCCTTCCACGGCAATGTCTATCGCGCCGACCTGTCCGGCGAAACGCCCGCCTTCGACCCGCCCTGGTCCCTGCTCGGCAGCGCCGATGCCAGGCGCGGCTGGCGCCCGGGCGGCTACCAGCTGTTCGCCGTGCACGCCGCCACCCGGCGGCTCTTCGTCGGCATGCATCCGCGCGGCCGGGAAGGCTCGCACAAGTCGCCGGCCGACGAGATCTGGACCGTCGACCTGGCCAGCCACAAGCGCCTGGCGCGCGCCCCGGGCCAGCACGCGCTGGCGCTGACCGTCACCCAGGAAGCGCGCCCGACCCTGTACGCCCTCGACGCCACCACCTCCGGCGTGGTCGCGCTCGACCCGGCGCAGGGGCTCAAGCCGGTCGCGCGGCTGGACGGCGTAGCCGAGAACCCCCTGCGCGTGGAGGCCCACCAATGAATGCCGCCGCCCTGCTGGCCGACCCCATCGTCGCCGCCGCCTGCCACGCCGCCGCAGCCCTGGTGCTGGGCCTGTCGGTGGCGCCCAAGCTGCGCGACCTGGCCCGCTTCCAGGCTGCCTTCGCCGCCTATGGCCTGCTGCCGCCGGCCTGGACGCGCACCGGCGCGCTGGCCTTTGTCGCGGCCGAGGGCGCCGCCGCGCTCGGCCTGGTGCTGCTGCCGCAGAGCCCGGGCCCGGCCCTGGCCGGGCTGGCGGTGGCCGGCCTCGCCACTGCCGCGGTCGCCGTCAACCTGGCGCGCGGCCGGCGCGAACTGCGCTGCGGCTGCGGGGCGGCCGCCGACAGCATGCCGATCTCCGGCGCGCTGCTGGCGCGCAACGCGGGCCTGCTGGCCGTGCTCGCGGTGGCGGCGGCCTCCACCAGCAGCAGCCTGGCCGGCGCGGCCGGCATCAGCGACGTGGCCGGCACCGGCATGGCGCGCGCGCTCGGCACGCTCGACTGGGCTGCCGCCGCCTTCTGCGCGCTGGCCTTGCTGCTGCTGTGGCTGGCTGCCACCCAGTTACTGGTCAATGCCGGGCGCGCGCGCGGCTGACGCCGCCGCGACGCCGGACCTCCCCGCTTCCTTCCACTTCAAGCATCACGCATCAAGCCGAGTTCACCATGACCGCTCTCGTTATCGCCAATATCGTCTTGTGGATCGCCGTGCTGGCGCTGCTGTTCGGCCTCTACGCGCTCGCGCGCCAGGTCGGCATCCTCTATGAACGGGTCGCGCCGATGGGCGCGCTGATGATCGACGCCGGCCCGCGCGTGGGCCAGCCGCTGACACGCTTCGACCTGCAGGACGTGCGCGGCGATGCCGTCGCCGTGGGCGGCGCGCAGCCCGCCAGCACGCTGCTGTTCTTCCTCTCGCCCACCTGCCCGATCTGCAAGAAGCTGCTGCCGGTGCTGAAGTCGATCGCCGCCAGCGAGCGCGCCTGGCTGCGCATCGTGCTCGCCTCCGACGGCGAGCAGCCCGAGCACCTGGCCTTCCTGCGCCAGGCCGGGCTGGCCGAGTTCCCCTACGTGCTGTCCAAGGAACTGGGCATGCACCTGCAGATCGGCAAGCTGCCCTACGCCGTGCTGCTCGACAGCGCCGGCACGCTGCGCGCCAAGGGGCTGGTCAACTCGCGCGAGCAGCTCGAAAGCCTGTTCACCGCCATGGACCTGAACGTGGCCTCGGTGCAGCAGTTCCTCGAAACCCACGCCTGACGGCACGGAGACATTTGTGATGTGGTTCGACCGATGGATCGAGCGCCAGGCCCGCCGCACGGCCCAGCGCACCAGCCGGCGCAGCGCGCTGGCCACGCTGGGCAAGGCCATGGTGGGCGGGCTGGCGCTGCCCGTGCTGCCCTTCGACCGCAGCGCCCACGCCGCCGCCGCGCATGGCGCGCGCCCCGGCAAGGGCGTGGACGAGACCTCCTGCGACTACTGGAAATACTGCGCCGTCGACGGCTTCCTGTGCGCCTGCTGCGGCGGCAGCTCCACCAGTTGCCCGCCGGGCACCGAGCCCTCGCGCGTGTCCTGGGTCGGCACCTGCCGCAACCCGGCCGACGGCAAGGACTACATGGTCAGCTACAACGACTGCTGCGGCAAGACGACCTGCGGCCGCTGCGAGTGCAACACCAACGAGCGCGAGCGCCCGGGCTACAAGCTCGGCGTGCACAACGACGTCAACTGGTGCATGAGCAACAGCAGCACGATGTTCCATTGCACCACCTCCATCATCCTCGGAGTACAGGAATGACGCGCTTCACCCGGCTCGGCGCCCTCACCGGCGCTGTCCTTCCCACTCTCCTCCCCGCGCTGCTGGCCGCGCTCGCCGCCAGTCCCCTCGCCGCCACCGCCGCCACCGCCGCCCCCGACGGCAAGGCCCTGTTCACCGCCAACTGCGCTGCCTGCCATAACGCGGACGCCTCCGGCATCGCCGGCGTGGCCCCGCCGCTGGCCGGCGCGCTGCGCGAGCGGCTGGCCACGCCCGCCGGCCAGGCCTACCTGGCCAATGTGGTAGTGCATGGCCTGGCCGGCCCGATCGAATCGCAGGGGCAGTCCTATAACGGCATCATGCCGTCGTTCGCCACGCTGCCGGACGACGACCTGGCGGCGGTGCTGGCCTGGCTCGGCACGCAGAACGGAGAGGCCGCGCCCAGCGTCGGGGCCGAGCTGCTGGCCAAGGCGCGCGCCGAGCGCAAGACGCCCGGCGCGGTGCGCAAGCTGCGCGATGGCGCCACGGCACGCTGACATGGCGAGCGCCGCGCCGCGCCGCGCACGGGCCCGCGCCGCGCTGCTGGCCGCCGCCGCGTACGGCCTGCTGGCCGGCCCCGCGCACGCCCAGCAGCGGCTGCCGCGCGCCCAGGCCAACTACCTGCTGCACTGCTCCGGCTGCCACCTGCCCGACGGTGCCGGCAAGCCCGCCGCCGGTATCCCCGACATGCGCGCCACGCTGCCCCGGCTGCTCGCCTCGGCCGCCGGGCGGGCCTTCGTGATCCAGGTGCCAGGCACCTCGGGCTCCGACCTCAGCGATGCCGAGATCGCCGAACTGTTCAACTGGATGGTGCCGGCGTTCGGGCCCGGCGTGGCCTCGCCCGGCTTCACCCGGCAGGAGGTCGCCCGCTACCGCCACGATCCGCTCGACGACGTGATGGCGCGGCGCGCGTCCATCCTGCCGGCGCCCCGCTGAAAGGCGCGGCCATTCCAGCCGGACTTCCACGCCGCCCCTGCCGACCGATTCATCACCGCCCCCAACCCCTTCCCGGATACCGCCCAATGACCACCCCCGCCGCCTCGCCCCGGGCAGTTGCCTCGGATACCCCGGATGCCTCGGATACCCTGGGCACCGCCACCGCCCCGGCACCGCCGCAACCCACCCGGCGCCAATGGCTGGGCCGCCTCGCCGGTGCCGCGCTCGGCACGGCGGCCGCCGGCGCCACGGCCGCCGTGCCCGGCGCCGATGACCACGCAGCCCCGGCGCCCCGCGCCGGCGCCACCCCCGACCCCATCGTGCTGATGCCCGCCTGGCAGCTCTCGCGCGAGATCGCCGCGCGCCGCGTCTCCTGCCGCGAAGTGATGGCCGCCTACCTGACCCATATCGACCGCGTCAATCCCGTCGCCAACGCCATCGTCGCCCGCCGCGACAGCGAGCTGCTGCTGCGCGAAGCGGCTGCCGCCGATGCCGCCCTTGCATCCAGCCAGCGCGCCGGCCAGCGCCCCGGCTGGATGCACGGCATGCCGCAGGCCCCCAAGGACCTGGCGCTGACGCGCGGCATCCGTACCACCTTCGGCTCGCCGATCTTCCGCGACAACGTGCCGACCCAGGACGCCATCATCGTCGAGCGCGCGCGCCGCGCCGGCGCCATCCTGCTCGGCAAGACCAACACCCCCGAGTTCGGGCTCGGCTCGCAGACCTTCAACCCGGTCTACGGCGCCACCCGCAACCCCTACGACCCGGCCCGCTGCGCCGGCGGCAGCAGCGGCGGCGCGGCCGCCGCGCTGGCCCTGCGCCTGCTGCCGGTGGCCGACGGCAGCGACTTCGGCGGCTCGCTGCGCAACCCCGCCGGCTTCTGCAATGTGTACGGCATGCGCCCGTCGATGGGCCGCGTGCCCTACGGACCGACACCCGAAGTCTTCCTGCAGCAGCTCGGCTACGAAGGCCCGATGGGCCGCACCGTGGCCGACGTCGCCCTGCTGCTCGCCACCCAGGCCGGACCCGACCCGCGCACACCGCTGGCGCTCGAGCGCGACCCCGCGCTGGCCGCGCTGACCCCCGACAACGTGCAGGCAGCGCTGGCCGCCGACCTCAAGGGCAAGCGCGTGGCCTGGCTGGGCGACTGGAACGGCTACCTGCCGATGGAAGACGGCATCCTGCCGCTGTGCGAACAGGCGCTGCAGGCCTTCCCCGCCTTCGGCGTGGCGGTCGAAGGCATCGCACCGCCCTTCGCGCCGGAACGGCTGTGGAAGGCCTGGCTCACGCACCGCCACTTCCTGGTCGGCAACGGCATGCTGCCGTTCTACCGCGACCCCGCCAAGCGCGCGCTGCTCAAGGCCGACGCCATCTGGGAAATCGAAGGCGCGCTGCAGCTGAGCGGCAACGACGTGTACCACGCCAGCGTGGAGCGCAGCGCCTGGCTGGACACCCTCGACCGGCTCTTCACCCGCTTCGACTACATCGCCGTGCCCACCGCGCAGGTCTTCCCCTTCGATGTCAACCAGCCGTGGCCCAAGTCCATCGCCGGCCGGCCGATGGACACCTACCACCGCTGGATGGAAGTCGTGTTTCCGTGGACCCTGTCCGGCTGCCCCACCATCAGCGTGCCGGTCGGCTTCGGCAGCAACGGCCTGCCGATGGGCATGCAGCTGATCGGGCGGCCGCGCGGCGACCTCAGCGTGCTGCGGCTGGCGCGCGCCTATGAGCAGGAACGGGACTGGGTGGGACGGCATCTGCCGCGGGCGATGCTGGGGTAGCGAGCAAGGTCGCGCGGGATGGCTTGGTGGAGTAACGGCCTGATGTGGATACGGCGAGGGCAGCCATCGCCAGCGCGACCCAGCTCGCTTGATGCTAGCGCCGACCCTCTCCCTCAACGCGGCCGCGCCAGCGTCTGCGACGGCAACTCGCCGAAGAACTCTCGATACTGCGCCGCAAAGCGCGGCAGGTGATGAAAGCCGTAGCGCGCCGCCACCGCTCCCACGGAATCCGCGGTGCCGGCGCGCAGCGCCAGCCGCGCGCCGTTCATGCGCACCGCGCGCACGAAGTCCAGCGGCGCCAGTCCGGTCACCTCATTGAAGCTGTACTGCAGCGTGCGGCGCGATACCCCCAGCCGCTCGCACAGCGCCAGCACACTCCAGCCGGCTTCGGGCGCGGCGCGCACCATGTCGTAGGCGTCGGCCACCAGCCGTCGCCTGACCGTGGGCGTGGGCAGCGACTCATGCGTGCGGTCACCGTCGGCAGTCAGTGCCGTGGCGGCCGCCAACAGCAAGGCATCGCGCATCGCGCTCTCGACGAAGCGGTGACGGAACACCTCGGTTTCCAGCGCCGCAGTGCCCAGCACCGACAGCAGCGCCGCGCGCAGTTCCGCCGCCACGCCCGGACGCAATTGCCGCACCGGCGGCAATTGCGCCACCGTCACCGGTGCGCCGCCGGCCAGCGCGAGCGCGTGCTGCAGCGCCGGCAGCGGCAGGGTCAGCCCGAGCAGATCGAGTTCGCGCGGGGTGCGCATGGCCAGGGCCTTGCCGTTGCCGGCGGTCAGCAGCCCCGCGCCACGCATCGCATAGCCGTGGAACCAGCCGCCATCGCACTGTGCATGCGGCAGCGCCAGCGACAGGTAGCCGCGCATCGCCTCGCCCTCTTCGAGCAAGGCCTGCGAGGTCTGTTCGCGGAACACATGGACATCGCCGAAGGCAGCCTGCTGCACCTCGGCGCGGAAGGGGCCCGGCGTGAGCTGCTGGTAGCGCTGCTGCCAGCCGTCGAGTTCGGCCGCGGCGGCCTGCACGTCGTCCGCGACGAAGCGGCGCAGGCCGCGCGCGGCCCGTGACGGCGGGGGCGCCGAAGGGGGCGGGGTGGGCTTCATGGAAATGTCTGCCTGGGGTATCGGCCCTATGCTGTAGCCTGTTCCGGCGCCCGTCACGCATCGGTTCCGGCCGGCGTGCGGGCACTACCGGGCCAGTGTAGCGAAACGGCTCCGCCACGCAAGCGGGGCAATCCCATGCCGTCGCGCCGACGACGCAAGCGCCCGCCGCGGCCACCGATGTGGTGCCCAGTGCGGCACCCGCCCCTTCCGCCGGCCCCGCGCCGTCTGCTATAGTCGCCCCTGCATCCAGAGTTGGTACCCGACGGTATCAACGCCAACCTGCCTCTCCCGGGCAAGGTGGTTGCCTCAAGGCGATGCGGCCGATGGTCGGCAACGAAGCGGGAAGCGGCATGGCGCGCACCGGTTCGAGTGATCCTTCCAGTGATCCAATTGCGAGCAGCTATGCAGCAGACACAATCCTCCTCCCCCTGTCCCATTGCGGACACCTCGAGCTCCACCCCCGGCAAGACCGCCTGCACCACCGGCACGGAATTTCCGCCAGCGGGCGACCAGTTGGTCCACATCCTGCACATCACTTCGGTACCCGACCACAGGGTCGTCGATGACGTCTCCGGCCGCATGACGGCCTGCGGCGGCACCGTCGACGGCTGGCGCGTGGTGCGCAGCGGCCCGCTGCTGGCCCAGGAGGTACGCCTGCGCGGCGTCAGCCAGGCCTGTGCGCGCGCCGTGCGCGAGGAGCTGCTGGCGCTCGACGAGGTGCTGCGGATCCGGCTGGAGCACCTGTACCTGCGGCGCGGCCGGCCGGCCTGAGACACTCCAGGCCGCCCGCCCGGACGCGCCAGTGTCCGGGCCGCCTCAATCCCGGTCGCATGCACCCAGTGGCAAGAAGCGCCGGTAAGGCCTCGCCTTGGGGGCACGATTGAAGGCCAAGCAAATGCTTCAGTATCCAGCCAACCGGCCGCAATCCGCGTGGCACGCACTGACGGCCGGAAAGCGACCATCGCGACAGCCGTCGTGCTGTCCGTTGTCACGTCCATTGCAGTCTCCTGCCCGAATCAGGGAAACTTTCGGCCGCGGCAACGTCTGAGCCATGTCAGAGCCTGACGGTGTCCGAAGCATCGGCCGTCGACCCAGTCCCGCCCCTGCCCGCCACCGGCACGGGCGGCCCATCATTGCGAGAACCCAGCCCCCATGCCAGATAGCAAACTGAAGGTAGCGGTACTGTTCGGCGGCACCAGCGAAGAACGCGAAGTCTCCATCGCCAGCGGCGCGCAAGTCATCCAGGCCCTGCGCAGCGCCGGCCACCATGTGCTGGCCGTGGAAACCTCGCGCGGCCTGCTCAGCGACGAAGACGAAGTCCGGCTGCTGAGCGCCAAGGTGGACGAGGCCCCGCCCGCCTCCGACGCCCTCGCCGTGCTGCGCTCGGCCGAAACCAGCCTGATCCGCACGCCCGCGCTGGCCGACGTCGACGTCGTCTTCCTGGCCCTGCACGGCGGCACCGGCGAAGACGGCACCGTGCAGGCCATGCTCGACCTGGCCGGCATGGCCTACACCGGCAGCGGCCACCTCGCCAGCGCCATCGCCATGGACAAGGACATGTCCAAGCGCCTGTTCGTCGCCGCTGGCGTCGCCACGCCGCGCTGGCACATGGTCCCCTGCCCGCCCGAAACGGTGACGCGGGACCTCGGCTACCCCCTGGTGGTCAAGCCCAACCGGCAAGGCTCCACGGTCGGCCTGTCCATCGTCCGCAGCCCCGACGCCCTGGACGCCGCCATCCAGCACGCCGCCCGCTTCGACCGTGAAGTCATGCTCGAACAATTCATCGCCGGCCGCGAACTGACCGTTGGCGTACTCGGCGACCAGGCCCTGGCGGTCGGCGAGATCCTGATCGAACCCCAAGCCGTGTTCGACTACCGCGCCAAGTACCAGCCCGGCGCCGTGCGCGAGATCTTCCCCGCCGACCTGCCCGACGCCATCACCGCCGCCGCGCAGGACGCCGCGCTGCGCGTGCACCGCGCGCTCAAGCTCGACGGCTACAGCCGAACCGACTTCCGCCTCGACGCGCAGGGCCGCCTGTGGTGCCTGGAAGTGAATTCCCTGCCGGGGATGACGGCGACGAGCCTGCTGCCGCAGTCAGCGGCGGCGAGCGGGGTGTCGTTTGCCGAGTTGTGTGAGCGGATCTGCCGGGCGGGGATAGCGCGGCGACGGGGATGACAGCGTTCCGGCCGCCGCCGCCGGAGAGATCAATGTTCCCTGTCGCACATCTGATCGGGCCAGGAGGGGCCGGCAAGAGCACCATCGGCGCGGTCCTGGCACGCCGGCTGAACTGGCGCTTTGTCGATCTGGACCAATGCTTCTTGTCATGGCACGGCCATATCGGCGACCTGATAGATCGCCACGGCTACGCCGGATACGCAAGACGCAATATCCAGCTGTACGCCGACCTCAGGCATCGCGTGGCCGAGCCCATGGTCTGCGCGCTCTCGTCCGGGTTCATGACGTATCCGTCGGACATTGCGCCAGCCTATCCATCCATCCGCAGCAGCATCGAGTCCGATGCACGCACCGCGCTCTTGCTGCCCGCCCTCGACCTGGAGCCATGCACCAGCCTGATCGTCGCGCGGCAATTGTCCCGAACCTATCTCAAGGCAAGCGCGGAAAGCGAGGCCAGGAAAATCCGCGATCGGTTCCCGCGCTTGATGGCACTGAACTGCGCGCGCTTTGTCAGCGAGGGACCTGTCGATGCGATCGCGGCCTCGATTGAACGGTTTATCCGGGATTCGTTGGCACGGGCTTGAGCCGCGTAGCCCGGACCGGCGCGCGGCAAATTCGCGTACTCGGCGACCAAGGGCAATCGGCCTTCTTCGATAGCAGTCGTCTTACATCGACGATCATCAACAATGCATGCTGCAGAGAAGCCGAAAGATTGATAGGCTGCTTGCGGCCAGGAGCTGGCACTCGACATGAGGGCCCGTTTGGGGTTCACATGGATAGCGCTGGAGAATCCATCAGGAGGTGCGCCGCATGACTTCGTGCTAGGCGGCCCGCCTTTCCCCTTACTGCGGAATCGCATACCGCTCGATCGTCACCCCGCCGGCGGCATCTTCAATCACCTCAAGCGCCTGATTGATCAGGTCTGGCAACGTCGCCAGCTCTTGCAGAGCAAGGCCGAACAAATCGAGTTGGCGCGCTGGTGTCATGGGCAGGTTGGACACAAGGCACACAAGGCCGGCATGTATCGGCTCTTTCGTATGCAGCCCACCCAGTGGCCCGCCAAGCGGCCCGCGAAAATCCACGGCGTTATGGGTCACCAACGTGAAGTCCTCCGCAAGCGCGTGCCGGATAAGCCGATAGTCCGGGGTACCCGACCAGCCACGGTCACGCACACAGGTGGACTCGGGATAGCCGGCATCGCGCGCGAGCCGGACCAGGCCCGGCCAGAGGCATTCGTCGATCAGGAACTTGTACGTCACGCCCGCTCCGGCGCGGGCCTCACCACTTTGCGGGAAACGATGACCTGCGCCGACTCGGCCTCCGGCAGGCGGCGCGGTCGACCGGGTCGCGGATGGGCCTTGACGTAGACCTTCGCGTCTTCCAGCAAGGGTGCCGTCAGGAACGGGTAGGCTTGCTGCAGTTCCGCGAACGGAACCCCATCGTCTGAGGCCGCGACGACGTTGGCTACAGGCACGCGGGTGCCGGCAAAGCACGGGGTGCCGCCGAGCACATCCCGATCCTCGACTATGTATTCCTCGGCTTGCTGCAGTTGCGTGGCGCGTTGAACGACCGATTCCACGAACTTTCCCAGGCCAATGATGCAAAAGTCCGTCTTCAACGACCAATCGAAGTCCGCATGCAGCGCACGACTGCTGAGGATGAGGAAGTTGTCAAAGTCCGCGCGCTGTGCCAGCCGTGACGTGATGTGCTCGATCACGTGCCGGCGCATGGTGCGCGTCAGTTCGTCGCTCGTTTGGAAATAGAACTGGGCCAGTGGCGCAGTCAACGGGGCGAAACGTCGGCCGTGCTCGCGCCACACCAAGGTGGGCGGCAGCACTTCTTCATCCACGAGGCGATTGATCTCCTTGTCCGTGACGCCGGCCAGGAAGGCGACATGGGCGGCCGATACTGCATTGCCCGCTGTGAGCATGATAGACCTCCAATCCTTTCCGGAATGCAGAAATCTTTCCGGTTAAAAGGAAAGATTTTAGTCGATTCAGGCCAACAGCGCGACAGGCGCTTGCTCTGTTTCACGGCGAGTCTGGAATTCTTGCCCCTTTCCGGCGCGAACTGAGCACAGGATCGCGCTGGCAGACTTTGATTCCCGACCGACCGGCGTGACGGCATCCAAGGATGTGGACAGCCCGGTCACAAAGCCTCGGACCGAAGCAGTTCCTCCGTCCTTGCGCGCCTCGCCGGCATACGGGAACAGACTTCCCCAGGGATCCCCTTTCCCATCCACCTTCAAGCCCACAGTCCTCCGCGCGTCGCCATCAATGCCT
This sequence comes from Cupriavidus malaysiensis, assembly GCF_001854325.1. Classification (NCBI taxonomy): domain Bacteria; kingdom Pseudomonadati; phylum Pseudomonadota; class Betaproteobacteria; order Burkholderiales; family Burkholderiaceae; genus Cupriavidus; species Cupriavidus malaysiensis. The sequence goes on from NZ_CP017755.1 coordinate 1,967,780, forward strand.
GCGCCAGCCTCCGCAGATTCTTCCAGATCTCCGACGGCCTGCGCTGCCGCCTGGGTGCCACCTCCGCCACCATCTTGGTAACGAGCTGGAATGGCGCCTCATCCAGCACCTGAGCCAGATACGCCCGGAACGCGGCGGGCCACTTTGAGACGTTCGACAGGCCGATGCACATCGGCCACAATCCGACGACATCGGTAAACACATGGGGATGAACCTTGGTGCTGCACCCGGATGAAATCCGTATCGAATCTAGTCGACTTTCGATTAAACCCTTCTCTGCAAGTGATGCTGACGCTACATTTCCGTGCATCACGCTTTCACTGACTCGTTTGATGTCATGGGAGCCGCCTCCTGACAGAGAGAGCTTTGATCTCGTCTGGCAAGCGTGGTTACCGGCGATAGCCGAAGGAACGGATTTTGTATTTGCAGTCCGTCAACGAGATAGCGGGGGATTTCTTGGATTGGCGGGACTCCATCACGTTAAGAGCCCTAGTGCGGAGTTGGGCATTTGGATTCGAGAGGATCGCCACCGCGAAGGCATTGGCCGTGAAGCGGTTAGTCTTGTGGCAACGTGGGCAAGCCGCGAACTGGGCATCGATCGCTTCACCTATCCTGTTGCTGAAGAAAACTACCCCAGTCGACGCATTGCCGAATCTCTCGGCGGTGTCGTAGCGGAACGCAGGCTGATACCGAAATACAAGTACGTCATCTATCAAATACCGAGCCAATTGAAACTCGATGACCGGCGAAAGCCATAGCATCGCTGCCATCCGGCAGCGGCACAGAGACGGAATCGAAGGACATGCAAGGCAGAAGTGCCGCTTCTGACGGCAAAGCTGCATCTTTGACCGACCGCTTTGGAGAATTTCGATGGACCGCTTTGGGTCGGGAGCCGTCAAAGGCCGTCGCCGATCGTCGAGAGAAGTCGCTGGAGGCGGAGATCGGCCAGAGGCGGCCGGCCGACTTCCCGGGCCAATCTGGGCACCGTGCTCGACCGAGGATGCGTTACAGTACCCAATGCCAAGCGTGGACATAGCCGCGAATCCAGATGAACAGTGTGCCCCTTACGGTCAAAGAGACAATAGCCCCGACGTTCTGGCGCGATGAAACGCTGCCGTTTATCGAGGCTCGTTCAATACAGGGCGGTCGCCAGGTTTGCTATGCAAAGCACGCGCATGACACGTTCTCAATCGGTGCGATCACGGGCGGCCGCAGTACGTATCTCAACGGGAGAGTCCAGGAGCACGTGGGTGCCGGCGCAGTGGTGGTCATCAACCCGGAAGATGTCCACGCCTGCAATCCGATCGACAATCAGCCATGGTCGTATCGCATGTTCTATGTGAACGTTTCTTGGCTGATGGACCTTCAGCATGAACTCGGTTTCAGTCACAACTGCGGCTTTCGTGCGTTTTCGACCACCATGACGACTCGGCCTGACCTGTATGCTGGGTTGAATCGCCTATATGCCGTATGCACCGACGAGCACGCAGACCATCTGAAAAAGCATAGTGCGGCGCTCACCTTCTTTTCGGAAGTGCAGCAAGCGCTGAGCCCGGCCCCTGCATTGACTGGGAGCCCGAATCGAAAGCTCGTCCGCGCGGCGGAATACATACGAGAAAACTGCACGCGCTCGCTGAAGCTGGCGGAGATCTGTGCAGCAGCAGATCTCTCTGCGTCCTATCTGATCCGCTCTTTTAAGGATCGCTACGGCATGACGCCTCACGCGTACCTTATCAATTGCCGTATCGAATACAGCCGGTCAGAGCTCAGGCGGGGGCGAGCCATCGCCGATGTCGCCATTGAAGCGGGATTCTCCGATCAGGCCCACCTGCAACGGACTTTCCGGCAATTTGTGGCGGCCACGCCTCGCCAGTATCGTGGTTGAGCCCCAGGGCGTGGCCGAGCCAGCCGCCTATGCCTGAAGCAGGTAGACGGCGCTGCCCGCAAGCAACAGCGCCATCAGGCGATTGAATAGCCGGACCCGCTTGGGATCGCTCAAGTATTGACGCAAAAATGATCCTGCATATGCCCAGCAGGCAATCGATCCATAGCAGATCACGAAATAGACTACCGTGAACTGCCAGACCAACATGCGGTCGCCGTTTGCTGCGTATGCCCCCATGCCCGCAAGGGATGCTAGCCATGCTTTCGGATTCAGCCACTGCATCGCTGCTCCGGAGAGCAACGACGGACCTTTTGTTGCCTCCTCCGCTCCGAGTCGCCCGTCATCGACGGCGAGCTTGTAGGCCATGTAAAACAGAAACGTTACCCCGGCCCACTGAATTGACTTCGTCAGATACGGCCAATGACTCTGGATTTCGTGTAATCCCAACCCGGTCAGCAAGAGCAACAACGTAAAACCAATGGTCGCTCCCGTAACATGCCGCATGCTGGCGCGTAGTCCATGCTGAGCGCCTGTACTCAACGCAACGATGTTGACGGGCCCGGGAGAAATCGATGCAGCCAGGGCAAAGGCGCTCATGGAAAGAAGATGGCTCATCTATTGCCTTCGATACGCTCGTTGAGAAATCACAGAGCCCGAAGGTATAGCGGGATGGGACCGCACGTATTGAAGAAAATTACCCTTTGCTTTCCGTAGACCGACCGCTTTTTGCAACTGTGGCAGTCCATTTCGGGTCGGTAGCCGCCATCCGGCATCGAGAGTGCCGCTGGTAGCTGGCCGAAACCTTGCACGACTCGCGCCAACTGAAGATTCGTTCCAGATCTCGGCCGCCCGGGACTCAGGTCGCTTCGACCGTGACCTCACGCAATGGCACCTTGAGCGACCGGCCATCTTCCAATCGAATAATGGCCTCAGGCGCTGCCTTCCTGCTGCCCGGCGCGATCATCCAGCACCCTTGGACGGGGTCCCTACCCCGACTCACTAGCGCGAGCCGGCACTGCGGGCCTCTTTGCTTGCATTCAGGCGTCCGCATGTCCGCATGCCTTGGGCAAGCCGCACCTCCTCTGCGCCGTACCTTGTGACCAAGATGATCTCGGTGTCATCGTCGGTGATATCACTCAGCATCGAGGGCGGGCTTCGGCTGCCGCTTCCGCTGCCGCCGGCATGCCGGCGGGCCAGGCGAGATGGCGTGGCGCCGGGGAGCGCGGGAAGGCGCGGAGGTGGCCTATCCTTTCTGACAGGAATACCAATGATAATGGTCCGTATTAGTAACAAAAGCCGGAAACTTTTACCATGAAGACGACCGCGTGGCGGTGCCGCGCGCGCTTCGCGTGCTGCAATGCGGTGTGATTGCCAGCGCGGGATATGCTAAAAAGGCGGGCCGTGCGCGATGCGCGGGCGAGTACGACGGGACTCTCGCGTCCGGCACGGCCGGTATGGACTGGCGGATGCGGACGCCGACGCCCCGGGCAACAGGAGTTATGCATGTCGAGGAAGCGGAAATGACCCAGTCCTATGCACTGCAACACGCGCGGCGCGTCTCATCCGTGGTCGACCAGGCGTCATTCAACGAGGCTGCAGCGCAGGCGCGCCTGTTCCGCTCCTGGACCCGCTCGCTCAATACCTTCCGGCTGGACCCGGGCAATACGTCCGGCCCGCGCGTCATCAGCGCTGCGGAGCTGAAGGACAGGCGCAGCAGTGCCGAGGCCCTGCTGCGCTTCTCGAACCCGGTGGTGGAGCGGTTGCACGGCATTGTCGGCAAAGCGGGCTATTGCGTCCTGGTGGCCGACGCCGATGGCGCCCTGATCGATTTCCGTGGCCAGGAAGACCGCCGCAGGGAATACCGGCAGCATGGGCTGTATCACGGCCGCTATTTCACCGAGGACTCCGAAGGAACCAGCGGGGTGGCCTGCGTCCTGGCCGACAAGGAACCCATTACCGTCCACACCGAGGATCACTTCAGGGCCGCATTCACCTGCCTGACCTGTACCGCCGCGCCCATTATTTCGCCATCCGGCGAATTGACCGGCGTACTGGACGTATCGGCCGTGCGAAACAGCGAGAATCGCGACTCGCAGGAATTGATCTACGCCTGGGTATGCCAGGCGGCGGAGATGATCGAGAACGCCTGCCTGCTGCACGATACCAGCCATCTGTGGACGCTGTACCTGCACCGCAGCCAGGACTACCTGAGCCTGCACCCCGAATTGCTGATTGCATTCGACGATGCCGGAAACATCGTAGCGATGAACCGGCAGACAAAGAGCATGCTGAGCGCGCTATACACCGCGATACCGGCGAACGTCCAGCATCTGTTCGACCTGAATGCCGGACAGGTCATCGACCTGAACAATGGCATGGAGATGTTCCCGTTGCGGCTGACCCGCGGCGCAGGACGCTTCTTTGCAAGCCTGCGCCCGCCCCGCCAGGCCCTGCGCACGATTTCGCTGTCGCCGGAACACCCGGCCGCCGGGCACGCTCCCCGTGCTCTTGCCAGCGATCATCTGGTCATCGGCGACCCGCAATTCTCGTCGCATCTCGCCCGCGCGCTCAAGATCGTCGACCGGCGCATTCCCATGCTGCTGCAAGGCGAGACGGGAACAGGCAAGGAGGCGTTCGCGCTCGCCGTCCATCGCGGTTCGCTGCGTGCGTCGCAGGCATTTGTCGCCGTGAACTGCGCGGCGATCCCGGATACGCTGATCGAAAGCGAGCTGTTCGGTTACGCGGAAGGGGCATTCACCGGCGCCAAGCGCAAGGGGCTCAAAGGGAAGATACTCCAGGCGCACGGCGGCACCTTGTTCCTCGATGAGATCGGCGACATGGCTTTGCCGCTGCAGACCAGGCTGCTTCGCGTCCTGGCGGAGAGCGAGCTGGTACCGCTGGGCTCCGAGCAATCGGTGCGGGTCGACATCAACCTGATCTGCGCGACCCACAGGGACCTTGCGCGCATGGTCTCCGACGGTACCTTCCGGGAAGATCTCTACTATCGCCTGACCGGCGCGGTGTTCCGGCTGCCTCCCCTGCGCGATCGCTCCGACCTCGACGAGCTCGTCGATTTCTTCCTCGCGGAAGAAACCGAAGCGCACGGCAGCCGCCCGGCGCTGTCCGCCGAAGCGCTGGCATGCATCCGCCGCTATCGCTGGCCCGGCAACGTACGGCAGCTGCGCATGGCGTTGCGGTACGCATGCGCGCTGGCTGCGGCCCCCGGCGTCATTGCCGCCGAACATCTTCCCGATTATCTGCGCTGCGCCGCGGATGGCGCCATGGCGGCACCGCAGCCGGTTAGCCCGCCAGTCGCGCCACAGGCGTTCGACAGTGCCGGCCTGCGCCCCGGCGAGCATCTCGAACGGGAGCACATCGTGCAGATGCTCGCCTGCCATCACTGGCGCGTCAAGGAAACCGCCAAGGCCCTGGGCATGAGCCGCGCCACCATCTACCGCAAGATGGCCCGATACAAGATCGTCTATCCGGGTTCGGCATCCTTGCCGGGGTCCGCGCCCTCGTCTCAGGCGGACGAGGCGGACTGAGGCACGGTGTCTCACCGGACCGAGCCAAGCCGTCTCATGCCGGCGGCCCGCAGCTCGCCGGGCCGTCGCCGGCATCTTGCTGTATCGCAACGATAAACGCGCGCGGCCAGCGGTTCACCACGCCGGCGCCTGACGCAGCGCCACACTGCACCGCAGCATACCCAGCGTCTGCGTCGCCCGCCCTCGTGCGCTGTGCTCACTGGCATGGTTCATGCGATTTCCCTGCTGCACGAAGGCCATGCCAGGCATGAACCAGCGCCCCCCGCATGGCCTGCGTCGTCCCCCCCCCACAATTACGATGGAGACACAACCGTGAGCAACGAAGATTCGGTGCATCAGTCCAGCATGAAGGCCGCCGTATGGCGGGGCCGCCACGATGTGCGCGTCGAGGAAGTGCGCGTTCCGGACAAGCCCGCCGAGGGATGGGTAAAGATCCGCGTGCATTGGTGCGGCATCTGCGGGTCGGACTTGCATGAGTATGTCGCGGGGCCGGTCTTTATCCCGGTCGATCATCCCCACCCGCTCACCGGCCTGAAGGGGCAATGCATACTCGGTCACGAGTTCAGCGGCGAAATCGCTGAGCTGGGTGCAGGCGTCACCGGTTTCCAGGTCGGCGAACGCGTCACCGCGGACGCCTGCCAGCATTGCGGGAAATGCTATTACTGCACCCATGGCCTGTACAACATCTGCGAGAACCTCGCGTTCACCGGCCTGATGAACAATGGCGCATTCGCGGAATACGTCAACGTGCCGGCGGAGCTGCTCTACAAGCTGCCGGAGAACTTCCCGACCGAGGCAGGCGCGTTGATCGAGCCGCTGGCGGTAGGGCTTCATGCCGTGAAGAAAGCCGGCAACATCGTCGGCCAGACGGTGGTGGTGGTCGGCGCCGGCACCATCGGCCTGTGCACGATCATGTGCGCGAAGGCGGCCGGCGCAGGACGCATCATCGCGCTCGAAATGTCGTCGGCGCGCAAGAAGAAGGCGCTCGAAGTCGGTGCCAACGTCGTCATCGATCCCAAGGAGTGCGATGCGATCGCGGAGGTCAAGGCGCTGACCGGCGGCTATGGCGCGGACGTGTCCTTCGAGTGCATCGGCAACAAGGCCACGGCGAAGCTTGCCATCGACGTGATCCGCAAAGCCGGCAAATGCGTGATGGTGGGGATTTTCGAAGAACCCAGCGCGTTCAATTTCTTCGAGATCGTATCGACGGAGAAGGAAATCATCGGATCGCTCGCCTATAACGGCGAATTCGCCGACGTGATCCGCTTTATCGCCGATGGCCGCATCGACGTGCAGCCGCTCATCACAGGGCGGATCTCCCTCGCCGACATTGTGTCGCACGGCTTCGAAGAGCTCGTCAACAACAAGGACGGCAACGTCAAGATCATCGTCCAGCCGATTGCCAGCCGGTCGGCTTTGACAGCCTGACGCCCTCTCGCTCCGACGGGCCGCGTTGACCGACGCGGCCGCCCCCTCCCCATCCCACCGGTATGCGAGCCTGCGCGATGCACCATCGGGCATCGGGCATCGGGCAGCGCGCGCGCCTCGCGTGCCGGGCTTTCATCGTACTGGACATGCCGGTCATGGAACCCCTCAGCCCCAATATCGAAGCTCAAGACACACCAGCGCTCGCGCCTGCCGGATTCGCGCTGCGGCCATTGGCATTCTCCGTGGCCGTATTCCTGATCGTGCACGGCGTCAGCCTTGGCGTATGGCGCCTGTTCGCGGACCCCAGGCAGGCCGTCTGGCAGTATGCTCCCCAGCCGTTCGGCATGTACCTCTTCTGGGGCATCCTGGTGCTCGTTTTCATCGGTTTCAACTTCGGCATGGCCGGATTCTCGGCGTTGAGGCAGCCCCTCCGGGGCTGCCTCGCCACCATCGTGACGCTGGCGCTGTCCTTCGCCCTCCCCGCCGTACTCGTCTACGGCTACGGCGAACTCGATCCGGCATTCGGCGCCATCAACGGCGCCGGCTATGGCGCGGCCGGCCTGATCGTGCTGATCGGCTTCTACGGCTTCGGCATACTGGCGACGGGCATGGCCGGATGGCCGTGGTCCGGCAGCGGCCTGAGCCCCGCGGCCAGCGGCCTTGCGCAACTCGCCGCCGGCGCCTGCCTCACCGGCCTGGGCTATTTCCTGCTGATCTACCCCGGCATATCGACCGCCACCACGCCGCATGCGATCCTGCTGCCGCTGCCGGTAGCGATCGGCTGGTTCTATTCGGTCATTGTGGCGTGGCTGGCGACGTTCCTGATCTTCGACAACTGGCCGTGGAGCCGGCTGAGCCGTAAAAGCCATATGGCACTTGCCGCGCTGGGCGGCAACATCCTGCTGGGCACGGCGCTCTATGCCGTGCATCTGGCCTTGCTCAGATGGGTGCTCATCCCGCCCGGCGCCGTCGAGAAGATCGGCGCGATGCTCCCAAGCTGGCCTGCGCAGCTGGGCGTATGGATCGCCTTCTGGCTGATCTTCTGGGCCAACGTCGCCGGCAACTGGCCCAACCGGTTCGGCGCCGGCACCAACCGGGCGATACGCGCCGCATCGTGCTGGGGACTTGGGCTGATCTCCTTCCTCGCCTATACGCGATGGTTCGCCGGCGCGGTGCTCCATGAAGCGGAGATCGTCCCCGGCTTTGGCGGCGATCCGCTTACCTGGGTCGATCTACTCAACTACGTCATGCTGATCTACGCGGTCTATTTCGAGTTCTACGGGCTCTCGAAAAAGACGGGCTGAAGCGCCCTCCACCGGCCTCATCGGCGCCCGGCGTCGCCTTGCCCTGCCCCGGCGGCGGCAGCCGCTTGCGGCGACAGATGTCCCGCCCGATGCGACATCTGTCTCGCCGCAAGGCGCGACAGATGTCTGCCGCGGGCCCGCCGGCAGACCTGCCTTTTCCTCCCGCATCCCGCCTCCGGCAAGGCCTGGCGGGATGCGCCGCGCCGCGCGCCGCGCATCCGGCCGCGCTGGCACCACTCTTGCGATCAAGGCTTGTCCGGCACCGCAGCCGGCCGCTGAAACGAAAGCAAGAGGAGACCCCGAATGGAACCCACCCCAAGCCATCTTCTGTGGATGTACGAGAAGATGATCGAGATCCGGCAATACGAAGAGACCATGGCCAAGGTCTACCTGGAAGGCAAGCTGCCGCCGAGGATCCAGAAAGGCCTGGCCTTCGATATCGGCGCCGGCCCGGTGCCGGGAGAGATGCATCTCTCGGCCGGGCAAGAGCCGGTGGCCGTGGGCGTATGCGCGCACTTGCGCCCGGAAGATACCGTGGTCGGCGCGCACCGCTCGCACCACTTCGCCATTGCCAAAGGCGTGCCGCTCGATGCCATGACCGCCGAGATGTTCGGCAAGGCCACCGGGCTCGGACGCGGCAAGGGCGGCCACATGCACCTGTTCCATCCCGAGACCAAGTTTTCCTGCAGCGGCATCGTCGGCGCGAGCTCCCCGCAGGCTTGTGGCGCCGCGCTGGCGGCGCGCAAGCTGGGCAAGGACTGGGTGGCCGTGTCCTTCTTTGGCGAAGGCGCGGCCAACCAGGGCTCGTTCCATGAGTCGCTCAATCTGGCCGCGCTGTGGAAGCTGCCGGTGGTGTTCGTCTGCGAGGACAACAAGTACGGCATCTCGGTGGAGAAATCCGCCTCCACCTCGGTGCCTTCCAACGACGTGCGCGCCGCCGGCTATGGCATGCCTGGCGTGCTGGTGGAGCGCAACGACGCCGTCGCGGTGTACCGCGCCGCCGGCGAGGCCGTGGCACGGGCGCGCCGCGGCGAAGGCCCCACCCTGATCGAAGTCAAGACCGACCGCTATCTCGGCCACTTCCAGGGCGACCCGGAAACTTACCGCCCGCGCGACGAAGCCAAGACCCTGCGCAGCGCCGACCCGATCCACGCCCTGGGCACTTCGCTGCGCGCCAGCGGCCTGCTCGACGACGCCGCCGAAGCCGCCTTGCGCCAGAGCGTCTCGGACCGCATCGAGGCCGCCTATGCGTTCGGCCGCAACAGCCCCTACCCCGCGCCCGCAGAAGCGCTGCAACACGTCTTCGTCCAGTAAGACCCGCACCCGCATAAACAGGAGACCAGCATGCAAACCGCACAGAGCGCGTCCCATGGCACGCGCACGCTCACCATGGCCCAGGCCATCGCCGAAGCCATCGGCCAGGAAATGGAGCGCGACTCGCGCGTCTTCGTGATGGGCGAGGACATCGGCAAGTACGGCGGCATCTTCAGCGCCACCACCGGCCTGCTGGACCGCTTCGGGCCGGATCGCATCATGGATACGCCGATCTCGGAGACCGCCTTCATGGGCGCGGCCATCGGCGCCGCCGCGGAAGGATTGCGCCCGATCGCGGAACTGATGTTCGTGGATTTCTTCGGCGTGTGCTTCGACCAGATCTACAACCACCTCGCCAAGAACACCTATATGTCCGGCGGGCGCGTGGGCCTGCCGGCGGTGGTGATGACCGGCATCGGCGGCGGCTACAACGATGCCGCCCAGCATTCGCAATGCCTGTATGCCAGCTTTGCCCACATGCCCGGCATGAAGGTGGTGGTACCGTCCAACGCGTACGACGCCAAGGGCCTGATGACTCAGGCCATCCGCGACGACAATCCGGTCGTGTTCTGCTACCACAAGGGCATCATGGGCCTGTCGTGGATGTCCTACTTCGAAGGCAGTACCAATGCCGTGCCGGAGCAAGCCTACACCATTCCCTTCGGGCAGGCACGGGTGGCCCGCAGCGGCCGCGACGTGACCATCGTCACGCTCTCGCAGATGGTGCAGAAATCGCTGCTGGCGGCCGAGCAGCTGGCGGCCGAAGGCATCGATGCGGAGGTGATCGACCTGCGCACCATCGTCCCGCTCGACCGCGAGACGGTGCTGCGCTCGGTGGCCAAGACCGGCCGCCTGCTGGTGGCCGACGAAGATTACCTGAGCTTCGGCCTGTCCGGCGAGATTGCCGCCGTCGTGGCGGAAAACCTCGACAGCGTGGCGCTGCGCGCGCCGGTGCGGCGCCTGGCGGTGCCAGACGTGCCCATCCCCTTCTCGCGCCCGCTCGAGCAATTCGTGATTCCTCAGGTCGACACCATAGCCGCGCAGGTCCGCGCCCTGGTGCAGGACCGCCCCCTTTCCTATCAACTGAAGCGAGAAGCAGCATGACCGACGTAACGATGGCCGACACCGTCTGGCAGGACGTGGAAGACGGCACCGAAGCCCTGTTGCAGGAATGGCTGGTCAAGCCCGGCGATGCGGTCAGCGCGGGCCAGCCGCTGGGCGTGGCCGAGCTGGTCAAGACTACCCATGAAATCGTCGCGCCCGTGGACGGCATCGTCGCCGCGCTGGCAGTGGCGGCGCAGGACACGTTCGGACGCGGCGCCGTGCTCGCCCGGCTGGAGCCGAGATCATGAGCCACAGTCTCGCTTCCGTGCTGAGCGGGCCGGGCGCCGCGGCAACGGCCGACGCCGGCGACCGCCTCATGCTGCCCCTGACAGGCATGCGTGGCGCCATCGCCCGCAATATGAGCGCCGGCTGGGCCGTGCCGCGGGTGGCGCATTCGGTCGAGGTGGACGTGACCCTGCTGGAACTGGCGCGCCACACCATGCAGAAAAACGTGGGGCCCGAGTGCAAGATCACCCTGACGGCCTTCGTGCTGCGCGCCGTGGCGCTGACCCTGCGTCAGCATCCGCGCCTGAACGCGCGTGTGCTGGAGAAGGAGATCGAGCTGATGCCGAACATCAACCTCGGCCTCGCGGTCAGCCTCGACGAGGGCCTGATGGTGCCGGTGCTGCGCGACGTGGATACCAGGACGGTGGCGGAAATCGCGGCGGAGAGCCGCGCCCTGGCCGCCGGCGCGCGCGCCGGCACGCTGCCGGCCGGCGCCTACCAGCGCGGCACCTTCACCGTGACCAACCTGGGCATGACCGGCATCGACAGCTTCACGCCCATCCTCAATGTGCCGCAGGCCGCCATCCTCGGCGTGACGCGCGTGGCCAAGCGGGCCGTGGTCAAGGACGACTGGATCGCGGTGGCGCCGATGATGGGCCTGCACCTCGTGTTCGACCACCGCGCGGTGGACGGCTATCCGGCCGCGCGCTTCCTGACCGACCTCAAGACGCGGCTGGAAACCGTGGAAGGCCTGTGATGCTCGCCCCCGCCTTCCTCGCCAGCGGCGCAGGCTGCACCGAAGAACAAGCCTGGAACCGGGCCCGCCTGGCGGAGCCGGTGCTGCGCCCGGCCGTGCGCCTGTGGACCTATGCCGCGCCGGGCATCGTGCTGGGCTGCGCGCAGTCATCCATGCGCGAGCGCCTGACCGGCTGCGCCACCCCGGTCGCGCAGCGGGACTCGGGCGGCGGCGCCGTGCTGACCGGTCCTTGGATGCTGTCGGCTTCGATCGTGCTGCCCGCCGGCCACGCGCTGGTCGGCACCGGTACGGTGTCGAGCTACCGCTGGCTGGGCGTGCTGCACGCCGGGCTGCTGCGCGATCTCGGCATTGCAGCCTACGCGGTGCCGCCGGAGGAAGTGCGGCTGGCCCCGCCGGCGGATACGCTGAAGTGGGCGTGCTTCGGTGGGCTCTCGCCCTGGGAGGTAGTGGTGGGCCAGCGCAAGATCGTCGGCCTGGCGCAGGTGCGCCGGCGTACCGGCGTGCTGCTCACCTCCGGCACGCTGATCGCAGCGCCCGATTGGCCGCTGCTATGCGCCGCGCTCGGCGGCGATCCCGCCGATGCCGACCGCCTGCGCGCCTGCACCACGTCCTGCGCCGAACAACTCGGCACGCCGTTGATGGCCACGGTGCTGGCCGAGCGGCTGCACCACATGCTGATCGACGTGCTCGGCGAGCCCGGCCACGGCCGCCCCAGGGCACGCCCGGCGCCGGCCTTCGGCCCGCCGCACGCCGTGCCCAGCCCGTGCTGAATGGCTCCGCCCCACAAGCCGCGACAAAGCGGCGGGAGGTGGCCGCCGGCAACAAGCAATGAGCGGGACAAGGAGCGGACAACGTCCGCGCCGCGGTCCCACAACGAATGGAGACAAAACAGATGAAATCCCCGCAACCTGCCGGCCCCGGCACCGGCACCACCATGCGTACCCTGCGCAAGCAGCCCACCGTCTCGCGCCGGGGCTTCCTGCGCGGCGGCGGCCTTGCCGCGATCGGCGTGACAGTCACGCCGGCGGCGCTGGCCCAGCCGCCGCGCGAAGCCATGACGGCGCCGTTCCGCGCGCTTGGCCCGGCCACCGCGCGCACGCTGGTAGCCATGTCGCGCGACATCTTCCCCCACGACAAGCTGTCCGACCGCTACTACGTCGATGCCATCGCCCCGCTGGAGAAATCCGCCGCCGGCGACAAGGCCACGCGCGCCCTGCTGCAGCAGGGCGTCGCCGCGCTGGATGCGTCGGCACGCGAACGCTTCGGCCGTCCCTACGGCGAACTCGCCAGGGAAGGCGACCGCGTCGCGCTGCTGCAAGCCATCGAGACCACGCCCTTCTTCCAGAAGGTGCGCGGCGAACTGGTCACCGGCCTCTACAACAACAAAGCAGTGTGGCCCCTGCTGGGCTACGAGGGTTCATCCTGGGAGAAAGGCGGCTACCTGCACCGCGGCTTCGACGATATCGACTGGCTCTGAGCCGCCGGCACCGGCATTCCCCCCGACAAGAAGCCGCCCGGGCTGCGGCAAGCCCCCCGGAGCGGCGCATGGAGACAAGCATGGCAACGAAGTTCGACCTCAAAGACGACAGCGTGGTCGTCATCATCGGTTCCGGCGCGGGCGGCGGCACGCTCGCCAACGAACTGGCCCAGCGCGGCATACGCAGCGTGATCCTCGAAGCCGGCAAGCACTTTACGCAGGCCGATTTCGAGAACGACGAGTGGGAGATGTTCAACAAGATCTCGTGGCTGGACAAGCGCATCTCGGCCGGCGGCTGGCATCACACCAAGACCTACCCCAACCTGCCGGCCTGGATCGTCAAGGGCGTGGGCGGCTCCACGGTGCACTGGTCCGGCGTGGCGCTGCGCTTCATGCCGCACGACTTCCACAACCGCAGCACCTATGGTGCGGTGAAGGACGCCAACCTGATCGACTGGCCCATCACCTACGACGAACTCGCGCCGTTCTACGATCGCGCCGAGAAGAAGATGGGCGTGACCACCACCGCCGCCTCCGGCCTGCCGGCGCTGCCGGAAAACAACCACTACAAGGTGCTGGCGGCCGGCGCGCACAAGATCGGCTACAAGGAGATCGTGCGGCCGATGGCGGTCAACTCGCAACCCTATGACGGCCGCCCGGGCTGCATGCAGATCGGCTTCTGCATGCAGGGATGCAAGATCGGCGCCAAATGGTCCACCCTCTACACCGAGGTGCCGCGTGCCGTGGCCACCGGCAAGGCGGAATTGCGGCCGCAATCCATGGTGCTGCAGATCGAGCACGACGCCGCCGGCAAGGTCACCGGCGTGCTCTATGCCGACGAGCACGGCCGGCGCCAGTTCCAGCGCGCGCGCGTCGTCTGCGTGGCCGGCAACTCGATCGAATCGCCGCGTCTGCTGCTGAACTCGGCCAGCAGCAAGTTCCCGCAGGGGCTGGCCAATTCTTCCGGCCAGGTTGGCCGCAACTACCTGAACCACACCACCGCGGCAGCCGTGGCGATCCATCGCAAGCCGGTCTATATGTACCGCGGCACCGCGCTGGCGGCGGTGGTCTCGGACGAAGCCCGGCTCGACACGAAGCGGGGCTTCTTCGGCGGCTATCACCTGGAAGGACTGGCGCTGGGCCTGCCCTTCACCGCCGCCTTCATGAAGCCGGGCGGCTGGGGCCGCGAAGTCTCCTCGGCACTGGAAATGTACGACCACATGAGCTGTGTCTGGGTCTGCGGCGAAGACCTGGCGCAGGAGCGCAACAGCATCACCCTGCACGCCACCGAGAAGGACCAGTACGGCCTGCCGGTGCCGATCGTGAGCAAGACCGACCACCCCAACGATGCCGCCGTGCGCGCCCATGGGCTGGCCCAGTTCCGCAAGATGTCGGAGGCGGTCGGCGCCACCCGCGTGATCGACATGCCCCCCTACCCCGCCAGCCACAATATGGGCACCAACCGCATGAGCGCCAAGGCCAGCGACGGCGTGGTCAACCGCTGGGGCCAGAGCCACGACATCCCTAACCTGTTCGTCTCCGACGGCAGCCAGTTCGCTTCCAGTTCGGCGTCCAACCCCACCCTGACCATCGTGGCGCTGGCGATCCGCCAGGCCGAGTACATCGCCGGCGCGCTGCAACGGCGCGAACTCTGAGCCGCGCCGGGTGGCCGCCCGCCGCATTGCGGCAGGCGGCCAAATCGATTAGCGTAGAGCCAGCGCTGGGCCGGGCATCCGATCGCCGCCAGCCCCCACATGAACCGCCCAAGGAGACAACCGTGCTGCAACAAGCACACCGGGCACATATCGAGCGCCTGCTCGCCTTTGCGCAGCAGCCCGGCGCGGCCGAGGGCACGATAGAGCGTTCCTGGCTGCGCTGCTTCAACGACTATGGCCTCGACCCGAGCCGGCCGGTGCCTGCGTATATCGTGGAGGCGCAGCGCCTGCGCGAACACAAGGACCAGATCGAGGATTTTCTCGGCGTGGCGCGTACCGGCATGGAGCAGCTCTACAAGCGCGTCTCCGCCCTCGACTGCGTGCTGCTGCTGACCGACGCCCATGGCGTGACCGTGGACTTCATCGGCAACGACCACCGGGACCACGAACTCAAGCGCGCCGGGCTCTACCTCGGCGCGGACTGGAGCGAGCCGCGCGCCGGCACCTGCGCGGTGGGCACCTGCATTGTCGAGCAGGCGCCGGTGACCTGCCACCAGACCGACCACTTCGACGTGTCCCATATCACGCTCACGTGCAACAGCGCGCCGCTGTTCGATCCCACCGGCGGCTTCCTGGGCGTGCTCGACGTCTCCGCGCTGAGCGCTCCGGCGCCGCGCGAAGGACAGCACCTGGCGCTGCAGATGACCACCATGTATGCGCAGATGATCGAGGACGCCAACTTCCTGCGCTACTTCCGCGACCAATGGATCCTGCGGCTGGGCTCGACCTGGTCGCTGGTGGACGTGGACAGCGAGATCATGGTCGCCTTCGACGCCGACGGCGTCATCCGGGGCATCAACAGCGGAGGCCGGCGCAGGCTGCGGCTGGCCGACGCCGCCGAAGGACACGGCGGCAAGCCCCTGGATCTGCGCGGCCACCTGCTCACCGAAGTCTTCCGCGAAGACATGAGCGAGCTCTGGCGCATCGCCCACGCCGGCATGTCGTCCGAGCGCACCGCGGTGCGCACCCATGACCACGGCTTGTACTACGCCACCGCCATCGCGCCGCGCGGCGCGCCGGGCCGGCCCTCGGCGCCCGGGGCCCAGCCGGCGCTGCCGAGCGCGGAGGCAAGCGCCGCGCTGGACGCGCTCGGAGCGGGCGACCCGCAGATGCAGCGGCTGATCCTGCAGGCCAAGCGGCTTGCCAACAAGCCGCTCAATATCCTGGTGCATGGCGAAACCGGCACCGGCAAGGAAGTCCTGGCCAAGGCGCTGCACGCTGCCAGCGAGCGCCGCGGCAAATCCTTCGTCGCGGTCAACTGCGCCGCCATTCCCGAATCGCTGATAGAGAGCGAGTTGTTCGGCTATTCGCCGGGCACCTTCACCGGTGCGCGCAGCAAAGGCATGCGCGGCCTGATTGCGCAATCCGACGGCGGCACGCTGTTCCTCGACGAAATCGGCGACATGCCGCTGCACCTGCAAAGCCGGCTGCTGCGCGTGCTGTCCGAACGCGAAGTGATGCCGCTGGGCGCGGAGAAACCCATCCCGGTAGACCTGCGCGTGATCGCCGCCTCGCACCGCGACCTGCGCCAGCTGATCGCCGAACAATGCTTCCGCGAAGACCTCTACTATCGCCTGTGCGGCGCCACCTTGCACCTGCCGGCCCTGCGCGAGCGGCGCGACAAGGACTACCTGATCGCACGCATCGCCGCAGAAGAGGGCCGGCAGCTGGACATGCGGGCCGAACTGGCGCCCGCCACGCTGGCCCTGCTCCGCGCCTACACCTGGCAGGGCAATGTGCGGCAATTGCGCAATGTGCTGCGCTTCGCGCTGGCCATGAGCGACAACGGCTTCATCGACACCGACGCACTACCGCCCGAGATCCTTGAGGGCACGCAGGAAAACCCGGCAGAAGCCGCGCCGGCGGCCACGCGGCCGCTTCCCGGCAACGAACGCGAGGTCCTGCTGGCGGCATTGCGGCGGAACAAATGGCGCATTACGCAGGTTGCGGTTCAGCTGGGGATCGCGCGGGCGACGGTCTATCGGCAGATGGAGCGATATGGGATAGTTGCGCCCAATCAGCAGTGATATATTTTCAAGCTATTTTTATTTATTTTTTTGTTTCATTTTTAAATTATTATGGACCTGATTTATGGCCGCAGGGACCTGACCAGCCGCTGAAGTACTCGCCGCGCAAGCGGTGAGGCCTCTCCCGCAAGGCTTGCGAGTCCACTATGTTTCACAATCCGGAAGCTGAGCGTCACAGCATCGACTTTTTCCGCATTTTTCGCCCATTTCCGGACTCATTACCGCGATCACTGGAACTGCGGACGGATTTCTCCCAGCGAGCGCATGCGCACGAGGTTGTAGGCGGCCATGCTCAGCACAAACATCTGATCGGCTTTCTTCAGGCCGCGCACCATCACCTGACGCATGCGCCCCACGGTCTTGATCCAGCCAAAGCCCTGTTCGATCAGCTTGCGCTTTTGTTGCGAGACCGCATGCCCGGCGCTGCAAGCACTGTCAGATTAGGACTAGTCTTTCACACGTCAATGTCCGTTTTCGATCCGCAAACGACGAGCCGACTGCGGAGCTTGAGCAGCTTAAGCCCTTCCTCCAGATTGCTGCGCAGACGCCCGAACGTCCATCGCTAACAGCGTCCCTTCGTTGGACCGTGCCATCTGGCGCCCCGAGGATCAAGCCCGACGCTTCTATAGATCAGCAGTTATCCGACCCGATGCTGGAGCCGGAGCAGGGCCTTGGCCGCCTCGGCAGACGACGCGCCCCACGCTCTCGACGTCCGTGCTGGCGAGCCGATATCCCACATTCCAGTGTCAAGAGCCGGTCAGGAAGGGAGCCAATCGTGCCGGCCTGCTCAGTCGCGAGACTGAGCAGGCCATACTCTGACAGCGTTTCCAGAGTTCGACGTCCCTGGACATCTCCGCCCTCCCTATCCACTCGGACCACGGCGCTATTCATAACATTCAATTCATTGTCCCCACCTTAGAGTGCCCCCGACGCCCGGGGGATAAAGAAATGCTTCGCCCCAATATAGAGTGACAGCCGCAACGTCAACCAACCCGTTGCTTATTCCGTCAGGGTATAGGGTCCCACACCTATACCCTTTTTTTGCGCTCAATTGATAATAAAAATGATAATTCATATCATTCTCCTTCCCATCCATCCTGATTGACCTTTCACGGCGCCGGCTCAATTGCCATAGGCATGGCATCGGGCCAGCAGACACAGCACCGGACGGATGGGCGCACCGCATCGCTTCCGGCTGGGCGAAGGCAGCAGAACATGCCACCTGTTCTCGCGCAATACGCTTCGGTTGCCTCTAGTCCAAAAAGACTACTTGAGCTTTTGACCCCATTACCTACGCTAAAGCCCGCCATGCGCTCGCCACGACAGACGGCCTGCGCAGAAGAGCAAATCAATGCCACTAAAACAAGACTGGGGTCATCGATATGACGGAATACATGCCCGGATCGCCTGGATGCGATAGTCGGCGCCATCTCTAAAGCCTCGGCTGCCGCCGGGCTTCCTGTTCTGCATCCACTGCTGGCGCCATCCGCCAAGGCTGCCCGACGCTTCATTGCATCGCCTTTGCCATCCCGAACAGCCGGCAGGACTCAGGCCGACCTCAGAAAAGGCAATCATCCAATGCAAGACGACACACCAGAGCATCAGCGGCTTGCCCTCGATTTCCATCAGCGCCATCTCAACTGGCTCCGCCTGGCAATCCGGCGTTATCGAGAACGGGATCCCGTGGCAAGCGTGACGCTGTCCGAGCCATACCGGGCGGGCTGGATCGAGTGGGAAGGCCAGACTTACTACTATGTTTGCGGCGTCGATGCACAGAGCATGCTCCGACTCGGCCAGGTTTTCTTCGCGGCTGCCCCGGGTACGCTCGCCCTGGTCGACCCGATAGCCTATCCCCCGCCGATCCTGGGTCTGTTTGCGCTGGATCCCCCGTCCCTCTATTTCCGCTCAGCAAGGGAGCGGTCGCTCGACGCCGGCCCGGATCCGTCCGCCGGCCTGTCTGCCACGCATGGTATCTAGCAGCCACGACTCGTGGGGTTCGGGGTTCGGGCGCCATCTTCATCCGCTTCCGCCGCCCAGCGGCAGGTGTGACTGGACGATCTGCTGCAGAAGGAGAAGGCCATGCGCGCGGGCAGAATTGACGCTGGACTGTTAACGGACTATATTCAGTCCATCATTGCTATCCACAGGAGCCGTGCAATGCGAATCGCGGATCACGTCAAACCAATCAGCTATCTCAAAAGTGAAGCTGCACAGATCGTCAAGGACCTCGCCGAGTCCGGTGAGCCATTGATCATCACCCAAAACGGTGAGGCCAAGCTCGTTGTGCAAGACGTGCGCAGCTATGAAGCCGACCGGCAGACATTGGCCTTGCTGAAGATTCTGGCCCTTGGGCAAAAGCAGATCGAGCAGGAGAAGTTTTCCGACATCGATGATGTGTTTGCCGAACTGGATGAACTGGACCGGCAAGAAAAACGGCGCTGATGGCCTCCAATTTGCTGAAGGCGAAGCTTCTCGACAGCGGCAGAAGCGAACTGAAGCGGGTGCGCCGCTACGTTGTGGATGCATTTGGCATAGCCGTCTGGGAAGACTCCTATGCGCAGATCCAGGCGTCCATCACTCGCATCCGAGAGTTTCCGGAATGCGGCCATATCGTCGATGAGCTCAGTGGGCTGACCGCGAACAGGTTCCGCGAAGTGCCTTGCGGAAAGAATCGAATCATTTATGAATTCAGGGACGACACGATCTATATTCACCTGATCATCGATCAGCGTCGAGATCTGACTAGCCTGCTGCAGAAAATCATCCTGCAGGCGTGAGAAGGGTCGACCCGCAACGCGAACCTTCGCATCGATGATTTATCCCCGGGGCAAAGGCCAATCGCCTCCCATCACCTCGAGTCGGGGCGGCAGGATTCGAACCGCAGGCCACCTCGTCTTCCAACTCTCGCCTGCCGACCGTCAAGCGCCATTCCAGTGCTGACGCGCCATGGGCGGATCGCTTGGCCGACCTGGACACTCAGGCGTGGGTATCGCAGGCTCAAGCCAGATATGCCGCACGCTGCTCAAAAGGAGACGACCGGCCATGCCACGACAGCCGGGCGGCCAGCTACAGATGCCTCCCGACAAGCGGCATCAGAAGGCCCCCTTAATCCACTTTGTATCCTAAAGAACACCTGGAAAGTGCCGTTAGATGCCAGACAGTGCATCACAACGCACATACATTTCTTCGTTAGTTACCCTGCACTGGCAGGGGCTTCGTCTTTAGGGGCTGGGAATTGCATAACCTTTCGAAAACGGGAAACTTCAGGCTCGCGGCGTCGGCAACGATTGCGCTGGCGGTGTTTGCGCTATCCGCCTGCGGTGGCGGCGATAGTGGCAGTGGCAGCAGCAACACGGCCACCGTGAGCACGCCCAGCGCCGGCAGCAACGTGGTAACGCTGAGCGGCCAGGTCACTGACGGCCCGATCGCAGGCGCGAAGGTCTGCCTGTTCTCCAATGGGGTGCAGGCGAACAATGCCGCCGGGGATGCGATCTGCTCCAGCCAGACCGACGCTCAGGGTAACTACGTCCTGACCATTCCCCGCAATCTCGCTTCCGGCCTGCTGACGCTGATGGCCGCGAAGGGCACCGACATCCAGCTCGCCTCGACATTGGGCACCGTGGCACAGGTGTTGTCTGCGGCAGGATCTGCCGGCACGGTGACGCCGGCACAGTTGACCTCCGCCAATGTCACGCACATCACCACCGCGAATTTCGCGCTGGCCGACCTGGACCATGACGGCAAGGTCTCTCAAGCCGAACTCGATGCCTACTCGCCCGATTTTTCCGTAGTCCAACGGGCGGCGACAATCCTCCAGGCTTATATCGATGGCGGCCAGACTTCGCTCATCGGCGGCGCCACCAGCAACACGCTCGTGCTGGCTTCCGCAGTGGTACAGAGCAAGCCTTTGGGCACCACGGGCATGACCGCCGACGACTGGTTCAACGACCCCTCCAACGCGGCACGCATCCGCGCCGCGAATGAGGCCCTGAGCACGTCCCTGGCCAGCGACATGGCAGGAAAGTTCGTCGACTATCGCCTGACCAAGACCGTCACGCAGCAAACCATTCCGGCACCGATTTCCGTCAATGGCGGTGCAGCGACGCTTTACTGCAGCAGCGATCGGACGCTCAACAAGCCGATTTATATCGACATCAGCATCGCCTTCGATGCGGCGCGCAATATCGCATTGGTGCGATATCCCGACGATAATGGCCAGCCCGCCTACCTGACCGGCAGCTACAACGCCAAGAACGGCGCCATCAACCTCTACGAACTGCAACCCAAGGGCATTTCTTCGGTCCAGGGAAGCGTGACCTTCTACGAGGAGGGCTATAACAAGCACGTTGGCACGATTGACGCCACCGGGGCCATCGCCGGCACCTTCGAGGAGAAATGGGCGGAAACCTGGTCGCTCGATGCCAGCCGGCAGGAGTGCTCGGAGTCGGGCCCGTTTACGATCGCGAAGAAATAGCAAATTGCTGCATCGTTCCTGAAGGGAGGGGGTTCCGGCCCCTCTCCCTTTTGATTCCGGGCCTGGAACGACGATGCCGGACCCAATGGACCCAATGGACCCAATGGCCGCAGCGGGTCCCGGGTCGCGGACTCAACCGCTCAAGCCGCCACCTCCAAGCGATCACCGGCATTTCCCGATTCGGCTCAATGACATCTCGGGCCAACGCCAACGCGGTGCGAACCCGGCACACGGGGTGCCAAGAGGCGCGCTCCAGGCAGCTCGTGAGCATGCAGACCCCGGCCTAGCCACCGCCACTCGCCCCCCCCCTTCCCCCTTCCCCCTTCCCCTTCCCCCCGGCCCCGCAAGATTTGGTACCCCACACCACACGCCTGGCCCGCCGACAGCCAGATCCCCGACCTAGAATGCCTGACGGGGTATCCGCACCTGCCCGCCGGATCCGTCACCTACGAGCGGCCGGCAGCGCGATAGCTCGCCAACGGTTGCAGCCAAGGAGAGGCAATGCGGTCGCCACGCAGATCCAGCGTGCGCCTGAAGGGCTATGCCATCGCCGCCGTAGTCATCGGCGGCCTGATCCTCCTCGCCCGCCTGGCAGATCTCCTGGTCGAGTGGCTGTGGCTTTCTTCGATCGGCTACGCCAGCGTCTTCCGGGTCATTCTCTCCGCCAAGGTCTTCTTGTTCATTGCCGTGTTCGCCATCTCGGCGGGCATCCTATGGGCGGCGGGGATGGTGGCGCACCATTTTGCGAGCGGGCCTCGCGTGCTGGCGCTGCACACCGGCTCCTCCGGACCGCCACGGTTCATCGGCATGCCCGGCGACGTGGCGGCACGCATTCCCTGGCGTGCCGCCCTTGCCGGCGCGGCCGTCGTCATCGGGCTGTTCATCGCCGACAGTGAAATGTCGCGCTGGGACCTGGCGCTGCGCTTTCTGCACCAGGTTCCCTTCGGCGAGCAGGACCCGATCTTCGGCAAGGACATCGGTTTCTACCTCTTCTCGCTGCCGCTTTATCTTGCCCTGAAGAACTGGCTGTACTGGTTGCTGCTCTGGAGCACGGCCATCGCTGCCGTGATTTATGGGATACGTGGCGATATCGTGCTCGGGCCGCCTGCCATGCGGCTGGCTCCCGCCGTGGCGGCGCATGGCTCGGCGCTGCTGGGCCTGTTCTTCCTGTTGAAGGCCTGGTCGTACTGGCTGGACCGCTATCTGCTGCTGTACGGCGATAACGGCGTCGTGGTGGGCGCCAGCTATACGGACATCCACGTCGAGCTGCCCGTGCTGTGGCTGCTCGCCAGCCTTGCCATCGCCGCGGCCTGCGCATCGCTGGCCAATATGCGCCGCCGCGACTATCGCGTGCCGGTCGCCGCGGTCTTGCTGGTGTCCGGCGGCTCTTTCCTGCTGGCCCTGGTCTATCCGGCGCTGTTCCATCGCTTCTATGTCAAGCCGAGCGAACTGGAACTGGAGGCGCCCTTCATTGCCCGCAATATCGCGCTGACCCGCAGGGCCTATGGCCTGGAACAGATCGAGGTCAAGCCGTTTCCCGCCGAGCAGGGACTGGATCTCGCCAAGATCGAGGCCAACCGGGCGACCATCGACAATGTCCGCCTGTGGGACGTGGCACCGCTGCTGGATACCTATGCGCAGCTGCAGGAGATCCGGACTTACTACAAGTTTCTCTCGCTGGACATCGACCGCTACCGCCTCGACAGCGGCTACCGCCAGGTCATGCTGTCCGCGCGCGAATTCGAGCCGGCCATGCTGCCGGCGAATGCCAAGACCTGGGTGAACCTGCATCTTTTGTTCACCCACGGCAGCGGCATCGTGATGTCGCCGGTTACCGAGAAATCAGCGGAAGGGCTGCCTTCCTTCTATCTGCGGGATATTCCGCCGGTGGCCGCCGGCGGTCCGCCGGTCGGGCAACCGCGCATCTATTTCGGCGAAGGCACACGCGACTACGTCATCGTCAAAGGCAGCGTGCCGGAGTTCGACTACCCGCAGGGCAAGGACAATGCCTATACCAGCTACCAGGGGCGCGACGGCATCGCCATCGGCGGCCTGGCGCGGCGCACCCTGTTCGCCTGGCAGCAGGGCGATGCCAACATCCTGCTGACCGGATACATCACCGGCCAAAGCCGGATCCTGATCCACCGCAATATCCAGGAACGGGTGCTGGCTATCGCGCCGTTCCTGAGCCTGGATCGGGACCCGTATATCGTGGCCAGCGGCGGGCGTCTTTACTGGATCCAGGATGCCTATACCACCAGCCGCTGGTTCCCCTATGCCCAGCCGGGCTTCGGCGAAAACTCCAACTACATCCGCAATGCGGCCAAGATCGTGATCGATGCCTATGACGGCGCCGTCGATTTCTATGTCAGCGATCCCGCCGACCCGATCGTGCAGACGTACCGGCGGATCTTCCCGGCCTTGTTCAAACCCCTGTCCGCCATGCCGGCGGATCTGCAGCGGCATATCCGCTACCCCGAGGAGCTGTTCCGGATCCAGGCGCAGCTTTACGGCGCCTACCATATGGACGCGCCGGAAGTCTTCTATAACCGCGAGGATCTCTGGCAGTTCCCGCGCGCCCCGGCCGGCATAGACGGCACCAACGCTCCCGGCGCGCCCACCCCGCTGATGTCGCCCTACTACATGATCATGCGGCTTCCCGGCGAGGCGGACACCGAGTTCATCCTGATGATGCCGATGGTGCCCAGCCAGCGCGACAATATGATCGCGTGGCTGGCAGCCCGCTGCGATCCACCCGCATACGGCAAGCTCATCGTCTACGCCTTCCCCAAGGAGAAGCTGGTCTACGGCCCCTACCAGATCGAGGCACGCATCCAGCAGAACACCGAGATCTCGCAGCAGATCTCGCTATGGAACCAGATGGGCTCCCGCGTCATCCGCGGCCATCTCCTGGTCGTGCCGGTCGAGAACTCGATCCTCTACGTCTCGCCGCTCTACCTGCGCGCGGCGTCCGGCCAGTTGCCCGAATTGAAGCGCGTCATCGCGGCCTACGGCGACCGCGTGGTGATGGAAGACACCTTGGGCGAAGCCATCGCGGCGCTGTTCAAGGACAGCGCTCCGTCGGCACCATCCGCCCCCGGCCCGGCCGACGCACGCGCACGCGATGCGCTCGCCCACTATGACCGCGCCATCGAGCGGCTGAAGGCTGGAGACTGGAGCGGCTTCGGCGCGGAACTCGATGCGCTCAGGCCGCTGCTGGAAAAGCTTGGCGCCGACCGGGACGGCGAGCGCCGCTGAGGTGCGGGTTTACGGCTTGCCCGCGCGCGGCGGCCCGGCCCGCCGACGGGCGGCATCCGCAGGGGTACGCGCGACTCTCGGGCGCTAGCCCCGCCCGCTCTCCTCGATCGCCGCCGCCTCGACTTCCGCGTTGAATTCCCCATCCCTGGTGGCAATCAACCCCCTCGGCACCGCCGCAATCAGCGGCAGGATCAAGGCATAAACGAACGTAGTCGCCACCACACAATAGACAAATCCCCATTCCTCCCCGCTGCGATAGATCCACGACCCCAGCAGGTCCCCCGCCCGCCCCGACAGCGCGAACACCCCGTCCACCAGCATCATCAGGGTTCCCTGCAGCCCCGGCGGGCAGGCGCGCATCGCCAGGTCGAAGTAGGCCGCGGTAGCCACGCCGCCCATCAGCCCGATCGGCGCCGCCAGCACCAGCGCGAGATTGGCCGAGTGGATGAAGGCCAGCGGGATCATCTGCGGAATGGCAACCAGAGTGCCCCACCACAGCAGCTTGCTCAGCGCCACCCTCTTGCACAGGTAGCCGTACAGCAGGAAGGTCGGCACGAAGGCGGCGGCGAAGATGCCGTTGTAGTAGGAGTAGACGGCATCGGAGGCGTGCAGCGTATTGCTCAGGTAGAACTGCAGCGGCGTGGCGGCGCCCGGCGCGAAGTTCCACAGGAAGCAGATCAGCAGCGCGGGGTAGATGGCCCGATGGTTGACCAGCCGGCGGACGTTGCCGACGAAGTCCGTGCTCCTGGCCTGCGGTTGCTCGTAGGCATGGCGGAAGACGGAGGCCGGTTTCCACAGGGACAGCAGGGCGAGGCCGAGATTGAGCACCGCCACCAGCAGGAAGGCTTGCTGCGCGCCGAGGTGGTCGGAGACGTAGCCGGAGGCGAAGGCGCTCGCCACGACCGGGATGGTGCCGACGACGTTCCATAGAGCGCTCAGCCGGCCGGACATCAGCTTTTCCTGGCCGACCAGCGCGATCAGCCCTTGGTAGGCGGCGGCGACGAAGCGGGAGGACAGCATCGCCAGCAGCATGCCGAGGCCCAGGCTCGCATAGGAAAGGCCACTGAAGGCCATGCCGAGCAGCGCGACGGCGGTGAGCGGGGCGAAGATCAGGAAGAAGCCGCGGTCGCGCCAGCCCAGCGGGTTCCATTGGTCGCGCGCGAGGCCGAAGGCGAAGGCGAAGTAGACCGGAATGCCGGTCAGCAGCCGGAACACGGAAATCTCCGTGGCGGTGGCGTGCAGCTGGTTCTTGAGCAGGTAGGAAGTCTGGATATCGACCAGCGCGCCGCCCGGTGCGGCCAGGTAGGTGAGCAGGGTCAGGCAGCCGAAGTACAGCAGGGTCCGGTCGCGGCCTTCGGCACCGTTATGACCTGAAGCGGCCAGCATATGCGTCCCCCACGCGGCAAGAGCGGGATGGCGTCCGGTGCCGGGCAGGCGGCCGGAACGGCTCGTGGCCCCACGTCCTTGGGCACCGGCGCGGCGATGGCTGCCGCCGGCGGCCAACCGGGCGGTCGTGGTGCCGACATGCCAAGGTGCGCCCGCTTGTCGCTGCCGTCAAGCCGGAATCACGCACGGCCCAGGCGCTCGAGATAGGCAACCAACATATCGGCCATGGCGTCCGCGTAGATATCGATTTCCTCGTCGCAGCGCGGCGCCTCCGAGAACTGCTTGCCGACCGCGCCGAGCGTGCTGGCGATCAGCCCGCCGGCCAGCGCCCGCGTCGCGTCCGAGGCCGCGGGCAGGGCCTCGCGCATGAAGGCGTCGACGATGCCCTGCCCCGCCGCCTTCACCTCCTGCGCTTCGGGCGCATCGCGATAGAGCGGTGCGGCGTCGTTGAGCGCCCCCCGGATGGCGGCTTCTTCGCATTCGGAACGCAGGAAGGTGTGCACCAGGATGCGCAGCCGTTCGAACGGCGGCCGGGCGCGGTCTTCGAGAATGGCGCGCAGCAGTTCGGTGGTCCGGCGCCATTCGTCGCTTTGCAGGCGGAACAGGATGGCCGCCTTGTTGGGGAAGTACTGGTACAGCGAGCCGACGCTGACGCCGGCCCGCTCGGCCACGCGCGCGGTGGTGAAACGTGGCGCGCCTTCTTCGGCCAGAACCTGAACAGCGGCTTGCAGGACGGCCGTGACCAGTTCGGTGGAGCGGGCCTGCCGGGGCTGTTTTCGCGAGGCAATCTGGGTGTTTCGGCGCGGCGGCATGGGGTGGTCGGCAATGCGAATAGAAAACCTGAAGGATTCGTCGCATTATAGGTTTCACTCTTTCAATGAGGAAAGCCCGATGACTACCCTGACCACCTCCCCCGTCGCTCCCTTGCTGGAACGCCTGTTCGCCGAGGCCGACGCGGCCTCACCGGCGCTGCTTGCCGGCTTCGCCGACCTCGCGCCGGCCGAGCGCGCACGGCTGCTGCAGAGCAAGACCGATTATCTCGAGCTCTATGGCCGCCTGAAGGACGTGCCGCTGCCGGTCTCGCGCGCAACCGGCCGCCTGCTCTACCTGCTGGCGCGCGGCTGCGGCGCGCGCAGCATCGTGGAGTTCGGCACCTCTTTCGGCATCTCGACCCTGCACCTGGCGGCGGCGCTGCGTGACAACGGCGGCGGCCACCTGATCACCAGCGAGTTCGAGCCGTCCAAGGTAACGCGCGCCCGCGCCAACCTGGCCGCCGCCGGCCTCCACGACCTGGTGGAAATCCGTGTGGGCGACGCCCTGCAGACACTGGCCTCCGACCTGCCCGCGCGCATCGACCTGCTGCTGCTCGACGGCGCCAAGGCGCTCTACCCCGACATCCTCGCCCTGGTGGAGAGCCGGCTGCGGCCCGGCGCGCTGATCGTGGCCGACAACGCCGATGACAGCCCGGAATACCTGGCGCGCGTGCGCGCGCCGGCAGCAGGCTATCTGTCGGTGCCGTTCGCGGAGGATGTGGAGTTGTCGATGCGGCTGGGCTGAGCCTGCGCTGACTGGCATCATGGCGGATTGGCAAGGCAATCGCGCAATTCCCGCCCTGCCCATTGGATACCCCATCCTGCCACCCACATGAAACCAGCACCACGGATCTTCCTCAAGGCATTGCTCAGCGTCCCGGTCGGCTACGGCCTGGCCTATCCCTTCTTCCACCCCGAGGCCGGCGGCGGCATCCTCGCTGAAATGCAGCGCTTCGGTCAGGGCACCGGCGCGGCCGTGGCCCTGGTCTTCCTCGCCCTGGTCTACCTGTACGCCCGTGACCTGAAGACGTCGCTGTCGCTGGTCTCGCCACAGGCCCGCCGCGCTTCCCCTGCCAGCGTATGGCTGATGTTCCTGCTGCCCTACAACTTCATCGAAGACTTCTGCATCGTGGCGAACGTCGCGCGCTCCCTGGAGGCGCAAGCGCGTTCCCACGCAGGCCTGGCGCGGTTCCGCTCCTTCGGCCTGGCAAGCGGCATCGGCTGGTGTGCGGCGCAGCTCGTCTCATTGCTGCCGAACGCGCTGGGATCGGCCGCCGGCCTGGCCGCGCTCGTCTTCTGGGCCTGGCATTGGGCCTTCATCCGCCGGGCCAATCGCGTTCTCGGGCAGGCTGCCGAACCTGCATCGCGCCAAGTGCGCCGCCAACAGGGGGGCGCCTGAGAAGCGTGGCCCCGGGCAGGCGCATCGCGTGCGTCCCCGGCCGCCGCAGCCACCACGCGCCAGCGCCGGCCTTCGCTTCCGGCCCGTCGCGCAGTGAGCCGAAGCCGGCCCGGCGCTCGTCGTCCTGCCCGGTAGCCCCCGGTCCTGCCACAACGTCGCCGCGTGGCACGGCTGAGGCCATCGCCCTCAGCGCAGCAACCCTCGCAAGGCCGCAACGAGCCGCCCTGCCTCCTCCACCGTGGTCAGGTAGCTGACCGATGCCCGCGCCACCTGGTCCAGGCCGCGCGCGCGCATGTCGAGCGGCGTATAGGGAATGCCGCTGGTGCCGATCGAGATACCCTGTGCCGCCAGCGCGCGCTGCAGCGCGGCCGGCTCGTGCCCGGCCACCTGGAAGGCCACCAGGCCGGAGCGTTCGGTGCCCGCGTCGAGCACCGTCACGCCGGCAACCGCGGCCAGCTCCGCGCGCAGGTGGGCGGCCGTGGCCAAGATCCGCGCGCGGATGGCCGGCAGGCCGATGGCCAGCGCTTCGCGCAGCGCGTTGGCGAGACCGCAGCGCAACGCCAGCGAGGCCTCCGCCGCTTCGAAGCGGCCGGCGTCCTGGCGCAGCCGCGGCTCGCCATGGGCGTCGAGCGGCGCGGCATGGCGGTCGACCCAGGCCGGCGTGGCCATGCGCGGCAGGAACCCGCGCCGTACATAGAGCAGGCCGGTACCGCGCGGCGCGCGCAGCGCCTTGCGGCCAGCCGCGCTCAGCACGTCGCAGCCGAGGCGGGCCACGTCGACCGGCAACTGGCCGACCGCCTGCGCGGCATCGACGAAG
Organism: Cupriavidus malaysiensis; assembly: GCF_001854325.1. Taxonomy (NCBI): domain Bacteria; kingdom Pseudomonadati; phylum Pseudomonadota; class Betaproteobacteria; order Burkholderiales; family Burkholderiaceae; genus Cupriavidus; species Cupriavidus malaysiensis. The sequence goes on from NZ_CP017755.1 coordinate 1,996,707, forward strand.
TACGGGATGCCATGGCGGCGCGCCACCTGGCCCACGGCCTCGGCCGGATTGATCAGGCCGCCGTTGGCCGGCAGCCAGGTCAGCGCGATCAGGCGCACGCGTTCGTCCAGCATGGCCTCGAGCGCGGCGGGATCGACCGTGCCGTCCGGCGCGCAGGGGATGGTTTCGACCGAAGCCCCGGCCTCGCGTGCCGCCAACTGCATGACCGCAAGATTGCCGCCCCATTCGTGGCGGCTGACCAGCATGCGCTCGCCCGCACGCCAGCGGCCCAGCGCGGCGAAGGCGCTGCCCCAGCCTTGCGAGGTGCCGCCGGTCAGGGCGATCTCGTCGGGCCCGGCGTTGAGCAGCGTGGCGGCGAGCACGCGCGCCTGCTCGCTCTGCTCCGCGGCGGCCACGCCGGCCTCCATCGGCCCGCGCGTGGCCTCGCGCTCCAGGTGGGCGTGGATCGCGCCGAGGGTGGCGGCGGAGGGCAAGGAAGCGCCCGCGTGGTTGAAGTGGATGGTCGTGCGCGTGCCGGGCGTGGCGGCGCGCAAGGCGTCGACCGCGGCGTCGGTGAGCAGTGCGGTCATGGCGGATCAGGCTGCGGGCTGGCCAGGCTGGCCGGACGGCGCGTTCAGCGGCCGCAGGGCGACCACGGCCTCGATCTCGACGGCGCTGCCGGTGGGCAGCTCCGCCACGCCGACGGCGCTGCGCGCGTGCCGGCCGGCCTCGCCGAAGACCTGCACCATCAGGTTGGAGGCGCCGTCGGCCACCGCGCTCTGCCGGCGGAAGCCCGGCGCGCTGGCGACGAAGACGCCGAGGCGCACGATGCGCGCCACGCGGTCGAGGCGGTCGCCGGTGGCGGCCGCGATCTGCGCCAGCACAGCCAGCGCGCACAATCGCGCCGCCTCGATACCCTCGGCCTCCGTGACCTCGGCGCCGAGGTGGCCGACGCAGGCCGTCTCGCCCTGGCGGCGCGCGATCTGGCCGGAGATATACAGCAGGTTGCCCTCCTGCACGAAGGGAACATAGTTGGCGGCCGGCGCGGCGGCGGCCTCCAGGTGCAGGCCGAGTTCGGCCGCGCGTGCGCTGAGGGACTGGGTCATGGGGATCGCTCGGGTCGGGGATCGCGGGTTGCGGCTTGCAGGTTGCGATCGGGAAGTCCCATGCTAGCGCCGGCCGCGGCGCCTGACCAATCAATCCTTTGCGCGCACGGATGAGCCAGATTGATCCATGCCGCCGTCGTCCTTGCCGAGCGGCGCCGCGCCTGCGTTGCCGACCTCCTCCACGGCTTGCGCGGCCACGGCCATCAGCCAGTCGCAGAAGGTCTCCAGCGCCGCGCCGCGCGGCCCGTTCGCCGTCACCAGCCACCAGCCGATGTCCGGGTCGTCCAGCACCATGCCGGGCAAAGCGTGCACCAGCGCGCCGCTGGCGAGCTGCGGCCCGATCAGGCGGTGACGGCCCATGGCGATGCCCTGGCCGGCCAACGCGGCCTCGACCACGATGTTGTAGTCATGCAGGTGCACGGTCTGCGCCTGGCCCAGGTCCAGGCCGAAGCGGGCCGCCCAGGCGGCCCACTCGAAGGGCTCGCTGGCGTGCGAGCTGAGGATGGGGAAGCGCAGCAGGTCCTGCGGGCGCAGCCGCCGCGGCGGCCGCCCCGGGCCGGCGAGCAGCGCCGGCGCGCACACCACCGCCAGCCGTTCCGGCATCAGCTTGCGCGCGCGCAGGCCGGGCCACTTGCCGCGGCCGTAGCGGATCGCCACGTCCACCTCGCCGCGCGCGAGGTCGGCCAGCGCGATGTCGGGCCGCAGGCGCAGTTCGATACCCGGGTGCGCCGCGTGGAAGCCGCGCAGGCGCGAGGCCAGCCAGCGCGTGCCGAAGGAGGCCAGCAGCCCGACCGTCAGCACGCTCGGCGCGGACGCGGCGCGGATCGCTTCGGTACCCAGCCGCAGGCGCTCGAAGGCCGCCGCCACGTGGATGTGGTAGGCCTGCCCTGCCTCGGTCAGCGCGACCGCGCGCGGGCGCCGCGCGAACAGCGGCAGGCCCAGGTCTTCCTCCAGTTTCTTGATATGGTGGCTGACCGCGCTCTGGGTCACGTTCAGTTCCTGCGCCGCGCTGCTGAAGCTCAGGTGGCGCGCCACCGCCTCGAAGACGCGCAGGGACAGCAGCGGCGGGATGGGGCGCACGGAACGCATGGCAGGCACGGCAACAAGGCAGGATGCGGAAGGCGGACCATTCTACGCCACGCCTCACGCGCCGCCGCGGCCACGCTGGCGCTCAGCGCGCATCGGCCCCGCCCCTCGCGGGCGCTTCGTCCCCGCTATGCCGCGCGCAGCGCCCACAGGACGTCGAGCACATGCTCGGTGGCACGCTCGACCTGCCCCGCGCGATGCGCCAGGCCCAGCTGCCGCCACAGTGCCGGGCGCAGCGGCCGCATCACCACACGCGCGTCCGGCACCGGCGTGGTGGCCTCGTGCGGCAGCAGCGCCGCGCCATAGCCGGCCGCCACCAGGCTCTTGATGGCGTCGTTGTAGTTGAGCTGGATGCGCGGCACCGGCCGGTGGCCGCCGCTGGCGAACCACTCGGCGGTCAGGCGCGACAGGCGCGTGGTGCCGTCGTTCAGGATCAGCGGGCGCGACACCAGCCAGGCCGGCGTGATGCGCGCCGGACAAGGCCAGCTCGCCGGCAGGAAGGCCAGCACCGGGTCGCGCCGCCAGGGGCGGATGGCCAGTCCCGCCACGCGCGCCTGCGGCAGCGCCACCAGGCCGACCTCCAGCGTGCCGGCGGCCAGCCGCGCCAGCGTCTCCTGGGAGGTCAGCACGGCCACCTGCACGTCGATGTCGGGATGCCGCTCCGCCAGCATGGCCAGCGCCTGCGGCAGCAGGTGGGCGATGGCGCCGGTCGAGGCGCCGAGGCGCACCCGCCCGGCCAGGCCCTGCACCTGGCGCTGCACGTCGTCCAGCGCCTGGTCGGCATCGGCCAGCAGGCGGCGGGCGCGCTCCACCAGCGTCTCGCCGATGGCGGAGGGCCGCACCTCGCCACGCTTGCGCGTCAGCAGCGGCGCGCCGACGCGGGCCTCGAGCTCGGCGATATGCAGGCTGACGGTGGGCGGCGCCAGGTGCAGCGCGCGCGCGGCCTCGGCGAAGGAGCCCAGGTCGGCGATGGCGACGAGGGTACGCAGGCGGTCCAGGCTGATTTCGCGCATCGGCGGCACTCCGGTTGAGGGTGGGTCCGTGGCAGCGGACTTCATTCAGGAAAGATGAACTTCAGCGTCATGAAATTCAACTTTTCCGATTCTATCCGGTGGCGCAAGATGGCGCTTCCCGTACCGGCCACGCCGGCCCCGGGCTGACGCTTTCCCACCGATTCCCAAGCCACTTTCGAGGACCCACATCATGCGCTACCCCCTCGTTTTCATCGACGGCGACCAGGGCACCACCGGCCTGCAGATCCACGAACGCCTGCGCGACCGCGACGACCTGCGCCTGCTGACGCTGCCCGCCGGCCAGCGCAAGGATGCACGCGCCCGCGCCGAGGCCATCAACGCTTGCGACATCGCCATCCTGTGCCTGCCGGACGCGGCCGCGCGCGAGGCGGTGGCATCCATCGCCAACCCGGCGGTGCGCGTGATCGACGCCAGCTCGGCGCACCGCACGCAAGCCGGCTGGACCTACGGCTTCCCGGAAATGGCGGCGGGCCAGGCGCAGCGTATCGCCGGCGCGTTGCGCGTCAGCAATCCGGGCTGCTACCCCACCGGGGCGATCGGCCTGCTGCGCCCCCTGGTGGTGGGCGGCCTGCTGCCGCCCGCTTACCCGCTCGCCATCCATGCCGTGTCGGGCTACTCCGGCGGCGGCCGCGCCGCGGTCGATACCTACGAGGGACCGGACGCCGATCAGGCCCTGCCGTTCCAGGTCTACGGCCTTGGCCTGGCGCACAAGCACGCGCCCGAGATCCAGCAGTACGCGGGCCTGGCGCGGCGCCCCGCGTTCGTCCCGGCCTACGGCGCCTTCCGCCAGGGCATCGTGCTGACGGTGGCGCTGGAACTGGACCTGCTGGCCTCCGGCACGGACGGCGACAAGCTGCATGCCTGCCTGGCCGACCACTACGCCGGCGCGCGCCATGTCGAGGTGATGGCGCCGGCCGAGGCGGCCGCCGCCACCCGCCTCGACCCGCAGGCGCTGAACGGCACCAACGACCTGCGCCTGGCCGTGTTCGCCAACCGCGAGCATGGGCAGGTATTGCTGGCGGCGGTGTTCGACAACCTGGGCAAGGGCGCTTCGGGCGCGGCGGTGCAGAACCTCGACCTGATGCTGGCGGGCGTGGCGGCCGACGCGCGCCAGGCGGCCTGACGCGGGCGGGCGGCCCCTGGCACCGGCCGGGGCGCCCGCCGACATCAGGCCGCACATCGCGGCAGCATTCCCGATCGCCTCCGCGCATCCCCAGCCCCGCCGATCGCCGCGCGCCGGGTCCCGGACCGAGCCCGGCCAGCACCGGCAATCCCGCGCTGCCGCCGGCCCGGGTTCCGTCCATATTGACCGGACCTCACACCCTTGCCGACAATGCCGTCCACGGCATCCGTACCGGTGCCACCATCGTCGGGGATCCCGTCATTGGAACCCAGGGAGCATGCCATGAGGGGATTGCGTTTTCGCCTGGTTTGCCGCGTCGTCGTGGCGCTGGGCACGATCTGCGCCTTGGCCGCCCCCGCGCTGCCGGCGCACGCTGCATCCGCGGCAACCTTTCCCGATTTCACCACCCCACCGGAGCAGATCGCGCGCGCCGTCCTGGCCGATGAGCCCGGCACCGTCGCGGTCGGCATATGGCGCCAGGACCACGAACAGTCGGCGCTGCTGCGCCGCGCGTCGGAGGATGGTCCTGCCATGGTGCAAAGCGCAGCCGCCGGCGCCGAGCCGCTGTTCGAGATCGGCTCGATCAGCAAGCTCTTCACCGGACTGCTGCTGGCCCAGGCCGTGGAGCACGGCGAGCTTGGGCTGGACGATTCGCTCGGCACCTTGCTCGGCGGCGCCTACCGGCTGGCGCCGGAGACCGCCGCCATCACGCTGCGGCAGCTCGCCACCCATGGCGCCTGCCTGCCGCGCGAGGCGCCCGGCTTTCCGGGCTATACCGAGCCCAACCCCTTCGCCGCCATCGACCGCCAGCGCCTCTACGCCGCCGTGGCCGGCCTGCGGCTGGCACACGCGCCGCCCTGCGCCGGCGCCTACAGCAACTTCGGCATGGGCCTGCTCGGCCAGTTGCTGGCCGACCACTACGGCAAACCCTGGGCCACCCTGGTGCGCGAGCGCATCACCGGCCCGCTGGGCATGCACGACACCATGCAGGTACTCGGCGCTCGGCAGGAACGGCTGGTGCCCGGCCGCTTCCACCTGGAACCCGCGCCGCCCTGGGACTTCGATGCCCTGGCCGGCGCGGGCGCGCTGCGTTCCAGCACCACCGACCTGCTGGCCTTCGCGCGCGCCCTGTCGGCAGGCAGCGCCGGCCCGCTGGGCCCGGCCGCCACGCGCATGCTGACGCCGCTCGGCCGCTACCGCGCCGGAGAGATCGGCTACGCAGTCATGATGCGAGGCACCGGTGCGCACCGGACCTACTTCCACGACGGCCTGACCGCCGGCTACCGCGCCCTGCTCGTGTTCGCGCCGGACACCGGCGAGGCGGCAGCGCTGCTGGCCGCCAATACGCATGCCGAGCCATCCCGGCTGCTGACCGGCGTGCTGGCGCGCCGCTACCCGCCCGCCGCCACGGCCCGCGGTACACCGTCGGACGCCGAGCTGGCGGCCGTCAGCGGCAGCTACCGCGTCGACCGGGACACCTTGGAGATCTTCGCCGCGCAGGACGGCCGGCTGTACCGCCGGCTCTCCGGCGGCGGCTTCCGGCCGCTCGAGCCGGCCGGGACCGATACCTTCATCGATGCGCCCGTCGGCGCCGAATTCGTCTTCCGGCGGCAGGACGGCCGCGTAGCCGGCGTCGACCTGTATCAAGGCGGTGGGAGCTATTCGGCAAGCCGCACCGAAGCGGCGGCGCCTGCGGCGGTGGTGATCGAGCCGGCACGCGCCGCCGACTACGACGGCCGCTACGCAGGCAAGCGCCTGCTGCGCACGGAACTGAAGCTGGATGTCCGGCAGAGCGGCGGCCAGCTCGGCGTCCGGCTGGGCAACTTCTGGCGGCAGCCGGTCTTTCCGCTGCCGGGCCGACCCGACCGTTTCGTCTTCGAAGACCGCCGCGCGCAGCTCCAGTTCACCCGCGACGCAGGCGGCAAGGTCGACGGCGCAGTGCTGTACGACCGTGGCGTGATTTCGGTGCGGCGGTTGCCCTGAGGCACCGCGGCATGGCGGCAGCGTCCCGCCGCTCAAGCCGCCGGGTAGCTCGCCACCTCGATCAGGTTGCCATCCGGGTCGCGGCAATAGACCGAGGTCATCGGCCCGAGCGCGCCGGTGCGCTCGGCCGGCCCGGCCTCGATCGGCACCTCGTGGGCGAGGAAATGCGCCACCACTTCCTTCGGCGGCATGCGGGTGATGAAGCACAGATCGTCGCTGCCGGCGGTGGGACGGACGCCGGTGAACCATGCCACCGTGTCTTCGCCGACCGGCCGCAGGTTGATCTTCTGCTGGCCGAACCTGACGCTGACGCGCGTGCCGGTACGGGAGGCAAAGTCCTCGCGCTGCATGCCGAGCACGTGTTCGTACCAGGCGGCGCTGGCCTCCACGTCTTTCACATTGAGGACGATATGGTCGAAGCGGTCGATCACCAGGCTCATGGCAGGGTCCTGTGGGCGGTGGGTGGAGGAAGGGAGCCCCGCGGCCGGCTTGGCGCGCGGGCTGTCGTACTCTACACCGGATGGCGCCGACGCCGCGCCGGGGTCCGCCTACGGACGCAGCAGGTCCAGCCCGCCGAAGGCGACCACGCCGCTCAGGGCCAGCATCGACACGGAGTCGTGGGAGAACAGGAGGATCGCCGCGGCTGTCCAGCTCACGACGAAGAATGCAGCCATCCGCTTCATGGGGTAGTACCGGGTGCAATGCCGTGCAGGTTCACGGCCGCCCGACCCGCATGTTGGCAGCCGGGACAGCCGGGCACACGGCCGAGGGCCGGGCGACGGGGGCGCGGGAGACAGCGGGACAGGGGTTGAAATCGTCAGCGGCCCGTCCAGGCGGGCCGCTCTCACTCGCTGCCGCCGCGTGGCGGAAGCGTGGCGATCAGTATAAACCCTAGGTCAGCCCGCCACCAACGGGAATATCGGCCGATCTGCCGGCTTCTCCCGGCATTCCCTCTCGATGTGCGTCCAACGCCGCCGCCACCGATGTGCCGGCGCGACGGCGGAGCGCGGCGCCGTGCCCTGGCCTCAGGCCGCGCCTTCGCGCAGACGCTCCTGGGCCCACAGCACGGCCACGCGGGCCGGCGCCTGGGCGCTGGCGCGCACGCGCTCGGCCAGCTCCAGCACGCGCTCGCGGATGCCGGCCACTTCGGCCATCACCGTGGCCTCGTCGGCGCCGCCCAGGAATTCGCGGGCGCAGCTGATGATGCCACCGGCATTGATGAGGAAGTCGGGTGCGTAGAAGATGCCACGGCGCTGCAGTACATCGCCTTCGGCCAGCGAGGCGAGCTGGTTGTTGGCCCCGCCCGCCACCACCTGGAAGGCGCAGCCGGCGGCCACCGCCGGCGTGATGACGGCGCCCAGTGCGCACGGCGCGAACACGTCGGCCTGCACCTGGACGATGTTGTCCGGCGCCACGGTGCGGGCGCCGAAACGTTCGGCGGCCTGCGCCACCTTGGCGGCGTCGACGTCGGCCACGACCAGGCGGGCGCCGGCTTCGTGCAACAGGCGGCACAGCTCCCAGCCGACCGAGCCCAGGCCCTGCACGGCCACGGAGACGCCGTCCAGGCCGGTGCGGCCCAGCGCGACCTGCACCGCGGCTTCGATGCCGACGAACACGCCATAGGCGGTCTTGGGCGAGGGATTGCCGCCGAAGCCGCCGGCGCGCGGCAGGCCGCTGATATAGCGCGTTTCCGCCTGGGCGGCGCGCATGTCTTCCACCGTGGTGCCGACATCCTCGGCGGTGATATAGCGTCCGTCCAGCGACTCCACCAGGCGGCCGAAGGCTTGGAACAGCGCCGCGCGGTCGGTCTGGCCGGGCGCGCGCAGGATCACGGCCTTGCCGCCGCCGAACGGCAGCCCGGCCAGCGCGTTCTTGTAGGACATGCCCTGCGACAGACGCAAGGCGTCGGTCAGCGCGTCCTGCTCGGCCGCATAGGTCCAGTAGCGGCAGCCGCCGAAGGCCGGGCCGCGGGACGTATCGTGGATGGCAATGATGGCTCGCAGGCCCGACGCGGGGTCGGTGGCAAGCGTGATGTGCTCATGGGACGGGCCTTCGCCCGTGCCGAACAGGCCGCGGGCGGCGTCGGCGGGGATGCGTGCAGTCAAGACGTCTTCTCCAGCAGGAATGGAAGCGCAAAGGGGTAGCTCTGCCTTCCCGGCACACCGCGTCGGGTCGCGAAGCGGTGCAGGTTCGACGGCTGCCGGCAAGCGGCGGCGGCCATCATGGGCGGACCGGGTGCCAATTGTGTTGGCGCCTGGCCCGGGAAACTCGCGGTTGCCGCCATGCGAAGCGGCACCGAGGGCGCATCGTAGCGGAATCCGCGCGGCGGCGGCATCAGGGTTTCAGGGGAGTTGACGGCGGCGGCATCCGGCGGGCCAGGCCTGGCCCGCCGCAGCGGAGGGCCGTACCGTGCGGCCGGGCTACGTGGCCGGGGCCGCATTGCGGCACGGGTGCGCGAGCCTATACTCAAGGCACGATCCCGGACCGCCCACCCGCCTCCCGGCACGCCGTCCGGCAACGCTTCCCGCGCAAGGAGCCCGCCATGTTCCAACACCTGCTGATGCCGGTCGACGGTACCCCGGGCTCCGAGGCCGCCTTCCGCAAGGCGCTGGAATTCGCCGCCGCCATCGGCGCCCGCCTCACGCTGCTGCACGTGATCCCGGATTTCCAGCTCCACACCTACCAGGTGGAACTGCTGGGCGACACCCGCACACGGTACGCGCGCGAGGCCAGCCGCGCCGCGGAGGACTACCTGGGTGGCTTCGCCAGCGAGGCGGTCGAAGCCGGCGTGCCCTGCGATACGGTGGCGCTGATCCACGACCATCCCTACGAGGCCATCCTCGACACCGCACGCGACAAGGGCTGCGACCTGATCGCGATGGCCTCGCACGGCCGGCGCGGCATGGTCGGCATGCTGCTGGGCAGCGAGACGCGCAAGGTGCTGACGCATGGCAGCATCCCCGTGCTGGTCTACCGCTAGATCCCTCGCCAGGCCTGCCGCCGGACGCCTGCGCCGCCCCGCCGTCAGGCCTCCCAGTCGAGCAGCACCTTGCCGCTGTTGCCCGACATCATGGCGGCGAACCCCGCCTCGTACTCCGCCACCGGGAAGCGGTGCGTGATCATGGGCGCCAGGTCCAGCCCGCTCTGCAGCATCGCCACCATCTTGTACCAGGTCTCGAACATCTCACGGCCGTAGATGCCCTTGATCTCCAGGCCCTTGAAGATGACCTGGTTCCAGTCGATCGGCACGCTCGACGGCGGTATGCCCAGCAGGGCGATCTTGCCGCCGTGGTTCATGGCCTCCAGCATGGCCGCGAACGCCGACGGCACGCCCGACATCTCCAGGCCCACGTCGAAGCCTTCGACCATGTGCAGGCCGGCCGCCACCTCGCCCAGGTCCTCGCGCGCGACGTTGACCGTGCGCGTGGCGCCCATGCGCGCCGCCAGCGCGAGGCGGTAGTCGTTGACGTCGGTGATGACCACGTTGCGGGCGCCCACGTGGCGCGCGATCGCCGCGGCCATGATGCCGATCGGCCCGGCGCCGGTGATCAGCACGTCCTCGCCGACCAGGTTGAAGGACAGCGCGGTATGGGTGGCATTGCCGAAGGGATCGAAGATGGCGGCGATCTCGTCGGGGATATCGTCCGGGATGCGGAAGGCGTTGAAGGCGGGGATCACCAGGTATTCGGCGAAGGCACCGGCGCGGTTCACCCCGACGCCGACCGTGTTGCGGCACAGGTGGCGCCGCCCGGCGCGGCAGTTACGGCAGAAGCCGCAGGTGATATGGCCCTCGCCGGAGACGCGGTCGCCGATGGCCAGCCCGCGCACCTCCTGGCCGATCGCCACCACCTCGCCCACGTACTCGTGCCCGACCTGCATCGGCACGGGGATGGTGTGCTGCGCCCACTCGTCCCACTTCCAGATATGGACATCGGTACCGCAGATGGCCGTCTGGCGGATGCGGATCATCACGTCGTTGTGGCCGACCTCGGGCTCGGGCAGGTCGGTCAGCGCCAGGCCTGGCGCGCGTTCTAGCTTGGCAAGGGCTTTCATGCTGGACCTCCTGCTTCCAGCTTAGGCGATGGCGGGCGGAAAGCGGAGCACGATGCGCAACATGAGGCGCAACATAAGGCGCAACATGAGGTGCAAGACCAGGCCGGGCACGGCGGGGAACCCCTCAGGGAATCGCGCCCAGCTTGCGCCCGACCTTGGCAAAGGCTGCCACCGCCTGCTCGACCTGCGCCGGGGTGTGGGCCGCGCTCATCTGCGTGCGGATGCGGGCACGCCCGCGCGGCACCACCGGATAGGAGAAGCCGATCACGTAGACGTGCTCCGCCAGCAGGGCGTCGGCCATGGCGGTGGCCCGGTCGGCGTCGCCCAGCATGACCGGGATGATGGGATGCCGGCCCGGCACCAGCGTGAAACCCAGCGCGCTCATCTCGCGGCGGAAAAGCTCGCCGTTGGCGCGCACACGCGCGCGCAGCGCGGCGCCCTCCTCGCTGCCGAGCAGCTCCAGCACCTTCAGCGTGGCGGTGGCGATGCTGGGCGCCAGCGCGTTGGAGAACAAGTAGGGCCGGGAGCGCTGGCGCAGCAGTTCGACCACCTCGCGCCGGGCCGCCACATAGCCGCCGGAAGCGCCGCCCAGCGCCTTGCCGAGCGTGCCGGTGAGGATGTCGATGCGCCCCTCGACGCCGCACAGCTCGGGCGTGCCGCGCCCGTGCTCGCCGACGAAGCCCACCGCGTGCGAATCGTCCACCATCACCAGCGCGCGGTAGCGGTCGGCGAGGTCGCAGATGCCCTTCAGGTTGGCGACGATGCCGTCCATGGAGAACACCCCGTCGGTGGCGATCACCTTGAAGCGCGCGGCGCCGGCCTCGGCCTCCTGCAGGCGGGCCTCCAGGTCGGCCATGTCGTTGTTGCTGTAACGGTAGCGGCGCGCCTTGCTCAGGCGGATGCCGTCGATGATGCTGGCGTGGTTGAGCTCGTCGCTGATGATGGCGTCGCGATCGTCGAACAGCGTCTCGAACAGGCCGCCATTGGCATCGAAGCAGCTGGAGTAGAGGATGGTGTCCTCGTAGCGCAGGAAGGCGGCCAGCGAGGCTTCCAGCGTCTTGTGGACCGACTGCGTGCCGCAGATGAAGCGCACCGACGCCATGCCGAAGCCGTCTTCCGACAGGCCGCGACGGGCCGCCTCGATCAGGCGCGGGTCGTCGGCCAGGCCCAGGTAGTTGTTGGCGCAGAAGTTCAGCACCTCGCCGCCGGCCGCCAGCCGGATGGCGGCGGCCTGCGGGCTGCCGATGACGCGTTCGGCCTTGTAGAAGCCTTCGGCGCGGATGGCGGCGAGCGTGTCGCGCAGATGCGGAAGATAGCGGTCGTCCATGTCGGCTCCCCCGGGCGGCAAGATGGCAGGCCGGAGCGGCGGACTGAGCGCCCGCGCGCGTCCCGGCCCGACCAGTCTAGTGCGCGCGCCGGGCGCGCACAAGACGGCCGCGGCAAGGCTGCCGCCTCAGGCGTACTTGCCGGTCAGGCCGCCATCCACCACCAGCTCGGTGCCGGTGATGTAGGCCGCCGCGTCCGAGGCCAGGAAGGCACAGGCGTGGGCCACCTCCCAGGCACTGCCCATGCGCCCCATCGGCACCTGGCGCGCGCGTGCCTGGCGGGCCTCGTCCAGGCTGTCCTGCGAGAACATGTGCGCCACCGTGCCGGCGATGCGCGGCGTGTCGATCAGGCCCGGCACCACGGTGTTGGCGCGCACGCCGTGCGGCGCGTACTGCTGCGCCACCATGCGCGTGAACTGCATCACCGCGGCCTTGGTCACGCTGTAGGCCAGGTGCGGATAGCCCACGTAGCGCATGCCCGCCACCGAGGCGATGGCGACGATGGCGCCGCGCCCCTGCTCCACCATGCCGGGCAGCACCTGCTGCGTGCACAGCAGCAGGCTGCGCACATTGACGGCGTGGACCCGCTCGAGGTCGGCCGCGCTGGTCTCCATCGGCCCCCCGGTCTTGCCGATGCCGGCATTGTGGTGCAGCACGTCGATGCGGCCGTAGTGCTCGCGCGCGGCAGCAAAGACGCGCACGATGTCGCCCTCCTCCGCCAGGTCGCCCTGCAGCGTCAGCGCGCTGCCGCCCTCGGCACGGATCAGCGCCGTGGTCTCGTCGGCCGAGGCGGCATCGCGGTCCACCACGCACACTTGCGCGCCGAGCCGGGCGTAGGTCACGCAGGAAGCGCGGCCGATGCTCCAGCCCGGCCCCGCCGAGCCGCCGCCGGCCACCAGCACGGTGCGGCCGGACAGGTCGAGCGGCAGCGCCGGCGCGTTCATTGCCCGGCTCCGCCGGCCTTGCCTCCTCCGTTGCCTCCTTCCCCCACGTAGGGAATGGCTTCCTCCACCGTATCCCAGATGAAGCGGCCGGACGGGCTCTGCTGCTCCTCGACGATATGCGCGACCAGCCCGGCCGCGCGCGAGATCACGGCGAAGCCGCGCATCACGCCGGTCGGCACGCCGATCTCGCCCAGCAGCGCCGCCACGGCGCCGGTGGCGTTGATGGTGATCGGGCGGCCGGCCACCGCGTCCACGGCCTGCGACAGCCGTTCGAGGGCGCGGATCTTGTCGCCCGCCAGGTCCGGCTCCGCGCGGCCCATCTCCAGCAGCTTGTAGGCGCGCGGGTCCACCGGCTTGTGCAGGTGGTGGCCGAAGCCGGGCACGGCGCCCTTGATCTCCTTGTAGTGCCGGGCGATGGCCAGGGCCTCGGCATCCGGATCGGCGGCAGCGCCGATCCGGTCGAGCAGGCGCGAGCAGTTCTCCATGGTGCCGACGAAGGAGCTGCCCACCGCGAGCAGCCCCGCCGATACCGCGCCCTGCAGGTTCTCGGGCGCGCTCATATAGATCAGCCGCGTGGCGATGGCGCTGGGGGTCAGGCCGTGTTCCATCAGCACGATCAGCACCACGTCGGTGATGCGCAGGTCGACCGGGCGCGGCGTGCGGCCCAGGATCTGCATCAGCATCACCTCGGTGAAGGTCTTCTTGCCCATCAGGTCTTCAACCAGGTTGGCATCGCGATAGTGCAGGCTGGTCAGCGTGTGCGTGCACAGGCGGGTGACGGGGCCCTGGTCCGGCTTGGTTGTCATGGCGGTCTCCTCAGTTCTGGGTCTGGTTCTGGGTCTGGTTCTGGTTCCGGATGGGGTTCTGGTGACCGCGGCCCGCCGCATCGGCGGCGATGGCCTGTTCGCGCACGGCGGTCTTCAGCACCTTGCCCACCGGCGACAGCGGCAGGCTGGCATGGAAGTGGACACGCTTGGGTGTCTGCACCGGGCCCAGGCGCTCGCGCACGAAGGCGATCAGCTCGGCTTCCTGTGCCTGCATGCCGGGACGGAGCTGCACGGCCGCCTGCACCGCCTCGCCCCATTTATCGTCGGGCACGCCGAACACCGCGCATTCGTGCACGGCCGGGTGCTGGCCCAGCGCGTTCTCCACGTCGACCGGATAGACGTTGAAGCCGCCGGTGATCACCATGTCCTTGAGACGGTCCTTCAGGTAGAGGTAGCCGCGTTCGTCGATCAGGCCGCGGTCGCCGGTGTGCAGCCAGCCGTCGACCAGGGTCTGCGCGGTCTTCTCGGGCAGCTTCCAGTAGCCGCCCATCAGCAGGTCGCCGCGCGCCACCACCTCGCCCACCTCGCCGGGCGGCAGCAGGCGTCCGTCCGGCGCCATGATGGCGACGTCGCTGAACCAGGTGGCGCGGCCCACCGCCGCCCAGTTCTGCTCCTGCTCGAAGTCCTCGGGACGCATCACGGTCAGGATCTGCGGCGCCTCGGTCTGGCCGTAGGTAGTGCCCAGCACCGGGCCGAAGAAGTCGCGCGCCTGGCGGATCTTCTCCGGCGGCATCGGCGCGCCGCCGTAGATCAGGCGCCGCAGCGCGGGGAAATCGGCGCGCGAGGCGCCCGGCAGCGCCATCAGCATGTAGATCAGCGTGGGCGGCATGAAGCAGACCGTGCCGCCGCGCGTGCGGAAGGCCTCGCGCACGGCCTCGGCGCCGGCGCCGGCCAGTACCACGTGGCAGCCGCCCTGGGCCAGGATGGGCAGCAGGTAGGTGGAGGTGCCGTGGGTGACCGGCGCGGCCACCACATAACGATCGTCGGCGTCGAAACCCCAGGCCTGGATCTGGTTGGCGATATTGGCCATCCAGGCCCGGTAGGGCTGCATCACGCCCTTCGGCAACCCGGTGGTGCCGCCGGTGAACTTGATGGCCTGCGTGGCCTCGGGCGGCAGGTCGAACAGCGGGCGCGGCGCCCCCGCGTGCGCCGCGCACAGCCCGGCGACACTCAGGCCGTCCGCGGGCGCGGTGCCGCAATGGACGCGCGCGCCGGGCGCCCCCTCCAGCAAGGGGGCACAGGCCGGGTCGAGCACCAGAATCGAGGGTTCGGTCACCTCGAGGATGCGGCGGATCTCAGGATGCGTGCTCTTGGGGTTGAGCGGCACCCACACCTTGCCGCAGGCCAGCACGGCCAGCAAGGCAACGATATGCTCGGCGCTGTTGCCGGCGCAGATGCCCACCCGGCTCTGCGGTGCGCTGTCCAGGGACTGCAGCGCGGCGGCCAGCGCCGCCACGCGCGCGGCCAGCTCGCGATAGGCGATGGTGCCCTCGGGCGCGTCGATGGCCGGGCGCTCGGGCCAGCGCTGGGCTGCGCGCCAGAAGAAGTCGATGGGGTACATGATTGGGCTGTCTCTCCTGTGGATTGGCTGGCGAATGCGGGCCGGTCCTAGTCCACTGAATCGCTGAAATCGGTCGGTGCCTGCCATGGCATGCGGGCTCATCGCGTCGTTGCAAATGCTCGCCATCGCCGTGCTATGGCTGCGCTTTGCGCCTAGCGCTGATTCCCGCATGCCATGTCTTTCCCCTCCCATTTCAATGATTCAGTGGACTAGTCCGCCTTGGCGCCGGACTGCTTGACCACCTCACGCCAGCGCTTGATCTCGGCGGCGGCGAAGGCGCGCGCCTGTTCCGGCGTGCCCGGCTCCGGCGTGGCGGCCAGGTCCTGCAGCCGCTGGCGCACGTCCGGCGCACCCAGGGTCTTGTTCAGCACGGCATTGAGCTTGTCGATCACCGCACGCGGCGTGCCGGCGGGCGCGGCCAGGCTGAACCAGGACTGCACGTCGAAACCCGGGTAGCCCGACTCGGCCACGGTTGGGACCTCCGGCAGCAGCGGCGAGCGCTGCGCGCTGGTGATGGCGATGGCGCGCAGGCGGCCGGCCTTGACATGCGGCAGCGAGGACGGCGTGTTGTCGAACATCGACTGCACCTGGCCGCCCAGCAGGTCCGACACCGCCGGCGCGCTGCCGCGGTAGGGCACGTGCAGCATATTGAGGTGGGCCTGCATCTTGAACATCTCGCCCGACAGGTGGATCGACGAACCGCTGCCGGACGAGGCGAAGGTGACGCCGTCGGGCGAGGCCTTGGCGAAGCGCACGTAGTCGGCCACGGAGTGCACCGGCAGCTTGGGATTGACCACCAGGATGTTCGGGATCTTGGCGATCAGGCCGATCATCTCGAAGTCCTTCTGCGGGTCGTAGCCGAGCTTGCTGTAGAGCGTGGCATTGATGGTGTTGGCGATGGTGTAGTCGTACAGCGTGTAGCCGTCAGGCGCCGCCTTGGCCACCATCTCGGCACCGACGTTGCTGTTGGCGCCGGCGCGGTTGTCGACGATCACCGCCTGGCCGAGCTGTTCGCCCATCTTGAGAGCGATGATGCGCGCCAGCACATCGGTGGCGCCGCCGGCGGCATAGCCGACGACGAGGCGGATCGGCCGCGTGGGCCAGTTGGCGGCGTCGGCACGCGCCGCCGCCGGGGACAGCGCCGCGCCGAAGGCGAGCGCCGCCATGAGCGCCAGCCAATGCCGGCGACCCTGGGTCTGCATGGTCATCTTGTCTCCTCTTTCTGTTCTGCCGGGAGCCGTTCGCGCCGCGCTGCGGCATACTGGCGGACGGCTCCTACGACCAGCAGATTCTTCCCCATGCCTTCCCTCCCCGCCAACCGGAATGTCCGCCAGCCGGACGTTTTTGCCGCCGGTCCGACCATCGCCCACGCCATCGCCACACCTGGCGAGGACAGCGCCGATGCAGTCGATGCAGTCGAGGACAGCGGCAGCCGCACGCTGCGGCGCGGCCTGCAATTGCTCGATGCCATCCTCGCGGGCGGCCGCGAAGGCCTGCGCGTGGTCGACCTGTGCCGTGCCGCCGGCCTGGAGCGGGCCACCGTCTACCGCCTGCTCTCCACCTTGGTCGAATGCGGCTATGTGGCGCAGAAGGGGCGCTTCCGCTATGTGGGCGGACCGCGCCTGGCGGCGGTGGCGCAGGCGCGCGGCACGCCGGCGGTGGTCTCGCGCCTGCAGCCGGTGCTGGCCCTGGTCAGCGAAGCCTGCGGCGACGCCGCCTTCGCGGTGATACGCGAAGGCGCGCTGTCGCACTGCATCGCGCGGCACGTGGGCAGCTATCCGGTGCAGGTGCTGGTGATCCAGGTCGGCACGCGCCAGCCGCTCGGCGTCGGCGCGGCCGGGCTGGCGCTGCTGTCGGCGCTGCCGGACCGCGAAGTGGAAAACGTCATCGCGGCCAACGGGGCCACGCTCGAACGCTACGGCGGCATGACGCCGGAACGCATGCGCATCCTGGTGCGTGCCACGCGCGAGCGCGGCTGGTCGGTGATCGGCAACCATGCCACGCGCGATGTGCTGGCGGTGGGCATGGTGGTGCGCGATGCGGAAGACGAACCGGTGGCGGCCATCAGCGTGGCCTCGACCATGGCCCGCATGCCGCGCGCACGGCAGGACCTGATCGTGCGCGCGATGCGCAAGGCGTTTGCCACGCAGCTGCCGCGCGGGTTGTAGCGCGGGCGATCTGCCCGGGAAGGCGTGCCGGGGCGATGGATGGCGCGGCGGGGCTGCCGGCGCCTGCCCTCTCCCCCGGCCCCTCTCCCGCAAGCGGGAGAGGGGAGCAAACCAGCGCGGCGCGAAGCCCATCGCACTGGGCGGAGCCGACGAGATGCACCAACACCAATCGCCAAGCACACTGTCTTGGCTCCCTCTCCCCGCACGGAGAGGGTTGGGGAGAGGGGTGGTTCAGCAAGGCGCCACGCATGACGAAGCCGTCGGTGTGGTCCAGCCCGCGAGCCAAAAGACGAAGCCGATGGTGTAAACCCAACCATCCCAACCCTCCCAGCCAGCCCCGCCGCCGCGAAGCTCAATCCTCCAGCGTCTCGTGCACCGCCGAGGCACCGCGCTTCCAGTAGGCCGAGGCGCGGATGCGGCTCTTGTCGATGCCGCGTTCGCCCACCAGGTGCTGGCGCACCGCACGCATCGCCTGCGCTTCGCCGGCGGCCCAGGCATAGCCTTCGCCCGGCGGCAGTTGCAGGTCGTGCAGCGCCGGCGCCAGCAGGCTGCCTTCGGCGGCCTCGCCGTTGCGATGCAGCCAGCGCACGGTAAGCTGCGCGGCGCTCTGCAGCGGGATCTGCGCGATCGGGCTGGCCACTTCCACCACCACCAGCGCCTGGCTGCCCGCGGGCAGTTCTTCCAGCCGGCGGCCGATCGCCGGCAACGCGGTCTCGTCGCCCACCAGCAGGTGCCAGTCGAACTCGCGCGGGATCACGAAGGAGCCGCGCGGCCCGCCGATGCCCAGGAACTGGCCCGCACGCGCCTGCGCCGCCCAGGTCGAAGCGGGGCCGTCGCCGTGCAGCACGAACTCGATGTCGAGCTCGCACGCGGCGTTGTCGAAGCGGCGCGGGGTGTAGTCGCGCGCGGCGGGCCGCGCCGCCCCTTCCGGGAACACCGGGCCGTTCGGCCCGACTTCGGGCAGCGCCGGCTGGTCCTGCCCCGGGGCGGGAAAGAACACCTTGACGTGGTCGTCGAAGGAGCCCGAATGGAAGTCGGCCAGGTCGTCGCCGCCGAAGGTGACGCGCAGCAGTTGAGGGGAAACCAGGCGGGTACGCAGCGCCTGCACCAGCCGCATCTTGAGCGGATGGCGCACGCGCTGCACGGTCAGGTCGCGTGTCGTCATGAAGTTCCTTGTCGATCCGCCTTGCCGGGCAAGGCGTGGGAAAGCGGGGTGCGCCGGCATCGGCCTCAGGCCTTGCCCGGCGCCTCGATCTCTGCGGTGGCGCGCTGCAGGATGGCGGCGATGCGCCGCTGTTCGTCGGGTGAGGCCTCGCCGCGCAGCACCAGCGCGCGCTTCAGGCCCTGGCGCGCGGCCACGTACTCTGGCAGCCAGCCGCCGGCCTCCGGCTCGACCTGCGCTTCGCCGGCCATGGCGCGGCGCATCCACTCCATCTTGCGCGCCACGTGCCGCAGTTTGCCGAGCATCAGCGCCAGGCGCTCGCGGTTGGCTTCGAGATGGTCGCGCCCCGGCTGGGCGAGGTGGTAGCGCTTCTTGTTGCCCTCGCTATCCACGGTGGCGTAGCCAACCTCTTCCAGATAGGTCAGCGCGGGATAGATCACGCCCGGGCTGGGCTTGTAGAAGCCGCTGGTGCGTGTCTCGAGCGCCTTGATCAGTTCATAGCCGTGGCTGGGCTGCTCTTCCAGCAGCGACAGCAGCAGCAATTGCAGGTCGTCGGCGCTGAACTTGCGCCCGCGCCGCCAGCCGCCCTCATCGAAGCCATCGGTACCGTCGCCGCCATCGGCATCGCCGAAGCCGCTCCAGAAGCCGCGGCCGCCGCCGCGCGAGTGGCGGCCGATGGCGTGGCGCGCAAAACGCTCGCCGAACTGCTCGGAGAGATGACCGAGCAAGTGCCGGCCGAGACCTCTGCCAAAGGGATGGGAATGCATGGATTCACTCCGATATATCGTAAAACATATCTTACGATATAAAGCGAGGCGTGACTTGTCAAGGACGGCTTTGTCCCGGCGCGCGGCATTCTCCCCTTCCCCGCCCGCCTTGCGGCATCCTGCCGCCCCCCCTGCCGACGCGCCTTGTCCTCTTGACATGAAGCATGCCCGGCCCTAACGTTCGTGACTAAACGGTCGTCATACAAATATACCGCGACCGTTCCGGCCAGGTCCCTTCCGGACCCGCCCACGACATGGACATGGCATCGACACAGGAGACAAGACCATGCAACAGTCCGCGCGCCGCACCTTGGAGTTCTTCTTCGACTTCGGCAGCCCCTATTCCTACCTCGCCTACCTGGAGGCGCCGCGCGTGGCGCAGCGCGCCGGCGCCGACATCGCCTGGCGGCCCATCCTGCTCGGCGGGGTGTTCAAGGCCACCGGCAACCACAGTCCGGCGGAGATCCCCGCCAAGGGCCGCTGGTCGAAGACCGACCTGGCGCGCTGGGCCAGGAAGTATGGCGCGCCGTTCCGCCACAATCCGCACTTCCCCATCAACACCTTGATGCTGATGCGGGCCGCGATGGGCTATCAGCGCCAGGACGAGGCGCTCTTCCAGCGCTATGTGCAGGCCATCTTCCAGGCCATGTGGGTGGACGGGCGCAACCTGAACGATCCGGCCGAGATCGGCGCAGTGCTCGCGCAGGCCGGCCTCGACCCGCGCGCGGCGCTGGCCATGATCGACGATCCTGCCGTCAAGGACGCCCTCAAGCAGGCCACCGAAGCCGCGGTGGCGCGCGGCGTGTTCGGCGTGCCGAGCTTCATCGTGGGCGAGGAGCTGTTCTGGGGCAACGACCGGCTGCACTTCGTCGAGGAAGCGCTGACGGAGTGAGCGCCGCGGAGGATCGTCGGCGCCGCCCGGCGGCGGCCCGCGTCGCGCCGCAGGATGCAACAGGGGCAGGCCCTGCCCCCCCTCAGAAGGCCGGCAGGATCGCGCCGTGGAACTGCCGGGCCAGGAAGTCGCGCACCTCCTGCGACTGGTAGGCCTCCACCAGCGGCTTGACCCAGGGCTTGTCCTGGTCCTGCTCGCGCACTGCGATCAGGTTGGCATAAGGACCGCGCAGGTCCTCGGTGGCGATGGCATCGCGCGTGGGCGACAGGCCGGCCTTGACGGCATAGTCCGTGTTGATGGACGCCGCGTCGAGGTCGGCGAGCGCGCGCGGCAGGATGGCCGAGTCCAGTTCCACCAGCTTGAGCCGCTTCGGATTGTCGACCACGTCGAGCGGCGTCGCGTTGCGGCCGCCCGTGCCCGCGCCGGCGCGCAGCTTGATCAGCCCTTCCTTCTGCAACAGCAGCAGTGCGCGGTTGCCGTTGGAGGGGTCGTTCTGGATGCCGACGCGCGCACCGCGCGGCAGCTCGCCCAGCGATTTCACCTTGCGCGAATAGAAGCCCATCGGCGCCACATAGGTCAGGCCGACGCTGACGATCTTGTAGTGGCGCGCCTGCGCCTGGCTGTCGAGGAAGGGACGGTGCTGGAAACCGTTGGCGTCGAGATCGCCGGCATCCAGCGCCGCATTGGGCTGCGCGTAGTCATTGAACTCGACGATCTTCACGTCGACACCCTTGCGCTTGGCCACCTCGCGCACCACTTCCCAGATCTGGGCGTCGGGACCGCTCATGGTGCCCAGGCGCACCACCTGGTCGGCGGCGCGGGCCAGCGGCAAGGCCCCGACCGACAGCGATAGTGCCAGCGCGAGCGTGGCGGCGTGGAAAACGTGACGGCGTTGCATGAAGGCTCCTCTGTCCTGTGCGAAGGTGTCGCGGCCACGCCGCCCGCGCGGGCAGGCTCCGGCCGCGGCCCGCGGCACCTGCCGGCGGGCATGTGCTGCCCATCCTAGCGACACGCCGCGGCGACGGGAATGAAGGAGTTCGGCTATCGATATGCCATGCGCGCCACGCTGGCATCGCCACCATCGGCCGCACCGCCGCGCGCCTCGGGTGGCATTTCCAGAACCCATCCCTGAGCGCGGGCGCCGCGCGCGCCGCGCGAATGCGGCGCGCTTGCGATTCCGCTTGGCCGCGCGCGCGGATCTTGCCTACCATGGGCAAAGAGTTGCCGGGCACGCCGGGGGGCATGAACGGGAGGCCGTCATGGATATTCCGCGCCTCATCCTCGAGTTCTACCGGTGCGCGCACGAATGCGACGCGGCTTCGTTCCAGGACACGGTGCTGCGGACACTGCAGGGTGCGCTGCATTTCGACGCCGGCAAGTGGGGCATCGGCCGGATCGCACCGGACGGCATCCATTTCCTTTGCGCGCATCTGTTCCACGACGACCCCGAAGCCCCGCTGCTGTACGAAAGCATCTCGCTGCAGGACACCGCGGCCTTGCGTGCGCTGGCAAGCCCGGGCATGCCGGCACGCTTTCATGCCGAGAGCGAGTTCGGCGCCGCCTCGCAGAAGGCGCTGCTCGACTACAAACGACGCTTCCGCCATGCGAACGGCCTCATCACGGTGCTACCCGGCCAGGACGGCACGGTACAGAGCCTGTCGCTGTACCGCCATGCCCCCAACCAGCACTTCAGCGCGGCCGACACACGCCTGTGCCACCACCTGGTTCCCCACTTGATGGAAGCCCTCGCCATCAACCGGTCGCTGGCGCTGGCAGCGCTGCCGCCCTCCTTCGGCGAGCAGCGCTATCCCGGCGCCATCGTCGCCCTCAGCGGCTACATCCTGCACGCCGAAGCGGCCTTCCTCGACCTGCTGCGCGCGGAGTGGCCGCAGGCCGAGGCACTGCACCTGCCCGAAGCCCTGCGCGCCGCGCTGGTCGCGCAGGGCCGGCCGGCCTTCCTCGGCGAAGCCATCGCCGTGCGCCGCGTGCTCGGCGGCGAGCCGCTCTTCCTGCGGGCCAGGACACGGCTCCCGGTCGACCGCCTGACCGCGCGCGAACTCGCCATCGCGCAATGCCTGGCGGCCGGCGACAGCTACAAGACGATCGCGCGCAAGCTGTCGATCGCGCCGGCCACGGTGCGCAACCACATCGCCGGCGCGCACGAGCGTCTGGGCATCCGCTCCAACGCGGAACTCGTACTGCACCTCAAGGCCGCCGCCTTCTGAATGCGCCACACGAACGCGCACTGGATGCGCACTGGACGCACGCTGGCTGCGGGATTGATGCATTTGCATCATTGGCAGGCCCGGCGCCGATTCCTATGCTCACCCTGCGCGGCCGGAAGGCCCGTGCCAGCCCCCCGGCGGAAGCGCCCCGGCGGAAGCACCCGACTCCCGCCAGGCACGGTGCGCGCGGCGCTCCCTTGTCCATGCGCCGCCGCCCGCGCCGCTCCCCCTGGGGCATGCCCCGTCACCCGCAGGAGAAACCCATGACACCTCATCATCGAATGGCCTGGATGGCGGCCCTCGCGGCCGCACTGGGCACCGGCGTCTGCGCCGCGCAGGCAGCCCCGGGCGCGATCGGGGCGGCCCGTCCGTCGATCGACGCCCATTACGCCGCCGCAGCGCGGAGCGCCACCGGCACGCACGACCCCTACACCGACGGCATGCGCACCATCAGCGACCTGCGCGATCCGTTCACTGACGGCAGCCGTTCGTCTTCCGCCCCGCGCGACCCCTACAGCGAAGGCGGCAACTGAGCGCCGCGCACTCGCGCCGCACCGTTCCCTCTTTTCCGCGCCGGGCCGGCCGCCCTCCCTGAGGGGGGCCGGCCCGCCTGCATACGCCGGTCTCCGGTCCCCTCCTAGCGTCCCGCATGACGCCGGCCCGCCCCCTCCGGTGAGCGGCCCGGCCCTGCCCGCGCACGCGGCGGCAAACCCCGTGCGCGGCCCGCTCAGCCGGTGCTCGGCCAAGAATCCGAATGACCGCATCAGGATTCTTTCCCCATCTGTCACTGCGATGACAAGCCCCCTCCTTACGCTGCGTACGCATTGCGGGGAGCGCAATCCGACACGCATCCAGCGCCGTGGCACACAGGCGCCGCGGCACAACAGAAGAAGGGGAATCTCAGATGGCATGGACTCGACACGCACGCCTGGCGTGCGGACTGGCATTGGCCGGCACGCTGGCCGCCTGCGGCGGCAGCGATGACGGCGCTGCGGCATCGGGCGGGCAGAACCCGCCCTCGCCCAGCACCCAGACACCGGCGACGGCCAGCAAGAAGGTGCTGCTGGTCGGCGTGGACGGCGCCACCTATTCCGCGCTGCAGTCGGCGCTGCTGGCGCACGCGCTGCCGAATCTCGGCCAGCTCACGCTGATGCCCAGCGCCACCGGCGGCACCCTCGGCACGGTGACCGAGCAGGCACCGCTGGACGCGCCGAGCTGGGCCACGGTGCTGAGCGGCACCTGGCGCAACCGCCATGGCATCGCCGACGACAGCGCCAGCCAGCTGCAGGCGCCGACGCTGTTCGCCCGGCTGCGCAGCGCCGCCGGCAGCGCGCGCCAGGCCGGCGCCGCCACCAGCTCGATGGTGATGCCCGGCCTGCTCAAGTCCGACCAGGCCAGCGGCGCGCTGAACACCCTGGTCGACTGCGCCGGCGCCGACGACTGCGTCACCCAGAACAGCCTGCGCCTGGTGCGCGCGGGCTACGACACGGTGTTCGCGCACTACACCGCGCCCGCCGCCGCCGCGGCCGCGGCAGGCCTCGAAAGCAGCGCCTACACGAGCGCCCTGGTCAGTGTCGACGCCGCGCTCGGCAAGCTGCTGGCTGCCGTCGCCGAGCGCCGCAAGGCCAACCCCGGCGAGGACTGGCTGGTACTGGTCACGGCCAGCCACGGCCTGGACGCCACCGGCGCCACCACCTCGGTGCCGATGCTGGAGAACCGCACCGCCTTCATCGCGCTCAACAAGGCGCTCAACGCAGACCTGACCAGCCCCGGCGGTCCGGCCCCGACCAACAATGCCCAGCTGGCGGCGCTGCCCAGCGGCGCCGACATCGCCCCGACCCTGCTGGACCATGTCGGCGTGCGCGCCGACGCGGCCAGCAATGCCACCGACGGCGCCTCGCTGATCGCCAGCGCCACCGGCGTGCGCGGCATCGCCACCACCGTCGGCCGCTACGGCGACGCGCTGCTGCTGAACTGGCAGAACCCGTCCGCCGCCAGCGGCAGCATGACCCTGCTGCGCGACGGCAAGACGGTGGCGACGCTGCCGGCCGGCACCACCCAGTACAACGACAGCGGCTTCGACCTGGCCAGCGGCCTGTACCGCTTCAACTACACGCTGGTGCGCAACGGCGTGCCGACGTCCTACCTGGCCCAGATGAACTACATCCGGCCGACCCCGCTGGCGACCACGCTGACCAATAACCTGGCGCTCTACTACAGCTTCGACAAGCTGCCTCCGGTCGACGTCAAGGGCGCCTCCACGCTCGGCCCGTGGATCGCCGGCACCGACGGCGGCTCGGCCAGCACCGACAACTTCGGCAGCGGCGCGCTCAAGGTGGACTCGCGCATCGATGCCTACAAACTGGCCTTCAGCGGCACCGACCTGGCGCTGAGCCCGCAGTTCACCATGGGCTTCTGGTTCAAGACGGACTGCACCCAGGGCAACGGCACCGGCGAGCCCATCCTGTCGAACAAGGACTACTACACCGGCAGCAACCCTGGCATTGCCATCGCCCTGTGGGGCAGCTGCGAGCTCCGCTTCAACATCGGCAGCGGCGGCAAGCGCGACGACATCACCGGCATGAAGGTCAGCGCCAACCAGTGGGCCTATGTCGCCCTGTCGATCAACGCCACCGCCAAGACCTTCAGCGCCTACATCATCGACCCCGTGCTGGGCCTGCAGAAGACCGAGAACAAGGCCATCGCCAACACTGACGTCAGCAAGCTCGGCGGCCTCGGCACCAAGACCTGGGGTGTCAACGACGACGCCACGCATAACTACGTCGCCAACAATCCGGGCTCGCTCAAGGGCGTGATGGAGTTCAACGACCTGGCGATCTGGACACGCACCCTGACGCTGGACGAGCTCAAGTCGATCCCGGGCTCGCGCCAGCCGATCTCTTCGCTGCAGCCGTGACAGCCCAACCTCATCATCGGACCTCACTGACATGACGCCACTCCTCCACACTCTTGCGCGCATGCGCTGGCTCGGCGCCGCGCTGCTGTGCGCCGCGCTGGCCGCCTGCGGCGGCGACGGCGGCAATGCCGGCACCACCGGCGGCACCGGCTCGCCGGCGACGCCCGCGGCCGACGCCGATGCGCCCAACCAGACGCCCGACAAGACGCCGCAGAAGCGCTGCGCGCCTTGAGCGCCGCGCCTGCCGGAAACCGCCCACCATTCCACGCTGCACGCACTGACATGACTTCGTCCAGCCGACGCAACTTCCTTCGCATGGCCGGCAGCGGCACCGCCGCCGCCGCGGCCCTGGCCGCCTTCCCGCCTTCCATCCGCCGCGCCCTGGCCATCCCGGCCAACAACGCCACGGGCACCATCCGCGACGTCGAGTACGTGGTGATCCTGATGCAGGAGAACCGCTCCTTCGACCACTATTTCGGCACGCTGATGGGCGTGCGCGGCTTCGGCGACCGCTTCCCGATCCCGCTCGCCGGCGGCCTCAACGTCTGGCAGCAGACCTACACCTCGGGCTCGCGCACGGTGCTGCCGTACCACCTCGACAGCCAGGCCGGCAACGCCCAGCGCGTCAGCGGCACGCCGCACAGCTACCCCGACGCGCAGAACGCCTGGGACCTCGGCCGCATGAACAAGTGGCCGACCTACAAGCAGACGCAGTCGATGGGCTACTACACCTCGGCCGAACTCGATTTCCAGTTCGCCCTGGCCAATGCCTTCACCCTCTGCGATGCCTACCACTGCTCGTTCCACGGCGGCACCAATACCAACCGCCTGTTCCACTGGACCGGCACCAACGATCCCACCGGCGCCTTCGGCGGGCCGGTGATCGACAACAGCGGCGACTCGCTCGATGCCACCGGCATCAACTACCGCTGGACCACCTACCCGGAGCGCCTGCAGGCCGCCGGCGTGAACTGGAAGGTCTACCAGAACATGCCGGACAACTACACCGACAACCCGCTCGCCGGCTTCGACCAGTACCGCAAGGCCAACGCCGCGCGCGGCAACGCGGCCAACGGCAGCCCCTATCCGGCCTACACCGTCAATGACGAGACCATCAGCCCGCTCATCAAAGGCATCGGCAACACCATGCCGGACGCGGGCTTCCTGCAGGCCTTCAAGGACGACATCGCCGCCGGCAAGCTGCCCCAGGTCTCGTGGATCGTGGCACCCGCCACCTACTCCGAGCACCCCGGGCCGTCCAGCCCGGTGCAGGGTGCGTGGTACACCCAGGAAGTGCTCAATGCCCTCACCGCCAATCCCGATATCTGGAGCCGCACCGTCCTGCTGATCAACTTCGACGAGAACGACGGCTTCTTCGACCATGTGCCGCCGCCGTGCGCGCCGGCCTACGACGGGGGCGTGCTGGCGGGCGGCGCGACCATGTCGGCCGACGGCGAATATCACACCGACCAGCACCCCTACGGTCCGGGCCCGCGCGTGCCGATGTACGTGGTCTCGCCCTGGAGCCGCGGCGGCTGGGTCAACTCGCAGGTGTTCGACCACACCTCGGTGCTGCGCTTCCTGGAAGCCCGCTTCGGCGTTGCGGAGACCAATATCAGCGCCTTCCGCCGCGCCGTCTGCGGCGACCTGACCTCCGCCTTCAACTTCGTCACCCCCAACCGCGAGGTGCTGCCCACGCTGCCCAACCGCGACAAGACCAGCGCCGACGCCATCCGTACCGCGCAAGGCCTGCTGGCCCAGGTACCGCTGCCCACCGTGGCGGCGCAGAAACTGCCGGCCCAGGCCACCGGCTCGCGCCCTTCGCGGGCCCTGCCCTACGAGCTGCACGTCAGCGCCCGCGAAGACTACGCCGGCCGCCGCGTCTGGCTGGCCCTGCGCAACACCGGCAAGGCCGCCGCGGTGTTCCACGTCTATGACCGCCTGCACCTGGACCGCGTGCCGCGCCGCTACGCGATCGAGCCGGGCAAGGAACTCAGCGGCAGCTGGGACACCTTCGCCAGCGACGGCGGCAAGTACGACCTGTGGGTGCTTGGCCCGAACGGCTTCCATCGCGCCTTCCAGGGCGACGTCAGCGCGCTCGGCGTGCCCGGCGCCAGCGCGCCGGAGATCCGCGTCTGCTACGACGTGGCCAATGCCCACGTCTACCTCGACCTGATCAACACCGGCACGGCTGCCTGCACCTTCACCGTGACCGCCAACGCCTATCGCGGCGACGGCCCCTGGACCTACGAGATCCCGGCCGGCAAGCAGATCGAGCAGCACTGGCCGGTGGGCCGCCAGGGCAACTGGTACGATTTCACCGTGACCACCGCCCAGGGCGGCTTCCTGCGCCGCTTCGCCGGACGCCTGGAGACCGGCGCCGACAGCGTCTCCGATCCCGCCATGGGCCAGGGCTGATGCGCCGCGCGGGCCGGCCCGCCGGCCCGCCACCCACCTGCGCCCCGGTTCAGTGAACCAGCCTTCGCCAAGGCGGCCTTCCGGCCAGGGAGGCCGCCTGTCTGCACGCCATCCACGCGACTGTCACAAACCGCCCGTAGACTGGCGCCCCGCATACTCTCCCACCCCTATCATGCTCGGCGACCTGTTGATGACCTTCTTCGAGGTGGCCCGCCAGGGCAGCATCACGACCGCCGCCAAGCAGCTACGCGTCAGCCAGCCCACCGTCACCGGCCGCATCCGCCAGCTCGAAGACCTCTACGGCGTGGAACTGTTCTACCGCCGCGCCAGCCGCGTCGACCTCAGCGACGTCGGCGTGGCCCTGATGCCCATCGTCGAGCAACTGGTGCAGCAGGAAGGCAGCGCCGACTTCCTGCTGCGCAACGCCGGCGACCTGCGCTTCGGCAACCTGCGCATCGGTGCCACCGGCCCGTACTACATCCTGCGCAGCGTGGCCGCCTTCCGCCAGCGCTACCCCGCCATCGACGTCAGCATCGACATCGGCAACTCGCAGCAGATGCTGGACGCGCTGTTCGAGTACCGCATCGACGTCGCCATCTCCTCCCACACCGTCGACGACCCCCGCCTGGCGCGCGTGATGCTGGCCTCCGACCCGCTCGTGCTGGTGGCGCCGCCCACCCATGCGCTGGCGTGCCAGACCAGCGTCAGCCTGGCCCAGCTCACCACCTGCCACCTGTTGATGCGCGAACACGGCTCGATGACCCGCAAGGCGACCGAGACCGCGCTGGCCGACGCCGGCTTCGAGCTGCCGCAGCACACCGTGATCGGCAGCCGCGAGGCGATCTACGAAGCGATCCGCCAGGGCCTGGGCGCGAGCGTGGTGCCCCTGGGCGAAGTGCCGGACGACCCGGCGCTGCGGGTGGTGCCGTTCTCGTGCCAGCCACCGGTGTTGCATGAGTACCTGTATTGCCTGGAGAACCGCAAGGGGACACGGCTGCTGGGGGCCTTCCTCGATTGCCTGGTGTTGCCGCAGGAGCGCGGCGGGGAACGGGTCGGGACCCGCAGGCCGGCGCCGGCACCGGCGCGGACCTGAGGCATAACGGGCCGCATCGTTCGATACCGGCCCGGGTGCTCGCCCTGGGTGCTTGCCCCGGGCGGGCGGCCGGAGCACGCCCCGGTGCAGCGGGTGCGGCCCGCTGCGGTCCGCGCATGCCGGAGCCCCCGCCGGCATGCCCGGCCGGCATCCCCGGCATGCGCACATTTCCCTTGATTCCGGGGGCGATGCACAGTGAAATCTACGTCCCATCACACAGTCGGGCCATGCGCCCGCGACCTCATCATGCAAGCATTCTCTGCCGAGCATCGGAAGAAGGCCCAGGCCTTCCGCGATCGCCATTTCCAGGGCGAGGGTTTCATCATTCCCAATCCCTGGGATGCCGGCACGGCCCGCCTGCTAGCCCATGCCGGCTTCGAAGCGCTGGCCACCACCAGCGCGGGACTTGCCTTCTCGCTCGGCCTGCCGGACGGCGCGGTGCCGCGCGAACGGGTGCTGGCCCACCTGGAGGAGATTGCCGCGGCGACCGGGCTGCCTGTCAGCGCCGACCTGGAGAACGGCTACGCCGACGCGCCGGAAGATGTGGCCCGCACCATCCGGCAGGCCGCGCAGGCCGGTGTCGTCGGCGCCTCCATCGAGGATGTCACCGGCCGCGCCGACGCGCCCTTCTACGACATCGGCTTCGCCGCGGAACGGATCCGCGCGGCGGTGGAGGCCGCGCGCGCCCTGCCCATCCCCTTTACCCTCACGGCACGGGCCGAGAACTTCTTCCTCGGCAAGCAGGACCTGGCAGACACGATCGCCCGGCTGCAGGCATTCCAGGAAGCCGGCGCCGACGTGCTCTATGCACCGGGCCTGAGCCGCAGCGAGGATATCGCCACGGTGATACGCGCGGTGGACAGGCCGGTCAACGTCCTGGCCGGCTTCGGCGGCTCGACGCTGAACGCACCGGAACTGTTTGCCCTCGGGGCCCGGCGCGTCAGCGTGGGAGGCGCGATGGCGCGCAGCGCCTTGGGCGCCTTCATGCAGGCCGCGCGTGAGATGCAGGAGCAAGGCAGCTTCGGCTACATGCGGACTGCCGCGAGCGGCGCGGCGATCAACGCGATCTTCCGCCCCTGCGCGACCAACTGATCCGCGTGGGCGCCGCCGTGGCAGCGCATGCTGCCGGGAAACATGCCATTTGCGCCGGCATTGGCTTGCTCTCCCATTCTTTGCCCTTGGCGCTGCTCCCCTTCCTGGCTGAGCTTCCCATGGCGGTGCGCGCGACCCGCTCAGGTCTGGCGCATGAACGCCGAGACCAGGCCGGCCACGGCAGCCGGGGCATCTTCCAGGCAATAGTGGCCGACTCCCGCCAGGCGCTTGACCGGCGCCGCGGGAAAGATCTCGGTGAACAGGGGCAGGAAATGCTCAGCGCCGAGCGTGCGGTCCGCCTCCCCCCAGATCGCGAGCGCCGGTTTGCCGCGGATCGCCCGCTCCGCCGCCGCATCGGGCGTTTCGAAGCGGTGAGCACCGGTGGCGAATCCCTTGGCCCAGCCGATGGCGCCCAGGCAGTCGGCCGGCGTGGCGAATGGCGCGGCATAGGCCGCCAGCCAGGCATCGCTGATGATGGCGTTGTGTTCGAAGCCGTTCAGTTTCAGCGTGCTCAGGATATTGAAGCCGAGCTGGCCCAGCACGGTTTCCAGGCTGCCGTCCGCTTCGGCCTTGGCGATCCACCGGAACCACGGTGACTCGGCGGCATTCGCCATGACTCGCTGCGGCAGGGTCGCCTGCCCGAAGGGAGTCGGACCGTTGGCGCTGATAACGCGGCGGATCCGGTCCGGATGGCGGGCTGCCAGCCCCATTCCGACAGGACCGCCGAAGTCGTGCATCACGAGCGTGATGCCGGTGAGGTCGAGCGACAGGACCAATCGTTCGAGATTGTCGATGTGGTCCTGCAGCCAGTAACTGCGGCCTTGGGGCGTTTCGCTCTTGCCGAATCCCATATGGTCGGGAACGACTACGCGCCAGGTCCCGCGCAGCGTCTTGATGAGATCGCGGAACAGGTAGCCCCAGGTTGGCTCGCCGTGCAGGCAGAGCAGGACTTCGCCGTCGGCGGGGCCTTCATCGACGTAGTGCATGCGGAAGCCGGGGCTGTCGGTGAAATGGGGGGTATAGGGGAAGGTGCCAGCCAATGTTGTCGCGTGATCGGTCATCGTTCGTTCCTCCATCTTTTTTGGTTGCAAAATAAAACCAGATGGAATTTACAAGGCATGGTTTTGTTTTGCAACCACATGGTGATGAGGGGTTCTTGCTGGGTGGGCGTGGTGCATGTCGGGCGGTGTTGGTATGCGGGGCAACGGCCTGTTTCGGCTCTCGTGACTTGGTGCTTTGGTTGGGGCGATGTCGGTGTGCGAGGCAAAAGCCTGTTTCGACTCCCCTGCGGGGAGCCGACCTACTTTCTTGTCTTGCCAAGAAAGTAGGCAAAGAAGGCGCGCCGGGTGCGGCTTAAAACCCCCTCGCGTGCTGGGGCAAAGAGCGGCCGGGCCCCAACTCGGATCGCCTTAAGGCGATCCTCAGACAGGGGGCCCTCTTTTCCGCTCCTTGCCCCAGCCCGCGAGGCGCCGCACACGGCAGGGAACAGACGCCACGCCTCGCTTCGCTTCGGGTGGGCTGTGTTCGGCCAGCTGCTGGCCGAACACAAAGGCTTAGCAAACCTGGCCGTTATGCAAAAGTGAGCCCGCTCGCAGACCAACGGTTGGCCTTTCCCTCCCGTGTGCGGCGCCTCGCGAATTGGCCCCGGCCGCCGATGAAGCCCGTCCGCTGTCTGAGCGGCCGCAGGCCGCGAGTTCGGACGGGCGCGGCGGCCGGGGCCAATTCGCGAGGGGGGTTCGCCGCACCCGGGTCGCCTTTCTTTGCTTACTTTCTTGGTCTCGCTGTATAGACCGGGGACATGGTGGACAGGTGTGCGAGGACATGGTTGACACTTCACGGCAGAGTTTCTGCCGGAGTCCGTCATGTCCTGGAGCCCACGCGACACCATGAGCCTGCGCCACGAATTCGTCCTGCTCGCCCAGCAAGAGGGCTGCAATCGCCGCCAGCTTTGCCAACGCTACGGCATCTCCCCGCAGACCGGCTATAAGTGGATTGCTCGGTACACCGAACAGGAGATGGCTGGCTTGGTCGAGCGGTCGCGCCGGCCCGCGACCAGTCCGACCCGAACGGCGGAGGAACTGGAGCGACTGGTCGTCGCCCTGCGCCTGCAGCACCCGGCTTGGGGCGGACGCAAGATCAGCCGGCGGCTTCAGGATCTGGGCCACACACCGGTGCCGGCTCCGAGCACCGTGACGTCCATCCTGCATCGGCATGGCCTGATCTCACCCGAAGCCTCAGTCAAGGCCCAGCCGTGGCAGCGCTTTGAACATGCGGCGCCCAATCAGCTGTGGCAAATGGATTTCAAGGGCGGCTTTCGCACGCACGATGGCCAGATGTGCTCACCATTGACGGTACTGGACGATCATTCCCGCTTCGCCGTCACGCTGGCCGCCTGTACGCAGACCCACACCGCTGTGGTCCAGGAGCACCTGGCCCAGGCCTTTCGCCACTTCGGACTGCCTTGGCGTATCAACGCCGACAAGGGGGCGCCGTGGGGCAGTCCTTCACAACCGGGTCAGCTCACCGGCCTGGGGGTCTGGCTCATCCGGCTGGGCGTGCGCCTGACCCATAGCCGTCCGGCCCATCCTCAAACCAATGGCAAGGACGAACGCTTTCACCGGCCGGGGCCCATTCGCGAGGCGCCGCCCACGGGAGGGAAAGGCCAAACCGTTGGTCTGCGAGCGGGCTCGCTTTTGCATAACGGCCAGGTTTGCTAAGCCTTTGTGTTCGGCCAGCTGC
This sequence comes from Cupriavidus malaysiensis, assembly GCF_001854325.1. Taxonomy (NCBI): domain Bacteria; kingdom Pseudomonadati; phylum Pseudomonadota; class Betaproteobacteria; order Burkholderiales; family Burkholderiaceae; genus Cupriavidus; species Cupriavidus malaysiensis. The sequence goes on from NZ_CP017755.1 coordinate 2,029,201, forward strand.
TGGCCGAACACAGCCCGCCCGAAGCGCAGCGAGGCGTGGCGTCTGTTCCCTGCCGTGTGCGGCGCCTCGCGGGCTGGGGCAAAGAGCGGATTAGAGGGCCCCCTGTCTGAGGATCGCCTTAAGGCGATCCGAGTTGGGGCCCGGCCGCTCTTTGCCCCAGCACGCGAGGGGGTTTTGAGCCGCACCCGGCGCGCCTTCTTTGCCTACTTTCTTGGGCAAGACCAAGAAAGTAGGTCGGCTCCCCCGCAGGGGGAGTCGAAACAGGCCGTTGTCACACTGACCGATACCACTCGAATCCACGCGCAAAAGCCTTGCTTCACGAAAGCGAGTCGGCTCCCCGCAGGGGGTCGAAACAGGCCGTTGTCTCGCAGACCAGCATCGCCCGAAGACAGGCACCAAGTCCCATCCAATACCAGCATCAAAAAACTTACGAAAACCATCACGCACCAGTCACCCCACTGCCACATGCTTGCGGCTTTCCCCCAGGAGCCCCCAAGCATGACCAGCCTCGCCCTGTTCGACCTCGACCACACCTTGCTGCCGCTGGACAGCGAGTACGAGTGGACACGCTACCTGGTGCGCGTCGGCGCCCTCGACGCGGCCGAGGCGGATGACTACAACGCGCGCTGGCTGGAGGCCTACCAGGCCGGCACGCTCGACGCGCGTGCCCACGCGCGCTTTGCCCTCGGCCTGCTGGCGCGCCACCCCCGCCTCCGGCTGGAGCAATGGCGCGCCGACTTCATGCGCGAGGTCATCGAACCGGCTTTGCTGCCGGATGCCGCGGCGCTGCTGGCGCATCACCGGCACGACGGAGCGCTGTGCTGCATCGTCACGGCTACCTGCCGCTTCGTCGCCGAACCGATCGCGGTGCGGTTGGGCGTGCGGCATCTGATCGCGGTGGAGGCCGTGGTCGATGGGAGCGGTGAGTTCACCGGCGAACTGGAAGGCGAGCCCAGCTTCGGCGCCGGCAAGGTCGTGCGCGTGGCACAGTGGCTGCAGGCGCAGAACCTGCGCCGCGAGGCCTTCGATCGCATATTCTTCTACAGTGATTCGCGCAACGACATCCCGCTGCTGGAGCAGGTGAGCGACCCGGTCGCGGTCAACCCCGACGCCTCGCTGCTGGCGCTGGCGCGCGCGCGCGGCTGGCCGGTGCTGGCGCTATCCACCGATGCCCCGGCCGGCGCCGCGCTATCGGCGGCCTGAGGCGGCGGCACGCGGGCACCGGCAGGCCGGACTTCCCCCGCCGTCGCGGCCATGTCATGCCGGATTCACAAAGCGTCGCCATCATCACTGCCGCCGCCGCCTCGGGATACGGTGGAACGAGGCGGAAGAAGCGACCCCGGAGACCGTACGCGCATGGCATCGCCCGACCCGCGCAGCGCCAGCTTTGCCGAGTATGAGCAGCTCCAGGACATCCTGGCGGCAGGCGTCGGCGTGCTGCGGGCGCGCGTGGCCTGCGAGGTCAGCACGCAGGGCCACCGCTTTGCCGTCTACGTGGCCTGCCTCGGCAGCGAGGCGCCGCAGGCGCCGGCGATCGGCATCTTCGGCGGCATCCACGGCCTGGAGCGGATCGGCACGCTGCTGGTGCTCGACTATATGCGCGCGCTGCTGGGCCGGCTCGAATGGGATGAGCTGCTGCGGCGCCAGCTCGAATCCGTGCGGCTGGTCTTCATGCCGATCGTCAATCCGGGTGGCATGTGGGCCGGCACACGCGCCAACCCCGCCGGCGTGGACCTGATGCGCAATGCGCCGCAGGACGCCGAGGGCGCGGTGCCCTTCCTTGCCGGCGGCCAGCGCTACGGCGCCTGGCTGCCGTGGTACCGCGGCCGCGCCGGCGCGCCGATGGAGAGCGAAAGCGCCGCCATGCTGCGCGTGGTCGAGGAGGAACTGCTGCCGCGCCCGCTCAGCTTCGCCGTGGACTGCCACTCCGGCTACGGCTGGCGCGACAGCATCTGGTTTCCCTATGCGCGCACCACCCGGCCCATGCCTCACCTGGCCGAGATGTTCCTGCTCAAGACCTTGTTCGAGCAGGCCCACCCGCACCACGGCTACGCCTTCGAGCCGCAGAGCCAGCAGTACCTGCTGCACGGCGACCTGTGGGACTACGCCTACGACCGTGCGCGGGCGCCCAACCTGTTCCTGCCGATGACGCTCGAACTCGGCTCCTGGCTCTGGATCAAGAAGAACCCGCGCCAGCTCTTCTCGCGCCAGGGTATCTTCAACCCCATCATGGCCCACCGCACCGCGCGCGTGCTGCGGCGCCACGTCAGCCTGTTCGATTTCCTCGGCCGCCTGGCGGTGGCGCCGCAGCGCTGGCTGCCGCACGACGAGCAACGCGAGCGCCTGCGCCAGGCCGCGGCCGCCCACTGGCTCGGCGGGGAGCGCCGGTGAGCGGCGCTCCGTGGCTGCTGCTGCGCGGCCTCTCGCGCGAAGGGCGGCACTGGGCCGAACTGCCGGCACGCATGGCCGCGCAGGGCCTGGGGCCGGCCGTGCTGGTCGACCTGCCCGGCTGCGGCCGCCATGCGCGGGTGCCGGCACCGCTCACGGTCGGCGCCATGCGCGACTTCGTGCGCGCGCAGGCGTGCGCAGCGGGGCTGCGGCCGCCCTACCGCCTGCTCGCCATGTCGCTGGGCGGCATGGTGGCGCTCGACTGGGCGCAGCAGCATCCCGGCGAGGTGGCCGCTCTGGTCCTGATCAACACCAGCATGCGGCCCTATTGCCGCGTCGACCAGCGGCTGCGCCCGCGCGCCTGGCCCGCGCTGCTGGCGCTCGCCGCGCGCTGGCCGCGCCACGCCGAACGCGAACGCCTCATCCACGCGCTGACCTGCCGGCGCACGGATACGCTCGACGCCGACCTGAGCGCCTGGAGCGAGATCGGTGCCAGCGCGCCGGTCAGCCGCGCCGCGGCACTGCGCCAGCTGTTCGCCGCGGCCCGATTCCGCGCCCGCCCGGGCGCGCCCGCCTGCCCGGTGCTGCTGCTGTCATCGGCCGGCGATGGATTGGTCAGCCCGCGCTGCTCCGAGCGACTGGCCGGCGCCTGGCGGGCGGAGCTGCGCTGCCATCCCTGGGCCGGCCACGACCTGCCGCACGACGATCCCGACTGGCTGGACCGTACCCTGCGCGAAGCTGTTGCACGCTGAGCCCCGCGGAACCCGCCCCGGGGATGCCGCGCCCCGCCGATGCGGCTACACTCCTGCCATGCAAGTCCTGACCCGATCCCCTGCCCGTCCCGACCGGAGCGGCCGATGACCCGCCCGAGCTCACGCAAACCCTTCCCGCTGGCACGCTGGCTCGCCGGCGCCGCCTGCGCCGCGCTGCTGGTGGCGCTGGGCCGCGAGGCCCTCTACCTCGCGGTCGAGCACGGCGCCTTCCAGCCGTCCCGCCTCGGCCCGCTGACCCCGGAAGACTTCGGCGTACCGTCGCAACAGTCCACCTTCGACAGCGGCGACCGCACCTTGCATGCATCTTTCGTGCGCGCCGCCGAGCGCGATGCGCCGGCGCTGCTGGTGTACCACGGTGACGACGAGAGCCTCTCCGACTGGGCCCGCGCGCAGGCCCTGCTCTACCGCGCGGGCATCAGCAGCTTTGTGTTCGACTACAGCGGCTATGGCGCCAGCAGCGGTCACCCCACGGTACGCCATCTGGAAGAGGACGGGCGCCAGGCCTACCAGCGCTTCCTGGCGGCAACCGCCGAGGCGCCGCGCCGCTACGTGCTGGGCTACTCGCTCGGCACGGGAGTGCTGCTCGGCCTGATCGACACGCTGCGGCCGGCGCCGGCCGGCGTGGTGATCGCCGCCGGCTTCAGTTCGGCGCGCGCCGCGGCCGTGGCGACCGGCATCGTGCCACCCTGGCTGGCACCGCTGCTGCCGAATCCCTGGGACAACGAAGCGCGCGTGCACGAGCTGGGCCTGCCGCTGTTGCTGGTCCACAGCCGCAGCGACGAAGTGATTC